>CANQFM010000013.1 GCA_947598825.1 uncultured Eisenbergiella sp. | reverse complement strand
GACGGCATGTACGCCAGCCAGGGCGGCCCCTGGTATCAGTATTTCCAGGCGAAGGGCTATTCCACCACGGGCGGCGCGCCGCAGGCCGGTGAGCTGGTACTCTTCCACACCCAGGATCCTACTGATCTGAAACTGCAGTACGTTCTGGATTGGGACGGCTACGCGGATTACTGCCATCAGGTGAAGGAGCTGGCGGACGCCGGCGCGTGGTCCCGTGACGTACTCAACTCCAGCGATGAGAGGCAGACCGGTTTCCTGAACGGCAGGACCGCCGGCATGATCTGGAACCTGGGAAGCTGCGGCAACTTTGCGAAGCAGGCCAATGCGGAGCATCCGGAGTGGAACGCGACCATCATGGATCCGGTGGCGGAATTCCCCAAGAAGGTAAATTCCTACATCAACAACGGCGTGGCAATCAACATCAACAGCAAGAACAAAGAGCGCGCCATGATGGTGCTCAACGAGTTCTATACCAATCCCGAGGTGCAGGACCTGGCGATGCTGGGTATCGAGGGCAAGCATTGGGAAGCGGTCGGTGACGACCAGTATAAGGTTCTGGATGAGTCCAACTTCGGCGTATCCAGTAACTGTAACTGGGGCTGGACCAACTGCGAGATCCAGAGAACCGAGTATATCGAGAACAGGACCCCTCTGGACGACAGGATGGATGAGCTTCAGGAGGCCTGGAACAATAACATCAAGCCTGAGCATGTGCTGGACGGCTTCAACTTCGACGCCACCAAGGTCAGCACCCAGTATGCGGCTGTAGAAGCGGCGTTGGGCAATTACTGGGGACCGTTAAACAACGGCCTGGTAGACGATGTGGACGGCACGATTGAAGAACTGAAAGCGGCCCTGGAGGCTGCGGGCATCCGCGACGTACTGGCGGAAATGGAAGCCCAGGCGGAAGCCTTTGCGGCGGAAAAACAAGGGCAGTAAAGAAACAAAAACGGAGAACTTTGGAACACATTACCGGTGTTCTGACGGACAAAAACGGGGCCGCTACACAAAACGGGTAGCGGCCCTTTTTTAAAAAAGGAAAAGAACAATGACGCTGGATGAGATCGCAAGAGAACTGAATCTGTCAAAGAGTACGGTGTCCAGGGCGCTTTCGGGGAAGGGCCGGATCGGTTCTGCCACCAGGGAGAGGGTGATCGCCTTTGCCCGGGAGAGCGGCAGGATCAGGGAAGAAAAAAAGCCGGAGAGAGTGCATACCGGGAATATCGGAGTGGTTCTTCCGGCAGACGTATATACGACGGGAAATCCATATTTCCAGGGGTGCCTGCTGGGCGTGTGTGAAACGGCGTCCATGATGGACTTCAATATCCTGCTCACCACATCGACGGCCAACGATATTTCCAATATCCGCGCCATGGTGGAGGAAAAAAAAGTGGATGGGATCATCCTGACCCGGAGCCTGGAGGATGATAAAGCCGTGCAGTATCTGACGGGGATCCATTTTCCGGTTGGCCTGACAGGGTTGAGCGATCGGGAAGAGGTGCTGGAGGTGGACATCGATAACGAAGGCGCCGCCGAGCAGCTTACCACGCTTTTGATCGGGCAGGGCTATCAGCGGTTCGCGCTGGTGGTGGAGGACCTTTCCTATCAGGTGAACCGGAGCCGGTACGAGGGCTTTTGCAAGGCGCTCTTAAAAAACGGGCTCTCCCGGGAAAAACAGTTTTTTCATACGGTTTCCTTAAATATGGAACTGTTGGATTCTCTCATCCACAACATTTTAAACAGACGGGTGGAATGTATCATCTGCGGGGACGATGTGGTCTGCACCCGGATCATGGCCCGGCTGCAGGCGGACGGCTATCGGATCCCGCGGGACGTGGCTATCGCTTCTTTATACAACAGTTCCAACCTGGGATGTTTTACGCCGGCGGTCACAGCAGTCAATGTATCGGCCGCTCAGGTGGGTAATATGATCGGCAAGCAGTTGATCCAGTATATCCTGGGGCAGGCATATGAATCCCGGGTCATGATGGATTTTGAGATCCTGCTGCGCAAGTCTACGGATCCGGTGCGCAGGGAGGGCCGATAAAGAAAAAGAGAAGTTTGCCGGTTTATTTTTGTGCCGTTTGCGGCACGGAGGAAAAGATGAAAAGACTGGATTTTTATAAGGGAGTAGATATCTCTTCCCTGCCCGAAGTCCTGGCAGGGGGGATGTATATAAGGGATTTTGACGGGACATACATAAAACCCTTTGAATTGCTCAAAAAATACGGCGTCAACGCGGTCCGTCTGCGGATCTGGCACACGCCCTCCAACGAGCCGCACTCGGGCGGTTACTGCGACCTGGAGCATACGATCGAAATGGCGAAACAGGTTAAGGCCTACGGGATGCGCCTGATGCTGGACTTTCATTATTCGGATTTCTGGGCAGATCCGGCCAAACAGAATAAGCCGAAGGCCTGGGCAGGGCTGAGCGGTGCAATGCTGGAAGAGGCGGTCTATTCTTATACGAAAACTGTGTTGGAAAAAATGCGCTCTCAGGGTGTTCTGCCGGATATGGTGCAGATCGGCAACGAGATCCGCAGCGGACTGCTTTTTCCGGATGGGGAACTGCCGAACTATGCCGGTATGGTGCGGCTGGTCAATGCCGGGATCAGAGGGGCCAGGGCAGCGGCAGGCCCTGGGGAAACGGAGGTCATGATCCATTTGGATCAGGGAGGCCGCTTTTTTTATTTGAAAGACTGGTTTGAGAACGCTTTTGCAAACGGCCTGGAGGATTTTGACCTCATTGGCCTGTCCTACTACCCGTTTTGGCATGGCACCTTCCGGGATCTGAAGAATACGCTGGAACGTTTGCTGCAGGAATATCATAAACCGTTAATGATCGTGGAAACCGCCCATGCCTGGCGCATCGGAGAACATGGCTTTATCGACAGGGTGCAGGAACGCATCGCAGGCGTGCCCGCCACGCCGGAGGGCCAGTACCGGGTGCTTGAACTGACAGAGCAGATCATGGCGTCTTTGCCCAACGGCCAGGGGCTGGGTATTTATTACTGGGAGCCTTTGAGCATCCCCCGGGAGGGACATGGCGGATGGGGGGAAAATATGGGCCTTTTAAACCAGGATGGTCAGGTAATGGAGGGAATCCGCGCGTTTTTGTTTGAGCGCAAAAATGCCGACGGATATCCATTGGAAGAAAGGATTGCGCAGACCGAACAGAATATCGTCGGTGGCCGGGAGGACGCCGCAGCCGCGTCCGAGGGAGGACAGAAGGGGGAAAATCTGCTTAAGGACGCGAAGCTGGAAGCGGGGCTTTCCCAGTGGGAAGTAAACCTTTCGGATCCGGCCGTAGTGGCGCAGATCTATCCTGAATTTGTCGATCCCTTCCCGGCGCCGCCCAGCAATGCGCTGCGGGTGGAATCGCCGAAGAACTTTACGTTCTGTATGAGTCAGCGCGTGACGGTTCCTGCGTCGGGCATCTATCGGCTGTCGGCGGAATTTAAGGGAACGGATACGACGGGAGTGGATGTCCGGCTCTTCGCAGAGGGCGATGTACGCCGGGAGGCGGCGGTGCATCCGGTCGAGCATGCCTGGGTCCGCTATGAGATCGGGGATATTTCCTGTCAGGACGGAGAACTGGAGGTGGGTGTCCGTATTACGGCGCCGCCTATGTACGGCCTGGTGCGGAGGCTTTGCCTGGTACGGCAGGATTGAGGAGGCGCGCTTGGCTGACGGTTGGGAATGGATTTCCAAAAAAAGTTCATAATGTGAAATAAAAGACTGGAAAATGTTCACAAAGTGAAGTATAATCTCTCTGGGCGTCAGAGGACGGCCAGGGAGGTGGATCAAATGAATCCGATACAAAAAGTATATTGCAGGGTTTTCCAGATCGCTTTGAGAATTGCGCTTCCTGTTTTGCCCTATCGGGAGCCGGTGATCTTACACAGCGTGCAGGAGGTTCCCGATATTATACTCAGAAACGGCAAAAAACGGGTCCTTTTGGTAACGGACGCCACAGTACGGCGGCTGGGGCTGACGAAAGGACTGGAAGAAGCGCTGGCGGCCCGGAAGATCCCGTGCTGCGTTTACAGCGGTACAGTGGCCAACCCCACAACGGAAAATGTGGAGGAGGCGCTGAAACTTTACCGACGCGGTCACTGCGACGCCCTCATCGGTTTTGGGGGCGGCTCCAGCATGGACTGCGCCAAGGCGATGGGAGCCTGTATTGCCAGGCCCGGCAGGAAACCGGGGGATATGGAGGGGATTTTAAAGGTACGCCGTCCGCTTCCACTTTTGATCGCGGTGCCTACCACGGCGGGGACGGGCAGCGAGACGACGCTGGCGGCGGTCATCGTGGACAGCGCGACCCGCCACAAATATGCGATCAACGATTTTCCGCTGATTCCCCGGTATGCGGTGCTGGATCCTGAGGTGACGCTGAGCCTGCCGCCCTTTGTCACCGCTACCACAGGGCTGGACGCCCTGACCCACGCGGTGGAGGCCTATATTGGCAATTCTACGACGAAAGAGACCAGGCGCGACGCCCGGAAAGCGGTATCTTTGATCTTTCAGAATCTGAATGATGCCTGCAGGAACGGGCAGGATATCAGGGCACGGGAAAATATGCTCATGGCGGCGTTCTTTGCGGGATGCGCGTTTACCAGATCCTATGTGGGATATGTTCATGCGGTGGCCCATTCGCTGGGCGGCGCTTACGACGTGCCCCACGGGCTGGCAAACGCCATGCTGTTGCCCCGGGTGCTGAGGGCTTACGGTCCCCGTATCGACTCGAAACTGAAGGATCTGGCGGTGGCGGCGGGGGTCGCGTGGGAGGATACGCCCCAAAAGGAAGCGGCCGCCCGCTTCCTCGACGCGATAGAGGATCTGAACCAAAGCTTCGACATACCGGACAGGCTTCCTGCGCTGAAAAAAAAGGATATCCCGAAGCTGGCGAGGCAGGCGGCCCACGAGGCCAATCCCCTCTACCCGGTACCGGTACTGATGGATGCAAAGCAATTGGAAGTTTTTTATGAAATGCTGCTGGTTCAGGACGGCGGTAGGGTAAAAGGAAAGAGGGAGGCGTAACGGATGGACGCAGAAAGGATCAGGAGGCTGGCGGATGCCCAGCGGCAGTTTTTTTATACCGGGAAAACTTTACCGGTGGCGTTCCGCGCGGCAGCCCTGAAAAAACTGCAGGGCTGTATCAAAAGAAGACAGGAAGAGATCCTGGAGGCGCTGCGGGCGGATCTGGGGAAGAGCCGGACGGAAGGATACATGTGCGAAGTAGGGCTGACGCTGAGCGAGATTTCCCATATGCTGTCCCATATGAGAAGTTACGCCAGGGAAAAAACGGTGGCGACGCCTCTCGCGCAGTTTCCCTCTCGCAGTTTTGTAAAGCTTTCCCCGTATGGGGTCGTGCTGATCATGAGCCCCTGGAACTATCCCTTTCTTTTGACGATGGAACCGCTGGTGGACGCGCTGGCGGCGGGCAATACGGCGGTGGTCAAACCCAGCGCTTATTCGCCCCATACTGGACGGATCGTATTGCAGATCCTGGAGGAATGTTTCCCGGAAAACTATGTGGCGGTTGTGACCGGAGGCCGGGCGGAAAATACCTGTCTGCTGCAGGAACGCTTCGATTATATTTTCTTTACCGGCAGTCAGGCGGTGGGAAAGGAAGTTATGACGCGTGCGTCAGAGCATCTGACACCGGTGACGCTGGAACTGGGCGGGAAAAGTCCCTGTATTGTGGACGAAACTGCCGATCTGAAGCTGGCGGCACGGCGCATCGTCTTTGGAAAGTTTTTAAACTGCGGCCAGACCTGCGTAGCCCCCGATTATGTTTACTGCGATGCGAAAGTGCAGGACGCGCTGCTGGAAGAGATCCAAAAGCAGATCGTCAGGCAGTTCGGGGCAGCGCCTTTGGAAAATCCGGATTATGGGAAGATCATCAATGAAAAGCATTTCGAGAGGATCTGCCGCCTGATCTGCCCTGAGAAGCTGGTGTGCGGCGGGCAGACGCGAAAGGAAGAACTGCGCATTGCTCCCACTGTGATGAAAAATGTGACCTTTGAGGACGCTGTGATGCAGGAGGAGATTTTCGGCCCCCTGCTTCCGGTGCTGACCTATCCTTCCCTGGAGGAAGCCGTCGAAAAGATCAATTCCATGGCGCACCCGCTGGCGCTCTATCTTTTTACAAAAAGCCGCCTTCATGCGAAAACGGTCATGTCCCGGTGCAGCTTCGGCGGCGGCTGTATCAACGATACGATCATTCATCTCGCCACCAGCGGCATGGGCTTCGGCGGGGTCGGGGAAAGCGGCATGGGCGCTTACCATGGGAAAGAAGGGTTTCTGACCTTTTCCCATAAAAAGAGCATTGTGGACAAAAAGCTCTGGCTGGATCTGCCTATGCGTTATCAACCCTATCGGAAAATCTATGATAAAATGATCCGTCTTTTCCTGCACTGATCGCTTTTCTCCCGACGTGGTGCAGTTAAAAATCCCGGCATGACGCAATAAAAAAAACATCTTGACAGAGTGGTCTATTCATAGTAGACTTATGGGAAAGAGGTCTATTATCTATAGACCAAATCGGACGGAGGAAAAAACTCATGGGAGATTACAAGCTCGCGGACATTGAAAAAAAATTCGCGGATATCATCTGGGAGAACGCGCCGATCCCTTCTTCGGAGCTGGTGAAGCTCTGTGAGAAAAGGCTGAACTGGAAAAAGTCCACCACCTACACGGTGTTAAAGAAGCTTTGCCAGAAAGGGATCTTTCAGAACGAGAACGCCACGGTAACGGTAAAGATGGAGAAGGCGGCCTTTTACGGCCTGCAGAGCCGACGTTATGTGGAGGATGTGTTTTCCGGATCCCTGCCGAACTTTCTGACCGCTTTTTATAACGGCAGGAGGCTGACGGCTAAGGAAGCGGAAGAGATGAGACGGTTCATCGACGAATACTCGGAAGAGTAAAGGCGTCCTGGAAGGAGAATGTGCGATGTTGGGAAAATGTGTTTTGTTTTTGGGCGGAATGGCGGCGACGGCCACCGGCACGATCCTGGCGGTCCTTTTGCTCCGGCTTGTGCTGCGGCGGTTCCCCAGGATCTTTTCCTATGTCCTCTGGATGGCGGTGATGATCCGGCTGGTCTGCCCGGTTTTGCCCGATCTGGGGTTCGGGCTTTTTTCGGACGGCATGGACGCCTATCATATGACAAAGGCCTGGAGCGGGGAGCAAGGGTTTGTTGGAGTTGATCCGGCGGATGGGCTGCAGATCGGAGGATTGGCCGTTGATGGATCGGATGGGTCCGATGCCCAAAATGCGGCCGCCGCAGCCGGACAGGAAAAGGCGGGATCTGGGGAAGCATCGGCAGACTGGATCGTTAACCTTTGCGGCATCCTGTGGCTTTGCGGCGCCCTGCTGGTCTTGTCCTGGGGGATCGGCACCTATACGCTTTTTTTACGAAGGCTGGACAGGACGGTACTGCGGTCTGCCCCCTACAGAACGGGGGCGGAAAGCAGGCCTAAAGGGGAGACGGGCATCCCCGTCTTTTTTTCGGAACAGATCCAATCCCCCTTTACGGCGGGGATCCTGCATCCTGTGATCTATCTTCCGGAAGGGTTGGAGGACGCCGCCCGGGAACTGATCTGCGAGCATGAGCGGGTACACATCCGGCGCCGGGATATGCTGGTGAAAATGCTGTCCTGGGGGCTGGTCAGCCTCTACTGGTTCCATCCCCTGGTCTGGCTGTCCTATTTCCTGATGGAACGGGATATGGAGGTTTCCTGCGATGAGGCGGTGCTGAAAAAGATGGGAGAAGGCAGCCGGAAAGCCTATGCCAGAACCCTTCTTCTGATCTCGCAAAACTGTTCCGGCTTAGCGTATACTCCCGTAGCCTTTGGGGAAAAGGGCGTAAAGGAGCGGATCCGAAACGCCGTAAAATGGAAAAAGCCGCGCAGACGGGCGTTGATCGCTGCAGGAGGACTGGTGGCGTTGGTCGGTATTTTGTTGGTAAGCTCCGGCGCGGAGGCGAGCTGGGGGAGCCGTCTGCGGTCTGACGGCCCGAAAGAAATGCAGTCGGAAACAGGATCGGAATCGAAAGTGCAGCCGGAAACAGGATCGGAATCGAAAGTACAGCCGGAAATGGAATCGGAAGTGCAGTCGGAGACGCAGCCTGAGGCGCGATCCGAAGAAGGGCCGGAGGCGGCAAAACCCGTCCAGCAGGAAATCACAGATCCGGCCCGATATGGCGCAGATCTGCTGGATGCTGATGCGGCCCTGTTGGTGCAGGAGGAATCTGCCGGAACCGGGGAGACAGAGATATCCTGGCTTGTCCCGGTGGCGGATGCGCGGATCTCCGATGATTTCGGCGTGCGCGTCCATCCTGTTACCCAAAAGAAGCTTCTCCACAGCGGGATAGATTACGCGGCCCCGGAAGGAACGCAGGTTATGGCGTCCGCAGAGGGAAGCGTGTACCGGACGGGCTTTGACGCAGACAGCGGATATTATATCATCCTGCGGCATGCGGACGGCAGCTATACCTACTATGCGCATTGTAAAGAGATCCTGGCCGAAGAGGGACAGCAGGTGGAACAGGGCAGCGTTATCGCCACAGTAGGGAGTACCGGGAAGAGTACGGGCGCGCATTTGCATTTCGCCCGCAGCCGGGACGGTATGTTTGTGGAACCGCTGTCCTGAAAATGAGGAAAAGGCTGCGGCAGATTTTTGTTTCACAGGAGCAGGACATTTATGGATTTTCAGATCAAAAGAGGACAGGCGCTGACCATCGCAGTCAGCGAAAGAGAATCGGAAGCGGTGCAGATCGCGCTTTCCAATCTGGAGGCGGATCTGCAGAAGGTTTTTGGAAAACTGGAGATCCGGCGCGCTGCGCCAGGAAGCCAGACAGACGGGAAAGCGGCAGGGGAACCGGCGGAGGAAAATACGCCGGTTATTCTTGTCGGCACGATAGATCGCGCCGGGGCCGCTGCAGGCACGGAGGCAGAGGGCTTGTCTGCGGATACGGCGGCCGCTCTGACGGATACGGACAGGTTGCGGACGGACAAAGGCCTCTACCGGAAGGAAGCCTACCTGCTGCGCGTGCGGGACGGGCAGTTGCACATCGTCGGAACAGACCGGCGGGGCACGGTCTACGGGATTTACGACCTGTGCCGACAGATAGGGGTTTCCCCCTGGTATTTCTGGGCGGACGTGCCGGTGAAGGAAAAGCGGTCGTTTTGTCTGCCGGAGGGGTATGAAAAGGCAGAGTATCCTTCCGTGGAATACCGGGGCATTTTTATCAATGACGAAGAGGAGCTGGATCGTTGGGTGAAAGCCCATATGGGAGAAAAAACCATCGGCCTGCGCACTTATGAAAAGGTGTTTGAGCTTTTGCTGCGGCTTGGGGGCAACTATATCTGGCCCGCCATGCACGTCAATTCCTTTAACGCCGATCCGCAAAACGGCGCCCTGGCCCATCGGATGGGCATCGTTGTGGGCACTTCCCACTGCGATATGCTGATGCGCTCCAATAACCGGGAGTGGCGGCCCTGGCTGGAAAAGAAGGGCTATGAGGGCGCTGCCTATGACTATTCCCTGGAAGGCCGCAACCGGGAGATCTTACAGGAATACTGGCAGGAGAGCGTGGAGCAGAACCGGGATTTCGAGGTGTGTTATACGCTGGGGATGCGGGGCATCCACGATTCCGGCTTTGAGACGGACGCTCTGGCGGGACTGCCGGAGGAAAGTCGCAGGCAGGAGAAGATCCGGCTTCTGGAACGCATCATCCGGGATCAGCGGGCCATTCTTGACCGGACGCTGGGACATGAGACGATGATGACCTTTATTCCCTATAAGGAAGTGTTGGAGCTTTACGATGCCGGACTTGCCGTGCCGGAGGATATCACGTTGGTCTGGGCCAACGACAACTACGGCTATATCCGCCGTTATCCTTCCGAAAAGGAAAAGGGGCGCAGGGGCGGGAACGGCATTTATTATCACAATTCCTACTGGGCGCCGCCCAGCATGTCCTATGTGTTCTTTTGTTCCATTCCGCTGGCGCATACGGGAAACGAGCTGCGCAAGGCTTACGCGGAAGGAATCCGTAAGCTTTGGGTGTTAAACTGCGGCGCTCTCAAACCGCTGGAGATGGAGATCGAATTTTTCCTGCGGCTGGCCTGGGAGATTGGAAAGGAAGAAGAACTGACGGCGGACGTGGACGCCTATGTGGCGGATTGGATCGACCGGAATTTTTCCGGCGGCATCGGCGCGCAGACGGCCAGCCTCCTAAACCGCTTTTCCCAGCTTGTCAATGTGCGCAAGGTGGAAAATATGGATAACGGCGCCTTTTCCCAGACTGCCTACGGCGACGAGGCAGCAGGGCGGGTTCACCGGCTGGAGGAGATGTTCGCCCAGGGCAACGCGCTGTATGAGCGGCTTCCCGAAGCAGAGCGGGACGCTTTTTTCCAACTGGTGCTGATGCGCCTGCATGCGGCTTATTTTACCAGTCTGCAATACTATTACGCTGATAGGAGTACGCTGTGCTTTGCAGAGAAGAAAAATCAGGCGGCGGCACATTATGTCAGGAAGTACCGGCAGTTTGAGGACGCCCGGACGGCCATGCTGCGCTATTATAACCGGATCATGAGCGGAGGGAAATGGGACGGCATTTTGGATCCCGAAGGGTTTCCGCCGCCGCGGACAGCCATGCTGCCCGTCTGCACGCCGCCGTTGCCGCGGACGGCCATGCTGCCCGTCTGTACGCTGCCGCTGCCGCGGACGGCCATGTTGTCCGTCTGTACGCCGCCGCTGCTGCAGACGGGAGAGCTTTCTCAGGCTGTGGGCCGGACGACAGAACTTCGGGTGGACGTTTGGAACGGCGGGACGGAGCTGATCTTTTCTCATCCCGGGGAGAAATGGATCGAGATCGGAAACACCGGGGACGGGCTGCTGGAATATGAAGTACGCTTTCCGGGGTGGCTGACCCTGACGACGGAGCAGGAGGCTTCGGACGGCCCGGCCGTGGAAGCGGAGCGGATGGGATCGGACGCGGTAACGAAGGCGGAAGAAACGGTCTGTCTGCGGGGAAGCCTTCGGACGGAAAAGCGGCTGTGCTTTTCTGTGGCGGCGATCCAAGGCCTGGAAGGACGGAAAGGCCAGATTTTGATACGAGAGCAAAAGACGGGAAATGTCGTTCGGGTGCCGGTGCGGATCGAAGCCTGGGAGGATGCGGATTCAAAGGAAACCGAAGGGGTCGTCCGGGAGGAAGACGGGCTGGTGGTATTGGAAGCGGATCGCGCAACCTCTCCGGCTTTCAAGGTGATCCAGCGGCTGGGCAGGGGAACGGGCAATCTGGTGGAGGCCAAAAAAGGCTGCGCACAAGCTTCTCAGCCGTTGACATATCCTTTTTGGGTAAAAAAAGGCGGCTCATTTTTGCTGGAGCTACAGCGATTCCCCTCGCTGAATTCTACGGGCCGCCTGCGCATCGGCGCAGCGCTGGACGGAGGGCCGGTGCGGATTTTGGAATCCTTTTCCAACGACGAATGGAAAGGAAACTGGCGGGAGAATGTGCTGCACAACGTAGACCGGCTTTGGTGGGAACTGCCTTTTCTGGCGGCGGGGTATCACGTCCTGCAGCTCTACGCTGTGGACAGCTACTTCGCTTTTTCCCGTATTCTGATCTATACCGCCCCTTATCAAAAGAACGATCTGGCGGGGCTTTGGGGGAGACAGCCTCTTCCGAAAGAGTTCGACGTCGGCAGTTGGTGCCGGACGTTTTACGGCTGTTTTGAACGGACGGCCCGGCCCCTCTATTGTGCCCGGCCGGAAAGGGAGAAGGACGATCTGGGACTGACTGCCGCTATCCTGCCAAAAAATCGGGAGGAAGGGCCGATAGAGGCAAAGCGCTATTGGGAGCGGGGCAGAAGGATCTTTGAAGAGGCGTCGGGGAAACTTCTCATCGACGCCGCCACAGCCCTGGCCCAGAGCGATTATGCCCGGACGGAGGGCCAAAACTGGCGGCACTGTCAGAGCGAATCCTATGCCCAGAGCGGGATCGCCCTGTATGTGCCCGGAAAAGAGCTGCTGGAATTTCTCGGGGAGAAGGGATCGGTTGCGGAGGCGGCCGGACAGGAGGCGGTTGGACAAGGGACGGCCGGACAGGAGGCGGTTGGGCAAAAAAACGCCGCCCTGTGCTATCGTTTCTGCGTCACGGGCGGTAACTATACGTTCTGGATGCTGACGAAATTCAACGGGAAAGAGAACAGCTATTACGGGCTGGCCCTGGACGGTGTTTCGGTGCCGCCGGACAGACTGTACGGCGGGGGCTGCCTGTGGCGCTATGAAGCGGAACAGGTCTGGCGGTGGGTGCCGGCGGCCCGGATCGAACTGAAAGCGGGGGAGCATGAATTGCGGATCGAAAGCCGGTGCTGCGGACTGCGGTTTGACCGGTTTTGCCTGATCAAAGAGTGATCCCGACCAACATGGCCCCGCAGTCCGCGATGGGCGTGGCCCAGGTGATGGCCTCGGCGCCGACTGCGGGCAGGATCATCCCGCGAAGGGCGAATAGGAAAAGCCCGTAAAAAAAGTTCTGTTTTATCTGTTTTCCTATTTGTGCTTCGCTTTCTGTATTTTCAAGCTATTTAGCCCATCATACGGTCCATTATCGCCCGAATGGAATGGCAGACGTCATCAAAGGAAATGTCATGCGCATATTCAAAGTTTTTTTGATATTTTTGCCAAAAACCCTGAAGCTGACTGCTTTTTTGTATCTCGTCGAGAATTTCCCCGTAATGTTCCATAATTTTACGGCTCCCGCGCTTTTCTGTTGTCCGTTCAAGCGCCTGCTTTAGTGTCGCAGGATTATATTCTGTGCCGCGAAGAACGTAAAGGATTTGTATATCGTAAAAGTCTCTCGGACGGGTATTCGTAACGCTGCGGGACAGTACGGTTTCAATTTTTTCTGCCAAAACAGTTTCAAGATTATAGGCAAGTACGCTGATCGTTCGGTCGTCAAACAGCAGCGAGAACGTGTATTCCACCTCTCGCGGTGTGATTGCATCGCCTGTAGTGACATCAACAGTAAGAGGAACACTGATCGGCGCGTAGTTCGCTTTCAGACAGACACGGATACCCGGATAGTCGTCGCCCTCCCGGATATCTGAAATATCCCCAAGCTCGAAACACACATCATCGTCTACGGGAACAGCGCATATTTGCGAAAAAATTTCCCGAATCTTCTCGTGCGTCAGTGTAAAGCCTTTAATTGATGTGTCCAAATCCATTGTTGCCCGCGTGTCAAGACCAACAATAGCCGAAATGAGGAATCCGCCTTTCAGAATGAAATTATACTTGTATTGCGACAACGAGATCCGTTCCAGCAGCCTTTCCAGCATATAGTTTTGCATGACAAGCTGTGCGGAGATGTGCTTTTGTGCAGCCATTTTTTTAATAAACGCTTTTAATTGCATCGGGTTTTTGGTAATCATAAAAGTACCTCCATGTACTGGGCGATCTTTGCTTTGACCCGCAGCCTGTCGGCATACTGCATAAGCTTGTGAATGTCTCTGTTCCGGTCTGCCGCATAGCGTTTCATAGCGGCGTTTATAATCTGAATATCGCTGCCGCTGCCGCGTACAATATCGCAGAGCGTCCTTTCAAGATCATAAACGCGGATCGGATTGTCGGATGGCGAACGGATTTCAACGATTCCCAACGCGTAGATTTCCGGTAAGGCACGTTTGACGTTCAGATTTTCCCGTTTCAGAGACGGCGCATTATATCCTTTTGGAAACGTCATTGTGTATTGTGACGGAGTACGATCAGAGTAGCCGAGAAGATAAAGCGCCGTATCGTGGGAATATACGCCTCTGCCGTATTTTAGCTGCAGAAGATACAGGTCGTCTTCCCATGCGTCGCTTTTAATATAAAGTCCGCGCCCATATCTGGTGAGCTGTCCTGTCTGCGTAAATTCTGTGAGCATGCCCCGGTGGATTCCCGTTGCCGTCACCTGTTTTGCTGTTATCGTCCCGTCGTCTGATGCGGTCAGCAGATTTTTCATTTTTTCTCTGTTTGTCATAAACACTGCCCCTTTCGACAACTACACATTATATTATATATAAATAATGTGTGTTTGTAAATAGGCATTACGAAGATCGGACACCAAAAAACCGAGAAAAATATATAGCAGGAATGGATATTTCCTTTCATCTTTCGATTGTCAGCAGGCGCGAAAAAAGGTATAATAAAGGGCGTAGGAATCGGCAGTTGTTGCCAGGGGGGATTATGAAAAGGGAGGTTATGATGGAAAAGAGAAAATGGGAAAGACTGGGGATCGAGACGTCGCTTCTGGGGTTTGGGTGTATGCGTTTTCCGGTCACGCCGGAGGGCAGGATCGATGAGAAACGGGCCGAGGCGATGATGGACAGGGCCATCGCCGCCGGCGTCAACTACATAGATACGGCGTATCCTTATCACGGCGGCGAGAGCGAGCTTTTCGTGGGAAAGGTTTTGGAGAAATACGACAGGGATTCTTTCTACCTGGCGACGAAAATGCCGCTCTGGGCGGTCAATTCCCTGGAGGATGCGAAACGGATCTTTGACGAGCAACTGCAGAAGCTGCGCACGAACCATATCGATTTTTATCTGCTCCACGCCGTGGGAAGGGACCGTTGGGAAAAGGTGCAGGAACTGGGGCTGGTAGAATTTTGCGAAGGGCTGAAAGCACAGGGAAAGATCCGGTATCTGGGCTTTTCTTTCCACGACGATTACACTGTGTTTGAGGAGGTAATCCGGGGCCACGCCTGGGATTTCTGCCAGATCCAGTACAATTATATGGATCGTAACGAGCAGGCCGGCGATCGCGGCTATGCGCTGACAGAGGAACTGGGCATCCCGATGGTGGTCATGGAACCCATCAAGGGCGGCAGCCTGGCGAATTTTTCCGAGGATATCAACGCGCGGTTTCATCAGATGGATCCTGATGCGAGCGTCGCGTCCTGGGCGCTTCGCTGGGTGGGCAGCCATTCCAACGTGAAGGTGGTTTTGAGCGGCATGTCCGCCGAGGAGCAGGTAGAGGACAATCTGAAGACTTTCAGCCATTTCAAACCGCTGAACGAGGAAGAGAACGCCGCTTTGGAAGGAATCGTGGACGTGCTGAGAGGGCGCGTGCAGAACGGCTGCACCGGCTGCCGGTACTGTATGCCCTGTCCTATGGGCGTAGATATCCCGCGCAATTTTGCGATCTGGAACCGTTATCATATGTACGGTACCTATGACCATGTAAAGCGCGGCTGGGAAGTGGAACTGAAAGAGGGAGAAAAGGCGAAGAACTGTGTGGAGTGCGGCAGGTGCGAGGCGCAGTGCCCGCAGAAGCTGTCGATCCGCCAGGATCTCAAGAAGGTACAGGCGGACCTGGACGCGGCCATGGGCGGCAGATAAAGGAAGTTCACAGAGATTTCAAGGAAATTGACGACAGGGATTTTTTTAAAAAAAGTGGGAGCAGCGCGGGCAGGAAAGCCGTTAGCGCTGCTCTTGTTTATTTTTCTACGAAGATCAGTCCGAAAGCCTCCGGGCCGATGTGGGAGCCGATGGTGGCGCCGATCTGGAGCCGCTGGGTGATAGGGATATTTTTTTCGGCCAGCTTTTCCTCGAATTTTTCGCAGTTGTCCGTGCCATAGGAGAAGATGGAATAGACGGGGAAGGCCGTATCCGGGGAAAGCTCCTCCAGATGTTTGACAATAAAGCTGATGGCCTTGTTTTTGCCGATGCATTTGCCCAGGACGCCGATCCCGCCCTCCTTTGTGACGGTGATGACCGGCTTGATATTGGCCATTTCGCCGATGGCTGCCGTCGCTTTGCCGATGCGGCCGCCCTTTTGCAGATATTCCAGCGTGTTTAAGGCGGCGACGACCTTGACGCGGGATTTCAGCCGTTCGAGTTCGGCCACGATCCGGGCGGCGCCAAACCCCTGTCGGATCAGGGAAGCGGCGTGATCGGCCAGGATCTTGATGCAGAAAGTGGCGGAAAGGGAATCCACGATGTGTATGCCATCGTACTCCACCATGTTTTTGGCCAGCAGGGCGCTCTGGCAGGTGCCGGACAGCTCGGAGGACAAAAGGATGCAGATCACCTCGTCGCCGTCCCTTTTGATCTTTTGAAAATGTTCCAGAAAGGCCTGGGGCGAGGGCTGGGCCGTTTTGGGAAAATCCGCTCCGTGGATGAGCAGTTCAAAAAAAGCGTTCCGTTCCAGATCTACGCCGTCCACATAGCTGTTTTCGCCGATGGAAATGGTGACGGGGACGAACAGATAGCCTTTTTGCCGGATCTCTTCCGGGGAATAGTCGGAGGAAGAATCTACCAGTATTTTGATCATGCGCTTTTTCCCGTCCCTTCCCCCAGCACTTCTTCCGCCGTATCGGCGATCTCGTGAAACAGCTTCAAAATATCCTCCCCTTTCTCCCGGCCTACCCGTTCCAGCATCCGGTCGATCAGGGTCAGGATCCTGGCATGCTGTTTTTCATAGATCTCGATCCGGGACATATCAAGGGCGATGAATACCTGCCGCCTGTCCTGGGAAGAACGCTTTTTCAGGATCAGGTGCTTTTGCTCCATTTCATTCAGCGTCCGGTTCATCTGGGACTTGAGCATGCCGGTTTTGGCGCACAGATCCGTAGCGGTCAGCGCCTCTGCCCCCAGCTTATAATTCCGGTACAGCAGATTGCAGATCACCGCCTCGTTGTAAGTGGTATCGGAAACGAACTGATCCAGGTTGATCGCGCCGGAAAGGCGCAGCCAGGCGTTGAGCAGTTCCTCGTTCATGAAAATACGCTTCCTTTCCTGTGTGGTGGGAACCGTTCCACAAAGTTTACATTGTGAACAGTCCGAAAGGCATCTTAGCACATTCCCTCAGATCTGTCAACCGGGATACAGAGAAAAGTGTCTGCCGCTGCCGGGGCACCTTTACAGGAAAGCGTACTGGGACATATACAGATGGTAATATTCGCCTTTCTGGGCCAGCAGCTCCTCATGGGTGCCCCGCTCCACGATACCGCCGTGATCCACATACATGATGCAGTCCGCGTTGCGGATGGTGGAGAGGCGGTGGGCGATGATAAAGGAGGTGCGGCCCTTTAAAAGCTCCGCCAGCCCCTTTTGCAGCACGATCTCCGTTTCCGTGTCGATGCTGGAGGTAGCTTCGTCCAGGATCAGGATGGCGGGATCGGCCAGCAGGGCCCGGGCGAAGGAGATGAGCTGGCGCTGGCCCTGGGAGAGCCGGCTGCCCCGTTCGTTGACCTGGGTCTGATAGCCGTTTTCCATTTCCATGATAAAATCATGGGCGCAGACGGTCTTGGCCGCCCGGATGACCTCTCCGTCGGTGGCGGTGAAATTGCCGTAGCGGATATTGTCCATGATGGTGCCGGCGAAGATGAAGCTGTCCTGCATCATGACGCCCATCTGGCGGCGCAGGGAGCGGATGGTGACGCTCTCGATATCGATGCCGTCCACCAGGATCTTCCCGGAATCCACGTTGTAAAAGCGGCTTAAGAGGTTCACCAGGGTGGTCTTGCCCGCCCCAGTGGGGCCCACCACCGCGAAGGTCTGGCCCTGTCTGGCGTGGAAGCTCACGTCCTGAAGCACCGGCAGGCCGGCCTCGTAGCCAAAGGAGACGTGTTCAAAGGAAACGTCTCCCTTGATGGGCGGCATTTCGGCTGCCCCCGGCGCATCCTTTACCAGCACCGGTTCGTCGATCGTCTCGAAAATACGCTCCAGATAGGAGATGGCCGTCAGCAGGCTGTTGTAAAAACCGGCCAGGGTGTTGATGGGGGCCCAGAAACGGCTGATATAGGCGGTAAAGGCGATCAGCGTCCCCACGGTCAGCGAAGAATCCGGGGCCAGCATCCAGCGGATGCCCAGGATATAGATGGCCGCCGTCGTGATGGCGGAAATGATATCCACGCTGGGAGCCATAATGAAGTTGAACATGACGGCTTTCATCCAGGCTTTCCGAAAGCTTTGGCTTAATTCGTTGAAAATATCGTTGTTCTTTTTCTCCCGCACAAAAGACTGGGTGACCCGGATGCCGTTGATGCTTTCCGCAATATAGGCGTTTAAGTTGGACTGCTTATTGCTCTGGATCTGCCAGGCACGGCGCTGTCTCCTTTTGATAAAAACCACCACCGCCGCCAGCACGGGCAGCCCGCAGAGGCAGACCAGCGTGAGCTTCACGTCGATCAGCAGCATGAACAGCAGAATGAAGATCAGGTTACACAGGTCGGTGATGGTATTTAAAATGCCGTTGGAAAGCAGGTCGCTTAAGCTGTTGACGTAATTGACCACGCGGACCTGGATCTTGCCGTGGGGCCTGTCGTCATAGTAGGAGAAAGGAAGCTCCTGCAGGTGGGTAAAGATATCGCTGCGCAGATCGTGGATGATCTGCTGGCCGATGAGATTGGTGTGGTGGATCTTATAGCGCAGGCTGACGGCGGAATAAAAAGCTGCCAAAAACGTCAGACCGCTGTAAAACAGGATCCCTTTCATATCTTTGGCCGGGATGCAGGTATCCATGATCTCCTTGAAAAAGATCGGGATGAGCATGATGCCGGCGGAGGCGGAGAGCATCATGAAGGCCACGCTTAAGAACCGTTTCCGGTAGGGCTTCAGATAAGCCAACAGCCGTTTGAGCTGGTTATAGTCGAACTTTTCTTCCAGGATTTCGTCTACGTCGTATTTGTTCCTTGCCATGGCTGCCTCACTCCTTTCCGGCCGCGGACGCCTGCCAGGCGCCGGTCTGAATGTCTTTGGGGATCTCCCCGTACTGGTGATAAAAGGCGCTGGCATAATAGCCGCCCTTTTGCATAAGCTCCTGGTGGGTACCCCGCTCCACGATCCGGCCGCCGTCCATGACCAGGATCAGATCCGCGTCCTTGATGGAGGAAATGCGGTAGGCGATGACAAAGGTGGTGCATCGGCCTCCCAGCTTCTTTAGCTGCTCCTGTATGTAGCTTTCCGTTTCCATATCGACGGCGGAGGTGGTGTCGTCCAGGATCAGGATGGAGGGCTTTTTCAAAAGCGCCCGGGCCAGGGAGATCCGCTGTTTCTGACCGCCGGACAGCCCGACGCCCCGTTCGCCCACGATGGTATCGTAGCCGTCGGGAAGCTTCTGGATGAAATGGTTGGCGTCGGCCATGATGGCCGCCTGTTTGATCTCTTCAAAAGAGCAGTCGGGACGGCCGTAGGCGATATTGCCTTCGATGGTATCGGAAAACAGGAAGATATCCTGCATGGCCATGCCGATGTTGTCCCGCAGCTCGTAGAGGTTTAAGTCCTTGACGTTGATGCCGTCCACCAGCACTTCGCCGTCCGTGGCGTCCACAAAGCGGCACAGCAGGTTCATCACCGTGGATTTGCCCGCGCCGGTGGAGCCCAGGATGCCGATGGTCTGTCCCTTTTTGGCCGCAAAGCTGATATTTTTTACGATAACCTCGTCGTCGGCGGTGTAGGATACGTTTTTAAACTCTACATTCCCCTCGAAATATTTGCGGTCCACCGGGACGGAGGGCATTTTGATATGGGGTTCCTCCGTGTAGGTGGCGTAAATTTTTTCCACCGAGGTGGTAAACCGATGGATATCGTTGATCCACCATCCCACCATGCGCAGGGGCGTGTTGAGCATCCACAGATAACCGTTGACCGTCACCAGGCTGCCCAGGGTGATGTCGCCCTGAATGACCATCCAGCCGCCGTAGAGCATCAGGATCACGTTGAGCATATGGGAAAACAGCTCAAAGACAGGCAGATGCTTCATCCAGACGCGGGAGGAGGCGAGCTGGGCCTCCAGGTAGGCGTCGTTTTCCCGGTTGAACTTCTCGATCTCAAAATCTTCCTTGGCGAAGGCTTTTACCACCCGGTTGCCGCTGATGTTTTCCTGGACGAAGGCGTTGAGGGAAGAAAAGCGTTCCCGGATCCGCTGGAAAGTGGGACGCACCTCCTTGGACTGCAGGAGCGTGTTGAGGGCGGTAAAGGGCAGCACCAGAAGCATGCACAGCGCCAGCCGCACATCCACGGTGAAGATCATGAACAGGGCGAAACAAAACTGCAGGGAGTTTTCGTAGACCGTATAGATGATCAGCGCCACGAAATGGCGGATGGCGTCCATGTCGCCGGTCTGACGGCTCATTAGGTCGCCGGTTTTTTTCTTATTATAAAAGGCGAAATCCTCCAGCAGCAGCTTACGGTACACCGCGTCCCGCATATCGTACAGGACGCCCTGGGAGCAGGTTTCAAAGATGAGCTGGTAAAAGTAGCGGGACACGCCGCGCACCGCCGTAACGGTCAAAAGGATCGCGATCAGCATCGGCAGCAGGGAAAGGTTCCCGCCCTGGATCACGTCGTCTACGATCCGCCCCGAGACATAGGGGTTGATCACGGACATGGCGGAGATGAAGGTGGTCAGCACCAGCCCGCCGAGGATCGCGAAACGGTATTTTCGTAAAAAACTCCAGAACCATCGCATGGGGGTCATAAGATTTCCTCGTCTTTCCTGAAAAAACAGCATTTTTTCCCGGCGCAGGACTGCCCCGGGGATCAACAGCAAAAATTATTTTAGCGAAAATAATAGAAAAAGGAATGTACTTTCTTGTTTGTTTCATGTAAGATATTGTCATGAACACAATGTGAAGGACAGAGCGCGGAGGTGCATGATGAGAGAGGAAGACACGCTGCTGCAGCAGGGCTTTGATCCCACGTTTCTGTTTACCTGGAAGGGCATCCGGGTAACGGATGAGAAAAAGTGTCATGCTCACGAATATCTGGAACTTTGTTATGTGCAGTCGGGCCGGGGGACCTACCGGATCGACGGGGAGATCTATGCGATCTGCGAGGGGGACCTGCTGATCTTAAACGCCGGGAGCTATCATCAGGCGCTGGTGATGAACCCGAAGGAAACGCGGATGGAGTTTTTCGTGGGACTGACGGACCTGCATCTGGCCGGGGTCGCGCCCAACTGCCTGCCGCTGCCGGAGGAAGGGCCGGTGGTGCATACTTCGGGAGATTTGCGGCTGAAATTGAGCAAGCTGTGCGTTTCCATGGAAGCGGAGAAGTCCCAGAGCCGCTGCGGGCGCTATTTCATGATGAAAAGCTATGCCATGCAGATGCTTTTGCTTCTGCTGCGGGAGCGGGAACAGCCCTTAAAACAGACGCCTTCCGGCCAGTATACCTTCGACTCGGTGAGCCGTAAGGAGATCGTGGAAAAGATCGTGGATTATTTCGAGGATCACTATGCCGAGCGGATCTCGCTGGATCAGATCGCCGGCAATATGTATCTGAGCCCGTTTTACATTTCCAGGATCTTCAAAAAAGAAACGGGGGATACGCCGATCCATTACCTGATCGATATCCGGATGGAGAAGGCCATGGAGCTTCTGCGCAGCGAGCCGGGCGTCAGCATCCAGGAGACCGCCCAGCGCGTCGGCTATGAGGACGCCTATCATTTCAGCAAACTGTTCAAAAAGAAATTCGGGGTTTCGCCGTCTGCGGCCAGACGGTAGTAAAAGGAGGTAAAGGGATTGGAAGATTGGGGGAAAAAGGGACTGCTTTATGAAAACAGGCTCGGATGCGAGGCGGATGTGGCGGATTTTGTGATGGAGGGAAGCGCGGTACTCAGCTTTCCCAACGGCCGTCTGCGGATGGAAAACGCCATCAGCGAAAAGGAAGGCCAGCGGGCCAATTACCTGTTCTGGTGCCCGCAGGAGTTCCCGGCGGATATCCTGATCGAATGGGATTTCTGGCCGGTGGCCGAGCCGGGGCTGTGCATGATGTTCTTTGCCGCGAAGGGCAGAAACGGGGAGGATCTGTTCGATCCGTCCCTGCAGGAGCGGACGGGAGAATACCAGATGTATCATCACGGGGATATCAATGCGTTCCACGCGTCGTATTTTCGCCGGAAAAGCCCGGATGAGCGCTCTTTTCACACCTGCAACCTGCGCAAAAGCTACGGCTTTTATCTGACCTGCCAGGGCGGGGATCCCATTCCGGACGTCTCAGACGCCCAGGGACCGTATCATATCTCGATTGTAAAGAAAGGCCCGGTGGTGGCTTTTTATGTAAATGAACTGGAAATTTACCGGTTTGAGGACGACGGACAGACTTACGGGCCGCTCCTTGGGGGCGGAAAGATCGGATTTCGGCAGATGGCGCCCATGGTGGGCGAATATGCGGATCTGAAAGTGTATGCGCTGTAAGGAGGTGCGAGAAGGGGAATGAAGCTTCATTTATTGGAAAATCGGGTAAAAGAGGGGTATACCACGTTCGGGTGCGTCTGGGAAAAGGGGCGGTGCCAAAAGGATACGGCATACCGTCTGATCAGCGGCGGCCGGGAACTGCCGGTGCAGAGCCGCGTCACCGCCTACTGGCCGGACGGTTCCGTAAAATGGACGGCCCACACGGCGGATGCGGCCCTGCTGGAAGATCAGATCGAGGTGCTTCCAAAGGAAGGGGAGTCTGTACCCCGGGAGCCTGCGGCCAAATCCATTTCCGTCAAAAAACAGGGCTTGGGACTGCTGATCTGCGCCGGTCGTCTTACGGTGACGATTCCGGGAGACGGGGAGCATCTGTTCAGTCAGGTGACGGATCAGGGCCGCTGCGTTCTGGAGGATGGCAGGCTGGAGCTTTTGCTGGAACAGCCCACAGAGATAGAGGGCTGCAGCGCAAGGCTCGTGCGGAAATATGTTTCCCATATTGAAGAAACGGCGCTGGAGGAGGAAGGGCCGCTGCGCCTGACCGTGCGCTTTACCGGCTGCCATGTGGATGGCCGGGGGGATCGGAAATTCCCCTTCGTGGTGCGCATGCAGATCGGACTGGACAGTACGGGACTGGGCTTTTATCACACTTTCCTGTATGACGGCGATGAGGATCGGGATTTCCTGAAAGGGATCGGCATCGTCTGCAAAATGCCGTTGACCGGTCCGGTCTACGACCGACATATCAAGTTTTTGGGGGATCACGGCGCTTTTCATGAGAGCGCGGCCCAGCTCATTTCCTGGCAGCCGCGGATACCGGCAGGGGTATACGAGGCCCAGATGCGGGGAGAGAGGCTTTCCCTTTCCGCCGGGGAGCAGGAAGTCGTCGACCATGTGATGGGGCAGATCCCTTATTGGAACGAATACACGATGACCCAGACGGACGAACATTCCTTTTCCATCCGCAAGAAGATGAAGGAGGATAACTGCTGTTATCTGGACTGCCTCCACGGGATGCGCGCCCGGGGCGCGGCGGCGGTGGGATCGGATCAGGGCAGCGTTCTTCTGGCGATCCGGGATTTCTGGCAGAAATATCCTTCCGGCTTTTCAGTCACCGGGCTGCAGGAGGAGGCCGCCCAGGTCGCGCTGTGGTTCTGGTCGCCGGAGGCGCCGGCCATGGATTTTCGGCACTATGCCAACCGGGGTTACAACCAGTCCTATTATGAGGGCTATGACTATAAGGGAGCGACCCCTTACGGGATCGCCTGCACCAGTCAGTGCGCCATCGGTTTTTCAGACTGTCTCATTCCGGAGGATGCGGCCCTTTCCCACTTTGCCGGCTGTCTTAACGATCCGGCCCTGTATGTGGGGGATCCCCAGTATTATCATGATCTGCGGGCCTTTGGCTACTGGTCCCTGCCGCAAAAGGATACCGGGATGGAGCAGTGGCTGGAGCAGCAGTTGGACCGGGCGGTGGCCTTTTATCAAAAAGAGATCGAACAGCGCAACTGGTACGGGATGTTTAACTTCGGCGATGTGATGCATACCTATGATACGCAGCGTCATTGCTGGCGCTATGATATCGGCGGCTATGCCTGGGACAATACGGAGCTGGTGCCGACCCTCTGGCTGTGGTATGCGTTTTTGCGCACGGGCCGGGAGGATATTTTCCGGCTGGCGGCCAATCTTTCCCGGCACGCCTCCGAGGTGGACGTCTACCACATCGGGAAATATAAGGGGCTGGGCTCGCGCCACAACGTCCGGCACTGGGGCTGTCCCTGCAAGGAGGCCCGGATCGCCATGGCAGGCCATCACCGGTTTTATTATTATCTTACCGGGGATTTCAGGATGGAGGACATCTTTGCGGAACTCAAGGACAACGAGCTGACCTTTTATAACCGGGATCCGCTGGGCGATTTTTACAAAAAAGAGGATATGACTTATCCCAGCCACGCCAGGAGCGGCCCCGACTGGTCCTCCCTCTGCTCCAACTGGATGACCTGGTGGGAGCGGACCGGGGACGTGCGCTATAAAGAGAAGATCCTGCAGGGCATGTCGGATATCAAGAACGCGCCGTTGAAGCTCGTTTCCGGGCCGGATTTCGAGTTCGATCCGAAGGATGTGAGCCTGCACTACATCGGGGAGCGCACCACCGGGGGCACCCACCTGCAGATTTGTATGGGCGCGCCTCAGATCTGGGCGGAAATGGCGGATCTTCTGGAGGATGAAGAGTGGAAAAAGATGATGGCGGACTACGGGCGGTTTTATTTTCTGCCCAACGACCAGCAGATCGCCGAATCCGGCGGCCTGATCGGGGACCGTAAGTTCACGCTGCCCTTCATGGCTTCCGGCATGGGGGCCTACGGCGCCCATTACTTAAAGGATGAGGCGTTGGCCAAAAGGACCTGGTGTATCCTTTTGGGGGCGTTGGCGGAAAACGCGCAGAACGCGGGCTTTTCCGAAGTCGTGCTGGAGAACGAAGGCAATCAGGAGAAGCTGACCGAGATCCCCTGGATCTCCACGAACTTTGTGGCCCAATGGTGTCTGAATGTGATCATGGCGCTGGAGTTCATCCGGGAGTCGCTGCCTGCGACCTGGGAGGAGACGGAGCGGCTTTTGGAAGAAGCGCCGGAGGGGACTTATCACAAGGCGTAAGCGGACAAAAGATAAAAATAGGACTTTGTTGTTTGTGGAAATAGTGATCTGCAATTGGCAAAGTCCTTTTATGTAATAAAAAAGTTGACTTTTACACCACGTTTTATTATAATATGTTGTATGAAAGTAAATAAAAAAGAAATCATCGAAGAAAAAATGATACAGAATCAAGGGATTATACAGGTTGCGGATATCGTAGCTGAAGGTATTTCGAGGCAGTACGCAATTCAGTATTTGCAGGAGAGAAATTGCGAAAGGGTTGCAAAAGGCGTATATCTGGCACCGGATGCATGGCAGGATGATCTGTATATCATTTCCCTTCAGTATAGGAAAATTGTCTATTCCTACGACACGGCCCTGTATCTTCTTGGATTATCTGAACGGGAGCCGGTATGTTTTACCGTTACCGTACCGAGGGGATATAAAGTGGACTATAAAGGGAAAAGTCCGCTTAAAAGGGTAACGGCAGTTGAGGAACGCTATTCTTTAGGTGTGGATACGGCTGTTACACCCTACGGGCATACAGTCCCCTGCTATAACGCAGAGAGAACTCTGTGCGATATTTTCAGGGCGGATACAGAAATACAGGAAAAGCAATTTGCTGTGAAGGAATATCTGAATGGGAAGAAAAATCTGCCAAGACTTATGGAATATGCCAAAATGCTTCAGATGGAGAAAAGAATCAGATCATATATGGAGGCACTGTTGTGATTCATACGTCAAGACAATTAAAAGCACTGGTAAGGAATAAAACGCACGGAGATAATGCCAAAGCTATGACGCTGATCCGAAATTTTGTAATGGAAAGATTTTTGGAACGGATGTCTTTATCAGATTATCACAACAATTTCATATTAAAAGGAGGATTGCTGGTCGCATCCATGGTGGGATTGGAGAACCGGGCGACCATGGATATAGATACTACGATACAAAATTATAATCTTTCGGCAGAGGACGCAGGGAAAATGATAGAGGACATTATTGCTGTTTCTCTTGACGATGGGATACAGTTAAAAGTGTCGAAAGTATTATGGATGAAGCAGAATATCCGGGAATCCGTTTTAAATTAGAAGCGGTATTGGATACGATGAAAACTCCTTTAAAAATTGACATTTCCACAGATGATGTGATCACGCCGGGAGAAGTAAATTACGAATATAAGCTGATGTTTGAGGAACGCAGTATTCTTTTGCTGGCTTATAATCTTGAAACGGTACTGGCGGAAAAGATGGAGACTATAATCTCAAGGGGAACGTTAAATACAAGGATGAGAGATTACTACGATCTCATGATCCTGAAGGTTGTCACATCGGATGCGATCAATTATGCTGATTTAGCGAAAGCGCTGGAAGCGACAAGCAGAAAAAGAAATTCCTATGAGCTTTTATCAACCCCGAAGCACATTCTGGAGCAGATCAGATCGGATACCGGATTAATGGAACAGTGGAGAATCTATCAGCGTAAATATGATTACGCTGTTGATTATCCTTGGGAAGATATTGTAAAGAATGTGGAACAATTATTTGAAAAAATAGGGTGTGAATAGGGAAAAGAATCTCCATAAGAGCAGGGGAACAGGTTAGCAGTCATTGAGGGCAATGGCACGGCAGCAAAGAGAACAGCCATACCCGGATGGATTTCCGAGTAGGGCTGTTCTTTTTGCTGCCCCAAAACGTCCGGCTTCATTAGAGGAAGAATAGAGACTGTTCCGTTATGATAAAAAAAGATCATGGGGCAGGTGGTGAGGAAAGGATGAGAAAAAAGAAGGAATGGCGCAGCTTCATTTTTTTTGTGCTGCCCGGCCTGGCGGGCGTATGCGTATTCACGCTGTTTCCGTTTCTGGATGTGGTGAGGCGTTCTTTTTTTACGACCGTTGCGGATCAATTTGTAGGGTGGGACAATTACAGGCGCGTCTTTGAAAATCAGGCGTTTCTTCTGGCAGTGAAAAATACGGCCCGCTTTACCGCGGTCTGCCTGCCGATCCTGCTTTTATCGGGCCTTTTAGTGGCCATTCTGCTTTCCGGCATGGCGAAAGCGCAGTTCTGGAAATCCCTCTTTTTGCTGCCCATGTCCATGCCCTCCGTCACGGTGGTCATGATCTGGAAAATGTGTTTTTCGGAAAGCGGGTTTTTAAACCGGATCCTGGAGCTACGGATCGATTACATGGGGACGGATCGGGCCTTTTGGGTGCTGGTGTTCAGCTATGTCTGGAAAAATCTGGGCTATACCGTGATCCTCTGGCTGGCGGGGATCGGGGGCATATCCCAGGATACGGTGGAAGTGGCCCGGGTGGATGGCGCGGGGTGGCTTAGGATCTGGCTGTTCGTCATGCTGCCCCAGTTAAAGGGACCCTTTTATACGATCGCGGTCCTGTCCTTTTTGAATACCTTCAAGGCGTTTCGGGAGGCGTATCTGGTGGCGGGGGCCTATCCCCAGGAGAGCATGTACTTGCTGTCGCATCTGTTCAATAACTGGTTCGCGGCGCTGGATCTGGACAAGATGGCGGCCGGCGCGGTCTGTATGGCCGCCGTGCTGCTGGTGTTCATCCTGCTGTTTACGGCGCTGTGCCGGAAAGGAGAAGAGGATTGAGGAAAAGGGAACGGTTCCGGCGGCTGCTGCGCAGGGGGAAACATATCCTGTCCCGGTGGCTGTGCGCCTGTCTGTTGGCGATCCCCGGCTTTTTTATGGTGATGCCTGTGATCCTTCTTCTGTCAGGCTCCATCATGAGCGGGCAGGAGCTGGCGGATTATTTTCGGCCGCTGTGGGAAAATGACGGTTACATCGGCTGGCGGTTTCTGGCCCATTATCCGGTTTTGGAACACTACGTCAGGCTGCTTTTCTTCACGCCGCAGTTTTTGAACGCGTTCTGGAACTCCTTTGGCCTGGTGACGGTCATTTTAGCGCTGCAAATGGCGCTGTCGGTTCCGGCGGCATGGGCATTTGCCGTGTACCGCTTCCGGTTCAGCAGGTTTTTATTTACGGTCTATATCGTGCTGATGCTGATGCCGTTTCAGGTGACAATGCTGTCGCAATATATAATTTTAAATGATCTGCATGTCATGAACACGCATTTGGCGCTGATCCTTCCTGCGGCCTTTTCTACCTTCCCGGTTTTTTTAATCTATCGGGGCTTTCGGGACATCCCCCGTGAACTGCTGGAAGCGGGGCGTATCGACGGCGCGGGGGAATTTGGGCTGTTTTTGCGGATCGGGCTGCCGCTGTCGTCGGGCAGTATTCTGGCGGCGGCAGTGCTGGGGTTTCTGGAATATTGGAATATGATCGAACAACCGCTGGCGTTTCTGCAGGATCAGAGCCTTTGGCCGTTGTCCCTGTATCTGCCCGCAGATGCAAAGGGACAGGAGGGGATCGCTTTTGCGGCCTCCGTGATCATTTTGATCCCGGCGGTGTTCGTATTTTTACTGGGCAGGGATTATCTGGAAAAAGGGATCGTGGCATCCGCATTAAAGGAGTGAAAACGGGATGAATCGGAAAAAGGTATTGTTGGGACTGGGGATCTTTTTGGGCGTCATGCTTTTGTGTACGCTGGTATCCAGGGGGATTTATGCATCTATGCTGCCGCAGGTGACGCTGGAGCAGCCCAGGCGCAGTTCTATTGCCCACAGGGTATCCGCAGAGGGGAATGTCCGTCAGGGCAGGGAACTGGCGCAGACCGTAAAAGCGGGGATCCGGGTATCGGAGGTGCTGGTGGTGGCCGGGGACAGCGTGACGGCGGGGCAGCCGTTGTTTTTGCTGGATCAGGAGCATATCCGAAAGCTGCTGGAGGAGAATGAGTTTGCCATTAACAAACAACGGTTGGACTTGGCTACGCTGCAGCATAACGTGGAACTGGCGGCGGAAGAAAAGAACCGGGAAATGATCCGGGCGGGAGAGGATTATCTGCAGGCGAAGGAGGAGGCCGAACTGATCCTCAAAAGGGCTCAGGAGGACGAGGAACAGGCGCAGCAGGATCTGGCCCGGATCGAAGGGAAAATGCCGGAAAACGGCGAAGAGGACCCGGAATATGAGCAGTGGGAAACCATGTGGAGGGCCCAGTTGGACGTGGTGAAGGAAGCAGAACGGGCGCTGGAGGACGCGCGCAATAACATCGAAACGACTCAAAACGAGTCCGACCGGAATCTGGAAGAGGCGCTCTCCCAGGTGATGACGGACGCCTCCATGGGCACCAGCCGGATGGAACTGGATGCCCTCTACGAGCAGCGCCGGCAGCTGCAGGCCCTGCTGGACACAGAGGGCGTGGTGACGGCCGAACGGGACTGTGTGGTGACGGGGCTTTTTGTTTCCGCCGGGGAATATACCCCGGAGGGCAGCGCGATCCTGTTTGCGGACGCCCAGGCCCCGTTTTATTTCTCCGTCATGCTGGATGCAAAACAGAAAAAATATGTGGAACCAGGCATGGAAGCGCAGGTCACGCTGGGAAATGTGGGAACGGCAGGCAGGGAAGTGACCCTGACCGTGGATTATCTGCTGGAGTCAAAGACGCAGCCGGGCACTTATCAGTGTATGCTGACGCTGCCCCAGGGAGTCGGCAGGATCGGACAGACCGGCACCTTTGAGGTAACGGTACAGTCGCAGATCTACAACTGCTGTGTGCCGACGGAGGCTCTGCACCAGGACGAGAACGCAAACTGGTTCGTCTATGCCATGGAAGAAAGGCCGACGATGCTGGGCAAGGAGCCTGTGGCGGCCCGGATCGGGGTGAAGGTACTGGATCAGAACGAAAGGACGGCGGCGCTGGAAGCCGGCGCGGTGGATGAAAATACGCAGCTCATCGTAGCGACGACCAAAGAATTTGAGCAGGGGGACGTGGTGCGCAAAAAGGAGTAAAGGCCCGGAAAAAAAATAAAAATAACCGTAGTGCCGCCGGCAAATAAATGGTATAATGCCGTTAGACATTATACCGCGCCGGTTTGCTGCCGGAGGACGTGGTATGATAATGAGAAAAGTTTCACGAAGGAGGCAGCGGTTATGGGGATCTTGAAAGTAGGGATCGGCGCGGCAAAAAGCGTATTATCCGACCAGTGGAGGGAATATTTTTATTGTTCCGCGCTGGGGGCGGACGAACTGGTGAAAAAGGGTGAATGCCGCAGGAAAAAGGGCCTTTTTTCCAAAGAGAGCGACAATCTGATCAGCGACGGTTCTGTCATTGCCGTCAACGAGGGGCAGTGCATGATGATCGTAGATCAGGGCACAGTAGTGGATATCTGCGCGGAAGCGGGGGAGTTCGTCTACGATACCTCTACGGAACCCAGCATTTTTTACGGGGATCTGAAAGAATCGATCCGGGAAAGCTTCCGGCAGTTCGGAAGACGCGTTTCCATGGGCGGCGATACGGGCAGGGACCAGCGGGTTTACTTTTTTAACACCAAAGAGATCACGGGCAATAAATACGGCACCGCAAACCCGGTGCCTTTTCGGGTGGTGGACGCCAATATCGGCCTGGATATTGACATCGCCATCCGCTGTCACGGCGAATATGCGTACCGGATCGTGGATCCGGTCCTGTTTTACAAGAATATCTGCGGCAATGTGGAGGGAGTTTTTCACCGGGATCAGATCGATTCCCAGTTGAAGAGCGAATTGCTGACGGCACTGCAGCCCGCTTTTGCGAAGATCTCGGAAATGGGTATCCGCTACAGCGCGCTGCCGGGCCACGCCGACGATCTTTCCCGCGTTTTGAACGAAGTGCTTTCCGAACAGTGGGGAGCGCGCTATGGCATTGAGATCAGCGCTTTTGGGATCAATTCCGTCAAGGCCCCGGAAGAAGACGAGCAGATGATCAAGGAGCTGCAGAGAAACGCGGCGTTTCGCAATCCGTCCATGGCGGCAGCCCATCTGGTGGGCGCGCAGGCCTCCGCGATGCAGGCGGCGGCGTCCAATCAGGGCGCAGGCCCCATGATGGCTTTTGCGGGCATGAATATGGCCGGAAATGCGGGCGGCATGAACGCCATGGATCTGTTTTCCATGGACCGGCAGTCCCAGGCAGGGCAGACGGCGGCGCCGAAGATGGCTCCCGGCGGCTGGAACTGTTCCTGCGGCGCGGCAGGCAACACCGGGAAATTCTGCAGCCAGTGCGGGAAACCCAGGCCGGAAGCGGCCGGAGAGTGGACCTGCTCCTGCGGCGCCCTCAATACGGGAAAATTCTGCAGCGAGTGCGGAAAGCCCAGGCCAGCGGCGCTGCGTTGCAACAAGTGCGGCTGGGTGCCTCAGGATCCTTCCAACCCGCCCAGGTTTTGCCCCCAGTGCGGCGATCCCTTTGACGAAAGCGACAGAAGCTGATCGCACCAGATAGAGGGGAAAGCTACGATGCCAGAATCGATATGGACGGATACCGGGGAAGAACTGGATCTGGAAAAGACAAAAGAGGAAACCGACCGAAAATGCCCCCAGTGCGGCGGCGTCATGGATTTTGATCCCCAGACCGGGGGGATGCGCTGCCCATACTGCGATTATACGCAGGCCATTGCCGCACAGCCGGATGACGGGACAAAAACGGCGGAGGAGTTGGATTTTGAAAGCGCCCTGCACAAGGAAAATTGCGACTGGGGCGTGAAAAAGAAGGTAGTGATCTGTAAAGCCTGCGGGGCCCAGTTGGTCTATGACGAGTTGGAGATCGCCAATGAGTGCCCGTATTGCGGTTCCAACCAGGTCATGGAAGAAAAAGGGGAAGATACCCTGGCGCCCGGCGGCGTGGTGCCGTTTGCGGTGACGGTGAAAGAAGCGGCGGCCAAATTTGCGGGCTGGATCCGCCGTAAGCTTTTCTGCCCCAGTGCGGCGAAACAGAGCGCGAAGCCCGACGCTTTCAAGGGCGTCTATCTGCCCTATTGGACGTTTGACGCCCGCACGGTCAGCGATTATGCGGGGGAGTATGGCATCGACCGCAGGGTTCGGGATCGGGAAGGCAGGGAAAGGGTAGTTACCGACTGGCATCCCTGCAGTGGTAGATACCGGGAAGATATCGATGACGAACTGGTGCTGGCCTCCACCCGCTATCCGGAATCTTTGATCCGGGAAGTGGAACCTTTTCGGACGTCGGAAAACAAAGCTTATCAGCCGGAATATGTGGCGGGATTTATTGCCGAACGCTATTCTCTGGGGCTGAAAGACGCGTGGGAGAAGGCAAAGGCTTTTATCGGCAGCAGGCTGAGGGCGCGGATCGAGGAACAGATCCGTATGCAGCATCGTGCGGACCATGTGCGCATCCGGAACGTTCGAACCTCCTATTTTGGAGTCACCTATAAATATCTGCTGCTGCCTGTCTGGCTGTCTTCCTATCGGTATAAGGGGAAGATATACCATTTCATGGTCAACGGCCAGTCGGGCAAGGCGGGCGGGCAGGTGCCGGTGTCTCCGATGCGGGTAGGCATCTTACTTTTGCTTTTGCTGGCGGTTTTTCTGCTTTTTTCGGACTACGCGCTCTACGGCGGGATCCTGCTGCTGCTCGCTGGCGTGCTGTCCGTCGTATGCTATATAATGAATATGTAAAAAAGGGCACGGAGAAAGCAGGAGGTCAGTCCTCTTTTGTCCCGGCCTAATTAGGAAAGGAGCTGTGAAAATGGCACAGAACGAAAAAATCCCTTACAAAATCTATCTGAGCGAGGAGGAGATCCCCAGGCAATGGTACAACGTCCGGGCGGATATGAAGAACAAACCCGCGCCGCTGATCAACCCGGGCACCCACGAACCCATGAGCGCGGCGGACCTGGCTCCCGTTTTCTGCGATGAACTGGTAGCCCAGGAGCTGGACAATGATACCGCTTATATCGATATCCCCCAGGAGATCCGGGACTTTTACAAAATGTACCGTCCGTCTCCGCTCGTCCGGGCCTATTGCCTGGAGGAAAAGCTGGATACGCCCGCAAAGATCTATTATAAGTTTGAAGGCAACAACACCAGCGGCAGCCATAAGTTAAATTCCGCCATCGCCCAGGCCTATTATGCCAAGAAACAGGGCTTAAAGGGCGTGACCACCGAAACGGGGGCAGGACAGTGGGGCACGGCCCTTTCCATGGCCTGCGCATACCTGGGACTGGACTGCAAGGTCTATATGGTAAAGTGTTCTTATGAGCAAAAGCCCTTCCGCCGCGAGGTGATGCGCACCTATGGCGCGCAGGTGACGCCTTCTCCTTCCGACACGACGCAGGTGGGCCGCAAGATCCTGGCAGAGAACCCCGACACGACGGGGAGCCTTGGCTGCGCTATTTCCGAGGCCGTAGAAGTGGCGGTGGGTACGGAAGGCTACCGCTATGTACTGGGCAGCGTACTCAACCAGGTGCTGCTGCATCAGTCCGTCATCGGTCTGGAGACGAAGGCTGCGCTGGATAAGTACGGCATCGTGCCCGACATGATCATCGGCTGCGCCGGCGGCGGCTCCAATCTGGGCGGGCTGGTTTCCCCGTTCATGGGCGAGAAGCTGCGCGGCGAGAGGGATTACCGCATCATCGCCGTAGAGCCTGCGAGTTGCCCCAGCTTTACCAGAGGCAAATTTGTCTATGATTTCTGCGATACCGGCATGGTGACCCCTTTGGCGAAGATGTATACGCTGGGCAGCGGTTTCATCCCATCCGCCAATCACGCGGGCGGGCTTCGCTATCACGGCATGAGCCCGATCCTTTCCCAGCTCTATCATGACGGCCTGATGGAAGCGGTCAGCGTGGAGCAGACCGCGGTCTTTGAGGCGGCGGAAATGTTCGCCAGAGTGGAAGGGATCCTGCCCGCTCCCGAAAGCAGCCACGCGATCCGCGTTGCGATCGATGAAGCCCTCAAGTGCAAGCAGACAGGCGAAGAAAAGACGATTGTATTCGGGTTGACCGGCACCGGTTATTTCGATCTGGTCGCGTATGAAAAATACAATAACGGGGAAATGGACGACCACATCCCGACCGACGAAGAGTTGGCGGTGGGATTCGCGGGGATTCCACGGTTCGAGGGAAATGAAATTTAAAAACCGCTTGTCGGAGGACGATCGAGCGGTGTGCTGCCACCATGACCTGAAGGGAGAAAGCAGCTAAAAAAATACACCCCAGTGTTGCGCTGCGCAGGCAGAACGATACTGGGGTATTTTTTTCCGCAAAACGGCTGAAACATATTGTCGGACAGAACTTGTAATCTTTGAATTTTGTCGAAAATTGTATTTTAGCAGTTATAACTTATAAAATACTGTTTCTTACATTGATTTTTCATCGTATCTGATATATACTGAGAACAGCTACAGGAAAGGGGTTGATCCTTATGATCAAACGGGAAACCTATATGAGCCGTATCCGCCCATTTATCGGAAATGACCTTATCAAAGTTATGACCGGCATCAGGCGAAGCGGGAAATCCGTCATGCTGGAGCTGGTAAAGGAAGAGCTGACGGAATCGGGCATCCCGGCCGGGCAATTCATCTCCATCAGCTTTGAGGATATGAGGAACTCCCGGCTTCTCACCGCCAGCGCGCTCCACGAAGAAATCTTGAAAAGGGCAAAGGATATTGAGGGGAAAGTTTATCTGTTCTTTGATGAAATTCAGGAAGTTGCCGATTGGGAAAAGTGCATCAATTCCCTCCGCGTCTCCCTCGACTGCGACATCTATATCACCGGATCGAACGCGAAGCTTTTGTCCGGGGAGCTTGCGACGTACCTCGGCGGACGGTATGTGGAATTTGTGATCTATCCGTTTTCTTTCTCTGAGTTTTTGGAACTCTTTCACACGGTTGATCCAAACGCTACGATACAGCAAAGTTTCCAGAAATATCTGCTGTCCGGCGGGATGCCGTATCTTGCAAACCTTCGATACGCCGAAGAACCGTCCCAACAGTATCTTACCGATGTTTTCAATTCGGTCCAGCTTAAAGATATTGTCAAGCGAAACAAGGTGCGGGATGTCGATCTTCTGGAACGGATCATTTCCTATGCAATGGCAAATGTCGGAACCGCTTTCTCTGCGACCTCTCTTGTGAAGTTTCTCAAAAGCGAACAGCGCACCGTAGCGGCAGAGACTGTGCAAAATTACATCAAATACTGCTGTGACGCCTACCTTCTGTATCAGGTCAAAAGGGAGGATCTGCAGGGAAAGCAGATCCTTTCGTCCAACGAGAAATACTACATTGCCGACCACGGCATTCGCGAGGCGGTGTTTGGCGGGAATATGCGGGACATCAACCTGATCCTTGAAAATATCGTCCATATGGAGCTTCTCAGGCGCGGATACAAGGTCACGGTCGGAAGGTTCGGAGACCGGGAAATTGATTTTGTCTGCCACCGGCGTAGGGAAAAGCTCTATGTTCAGGTGGCCTACCTGCTTGCCACAGAGGATACGGTTAAGCGGGAGTTTGGCGTTTACGACCTCATACGGGACAATTTTCCGAAATACGTCGTCACAATGGACGAGGTCGACATGAGCCAAAACGGGATCAAGCACAGAAATATCCGGGATTTTTTGACCGCAGAAGAATGGAATTGATATGGCTGCCAGCCGCAGATTTTATTTGCGGTGGGCAGTTTTAAGGAAACAGGGTCACGATATCGGTCAGTTCATTTTCTGTCACGTCGAACTGCCAGACGCCGTGGCCGGGGATCCGATGCTCCGTCAGATAGTAATGGCCGTCGAAGCTGCCTATGTAATAGGGCGTGCCGCCGCCGATAAAGGAGGCGTAGAGATCTTCCCAGTTTCCCTCTGCCAGTTTTGCCAGGTCGTCGGTCCGCAGCAGGGTGGCGTAATCCTGGCTGCCGTAAAGATCGGTGGACACCGTGATATAGAAATAGTCCTGGATGTGCGCAAGCTGTATCATGCCGGCGATCTGGGGCGGTACGGGAAAACGTTCCAGAACGGTGAGGTCTTTTTTGGAGGTCCGCAGGATATTGGAATTGCCGGAGACAAAATAAATGTCGTCCCCGTCTATGGTAAAGGAGCGGACGTAGACCTGATCCAGTTCGGGAACGGACAGGATCTTTTCCAGCGCCACAGAGGAATCCCGGTCGGGACGGAAGAATACATACAGTTCTCCGGTCATGGAGCTTAAGGCGTAGAACCGTTCGTCCGTTTCGTCATAGACGACGTAATGGGGACGGACGCCGATCCCATCGAAGGTCTGGGTCAGCAGAAAGCGGCCGTCCTTTTTTTCAAAGACCAGGATACGGTTGTTTTCCGTATCATCGGCCAGATAAACCGTTCCATCCCCCGCGATCGTGTGCCCGCGGCTGATCTGATCGGTCATCACGAGCCATTCGGTCAAAGGACGGTCGATTTCGGGGCTTGTGAGGATCTGGTCGTGATAACAGTCCACGATAAAATAGTCCTCCCCGATCTTCGTGATCTGGGTGGGGACGCTGAGCGCAGGCTGTGTATTGTACGAAACGCCGCCTTCCAGGGGCGCCTCCAGCCTCTCGGAGGCGCGCAGGATCTCAGGCTTTTGGAGCCGGGCGAACAGCCCAGCGGCGCACAAAAGCAGGGCAACGCAAACCAGCCCTGCCAAAACAGGGTGGGAAGAAAGCTTACGGGTTGCGTGGCGGGAGAAGTTCATGGTCGTTTTTCCTTTTGTACTTTGGGATCCGCATACGCGGATTGCGAAGCAGCAAATAGTCTCGCGCTTGCGCGCCTTTCGCGCGAAGCGCTCTTAGCGCTCGTGCCTCGCGCATAGGGGAATCTTCGCGATCCGCTTGCGCGGATCGTGAAGCAGCAAATAGTCTCGCGCTTACGCGCCTTTCGCGCGAAGCGCTCGACTATTTTTCATTATATATCGGATTTGGGTGGCGGTAAATTATTTTTTGTGGTAAGATGAAAAAAGACGGGCCACGGCCGTGGCATATCAAATAAAAAAGGAGAATGGCAATGAAAAAACTGGTACAGGAATTCAAAGACTTCGCACTGCGCGGCAATGTGATGGATCTGGCAGTCGGCGTGATCATCGGCGCGGCTTTTCAGGCGATCATCAACTCTTTGGTAAACGACATCATTTCGCCCCTGATCGGTCTGATCGCCAATACGGACCTGAGTTATCTGGTGGCCACGGTAGGGGATGTGGAGATCCGCTACGGCGCGTTTATCACCGCGATCATCAACTTCATCCTGATGGCCATCATTATTTTCTTCCTGGTAAAAGGAATGAACGCGCTGGCCAACATGGGAAACAAGAAGAAAGAGGAGCCGGCCGCTCCTACGACGAAGATCTGCCCTTACTGCAAGAGCGAGATCCCGCTGGATGCCGTAAGGTGCCCGCACTGCACTTCTACACTGGAAGGGTGAGGGTAAAGGTGGCGCCGCCGCCTGGTGTGTCGGAGACGGATAGTTGTCCGTGGTGGGCGCAGGCGATCTCGTCCGCGATGGAAAGCCCCAGGCCGAAGTGGCCGCTTAGGCTGCGGGCCTGGTCGCCGCGATAAAATCTTTCAAAAATATGGGCTTTGTCGGCGTCTGAGATGCCCGGCCCGTTGTCGGATACCGTGAAGGAAACGCGGTCCGGCTTTTCGGTGAGGGCAAGGGAGATCCGGCTGCCCGCCGGCGCATAGCACAGCGCATTATGGAGCAGGATAGACAACACCTGACGGATGCGGTCCACATCGCATCGGAAAGGCGTTGTCTTTTTTGCGCTTCCGGCGGCAGGCTCCTCCGGCAGATGGACGGACAGCGCCAGCCCCTTTTTGGCGGCCAGGGGTTCAAAGGCCTCATAAGTATTTAAAAGCAGCGTATCGGCCTCACAGGCCGTTTTTGTCAGATGGAGCGTCTGGCTGTCGGCGCTTTCCAGAGTCAGCAGGTCGGCCACCAGGCGGGACATGAGCCTGCTTTCGTCTTCGATGATCTCCAGGAAACGGAGGCCATTTACAGCGCGCCCGGAGCTGTCCGCCTGTATGGCGCGGCGGCAGGCCTCGGAGGTGGAGAGGATGACGGAGAGCGGCGTGCGCAGCTCATGAGAGGCGGCGGCCACGAACCTGCTCTGGCTCAGACGGCTTTCCTCGATGGGGTGGAGCAGTTTTCCCGTGAAATACCAGAAAAACAGCGATACCGCAGCGGAGGCAAAAAGGATCGGCAAAAGATAGCTGAGCCGCTGTCTGTGCAGCCGCAGGTTCAGATCCTCAATGGACTTTAAGATCAGTATGGTCAGCTCGCCTCCGGCCTTTGGAAAGGAAGCCAGATAGGCGTAATGATCTGCCTCTTTGCGGCCGGAAGAGGAAAAGGAGAAGGAAAAAACGCAGGGCGACAGGGAGCCGCCGGAGCGTTCGGCTTCAAAGGAACGGCTAAAATAAGAGAGGCAGGCGTTGACGAGGGCGCGTTTTGCAGCGTCCTGCGGATGATTGCCCCAGAGCAGTTCGATCCCGTTGTCCCAGAGACGGATCGTATAGGGGCCGTCCTTTTCCGCCGTGGAAAGCCATTCATGGGAAATGACCGGCTGTTCCCTCAGGTCCTGCGTAAGAGAAGAAGCGTCTTGCTGAAATGCCAGGAAGTCCTGTTCGCGCAGATTTTTTTCGGAAAGCAGCAGATAGAGGACGGACATGGCGGTCAGGACCAGGATGGTAATGCCGGCGCCCAGAAACGTCAGGCGAAAGCGGGTCTTTTTAAACATGGCTTTCCTCCTCCAGGCGATAACCGATGCCGCGGACGGTCACGATCCGGGCGGTACTGCCCAGGGATTTCAGCCTGCGGCGCAGAAAATAGATATAATTGTCCAAATTGCCGTCCTCCACGTCGCTGTCCGGCCCCCAGACATGGGTCAGGAGCCGGGCACGGGAAAGGGAAACGCCGGGGCTTCGTAAAAAAGTCTCCAGGAGGGTTCCCTCCCGCCGGGAAAGCGTGCAGGAGCCCCAGGGCCCTTTCAGGGCCAGGGAATCCGGAAGAAAAGAGAGATCCGAAAAGGCGAGGCTGCGCAGCGGCATGAGACTGGCGGGCCGCCGGAGGATACTGCGGATGCGGGCGCATAGTTCCTTAAAGTCGAAGGGCTTGACCAGATAATCGTCGGCGCCGCAGTCCAGTCCGGCGATCCTGTCGTCCACTTCGCCCAGGGCCGTCAGGAGGATCACGGGCGTATGCAGTCCCTTTTTTCGCATCTGGCCAAGCACGGAAAGCCCGTCAAGGGCGGGCAGCATCCGGTCCAGCAGGACAATGTCATAAGGCGTTTCTTCCATATAATACAGGGCTTCCTCCCCGTCGAAACAGGGATCCACGTCAAAGCCCTCCTCTTCCAGAGAGTAACGCAGCGTTTGATTCAGGTTTTTGTCGTCCTCTACCAACAGAATACGCATGGTCGTCCTTTCGCCTGTAAAGTGTAAACATAAAGATTTCATAAAAAGTATACCATAGGATTCTCCAATTTACATCTAAAAACGCCGGCCGCAAAGAAGCAGGAAGATACGATCGCTTAGAGAAGTTTTAGAGGCCGCAGTGGTAGGCTGTTTTTGAAAAGGCCGGGATCGCCGGGCTGTTGACGGCGGTTGACAGCGCGCGCCCGGGCCTGTACGATGAAAAAAGGAGGCAGGAAATGGAACTGGGAAGCAAAGGAGAACAAAGGATCAAGGGCCGTCGGAAAAAGGCCGGCGGGATAAAACATAACCGTTTTCTTCTGGCGCTGCTTTTATGCGCTGTAATGGCGGTCGCATCAGCGGGCTGCGGACGGCAGGACGGTGCCGTTTTGGAGCAGGGGAGCGGAAGCGCCCAGGACGTATCCCAAAATGGCGGGGAATCCGGCCAGGACGCTGTGGAAACAGAAAGAGACGCCAAGGCCATGGGACGCTATATGGAGAGCGCGGTCGAGCTGCCCGAAGGGGCGAACGTGATCGGACGCACGATGCGGGTCCAGGAGGACGGCACTTATCTTTATTTTGATGCCGGCGTCGGGCTGTATGGCTCGTCGGACGAAGGGGCCCTTTGGGAGAAGAAGGCGGATCCGAAGACGATGTTTGGCGACTATGCGGATCTGTATCTGTCCAGGGCCGCCATCAGTCCCGACGGGAAAGTGGCGTGCTGCGCGGACGATTATCAGAACATGGAGGAACCAAAGCACACCCTTGTCATAGGGGAAGCCGGAGGGGTGATCCTGACGGCAGACGGTTCCTTTACGGACGGGGACTGGCTCTGTGGGCTGCAGTACGCTCCGGACGGGCGGCTATACGCTTTCACCTTAAAGGGCAAGGTCTGCCGCCTGGAGGAATCCGGGGAAATCAAACAGCTTTTTACCGCTATTGATGAGCCGGAGACGATGGCCTTTCTGGGGAAAAGCCTGCTGGTGCTGCATCGTTACGGCGTGGAGATCTACGATCTGGAACAGGGGGCGCTGCAGGATGCGGATGAAGTGCTGAACGATTATGTCCGGGAAAATATGGCCAGCCGTATGGGTGCCTCCTCGGACGCCATCGGCGGCGACCTGATCGCAGAAAAGGAGGGGATCCTTTATCTGGCTTATCGGGGCGGCGTATACCGCCATGTGCTGTATGGAGGCACGATCGAACAGGTCATCGATGGACAATATTCTTCCTTCGGCGATCCGACCAAGGGCATCAGCAAGACATTTTTGCTGCCAAACGGCGAGTTTTTGCTGATGCCTACCGGAGAAGAACTGATCCGTTTTACCTACGACCCGGATGAACCGACGCTGCCGGAGAAGCAACTGAAGCTGTACAGCCTGTTTGAGAACAGCAGGCTGCGGCAGGTCATCAGCGCTTATCAGAAAGCCTATCCCGAGGTGTATATCAGCTATGAGGTAGGGATGCCGGACAATTCTGCGGTCACGCGGACGGACGCCCTGAAAAATCTGAACGTAAAGCTTTTGGCAAAAGAAGGGCCGGACGTGATTTTGATGGACGGCATCGACGCCGGGAATTATATTGAAAGCGGGATGCTTTACGATATGACGGGCCTTTTGGATGGGATCGAAAAAGGGGAGCTTTATGAAAAGATCGCCGGCGCGTATCGCACGGATGCGGGTACTTTCCTGATCCCCACCAATTTCAGGCTGCCGGTGCTGTTCGGGAAAAAGGAGGATATCGAGAAGATCACGGATCTGAAAACCCTGGCGGATGCGGTGGAACGGTTAAGCGCAACTGTGGAGAAGGGAACGACGACCGGGATCATGACGGCCGGACGGCAGCTTTCCCAGTTGACCCTTGTCTGCAGCCAGGACTGGATGACGGGTCGGACGTTGAACGAAGAGGCCATCGAAGAGTTTCTGACTCAGGCACGGCGTATTTATCAGGCGGATATGAGGACGATGAGCCAAGAGGAACGGGACGCCTGGGTCGGGGGAAATACCTATGAAGGGTATACGTCTGTGGGAGGGCCGATCATCTTTAACAAATTCGGCTTTGCAAAGCTGGCCTATGGGCCGACGGAGACGGTGGTTAACGATCTGGGCGCTATCGGTTATCTGTATGACGACAGCGAGGAATATGAATTTAAACTCTGGAAGGGCCAGGGAGAAGCAGGTTTTCTGCCGATGGATCAAATAGCCATTGCGGCTGGCACCCAACAGGCAGATCTGGCGGAGAATTTCGTCCGGATGATGCTTTCCAAAGAGGTCCAGGAGGTAAATTTAGGATCGGGCTTTCCCGTACATCGGGCGGCGATGGACGCGCTGATCGAAAAACAGGCGGAGTATTCCGTCGGCGGATCCTGGGGAGATATGGGCATCGACTTTAGCCACGGCGGACCGGGAGCGAAAACGGAGGCGCGGTTTAAGGAGTTGGTGGAAACTGCAGAGCATCCCATCGAGGGCAACGCGTTCCTGGAGGAAACGGTCCAAAACTACGGGAGCATGGTGCTGACCGGGAGCCTGGATCCTGCAGAGGCCATGGATCTGATCCGAAAGGAGATGTCCATTTACCTGGCGGAATAAAAAGCGCGATACAGCCCACATAAAAAAGGCCTTCGGGCCTTTTTTATGTGGCCGTCTGCGGATATCGGGACAGGGGAGGCTGCCGGATAGGGCGCCGTTTAGTTGGGGATCTGCCGGCCTTCCGCATCCATATGGTAATCCTGCCGCAGGATCAGTTCGGAAACGGGGACGATCTGGTAGCCTTTTTCCTGCAGCCCTGCGATCAGGGCTTCCAGGGCATCGGCCGTATATTTTGCGCCGTTGTGGCAGAGGATGATGCTGCCGTTGGAAAGATGCTTGTGGTTGAGGACTTTATCCAGGATCGCGTCTACGCCGTAGTCCTTCCAGTCCAGACTGTCCACGTCCCACTGAATGGGGTAATAGCCGCATTTTCGGGCGGTGAGGATGACGGAGTTGTCATAATCCCCGTAAGGCGGCCGGAACAAAAACATTTCGTATCCGGTCAGCTCCTTTACCCGGTTGTGGACGTTCATCAGCTCCTGCTGCTGTTCCTGCGTGGAAAGCTGGCTCATATTTTTATGGTTTTCACTGTGGTTTCCCAGATCGTGACCTGCGGCCAGGATGGCTTTTACATCCTCCGGGTAATTTTTTACCCAGCCTCCGGTCACAAAAAAGGTGACGTGGACGTTTTTCTTTTTCAGAATATCCAGGATTTTTTGTGTGTCCTCGTTTCCCCAGGCGGCGTCAAAGCTCAGCGCCACTTTTTTCTGATCGGTCGAGACACAGTAGATGGGCAGCTCCCTGCCGTTGACGGCGTTGGAAGTGGCGGTGGCCGCAGCTTCCGGCGCCAGCAGAAAACAGGCTCTTGCAAAGGCCAGGATACCCAGCAGAAAAAGACAGTTTTTAAATGCCTGCGTATGGATGAGATCCTGCAGCGTAGGGCCAAGGGCATAATGCCTGCATTTGTTCTGGATCAGGCGGAAGAAATCTTTCATCATGAAGTCCCTGCTTTTTTATTGCTATATCTTATGAGGACAGGGCGGGAAAAATGTTAAGATTGTATGAAGATGCCAAAAACGCTTAAAATCCGGGGAAGGATATGGTAGAATACTAAAATGGAGTGGGAAGCGCCGGGGAAATAAGGCTTGTAAAACCCGGCGGCAGAGGTATATAATGCATGGCGGTGGGAAAACGCAAAACGCGTCCCGTCGGACGGAGTTTCAAAAGAAAAGGGATCAGGATAAATGAAAGACGGCAAAGAACAGCGCATGAACAGGATATTGATCGTCATAGTCTGCGGGATGACCGCAGCCTGCGCGGTGCTGTGCATCCTGTTTTTTCTCCGGGATAAAGAAATGTATGAGACGCAGGAGGAGTTGACCCGCCAGTTGGCCCAGGCGAGGAAGAATCTGGATGAGGTACAGATAGAAAAGGACGAATTACTGGAAGAGGAACAGGCGTTGGAAGCCATGGCCCAGGCGTCTGGAGCGCCGGGGGAATTGCTGCAGATCCCGTTTACGGTGGATCTTTCCGATTGGAAGTATCTGCTGGTCAATGAACTGCACCCGCTGGCCAAAGGATATGCGCCCCAGTTGGTCAAGACCAGGGACGGGCAGCAGGTGGACGAAAGGATCAAAAAGGATCTGGAGGACATGATCGACGCCGCCTCGAAAGAGGGCCTGAATCTGCTGATCTGTTCTTCCTACCGGGACTATAAAAAACAGGACACCCTGATGGATCAGTCTATCCGGCGCCATATGCGGCAGGGGATGGATTATACGGAGGCCTTTTTTGAGGCGAAGAGGACGATCGCCATGACCGGCACCAGCGAGCATCATACGGGGCTGGCGGTGGATATCGTCGGCCGCAGCCATCAGTCGCTGGACCGCGCCCAGGCGGACACGGCGGAGGCGAAATGGCTGAAAGAACATGCCCGAGAATACGGATTCATCCTCCGCTATCCGGCGGAGAAAACGGATCGGACGATGATCGATTTTGAATCCTGGCATTTCCGCTATGTGGGCCGGGAAGCGGCGGTCTTTATTGAAGAGAACGGGCTGTGCCTGGAAGAATTTCTGGAGCTGGCGCAGGCATGGGAGGAAAGAGAGCGGCAGGCGCCGGCGGCCGAAGGGTAAAAAGCATCGGTCAAAGAAGGGCAAAGCGCAACGCTGTTGCCAGCCGGGCGGTTTCATAGTAAAATGGTCGAGAAAGGCGCCGGAGAGCGCCGGGAACCGAGGAACGTTATGTGGGAGAAAAATGTCAGACGGGTGATCCCCTATACGCCGGGGGAACAGCCCGGGCGACGGGATATTACGAAGCTGAACACGAATGAGAACCCCTATCCGCCGGCGCCGGGGGTAGAGAAGACGCTGCGGGAATTTGAAGCAGGGCTGCTGCGGCTGTATCCGGATCCGGAGGCCGCCCAACTGACGGAAGCGATCGCAGAGCGCTATGACGTATCGCCGGAGCAGGTTTTCGTAGGCGTTGGCTCTGACGATGTGCTGGCGATGGCGTTTCTCACTTTTTTTCATGGGAAGGAACCGATCCTTTTCCCGGACGTCACCTATTCTTTCTATGATGTGTGGGCGTCGCTCTTTGGGATCCCTTATCGCTGTCCGCCGCTGGATACACAGTTTCGGATCCGACCGGAGGATTATCTGGCGCCAAACGGCGGGATCGTTTTTCCCAATCCCAACGCGCCCACCGGCGTGATGCTGCCGGTCGATCAGGTGGAACGGATCGTGGCAGGCAATCCCGGCAGCGTGGTGATCGTGGACGAAGCATATGTGGATTTCGGCGGGGAAAGCGCGCTGCCTTTGGTGGAGCGCTACGACAATCTCCTGGTGGTGCAGACCTTTTCCAAATCCAGATCCCTGGCCGGGCTGCGCATCGGCTTTGCCATCGGATCCCGGAAACTGATCAGATACTTAAACGATGTAAAATTTTCCTTTAATTCCTATACGATGAATTCCCTCACCATCGCCTGCGGGAAGACGTGTATGGAGGACGAGGGATATTTTCAAAAGACGGTGGCCAGGATCGTGGCCACCAGGGAACGCATGAAGAAAGAGCTGGCAGCTCTGGGCTTTTCTTTCCCGGACTCCGTCGCCAATTTTTTGTTCATCCGGCATGAAAACGTGCCGGCCCCGGAACTGTTTGGCGCGCTGAAAGAGAATGGGATTTACGTTCGGTATTTTGCGAAACCGAGGATCGACGAATATCTGCGGGTTACGGTGGGGACGGATGAGCAGGCCGATCGGCTGCTGGATTTTTTTAAAAAATATCTGAATGACAGGAGAGCATAATGGAACATATCGCAATATGGTTTGCCTCTACGCTGGGGCAGTATATCTCGAAAGAAGCAGTGGTGTTTATCATTTCCATGATCCCGATCCTGGAGCTGAGGGGAGGGCTGGTGGTATCCAAACTCATCGGCGTGCCGCTTCTGACGGCGATCCCGCTGTGCATCGTGGGGAATATTATCCCGATCCCCTTTATTCTGCTCTTCATCAAACAGATTTTCAAATGGCTTAAAAAAGTGCCCCTGCTGGAGAAGTTCGTGGTGAAGCTGGAAAACCGCGCCATGGGCAAGAGCGATTCCATCAAGCGCTATGAATTTTGGGGACTGGCGCTGTTTGTGGGCATCCCGCTGCCGGGGACCGGCGCCTGGACAGGTTCTCTGATCGCGGCGCTTCTGAATATCGACTTTAAAAAGGCGATTCTGGCGGAGCTTGTGGGCGTGGCCATGGCGACGGTGATCATGTCCATTTTCAGCTATGGGCTGTTGGAAATTTTATTCTAAGGTGTTGTTTTAAGATGGAAGCCTACGGAGATTTTGCCCGGATATACGATATCTTGATGGATGACACGCCCTACCGGGAATGGTGTGGCTATGTGACGCGGACGTTGGAAGAACATGACATCCGTGACGGTCTTGTGCTGGATCTGGGCTGCGGGACGGGCACGATGACGGAACTGCTGGCGGAGCGCGGCTATGATATGATCGGCATAGATTTCTCCGACCGGATGCTGGAGGAAGCCGTGCGAAAACGGGAGCGTTCCGGACGGGATATCCTGTATCTGCAGCAGGACATGCGGGAATTTGAACTCTATGGGACCGTAAGGGCTGTGGTATGCCTGTGCGATTCCCTCAATTATCTGTTGGATGAAGAAGACCTGCTGCGCTGTTTTTTGTTGGTGAACAACTATCTGGATCCCGGCGGCCTGTTCATTTTCGACTTCAATACGGTCTATAAGTATGAAACGGTCATCGGGGACGCGGTGATCGCGGAGAACAGGGATGAATGCAGCTTTATCTGGGAAAACTATTATGACGCGGACCGTTCGGTCAACGAATATGATCTGACATTTTTTGTGCGGCAGGAGGGGGAGCTGTTCAGAAGGTTCACCGAAACGCATCTGCAGCGCGGCTATACGCTGCCGCAGATCAGGGCGCTTCTGGAGCGCGCCGGACTTTCTTTCCTCCAGGCGCTGGACGCGGATACCCGGCGCAGCGTGACGCGGGAAAGCCAGAGGATCTATGTGGTCGCACAGGAAAGGGGAAAAGCGCTATGACGGACTATATCGTGCGGGCGACGGCGGCGGACGCCCAGATACGCGCCTTTTGCGCTACGACGAGGGAAACGGTGGAGGCGGCCAGGACAGCGCACAATTCCAGCCCCGTGGTGACGGCGGCCCTGGGCAGGCTGCTGACGGCGGGGGCGATGATGGGGATGGGGCTCAAAGGGGAGTCGGATCTTCTGACGCTGCGGATCCAGGGCGACGGCCCGGTCAGGGGTCTGACCGTGACGGCGGATTCCAAAGGGCATGTCAAAGGATATGCCGTTGAACCCTGCGTCATCCTGCCGGCCAACGATCGGGGAAAGCTGGATGTGGGCGGCGCCGTTGGGCACGGTACGCTCTCTGTGATCCGGGATATGGGGCTGAAGGATCCCTATGTGGGACAGACGGATCTGCAGACGGGAGAGATCGGGGATGATCTGACCTGGTATTTTGCCAATTCAGAGCAGGTGCCCTCCTCTGTGGGGCTGGGCGTCCTGATGGAAAAGAACAATACGGTGCGCTGCGCGGGCGGCTTCCTCATTCAGCTCATGCCCTTTGCGCAGGAGGAGACGGTGGCAAGGCTTGAGCATAACCTGTCCAATATCACTTCCGTGACGGCGCTGTTGGATATGGGGCTTTCGCCGGAGCAGATGTTGGGACGTATTCTGGAAGGGTTCGAGGTGGAGATCACCGATCGGTCCGATTGCTCTTTTGCTTGCAACTGCAGCAGACAGCGGGTGGAAAAGGCGCTGATCTCCATTGGCAGAAGGGAATTGGACGATATGATAAAGGACGACAAGCCCATTGAGGTCAAATGCGATTTCTGCGGCAAAAAGTATACGTTTGCAACGGAAGAACTGAAACAGCTTCGGGAAAGATCCCGTTAAGCGGATTTTCGCCGCCGGGGCGGCAGATAGGGAATCGGATGAAGGACGGATTTTTGAAGGTGGCGGCGGCCACGCCGGAGATCAGGGTAGCGGATCCCGCTTATAATGCGCGGGCGATCTGCGCGTGCCTGGACGAATGTGAAAAGCAGGGGGCCAAGCTGGTGGTACTGCCGGAATTGTGCCTGACGGGCTATACCTGCAGCGACCTGTTTTTGCAGGACCGTCTGCTGGAGGCTGCGAAGGAAGGGCTGCGGCAGGTGGCCGCCCATACGAAAGGCCGGGATGCGCTGGTGTTTTTGGGGCTTCCCCTGGAAGTGGACGAAAAGCTCTATAATGTGGCGGCGGCAGTCTCAGACGGGGAGATACTGGCGTTTATCCCCAAGCGCAACATACCCAACTATGCTGAATTTTATGAGGCGCGGCATTTTACGGCCGGCAGCGGAGCGGTGAGGACGATCGCCTTCGACGGCAAAGAGCTGCCCTTTGGAGGAAACATTCTGTTTTCATGCGAAAATATGCAGGGCCTTACGGTGGGCTGTGAGATCTGCGAGGACGTATGGGCCGCGGATACGCCTTCCACCGCCCACGCCCTGGCGGGCGCCACGGTGATCGTCAACTTATCGGCCTCCGATGAGACAGTGGGCAAGGACGAATATCGGCAAAGCCTTCTGAAAGCCACCAGCGCGCGCCTGCTGTGCGGCTATGTCTTTGCCAGCGCGGGGGAAGGGGAATCGACGCAGGATCTGGTGTTTTCCGGCCACAATATGATTCTGGAAAACGGGGTGCTGCTGGCCTGCGCAGGGCGGTTTTCCAACGAAACGATCTTTTCCGAACTGGATATTTCCCGTCTGCGCCATGAGCGGCGGCGCATGACGACCATGCCGGCGGCGCGGGCGGAAGGCTATCTGCGGATCCCTTTTTGTCTGCGGACGGGGCAGACGGCGCTGACCAGGAAATATGCGTCCATGCCGTTCGTCCCTTCGGAGGAGGGGCTGCGCAGCAGGCGCTGCGAGGATATTCTGGCGATCCAGTCCTGCGGGTTAAAAAAGCGGCTTTCGCATACGGGCAGCCGGGCGGCGGTCGTCGGCGTTTCCGGAGGGCTGGATTCTGCCCTGGCGCTTCTGGTGACGGCCAGGGCCTTTGATATGCTGGGCCTTGAACGGGCCGGGATACTGGCCGTGACCATGCCCTGTTTTGGCACCACCAGCCGCACCCATGACAACGCCTGCAAACTGGCGAAGGCGCTGGGGGCGACCCTGCGCGAAGTCAATATCCGCGAGGCGGTCAGCGTGCATTTTAGGGATATCGGCCAGAACCCGGAGGTTCACGATGTGACCTATGAAAACGGGCAGGCGCGGGAACGGACGCAGGTATTGATGGATCTGGCCAACCAGAACGGCGGCCTGGTCATCGGGACGGGGGACATGTCCGAACTGGCGTTGGGCTGGGCTACCTATAACGGCGACCATATGTCCATGTACGGGGTGAACGCCGGCGTTCCCAAGACGCTGGTGCGCCATCTGGTAAAATATTATGCGGATACCTGTCATGACAACGAACTGGAAAAGGTACTTTTAGATGTGCTGGATACGCCCGTCAGCCCGGAGCTGCTTCCGCCGGTGGAGGGCGTGATCAGCCAGAAGACGGAGGATCTGGTAGGCCCCTATGAACTGCACGATTTTTTCCTCTATTATATGCTGCGCTGCGGGTTTTCGCCCGCCAAGATCTATCGGATCGCGCAGGAGTCGTTTGCCGGCCTATATGAAGCCAAGACGATCCTAAAATGGCTGAAAGTTTTCTATAAAAGGTTTTTCGCCCAGCAGTTCAAGCGTTCCTGTCTGCCGGACGGGCCAAAGGTCGGCAGCGTGGCGGTCTCGCCCAGAGGGGATCTGCGTATGCCCTCCGATGCGTCTGTGGCCGCGTGGCAGTCGGAACTGGAAAGCCTTTGAAAAGGAAAAGACGGTCCAAAAGGCGCAGGCTCAGCCGTCGGCGGGCAGGGCCGCTTTGGACAGCGTAGCCTGGATAGCGCCCAGCAGAAGCTGGGAGGTATATTTGTTTTCTTCCGGCCAGGTAACATTGTCCAGTGTCTGCTGTTCGCAGATCTGTTCGGCGATGGTGTTCAGACAGGGTTCCATCAGCGGATACATGGTGGAAATGACTTCGCTTAAATTCACCAGGCGGATGGAGTTGATGTAGGTTTCGTCCACTACCACCTCCACATCTACGGTCCCTTCTCCCAACTGAACGCAGGTGGTATATTTGCCCGGCACAAAGCGGGCGGTATCCTCCGAGAAATCCGGCTTTTCCCCCTGCTTCTGGGGAAGGAACATCGTGATCAGAAGCGCCAGCAACAGAACGCCGAGCAGTACGAAGATACCTGTATATATCAATTCCCTGAGATGTAATACGATAATTTTGGTTTTTGAAGTCATTGTGTCGGTCCTTCTCCATTTGTTGTTTAAATGTACGCAGAAGGCCGGGGGATTATGACTGAAAACAAGGAGGCTGCCGTGAAAATTCCGTTTACGAAGATGCATGGATGCGGGAATGATTACATCTATATCAATGGGTTTTGCACCGCCATACCGCAGGCGCGAAAGTCCGAGCTTGCCAGAAGTCTCAGCGACCGGCATTTCGGGATCGGTGGAGACGGCCTGATCTTTATCAATCCCTGTCAGGAAGCAGATTTTGAAATGGAAATGTACAATGCGGACGGAAGCCGCTCCGAAATGTGCGGAAACGGCATCCGCTGCGTGGCGAAATACGCGCATGACCGGGGTCTGACGGCGCAGGAACGGTTTTCTGTTCTGAGCGGCGGCCAGATCAAATATGTGGAATTGACGGTGGAAAACGGCGAGACGAAAACGGTGCGGGTGGATATGGGAAAACCCTGCCTTACGCCGGATTTGATCCCCGTGGAGGCCGCAGGAGAGCGCGTTGTGGATGAGCCCATCTTGGTGGGGCAGAAGGAATACCGGATGACCTGCGTTTCCATGGGCAATCCCCACGCGGTGGTATTCTGGAAGGATGTGGACGGTCTGGATATCGAAAAGATCGGCCCTTTCTTTGAAAACCATCCGAGGTTTCCCAAAAGGACCAATACGGAGTTCGTCGAAGTGATCGACCGAAGCCATGTGAAAATGCGGGTGTGGGAACGGGGGACGGGGGAAACCCTGGCCTGCGGGACCGGATCCTGCGCGACGGCCGTAGCCTGCGCATTAAACGGCCTGACCAACCGCTGCATAGAGGTACAGGTGCTGGGCGGCAGGCTGGATATCGACTGGGAAGAAAAAACGGATCACGTTTTCATGACAGGGCCGGCGGCCTTCGTTTTTGACGGAGAGACGGACTGGACGTAAAAACGCCGGAAGCCTCGTCTGTCAGGATTCCATCATAAATTGGAAAAACTGCACCGCCGTATCCGGGCGGGTGGTATTGATGATGACGGTAAAACAGGCGGTCTCATGGCCCTCCCAAAGAAGGGGGGAATCCACCACGTCTATGGCCACAGGAACTTCGCCGGCGTCGTCCTCCGGCAGATCCAGATAGATCAGCTTGTCGGCATAGCGCTCCAAAAGGTCTTTTGGAAAGACGTCCTCCAGGTTGGCAAACATCCCCTCCTGGGCGACGGATTCCAGATAGGTGCGGTCGCAGACGATGACGTCCAGCGCGCTGCCGGCGATGTTGGCCATGATCTTCTGTATGTTGGCATACGACATCTCGTCGACCCGTTCGTAATTGATGGTCATATCCGTCTGGAAAACGGCCTCCAGATCTTTGGAATCGATGCCGGCATAGGCGAGAAAGGCATCGGAAAGCGCGTCCGTATCCGTATTGTCCGGCAGGTAGGTGTTCACAAAGGCCACTTCTAGGGCGGGATCCTTGGCGGTGGCGATGGTGTAGATCAGATTGCCGCCGAAGAACAGCACGCAGAGGATGACCAGCGTATGGATCTTATAATATTCCCAGAAATAGGCCAGCTTCTCTTTGAAGGGACGTCCTTTGAGCTTGCGCTGCTGTTCCCTCACCTCATCCCAGATCGAATTTCCCGCCGCCATGGCCTTATCCCCTTTCTTTCAAAAGCTTCTTACATGATAAACTTTTCTATTGGGAAAGTCAATGAAACGGGCCTTATGGAAAAGTGAAAAAAATATAAACATCGTGGGTTTGCGCCTTGAAAAACAGGGCGATCTGTAATATGATACTTTTATCAGAAGAAAGAGGTGGTATGTCTTATGGAAAGTTATGTGGAATGTCTGGTGGCGCGCAAGCCCAGCGGCGGCATGAAAGCGCTCAAGATCGGGCTGATCGCAGCGACGGTGGTGTTTTTTGTGCTTGGGGCGGCCCTTTTGCCGTTTCTGATCGCGGCGATCGCGACGGCCATAGGCGCTTATTTCGCGGGGCTTCATTCGAGCCTTGAGTTTGAATATCTGTACGTGGACCGGGAGATCTCCGTGGACAAGATCCTGAACAAGACGCGGCGCAAGAAGGTGGAACGGTTTGAAGTGGACCGCATCGAGATCCTGGCCCCCATCCGTTCCTGGCATCTGGACAGCTATAAGAACAGACAGTTCAAGGTGACGGACTATTCCTGCGGCGTGGAGGAGAAGCCGGACAGGCGTTATGTGATGATCTACGACGGGGGCCGCAAGGTGCTGCTGCAGCCCAGCGAAGCCATGGTGCGGGCGATTCAGTCGGTGGCGCCAAGAAAAGTATTTTTGGATTGACAGACCAGGACAAGTCTGGTACACTCTTAATACATTTACAGGAAGAAACACGCCCAGCGTGTTTCTTTTACCATTAGGGCTGCAGGGGTTTGGATGTACACGACAGGAGGAGAGAAGATGGGTCAGATTATTGGAGAAGGCATTACCTTCGACGATGTGCTGCTGGTCCCGGCATATTCGCAGGTGATCCCGAATCAGGTCGATGTGACGACCTGGCTGACGAAGAAGATCAAGCTCAACATTCCGTTGATGAGTGCCGGCATGGACACCGTCACGGAGCATCGGATGGCGATCGCTATGGCCAGGCAGGGCGGCATCGGCATCATCCACAAGAACATGTCCATTGAGGCGCAGGCCGATGAAGTGGACAAGGTAAAGCGTTCGGAGAATGGCGTTATCACAGATCCTTTTTCTTTATCCCCGGAAAATACGCTGGCGGATGCCAATGAACTGATGGCGAAGTTCCGTATTTCCGGCGTCCCTGTTACAGAAGGAAGGCGGCTGGTAGGGATCATTACCAACCGCGATCTCAAATTCGAGACAGATTTCACCAAGAAGATCAAAGATTCCATGACCAGCGAGGGGCTGATCACGGCCAAAGAGGGGATCACCCTGGAGGAAGCCAAGCAGATCCTGGCGAAAGCGCGCAAGGAGAAGCTGCCTATCGTGGACGACGATTTCAACCTCAAAGGGCTGATCACCATTAAGGATATCGAGAAGACCATCAAATATCCGCTGTCCGCCAAGGACGAGCAGGGCAGGCTTTTGTGCGGCGCCGGCGTCGGCATCACCGCCAATGTCCTTGAACGCGTGGCGGCGCTGGTGGAGGCGAAGGTGGACGTGGTAGTCCTGGACTCCGCTCACGGACATTCCGAAAACGTGCTGCGCTGCCTGAGGATGATCAAGGAGGCCTATCCCGATCTGCAGGTGATCGCCGGCAACGTGGCCACCGGAGAAGCGACGAGGGCGCTGATTGAGGCCGGCGCCGACGCGGTGAAGGTGGGCATCGGCCCCGGTTCCATCTGCACCACCCGTGTGGTAGCGGGCATTGGCGTACCGCAGATCACGGCCATCATGGACTGCTATGAGGTGGCGAAGGCGTACGATGTGCCGATCATCGCCGACGGCGGGATCAAGTATTCCGGCGAGATCACCAAGGCCATTGCGGCGGGCGGCAGCGTCTGTATGATGGGTTCCATGTTCGCGGGCTGCGACGAAAGCCCCGGGGACTTTGAACTCTATCAGGGGCGCAAATATAAGGTCTATCGCGGTATGGGATCCATCGCCGCCATGGAAAACGGCAGCAAGGACCGCTACTTCCAGTCTGACGCCAAGAAGCTGGTGCCGGAGGGTGTGGAAGGCCGCGTCGCCTACAAGGGGCTTGTGGAGGATACGGTGTTCCAGTTGATGGGCGGCCTGCGTTCCGGCATGGGCTATTGCGGCGCTGCCAACGTAAAGGCGCTGCAGGAGAACGGGAGGTTTATGAAGATCTCTGCGGCGGCCCTGCGGGAGAGCCATCCCCACGATATTCAGATCACGAAAGAAGCGCCGAATTACAGTACCGGCGATTGAAAAATGAACAAACGGAACGTGTGACTGGCGGATCGGTGGAGTACACCACAGGGAGCGCGTTCTGGGAAAGCCGGCCGCCTGGGTACACCTCGACATAGGGAAAGGAGTATTCGGGCGGCCTTTTATATGCTGCAGGCGAAAAGAGAGGACGAAATGCCTGCGGCGGTTTGCCCCGCAGCGACAGAAAGCGGGAGACAGAAAGAGAGGAAATCATGCAAAAACTGAACCTGGCGGAAGAACTGAAAAAAAACCCCTATCCGGGACGCGGCATCGTGATCGGCCGGTCGGAGGACGGGAAGGCGGCGGTAACGGCCTATTTTATCATGGGGCGCAGCAGCAACTCCCGGAACCGCATTTTTGTGCAGGAGGGAGAAGGCCTTCGGACGCAGGCTTTTGATCCCGGGAAGCTGGAGGATCCCAGCCTGATCATTTACGCGCCTGTCCGGGTGCTGGACAGCCGTACTATTGTGACCAACGGCGATCAGACCGATACGGTATATGAAGGGCTGCAGCGGGGGCTCACCTTTGAACAGAGCCTGCGCAGCCAGACCTTTGAGCCGGACGCCCCCAACTATACGCCCCGGATCTCCGGCATTCTGCAGGTGGAAAAGGGCGGTTTTTCCTATGCCATGTCCATTTTAAAGAGCGATGACGCCGATCCGTCCTCCTGTCTGCGCCACACTTTCACCTATGAGGACCCGAAAGCGGGAGAGGGCCGTTTTTTACATACTTATATGCATGACGGCAGCCCTCTGCCCAGCTTTGAGGGAGAGCCCAAGCGGGTGGGCATCAGCGGCGATATCGATTCTTTTGCGAAGCTGCTGTGGGAAAATCTGAATGAAGAAAACAAGGTTTCCCTTTTTGTGCGCTATATCGATATCGCAAGCGGTACTGCCACGACCAGGATCCTGAACAAAAACCGTTGAGACGCCAGGCACATTGGAATGATCAAAAACGATTCAGACGGCAAAGAGGCCGCAGAAAGGAATGTAATATGAACGAGATCCAGTTGAAATACGGATGCAACCCGAACCAGAAGCCTTCCCGCATCTTTATGGAGGGCGGCGGCAGCCTGCCCGTGGAGGTCTTAAACGGCAGGCCAGGCTATATCAACTTCCTGGACGCCTTAAATGGCTGGCAGTTGGTATCGGAGCTGAAAAAAGCCACAGGACTTCCGGCGGCGACTTCCTTTAAGCATGTTTCCCCCGCGGGAGCGGCGGTGGGCCTTCCGCTTTCCGAGACTTTGGCGAAGATCTACTGGGTGGACGATCTGGGGGAGCTGTCCCCGCTTGCCTGCGCTTACGCCAGGGCCAGAGGGGCAGACCGCATGTCCTCCTTTGGAGATTTCATCGCTCTCTCCGACGTGTGCGACGAGGATACGGCGAAGCTCATCAAACGGGAGGTTTCCGACGGCGTTATCGCGCCCGGCTATACGCCTGAGGCGCTGGCTATTTTGCAGAGCAAGAAAAAGGGCGCGTACAACGTGATCCGGATCGATCCTGATTACAGGCCGGATCCCATCGAAAGAAAGCAGGTCTACGGCATTACCTTTGAGCAGGGCCGGAACGAGCTTTCCGTCGATCAGGAGCTGCTTTCTAATTTCGTGACCAAAAACAGGGAAGTGCCCGAGAGCGCGCTGATCGATATGAAGATCGCCCTGATCACCTTAAAATACACCCAGTCCAATTCCGTCTGCTATGTGAAGGACGGCCAGGCCATCGGCATCGGCGCGGGGCAGCAGTCCCGGATCCACTGCACCAGGCTGGCGGGGCAGAAAGCGGATAACTGGTGGCTGCGCCAGTCCCCGCAGGTGATGGGGCTGAAATTTGTGGACGGCCTTGGCAGGGCCGACCGGGATAATGCGATCGACGTCTATATGGGGGACGAATACGAGGATGTGCTGGCAGAGGGCGTCTGGCAGACCCGTTTTCAGGAAAAGCCCCCTGTATTCACCCGGGAGGAGAAGCGGGCGTGGCTGGACCGGATGCAGGGCGTGACCTTAGGTTCCGACGCCTTTTTCCCGTTTTCGGACAACATTGAACGGGCCCATAAGAGCGGCGTAAAATATATCGCCCAGCCGGGCGGTTCCGTGCGGGACGACGCGGTGATCGACTGCTGCGATAAATACGGGATGGCGATGGTCTTTACCGGGATCCGCCTGTTCCATCACTGATCCGGGAGAGGGAAGGCTGTCAGAAAGCGCTTCCAAACGGACACACCTGTTTCAAACGAGGACATACTTGTTTTCAAACGATATGTTTTCAGGCGATAAGAAAAGAGCCGGCGCTGCAGCGCCGGCCCTTTTTAAAAACCGCAGCTTTATTCCGCAGACGCGGCAGGATCGGCAGGCTTCAAACTCAGATAATAGCCGGCCATGGTGACGGACACATAAGGCGTCACATAAAGGGTCGCGATGCCGCAGGTGATGGAAGCCAGAAGGAACCAAAGGATAAAGGACAGCACCAGCACGAAATATTCCCAGAGCCTGCCGGACATCAGAAGCTTGCTTTCATTGACGCACTCCCGGATGCCCTTGTCGGGATCCTCCGCCATAATGTAGAAAGCCTGGGAATAACGCAGGGCCGCGATGATGCCGGGGATGAAGCACAAAAGGCTCCAAAGCCAGGTGAACAGCCCGATCCAGAGCATCAGGCCAAAGATCTTGAGCATCCTGGGGAAATGGCCCCAAAGCTCTGCAATACCGGTCTCTTCGTGCTTGAACACCTTCAGGGAGTAGACATAGTAGCCGAACTGGATGGCGCTCATCACAAGGGTGAGGGCAAGGGAAACCACCAGAACGATCAGAGCTGTCACGAAGCTGACAGAAGCACCCTGATCAGCACTGCTGACGGAGACGCCGGACATAAAGACCCCGCTGGTAACGCCTGTAACGGCAGAAACGATGCTGGTTACGATGCTGGCCGCCATAGTGATGGCGAGATAAACGAGAGTGACGAGTACGGGATGGGGATTGGCCGCCCGCATGGCGTCCTTCGCATCCTGCTTTAGTAACGCGCGATTCATAATAATACCCTCCTGCATAATCATGTTTTGTCCGGTGCGTTATTGCTCCGGAATAAATCTATTATAACATAACTTTTCTCCGGAGGATACAGAATTTTCTGTTTTTTGTTGTAATTTTCCCGGCAGTTTGTTAATATTAAAAAATAAATGCTATTGGGGTCAATTGATGCATAAGAGGGGCTGAAAGGAGGAGGCCGTCCGCTTTGGGGACGTGCCCGGAGAGCATGGAAGGAAAAGATCTTATCGCAGAAGAGAATAAAGAAACGGTTTCCCGCAATTTTATCGAGCAGATCATTGACAGGGATCTGGCCGAGGGCGTTTACGATACGGTGCATACCCGGTTCCCGCCGGAGCCCAACGGCTATCTGCACATCGGCCATGCCAAGAGCATCCTGTTAAACTATGGGCTGGCGCAGCAGTATCACGGCAAGTTTAATATGCGGTTTGACGATACCAATCCGACCAAGGAAAAGACGGAGTTTGTGGAGTCCATCCTGGCCGATATCAAATGGCTCGGAGCCGACTGGGAGGACAGGCTGTTTTTTGCCTCCGATTATTTCGGGCAGATGTATGAGGCGGCGGTGAAGCTGATCCGGAAAGGTAAAGCCTATGTTTCCGACCTTTCGGCGGAGCAGATCCGGGAATACCGCGGGACGCTGACCGAGCCCGGGAAGGAGGATCCTTCCAGCGGGCGCAGCGTAGAGGAAAACCTGCGGCTGTTTGAGGAGATGAAGGACGGCGTCTATGGAGACGGGGAGAAGGTGCTGCGCGCCCGTATCGATATGTCCAGCCCCAATATGAACATGCGAGATCCGGTGATCTACCGCGTGGCCCATATGAGCCATCACAATACCGGGGACGCCTGGTGCATTTATCCGATGTACGATTTTGCCCATCCCATCGAGGACGCCATCGAGGGCATCACCCATTCCATCTGTACGCTGGAATTTGAGGACCACCGTCCCCTTTACGACTGGGTGGTGCGGGAACTGGAGTATCCCCATCCCCCCAAGCAGATCGAATTTGCCAAAATGTATCTGACCAACGTGGTCACCGGCAAACGCTATATCAAAAAGATGGTGGAGGACGGCATCGTGGACGGCTGGGACGACCCCAGGCTTGTTTCCATTGCGGCCCTGCGCAGAAGGGGCTTTACACCGGAATCCATTCGGATGTTTGTGGATTTGTGCGGCGTTTCCAAGAGCAATTCTTCCGTAGACTATGCGATGCTGGAATACTGCATCCGGGAGGATCTGAAGCTGAAACGGGCCAGGATGATGGCGGTTCTGGATCCCATCCGGCTGGTGATCGACAATTATCCGGAGGGACAGGTCGAGTATCTGGAGGCGGCCAACAATCTGGAGAACGAGGCGCTGGGCAGCAGGAAGATCCCCTTTGGGAGAGAACTGTATATTGAGCGGGAGGACTTTATGGAGGACCCGCCGCGTAAGTATTTCCGGCTGTTTGTGGGCAATGAAGTGCGCCTGATGAATGCGTATTTCGTAAAGTGTACCGGTTTTGAAAAGGATAGCGACGGCAACGTTACCGTGGTTCACTGCACTTACGATCCCAGAACGAAGTCCGGCAGCGGCTTCGAGGAACGCAAGGTCAAGGGCACGATCCACTGGGTGGCCTGTGAGACGGCGGTGAAGGCTGTGGTGCGCCTGTATGAGAATATCATCGATGAAGAAAAGGGCGTCTATAATGAAGAGGACGGCTCTCTGAACCTAAACCCCAATTCCCTTACCGTGCGGGAAGCTTATCTGGAGCCTGCGCTGCAGACGGCGAAGCCCTTTGAAAGCTTCCAGTTCGTCAGACAGGGATATTTCTGCGTGGATTATAAGGATTCCAGGGAGGGCGCGCCGGTGTTCAACCGCATCGTGTCCCTGAAGAGTTCTTTTAAACTGCCGAAAAAGGATTGAATATGCAGGATCTTGTGATCGAACTGCGAAACGACGGAACCCGTCTTTATCAGCAGATTTATGCGCATATCCGGGATGAAATCAGAGAGGGGAAGCTTCTTTATCGGGAGAAGCTCCCCTCTACGCGTTCTCTGGCGGAATATCTGCAGGTTTCCCGGAGTACAGTGGAATTGGCTTATGAACAGCTTCTGGCGGAAGGATATCTGGAGTCTGTTCCCTATAAAGGGTATTATGTGGCGCAGGTAGAGGAACTGTACCGGATCGAGGTGGGAAAGGGCAGGAAAGCAGAAGAGAAGGCGGGCGCCCGGCCCCGCTATCGTGTGGATTTTTCTCCAAACGCCATCGATATGCGCCAGTTTCCCTTTGGCGTCTGGCGCCGGATCAGCCGGAACGTACTCAGCCAGGACAATCAGGAAACGTTCTTGCCGGGAGACGCCAGGGGCGACCGGGAACTGCGGGAGACGATCGGCCGTTATCTGCACGCCTCCCGGGGGGTAAGCTGCACGGCGGATCAAATCGTGGTGGGCGCCGGGAATGATTATCTGCTGCTGCTTCTGCGCTTTCTTCTGGGGGAGGGGCGGCATGTGGTCTTTGAAAACCCCACCTACCCCAGAGCTTATAAGATCTTCGGGCTTTACGCGGGGAGCCTGCGTACTGTCGCCTCCGACGAAAACGGGATCCGCGTAGATTTGCTCCCGGAGGAGACGGATACCGTATATGTGATGCCCTCCCATCAATATCCCACCGGCGTGATCATGCCGATCGGCCGCCGGCTGGAGCTTTTGAAATGGACGGCGCAGAGGCCGGGGCGCTATGTGGTGGAGGACGACTACGACAGCGAATTTCGCTACCGCGGCAAGCCGATCCCGTCCCTGCAGGCCTCCGACCGGCTGGGCAGGGTGATCTATATCGGAACCTTTTCCAAGGCGATCGCCCCGGCGATCCGGGTCAGTTATATGGTGCTGCCGCCGGAGCTGCTGGAGCTATATGAACGGCGGTGCGGTATTTTTTCTTCCACCGTGTCCAGGATCGATCAGGCGGTGCTGAATGAATTTATCCGGGACGGCGCCTTTGAACGGCATTTGAACCGGATGCGCAAGGTATATCGGGAGAAGCACGACCTGCTCCTGGCAGGGCTGGAACCCTTCCGGCGGGATTTTATCCTGTCCGGCGAGAACGCGGGGCTGCATGTGCTTCTGACGGATAAAAAGGGGCGTCGGGAAGAGGCGCTCCGGGAGGCGGCTGCGGCGGAGGGCGTGCGGGTTTACGGGCTGTCGGAGGCCATGGTGGGACCAAAGGATATGGCGGACGGCCAAAGGGCGACCCTCTTACTGGGCTTCGGGGGACTGACCGGACAGGAGATCGTCAGCGGGATCGGACTGCTGGCGCGGGCCTGGGAGGTACAGGCGGACATTGAACCGGGAAAGGTGGATTTCCATGAAACTGGGATGTGAATATCGGAAAAAATCCCTTCTGCGGGGGATCGCGGGGCTGGTGTGCGCAGGGCTGTTGGCGGGCTGCGCGGGACAAAATATTCCTGTCACCGCCGATCCTGTAGAAACCGTGGGCATGGCGGAGGAAACCAGGCAGGAAACCCTGGCGACAATCCCCAGGGAAACAGGAGAAAAGGAGACTGTCCCGGAGGAGACGCAGCAAAAGACGCCGGGACAGACCGTTTCGGAAACGGAAAGTTTCGATGAAACGGAATCGGAACAAAAGCAGCAGGAAGTATTGACTCAAAAGAAAGAACTGCTGAAAGATCCTTACGGGAATTATCAGGAAAGCGGCGGAGAGATCGTTTTCGTACTGGATGGCCGGTTGGAAGACGGCGGCTTTAACCATGCCATTTATGACGGGATCCAGATGTATGCGCTGGGGGCCGGGATTCCCTTTTCTTATTATAAGGTAGAAAACAGGGATGAGGCCGGATACCGGGAGGTGATCGAGCGGGCGGTGCAGGAGCAGGCGAAGGTGGTGGTCTGCGCGGGCAGCGATTTCGGGGAAGCAGTAGGCGCCCTGCAGGAAGCTTATCCGCAGATCGCATTTCTGATGATCGACGGCGTACCCCAGGACAGCGAGGGGGAACCGGTCGGAATCGCAGAAAATGTGCATTGTGCGCTTTTCCAGGAACAGGAATCGGGTTTTTTTGCGGGATACCTGGCAGTTATGGAAGGGTACCGCAGCCTTGGGTTTATCGGGGGAAAGGAGTCGCCGACGGTGATCCGGTACGGTTCCGGCTATCTGCAGGGGATCGATGCGGCTGCCAGGGAACTTGGACTTTCGGATGTGACGGTCCGCTGTTGGTATGCCGGTTCCTTCCTGCCGGACCCTGCCGTCAGCAGAAAGGCCTCCCGGTGGTATGAAGAGGGGACGGAGGTGATCTTTTCCTGCGGCGGATCTTTGTACGAGTCCGTCCTGGAGGCCGCCGAACAAAAAGACGGGATGCTGATCGGCGTAGATGTGGATCAGAGCCCGGTGTCGGAGCGGTTTCTGACCAGCGCGATCAAGGATATCTCCAATGCGGTGGTGATTTCCCTGGACGATTATTATGCCTCTGGCGGCCAGTGGTCGGAGGCGTTTGCCGGCCAGGAAACGCGTTATGGGATCGAGGACAACTGCACGGGACTTCCGATACTCGGCACCGGATGGAGGTTTCAGAACGTGAAAAAGGAAGACTATGTGCAGCTTTATCAGAAAATCAAAAAAGGAGAGATCGTGGTCGACGACGGGATCGATACCCTGCCGGAACTGACCGTTTCAGTCAACTGGGAAGCATAGGGGGAAGCATGGAAAGAAAAGCCGCAAAAATAAAGAAAATCCTCCTGCTTTTGGCTTTTTTATGCATTTTGCCCGGCGCTGCGCTGCTGGCGGGAGGCTGCAGGGGGCAAAGGCCGGTAAGCGCTCCGGCGCAGACAAAACAGGACGGGCAAACGGAACAGAATGGGCAAATTGGGCCGGATGACGGGCAAAAACAAGGAGAACCGAAGAAAGAAACTCTCGGGGAAGATCTGCCCAAAGAGCTTTCCCCGGAGGAAATTGCGCGTCTGACGAAAGGAAACGTGCGTCTGAGCGCAGAGCAGTTGTCCGGGTATGCCTCGGATATGACATTGCGCTACGACCGGGAGCAGGCGGAACTGGTCTATTCCCTGACCACCTCCTGGATTCCCGAAAGCGACGACCCTTATCTGTATCTGTTTGCGAAAAGGACCTATGAGGAAGAAACGCTGACGGGAGAAAAACCGGTGGCCTATGGGTATAAAGGGACGGCCTGTGAGATACATATTCCCTATGAAGACGCTTTTTTGTTTTCCCGGTTTATCCCTGCCCTGCTTGTCGGGGGCGATTATGTCGCTTTGGGAGAGGGCATGTATCTTTCCAACCCGGAGGCGCTGGCGCAGAATCAGGAGGCGTATCCGGAAATGGCTTCCAAAAAGGGGCTTCTTCTGGATCCGTCGATGCTGGGAACGGAGGAACTGACGGATCTGGGGGTGAAGCATGCGATCTATAACATCCCCCTGTCCAGCCTTTTGGGGGAAACGACCGAAGAGAAATATCCCACGATCCTGTATACCTATGAAGGGAAAGAGTATGCCTTTAACGGTTATACTGTCGCTTCCTATGACGCGCTGTTTAGCTATCTGACTCAGTTGGGCATGTGTTCTACGGCCATCGTGTTAAACGACTGGAATGAGGAGCATCCGGAACTGATTCACCCGGAGGCCAGAAACGAGGATTCCGGTGCCTATTATTATATGTTAAATGCGGCGCAGGAGGAGGGCGTTCTGACGCTGGAGGCCGTCGCGCGCTTCCTTACGGAGCGCTATTGCGGCGGAGAGCATGGCATGGTGCATAACTGGGTGGTGGCCAACGAGATCAACCAGAAGATATGGAATTACATGGATACCGAGGATTTGGATCATTATGCGGAGGAATTTGAAAAAGGATTCCGGATCTTCTATCAGGCGGCGCGGAGCGCCTATGCTCAGGCGAAGGTGTATTTCAGCGTCGACCATGTATGGAACAACGATCGGGAGGATCACAGCCAGTTCTTCGATTCCCGGGATCTGATCGAAGCGTTTCAGAGGGCTGTGATAAAGCACGGCAACTATGACTGGGGGCTTGCTATCCATCCCTATCCGGATCCGCTTTCCCGTGTCAATTTTTGGTCCCAGACATATGACAAGACGCAGGCGGCAAAGACGCTTTCCATTATGAATTTAAACGTGCTGACGGATTTCCTTGGACAAAAGCCCTATCTGGATACGCAGGGCAGGGTCCGCAGCATTGCCATCACGGAGTTGGGGTTTTCCTCCCGGTCCGGAGAAAAGCTGCAGGCGGCGGCTTTCGCCTATTGTTATTATATTGTGGAGGCAAATCCGTATATCGAAGCGTTCATGATGAACCGGCAGACGGACGCGCCGGAGGAAATGATGCAGGGGCTGGCTTTCGGCATTTACGAATATGACCATTCCCCGAAGTATCTGAAAGAGGTTTTCAGCAATATCGATACCGATAA
>CANQFM010000012.1 GCA_947598825.1 uncultured Eisenbergiella sp. | reverse complement strand
GCCTTGAGGCGCGGCAAAGTAGGGCGGGCTTAGAGCCCGCGTCCCGAGCCACCCGTTTTACGGGTGGCGGCGACTTTGTATTTTCAGCGGGGCCTGTCCCCTCTATCTCTGCAGATTTGCAAATTTCGTGTAATCCGGCAGCCACACCAGTTCCACTGTACCGATCGGGCCGTTCCTCTGCTTCGCCAGAATGACTTCCATGATCCCTTTCTTTTCCGTGTCAGGATTATAGTAGTCATCCCTGTATAAAAACATGACCACATCGGCATCCTGCTCTATGGCGCCGGATTCCCGCAGATCGGAAAGCATGGGGCGATGCTCCGGCCGCTGCTCCACCGCCCGGGAAAGCTGGGACAGCGCCACCACCGGCACCTGGAGTTCCCTGGCCAGCGCTTTGAGAGAGCGGGATATCTCGGAGATCTCCTGCTGCCGGGAATCGCTGTTCCGGCCTCCGCTGCCGCTCATCAACTGCAGATAGTCGATGACCACCATTTTCAGATCGTACTCCAGTTTATATTTTCTGCATTTGGAACGCAGCTCTGCAATGGAAATCCCCGGCGTATCGTCGATGATCAGGTTCGATTTTCCAATGATGCCGGCGCTTTCGATCAGGCTCTCCCACTCGGCGTCGCTTAAGTTCCCCGTGCGGATATGCTGGGAATCCACCCTAGCCTCCATGGAAAAAAGACGGTTCACAAACTGCTCCCGGCTCATTTCCAGGCTGAACATGGCCACGGTCTGCTTCTGTTTGAACGCCACATGCTCCGCGATATTCAAAACAAACGCCGTCTTGCCCACGGACGGCCTGGCCGCGATCAGGATCAGGTCGGACGGCTGGAACCCGGCGGTCTTATAGTCCAGATCGATAAAGCCTGTCGCCACCCCCGTCACATTCCCCTTGGCCTTGGACGCCTTTTCGATCCTGTCCATCGCTTCCATCACGATCTGACGGATCGGGACAAAATCCCCCGTATTCCTGCGCTGCACCAGATCGAAGACTTTTTTTTCCGTAGATTCCAAGATCTGCTCCAACGGCTCGTTTCCCGCATAACAGGTATTGGCGATCTCTTCGTTGAGCCGGATGAGCCTGCGCAGCGTAGATTTCTCCGCTACGATATTCGCGTAATAGCGGATGTTCGCCGAAGTCGGGACCGCCGTGATCAGATCCCGGATAAATTCCGGGCTGGAAACCTCCGGCGGGACATCCTTTTCCCTGAGCTTGTCCTGGAGGGTAACGAGATCCACCGGCCGGCCGGCATCGTTTAGCTCCACCATGGAAGAAAACAATACGCTATACTGCTTATTATAGAAATCCTCTTCCGTAATAAGCTCCGATGCGATCACAATGGCCTCCCGGTCCAGGATCATGGAACCGATCACCGACTGTTCGGCCTCTATGCTATGCGGGAGTACCCTTTTTAAAATAGCCTCCTCTGCTGCCATCTTCCGTTTCCTTCCCGGTTATGCTTCCTGTACCTTCACTTTGAGTTTGCCTGTCACCTGAGGATGCAGCTTCACTGCGACCTCATGGACCCCAAAGGTCTTGATCGGCTCTGCAAGCTGGATCTTTTTCTTGTCGATATCCAGACCCCACTGCTCCTTATAGGCAGCCGCGATCTCCTTGCTGGATACGGAACCGAAGGCTTTGCCATTGCTGCCGGCCCTGATCGCAACGGTGACGGACTTATCCTCCAGGGCGGCCGCCAGCTTCTCCGCCGCTTCCAACTGCTCCTTTGCCAGCTTTTCCGCCCGCGCCTTCTGCAGTTTCAGATCGTTCATGTTGGCGTTGGTGGCCTCGACCCCCATTTTTTTCTTAAGGATAAAATTTTTGGCGTAGCCGTCGCTGATCTCTACGACCTGGCCCTTTTTCCCCAATGCCTTTACGTCTTCCAATAAAATTACCTTCATGATATTTCACCTTCCTCGATCATTTTATCCAATGTGCGTTTCAACGCCGCTATTCCTTCTTCGATCGTAGCGTTCTCCATCTGACAGCCCGCCATGTTCAAATGTCCGCCGCCGCCCATCCGCTCCATGATGACCTGCACGTTGACTTCGTCTATGGATCTGGCAGAGAAAAAGATCTTCCCATGATAATCCGTCAGCACAAAGCTGGCCTTCACGCCCCGGATGTTCAGCAGTTCATTCGCCGCCTGCGCGCCTAAAACGGTAGGGCTTAAAACGCCATCGCCCCGGCATTCCGAGATCGCATAGGAACCCCGGTAGATCTCCGCACGGCTTACCGCATCCGCCCTGGCCTTATATTCCAGCGCATTCTCGCGGAAAAGCTTGCGCACCCGGGTCACATCCGCTCCATTCCTGCGCAAAAATGCCGCCGCTTCAAAGGTGCGCACACCGGTCTTGGACACAAAGTTATTGGTATCGATCACCATACCGGCGTACATACTGTCCGCTTCCTCGCTCCGAATCCGTAGCCCGTCGCTGATATACTGCAGGATCTCCGAAACCATCTCGCAGGCCGAGGAGGCGTAGGTCTCCACATAGGAAAGCGTGGCGTTCTCGATCGTCTCCGTCCCCGCCCTGTGGTGATCCAGCACCACAATGGATTTGCAGATCCGCAAAAGCTCCGGGCATTCCGTAATGGACGGCTTATTGACATCCACTACCACCAGGACCGTATTGGGCCCCGCGCTCTCGATCGCCTGGGCGCTGTTGATCAGCATGTCGCTTTCATACTCCGGGTTATTCCGAAACAGGTCGACCAGGGGCTGCAGGGACGTGGATACGTCGTTCAAAACGATCTGTGCCCGCCGCTCCAGCGTCCGGGAAATCCGATAAATACCAACGGCTGCGCCGAAGCTGTCCACATCCCCGTTGGCATGTCCCATGATCAGGACATGATCCTTGCTGGTGATGATCTCCCGCAGGGCATGGGCCTTGACGCGGGCCTTGACGCGGGTATTCTTCTCCACCTGCTGGCTCTTCCCGCCATAGTAATTGATGCGGTCCGGCGTCTTTACCACGGCCTGGTCGCCGCCTCTTCCCAAGGCCAGGTCGATGGCTGTGCGGGCAAATTCATGGTTCTGCGCATAGACCAGGCCGTCCAGCCCGATGCCGATGCTGATGGTCACCGCCATTTCATTGCCGATATTGACCGTCTTAACGTCCTCCAGCAGATCGAACCGCTGCTCCTGCATCTGGATCACGGCCCTTTTTTTCAGTATGATCAGGTATTTATCCTTCTCGATCTTCTGGCAGATCCCGTCAAAGGCGGAAACATATTTATTCACCTTCCTGTCGATCAGTGCGGTCAGCAGGGAGCGCCGCACCTCTTCCACGCTGGCCAGGGCCTCTTCGTAATTGTCCAGATAGATCAGCCCTACTGCCAGGGATTGGGAATCGTTCTCCCGCAGCGCGATCTTTAAAGCCGTCTCATCGTAGAGATAGACCGCATACAGGCAGCCGTCATACTCCTCATCCTCTATAATATCGCTGTCCTCCGCCATGCCGCGCAGGGAAACCCTGGTAATATGCGCAATATATTCGCTGTCCTCAAAGGAGATCTCGATCTCCGCCTCCTGATCCCCCTGGGGGAGCTTGTCCCTGGTGATCGTGGGAAACACATAGGTAATGGATTTGGAAAAGCCTTTTTCACTGTGGATCGCGCTCCGAAAAGCGAGGTTGCTCCATATGACCCTGCCGTCCTCGTCCAGCAGCGCATAGGGAATCACCATGTCCCGCAAAAGCGTCTTCTGGATCTGCCCGTACTGGGTGGCGAAACTCACCAGTTCATTGATAATGACGGGACGGTTGTAAAACATCAGCAGAAGGATCAGCCCAAAATACAGAACCAGGAACCCGGACAGCAAAAGGCCTGCCCTGATATCCAGAAAATAAATTCCCATATTTACGATCAGCAAAAGGACTCCCAGGTAAAGGGAGGTCTGCATGTAAATCCTCAGCCTTCCCTTCAGTCTGATTCTTTTTTTCTTCATATCCGCTCCTGTATCCGCTGCAGGCGGCATTTCCCCGCCGCCGTCAAACCAATATTTGTATAAGTATATCATTTTCCGCGCCAAAATTCCATACCCTAAAACGAAAGGCTTCCATATTTCCTGACAACAAGCAACAAAATAACGGCGGGCCATGGTAGAAAACATTTTTTGGGCATGGTATAATTTCCTTATCACGCGGATCGCAAAACTACAGGGACGAAATTTTTTTCAAACGAAAGGAAGATGGAATGAAGCACAAAAGGCTGAACAGGGACGGCTGGGGATTTCAATATTATCCATACTATCAGATGCGGATCGATGAGGAATGTTTCCATGGGCTGGCCTGCCTGATCAGGCTGACGGATGGGGAAAACAATTATTGGGCCACGCCGAAAGCGGGAAGGATCCAGGTGACCGGCGCCGGAATGACCTGGTTGGAGCTGGTTCCGGATCATACAAACAGGGTCATCACGATCAAATACTTTCCGGACGGCACACATGACGCAGAGAGAAAACGGTATCCTGCCTCCATAGACGGCAGGTATCAGCCCTCCATATGGTATGTGGACGTGACGGACGGGATCGAATATGACGAATACGGGATTGCCGTTTATATCGATAAATATCTGGATGTGATCTTCACTCCCGAGGGAGATATAAAAGTTGACGACCGTGATGAATTGGATGCCGCCTACTTATCGGGCGATATTTCAAAGGAGCAATACGAGGCGGCCCTGTCGGAAGGGGATCAGATTTTAAAAGACCTGTGCGCCGATATCCCCGCAACGTATCGCTGGTGTACGGCCATCAGGCAGATCGTCGAGGACAGGATCGCCTCCGGGGAACCGGTCAGGATGTGCCGCGAAGTTTTGGAAAAGAGTCGGCGGGAAGCCGGGACAGATTGAGCTTTGGAAGCAGCTTTGTATTTTCCGGTTCAAACCCCGTAAATGGCTCATCGAACAGGACTATGCCAGGGGGCGTCCTGACATTTCCCGTTTTCTATGCTTGCTAAATTCAGTATCTGGATGTACTCATAATAGGGGGAGAGTGGAATCTATTACAAAAATGGAAGTTAGAAAAAGCAGTCATTTCGATAAGAGATTCTAATTCTCCCCCCCCCGCTCTGGATATTCAACGCCCTTAGCCAGCCTTTGTGACATCCGCCATCTCATACTTGTTTTTCTGACATTGGAACATCTGGGCAAACCTTCCTGAAAGATTGAGAAGATCTGTCAAAGTTCCCTGCTCTATGATATGTCCTTGCTCCAATACAATAATTCTTTCTGCAATAGTTACATGAGAAAGCCGATGCGAAATGAATAATGTAGTCACTCCCGCCGTCAGTTCCTTTATTGAATTTAAAACTTCACTTTCAGCCACCGGATCTAAACTAGAGGAAGGTTCATCTAAAATCAAAACAGAATGAGTCCGAAAAAAGGTCCGCGCTACTGACAGCTTCTGAGCCTGTCCTCCCGACAGTTCTATACCATCCGAATCAAACAGTTTGGTTACACTGGTTTCCAGACCTTTGGCAGCTTTGCAGAGTATGTCCTGGCAGGATGCCTTTTCTAGAGCAGTATACATATGCTCAGTATCATGATATCTGAAAGGATCAGAAATGGAAAAATTCTCTCGCAGTGTAAAACTGAAATTTGGCATTGACTGAAAATATACGCTGAAATTTCTCCTAAGTTCACTGAGTTTATATTCTTTGATATCTATTCCATTGATCCTGATATAGCCGCAGTCAGGATCATACATTCGCAACAACAGTTTAACTAACGTTGTTTTTCCGGCCCCGTTCAATCCAACAAGTGCGACACGTTCTTTATAAGCAATGAAAAAGCTGATGTCGGACAAAGTGGGGGCAGAAGCCCCCGGATATGTAAAGGTAACAGAATCAAATTCAATAGTTTCAATTTCTGTTAGGCAAAGAGTGCCATAATCCATAACGTGATTCTGAAATCGCTGCAACGCTTTGATATTTTCCAGCTTCAAACGATTATCATAAATTACCATTACAGAAGACGATAATATATTAATCGACGACCACAACTGCTGTAACAAACCGGTATAAAGTGAAAAATCCCCAATAGATGCTGTGCCAGACAGTGTATCAAACGCTAGATCTATGCCAATAACAGCGGATACAAATTCAGGCAGACACTCTGCTATTGTTGTCAATAAGGCATACTTTTTCAATATACCTCGCCGTTCAATAAACAGATTTTCCCAAATCCGTTTGTATTTTTCTTTCAGAATCGTTCCCGCATCAAACAATCGCAAAGATTGTGCATAGCTTCTGTCCATTGAAAGCCGCTGGCAATAATCCATTTTCCGGCCTTCACTCACCTGTGCATGATTTAATCGATACAGACGCTTCGTTTGCCTTGCAGAAATGACGGATGCAGGAAAAGCGGCGATTATCATGCAGATTCCATAAAAAAGATTATTCTGACTGACAGTAAAGAAAACAATACCCAATGTGGCAATAGCCCCGATACTATTCAACATCTGCCATAAAACATTAATAACTGCCTGAGAATCGCGATTCGCCAAAGTAATAATATCATAATATTTCGGATTGTCAAAAAATTCAATATCGCTCTCTAATGCTCTTGACATGAGTATTGTTGCCATTTCATTATGAACCATATCATTTAAAACAACCTGACAGTATTGGCTCGCTTTTGAAGTGAGTAAATTGCCAAGAGACACGGCAAAAAGAGAAAAAAGCAGGATAAATACCAGACGATACGGATTATCGCATGGTTTTTCTCTGGCCAAAATATCTAAAATACTTTTCCCTATCAGGGCAACATAAACCGTCCAAACAGGCCGTAACATTTCGGACATAATACGAACAGCAGTATAAAACGGTGACGCTTTCCAAGCAATTGCCAGACACCATACCAATGTTTCCGCAATTCTTTTGATGTTTAAGACGCCATTTCTTTTTGGACACGCCATTTCTTTTCCCCGGAACCTTTCGCTTTAGTCCTGCCGCTGATAAAGCGCGATGAGCTTTCTTCGGCACAAAATCAGCAGCAAAAGGCCGCCCAAGAACATAGAAACCGCCGCGCTCTTTAGCAGGAAAACAGTCTGCGCCCCTTTCCACAAAAGCTGTGCCGCAAGCAGTGACGGCAGGACAAGAATCGACAGCAGCAGGCTCAGTGCCGCCCAGGTGGAAAACAAAACGCGCGTCCCACTCTCTCCGCCCAGTCTCCGAATCAGGATCTCCTGTCGTTCGCCGGCGGCCAGCAGCAGCGTCAACGCTGCCGAAAGGACACAAAAAGCAGCCTGCATCGGCAGGGACAGGCGCTGCTGCAGCGCCGTTTTATTTTCCAAGGGACGCAGCGCCTGTTCCAGTTCCCGACTGCCGACATAAAGCGTGTATTCCACTTTATCCAGCCCGGTCAGGTGGGACACGGCTTCCTCCAATTCTGCCGTCACGCGTTCCAGATCCCTGTTATAGGCGGGATGGAGCGTAAACGAAAATTTGATATAGTAGTACCAGCGGTTTTGCGAGGCGGCATCGTAGGTCAACCGCTTTTCCCCTCTGGTGTAAAAACGGGATTCCGGGACAAGAATTGCTCCTTTTTCCACCATACTGCCGCCGTTTTTATAAGTTCCGATTACCGTCAGTTCCTGGGGCGCAGCTTTTTCTGTATAATGCCCGTTCTCATCTCCTCCCATAACGGAAATCGTCTCTCCGGGCCGATAGCCCAGTTCCTCCGCCATGTCCTCATCCAACAGGCAGACGGCGGCATCCTCTTTAAAATCCACATCCCGGTATGCCTCATCCAGCGTGACCGTCACATACATCTCCCGGCAAAAGACGGCCAGATCGTTGGTGCCGCAGGCCACAATCATATTCCCCTCCGGCCCGTCCTGCGTCAGATAACAGGGATCTTTGAGCACACAAAAATACGAGTCCACCGCTTCCTGCCGGCAAAGAGCCCGGGCAGAAAAAGGCGAAATGGCAAATCTCCCGCCGGTAACGGTTTTCGGGAGCACCCGGCACTCTACCACAGCGGTATCGTACAGTTGCTCAATGGACGCCTGGTTTTCCCGGATCGTCTTCTCATTGACCGAAAGGAAACAGGCAGACAGCATAAACTCCGTCAAAAGCAGCAGGGGGATCAGGGGACGGCGGCACATACGAATCAAAAACATCACCAAACACCACCTTTACTCTGTCAGAAGCTGTCCCTGGGAAAGGATATATTGTTTTTGGGCCAGATCCGCGATCATACGGTCATGGGTCACGATCACGATTGTCTTTTTCTCCTCCTCCGCCAGCTTTTGCAAGATTCCCATTACCTCCCGGGCATTTTCCTCGTCCAGATTTCCGGTGGGTTCGTCCGCCGCAATCAACGGGGTATGGCTGGCAAGGCATCTGGCTATGGCCACACGCTGCTGCTCGCCGCCGGAAAGCCTGCCCGGCAGACGGCGATACAGTTCCTCGCCCAGGCGAACCGACCGGAGATGCTCTCTGGCCTCCGTTTCCGCCTCCTGTCGGCTTTTTCCGGCCAAAAGCAACGGATAACAGACATTTTCCAGCGCAGTGCGGTTGGGAAAGAGCAGATAGGACTGCGCGATCAGGCTGACCACCCGGCGCCGGTATTCCGTCAGATCGCCGGTAAGGACAGGCCGGTCATTCCAGCGCAGTTGTCCCCGGGTGGGGACATCCAGCCCGGCAATGAGATAAAGCAGGGTGCTTTTGCCCGCTCCGGAATAGCCCCGGATGGCGCTGATCGTACCCGGTGCAAAGAACGCGCAGACATCGGATAAAACGCTCCTTTTGGCCTTTGGATACGTAAACCCGACATGATCCAACTCCAGCCCTGTCATAAGTAATCTCCTCCTTGATAACCCGTGATTGCGCCTACGTCTCTCTCCGTTATTTCAACAGAATCCGCACCGCGCGCCGCTGTGTGACATGACAGTACAGACGGAGCAGAAGAAGACAAAGAACCGCCTGCGCCACAGCCGCCGTCAGCAGAAAGACCAGTACCTGTACGCTGTCCGGGGCATTGCCCGGTACTATCTGCTCCATCTGTGCCCGCAGCACCCGGCCATACAGCGCCTGTATGGCCAGAATTGCGCCCGTGGAGCCCAGGAACGTAGCCGCCCCAAAGGGAACGCTATACGCGCGCCATGCCCGGCGCGCCGGTGTTCCCAGCAGCTTTCGCAGGGCAAATTCCCGCCGGTATAAAAGCCCGATGAGCGCGACATACAGCAGACAGCACCCTGCCAGCGTAACCGCCGCGGCGGCAAGCATCCGCCTGCGGCGCGCTTCGATCTGGGCATAAATTCCCTCTACAGCTTCCCATCTGCTGGCGGAAAGCCGGACCGTGCAGCCCAGCTTCTCTATCTGCGGCACAACCGCATCCAGGAACGCATCATAGTCCTCTCCCATCACCTGAAAGGACATGGTATACGGACGTGCGCCCGCCAACGTCTCCCCGTCCTTTGCCGGTATGAAAATATCGTTGTAGGAAAACTGGAACGGATCGCCCAGCGCATCATGCCGGAGAAAGGCATATGTCCCGATGATCTCATATGCTTCCGGTTCCCCATACGGGAGGGTAAGCGTTTCCCCCAGCAGGGGCAGGCCCGTTTCATAGCCCGCTATGGTGTAGGCCCCTTCCGCCAGGGCCAGAGGAAGAACATCCCCGATCTGCAGGCCGTTTTCCAGGGCCAGTTCCTCGCTGATGACGCATACCCTTTTCCCCTTATCGCCCGGCAGAATGCCCCGGCCGGAAGCATAGAACATCTCCTCCTGTGCGACCGGCAGCAGAAGGTTCATATCCCGGACGGTACGCACCGTAAAAACACTGTCCAAACGTTCCTCCTGCTCTGTGAATTTATCCCAGCCCCTCTCCGAAAGGATGGCCGATATCTCCTCTGCCGCCGTATCATCCTCCAACGGGAGCACGGCCTTGGGATACAGGGTTTCGGTATAGACAGAACATTCCTCTCTATGCCTGCCAAACATTATGCCGGCGACCTCCACATGGGCAAAGGTGCCGTCTGATGCCGCTCCTTCGGCAATACAGGTAAAACCGGTTATCAGATACCGGCCGCCTGTTGCGAACGGATCCTCCTCCCCCATGGGAACACGATAGACCACAGCCAGATTATCCACCTTTGCTATCCGGCTTTTTAACTCCGGCGGCCCCATATAAACGGTCACATCCATCAAGTAGCAATCCCCATAGCGGTACAGTCCCCGCTCGCTGGCCCTGGTGCCATCCCCCAGATCATGGTTCCGGACTCTGCCGTCCAGAATGCAAAGATTTCTGGCGGAATAGCAGTAAAAATCACGGGGAACCTGGCGCAGTCCTTCTATGCTGGCGGACAGAGTTCCCCGAATATCCACCTGACGGACGAGCCCGGAATCTACAAGAAGATCTATCGCTTCCTGCGGGAGGGGGCGCACCTCCGGACTATTGGATCCATAACTTTCTCCCGCCACACTGTCCTCCATCAAGGTTCCTGTGCAGGCATAGTATTCTTTCACATAGTCCAGATTGAGACCGTCGATATAGGTCTGCAAAGAAAAAAACAGTCCTGCCGCCGTCACAACACCCAAAAACAGGACACATATCAAAAATCGCCAGGGCTGCCGTTTTAAAATTCTAAGTTCCATACCGGTTGCTCCTTATGGAAGTATCCGACCAACGGGCCATCTCCGCAATCCAGATATAAATTGCCTGCATTGCGGAGACAAAATCGTGCCTACTCTACCGAACCGCCATTCACATATGGCTGATCCTGACCGCCTGCATCTGGAAATAATGTTATTTCCCAAGTTGAATCGTGATAATGCTCATCCTGAGATCCCCATTGGACACATTGGCAGCCGCCGCAGGAAACTGTCGGATTCTCCGGGAATCCGATACCGCTCCCCATTTTGGTGAATTGGAACATGAACTAACCCCCCCTGTACCTTTTACCGCTATCTTACCCCCAAAAAGGACTCCTGGCAATTCTTCCGGAGGGATTTCTGCCTGTGGAAAGACGGATTGCATCTGAAAAATCCTCTTTCTCTTTTCCCTTTTTCCGGTTCAAAGTTCCGCCCGCATCGCTTCCCTCTGCGCCATACAAAAAAACAAAAGTGTGAACAAAATCAACATGGCCACCGCATAAGCGGTGGTCGGATACAGCGGATGCGCCGTCTGGTATATTCGGTTTTTCTGTATCCAGGACAGGGGCGAGAACCGGTACATCCGATCTCCGAACCGCTCCAGCGAAATACTCCAGAAAATGAAAAATGTCCCGGCGGCTGCCCCCCAGAGTGGGCCGTAAAAACGCAGCCAGAGCATAAGTGCCCCCAGGAAGCCAAACGTCAGACCCAGCATCAGAAACTGCCAGCCTGCAGTCAGTACGGGATCCTCGTTGGATAATACATAACGGGAAATTTCCAAAAGAATATGATACTGCGCCCGCACCGTATCGTCCGTCAGAATCCTCCAGCCTGCTCCCCATCCTTTCTCAAAACGCATGACGGGAAGCAGAAAAAGGAAGTGAAGCGCATACAGGCAAACTGTGTAAATCCACCCGTACATAATCTGGAACAGAAATTGTCCCGCCACCCATTTTCTCCTGCCGATCCGGTTCAGAATATACAATTCCCTGTCCGGTTCTTCCGACAATGCGCAGACTCCGTAAAGAAAAATAAGAAAAAAAGCCAGGCCCACATATCGATTCCCCCAGAACAGAGGGAAACCCCACTGAGACACTTTTACCCCTCTCCCGTAGCAAAACGCCCTGACCGGCTTGAGAAAAGCGTCCGTCACCACGGCAAGAAGCAGCAGCGATACGGCTGCCCTCACACAGCACAGATTCTTTCGCAGCAAAATTCGATCATATAACAGCACCTTTTTCATCCGTATACCCTCTTTTTCACCAGCCGGAGCATACCCGCATACAGGAGTAAAAACATAACGGCCGTCACGGCAGCCGCATACCAGACTCCGGCCGCATCGTTAGAAAACAAACGGGTTTCCCCATCAAAAATATAGGGGAAATCCAAAAGCGGAGACAGATGCAGCCTATCTCTCAGATAAAAATTTACCACATAAAAAACCGCGATGGGAACGGCATATAAGACATCCGGCCTGGGGATGACAATGGATACTCCCAGCACAAACAGACACAGAATCCCGCAATACATGGCCTGCATCAGAGAAGCGGCCAGAAAATAAGCCGGGTACTGCCCTTTGACCAAAAAGGAATAAAACAGCCGGTAAGATGCCGAAATGGAAAGGAGTGTATTCTCACCGGATAAAAACGGATACTTTTGGACAAACAGGTACACAAACAACAGCTTTCCTGCCGCAAAGGCCGCCGCAGACGAAAGAAAAGCGGCAAACGCCTTAGACAGCACATAATCCTCCAGACCAATGCGGGAAAGCATATTTTTATAATTTCCTCTGCAAAAGTCCCGGTAAAAACAGAGAGAATATGGGATCAGCCCCGTTAAATGGGCCAGCAGGGAAATGCTGGTGCCGTTGATCACCCACCAGGCATACACGGCATCCTTGTCCGGGTAACGTTCATAATTTACGGATTTCAAAGAAAGAAAACAAACTGCCGTTCCGGCCGCCGCAGCTACAAGAAAGGACGGGGAAAGAAAAGCGCGCCGCAGATCCGTCAAATAAATGCCGTATCTTCTTTTCCCTTTTTTTTCTGTTCCTACGCCTCGCAACATCTTATCACACTTCCTCTCCCGTTACCGCATGGATTCCAACCGAAAAAGGCAGCTCCGGAAGCGAGATTTCCCCGTCGTTCCATTCATATCCCGCAAAAAACCAGACCGGTTCTATGCGGCAGGAATGGGTGCCGTCCTGTACTGCCAGCGCCCGCAATTCAATCCGGGTAATTCTGGAATGCTTTGTGGCTGCTTCCAGTTCCCTTGTTTCCCAATATCGCTCTACCACCCGCGCAAAGGGAAGCAGTTTCAGATAACTTTCCTCGTAAGTGATATCGAAAGCGTAATCCACATATAAAAACGGGATTCGTTCCTTTGTGAGATAGCATTCGATTGGCCCGTAATTGAGGACGTCGCTTTCGACCAGGCCCGCCGAATAGGAATAAAGAACCGGAATATCGTTGCACAGTTGGGAAATCGTGCAAAAATACCCGTCATCCGCTTCTCCAAACGTATAATCGGGTTTTTGCTCTGTTCCGTCCTTATTTAACTGGACAGCCTCCCGCTCCATGGTTTCATGCTCCATCAAACGGGCGGCAACCCTATAATCTCCTTTTACGCCAAGGGCTCTGCACATCGCACGGATTCTTTCTTCACATTCCCGACGGGGGAAAGAAGACAATTGCTGCGTCAGAGAATAGAGTTCTCTGTTATAACCGTCCGTCCTTTCATCGTACCGGTAAGCCATTTTGATACAATCGCCCTGCCTGCTGGACATCGAAGCATGGCTGTCTCCATAAAAAAGCAGGAGGAAAAACCCATCTTCCCCCTCGTATCTGCACAGCTTTTCCGTCATAGAATCGTCCACCTCAACCTGTCTGGGAGCATATTCCTCAAACAGCGACAAGACCGTTTGATGATCATTGGAAGCCGGAACGGCCCACGCTTCCCGAAAGCCCTTTTCCCGGATACAGTCCGGTACATTCACCTGGGCGTCAATTTCATGATTCCCATTAAGAACCTCTTGGTATGCGTCGGGGATTTCCAGCGATTCTTCCCCGCCGCTCCCTCCGCCTGACACCCTGCGCCCCGGCAAAAGATAGGAATATGCGAATACGCACACAATCAGCAAAAGAAGCGCCAAAATCCCGATATTACCCTTTTTCATACACGATCCTCCCGTTTTCCAGCTCATACACCCGGTCGCATAGAATATCAATGTCCTGAGGATTATGACTGGCCAGCAGGATAATCTTGCCTTTCCTCTTTTCCTCCAGCAAAAGTTCCCGGATCAACGAACTCCCCTGCCTGTCCAGCCCGTTCATCGGCTCGTCCAGGATAAGGAACGGCTGATCCTCCATCAGCACCTGCGCAAGTGCCAGCCGCTGTTTCATCCCCAGGGAATATTTCCCGACTCTTTTTTTGTCCGTCGAATCGAGATGCACCAGTTCCATGAAATCCCGCATTTTCTGCCTGTCCTTTCTGTGCCTTAACCGATACAGAAAATCCAGATTCTGTAACCCGCTGTATTCTTCCAGAAACGCCGGTTCCTCTATGGAGCAGGCAATATTGTGGGGCATCCTCTCCCCGATTCCCACCGGTATATTGTCTATCAGAATTTCTCCCTCACTGACCGCCAGAAATCCGCAGATACATTTAAACAAAACGGTCTTCCCGGAGCCGTTATGTCCAACAAAACCCAGCGCCGTCCCTTCCTGCGCCGAAAGGGATATTCCGTCAAGCACCTGTCTGGCGCCAAAGCGCTTTCCCACGTTTTTAATCTGTAAACTGTGCTTTTCTTCCGTCATCTTTTTCTCCGTACTTCCAAGTCCGCCTGAGAAGAATTTCCTCAGGCGGACGCTCAAAGCTCTTATCAATCCGTCAGATCAGGGAGTCCATTTTCCTTCCAAGATATATTGTGAAGTCGTAATCGCATGATCTCGATCCCAACCATGTAACCGATAATATTCTCCTGCAATTCCCCTGCTTCCTTCCAAATACGGACTCACTTTTGTAGCCAGTTCACCAGAATAAAAATTCAAATCGGAGGTTACCTGTTCACCGACAGAATCAATTACAAACACAGATAAATATTCTTCACCTATGGAAACAGTAGAAGTGACATATGCTCTCTGCTCATCATCTGCTTTTTTTACATCGGAAGAATTTTGTGTTTTTCCAGGTTCAATACGGAAATAAAATTTCCCCGTATCTGCAAACGCTGTTATACTATTGCCAAAAATTAGGCATATTGCAAATAAAAGTATTGTTTTCTTCATGTACTTCTATTCCCTCCTCTACTTTTTACTCTACATATGATCCGTTATATAATTTTTTCAAAATACTATGGACTTCTGGCCTTCATATTTATTCCCCCTCGTATAATATTTTCCAGATACATAAACATGTACCTTGATAACTTTGTTCAATCGGCTTTGTAAAACCCATGGTATTATATATCTCTGATATTGTATTTGTGTTATTTCTTTACTCAAAATCGCCCCCTATTATAGCTAGTTATATTATATCAGTCCCTTTCTCCAAATAACCATGACATTTCCGGGGAAATAATTCCCCGGAAATGTCATGGTGGCATAGCATATATATCCATATAATAACAATAGAGGTGATGTCATGAAAACTTTTTTTAAACTAGTGATTCCGTTCTTTTCCTTTCTGATATTCACAGAGGTACTGGGTTCAGAAATCCTGCATCCTCTCTGTCCTTCTATCGGCAAACCCGGGCAAGACGTTGTCACCGAATATGAAGAATCTTGCGAACCAAATTACGATGGGGAAGACTATAAAGAATCTATAATTTAATACCACTCAACATCCCTGTCAAAGTTTTCCCTGTAATATCTGTCGTAATATTTCATTTCCTTCTTGATTTGAAACAAATCCGCCAGATAATAGACCTGCCGGAACATCTCCCGATAATCCTCTTTCTGATCACCAAGGAAGATGCGCGTTTCCCCATAATTGCCCATCAGTTTACTGAAAGTTATATATCTATCCTTTTGACAGCAAAGAGAAATACCTGCAAGGCATATCCTGACGCAGTCCTGATAGCGGCCCATCATTCCATAACAGGTCGAAAGATTGACGATAGGAAGCATGGCCGAACTGTACCTGTCCGGCAGTAAAACCCGGCTCTTTTTCAACTGCTCCAGAAGATGCTCCCAGATAAAAACCGCCTTTTCCCGCTCTGTTGAAACAATCGCCACGGCGATGTGATTTAGGGCTTCCGCCCTGGCCTTTGAAAGATACCGGTTCCAGAAAGGCTCCTCGAAAATATCCGGATACTCGCACTTTAAGAATCTTTCGCAGGATGCGATCACTTCTTTCCTTCCCACCTTTTTTAAAGAAGAAAGAATGGTAACATTTGTCATCTCCAGAACACTCTGATTATATTCGTCCGACAACTCGCCGCTTTTTTCAAGGCTCGCCCTTACCTGCGCCAATTCCCTTTCCGCATCCTCATAGCGGGTCGTGGAAATGGCCCGGTATACCTTTTGCATTTTCTCCAGAATAAAGTAATCCCTCGTATGCAGCCGCGGATTGATAAATTCCTCCTCCACCGACAGTCTTTCGCGCACCGCAAAATAATGCTCCGTATGCAAGGTATGCTTCCCGTTTTCCGCCCGGGATAAAGTCTCGGGAGAAAACAGCAGGCCGCTCATTTCCTCCTGAGACAGACCGTCCATGACCCGGTAGGCGCGGATCATCTCCTGGATCAGATAAAGCTCCTGCTCCCACTGACAGGGAAAGATGCCGTTATTTTTTTCCACAGGATACCGTCGGAAAATCTCCCGAACCGTCCACAGCCATTTCCGGCACCGCCCGGCATACTCCCCCTGGCAATCGCAGCGCAGATAACAGGAGAGCAATTCCTCCATATCCGCAAGATGTCCCGTGTCCCGCAGCATTTCTATGGCTTTACGGCACAACTGTCCGCATTCCGAAAAGCGTCTTTCTTCCAGAAGGAGCGGGGCCAGAATCCGGACTACCTGCGGATACAGGATGCTTCGCATCTCATCTTCCATATTCCTTTCCAAATAACCTATGAGTTCCCAAAGCAGCTTTCCAGCCTGCGCTTTTTCGCCGTTTTTTACCAAAAGATCCGACAGCTTCACCAGAATAAATGTCTCCCCGGCACTCAAAAGAAGCTCCCGAAACGGTACGCGATCCACGGGGACGGTAAGACTGGCCGCTTTTTTCAAAAGCTCCATACTTTCGGAATCCTTTCCCCGCCGTTCCTGCAGAAAAGACCGCATAACATACAAAAACTGTTCCTGCAGGGCGCGATCTCCCACTTCGCCAAGGGAAACGGGATCCTTAAGCAACTCCTGCACGGTTCGGATCCGATTTTCTCTGGCCGCCTGCAGGATCTGCCCTTTCCAGGACAGATAGTGATATTCCCGGATGGATATCACCGCGTTTAGGCTGACCACCGATGCTCCCAGTCTCTGCATCAATGCGTTAAACAAAAGCATATGGGGCGCCCGCTCTCCTCTTTCGTACCTCGAAAGCGCGGAAACGGAACACAGGCCCCTGCACAGTCTCGACTGGCTGACCCCTTTTCGTTCCCGCAAACGAAACAGCAGTTCCCCGAAAGAATTGTCCCTCTGCATATGGCACTTTCTCCTCTGTACCCGCTGTTTTTTGGAAACGGCGGAGAAATAGCTTTCTGTATCATAAGTATACCATATCCCGGGCGGAAACTTTGTAATAAATTTCTTGAATTGTAATCCGAGATTCCGTTGGAAATCCCATACCAAGCGCCGCCACCCTAAAGGCAATCGAAGATGCGCGAAACGGCATTGGCCTGAACTGTGGATTTTCGTCTGTATCGAAACTGATGGAGAATTTGGATGCTGATGATTACGGCTTGAAAATGTCGTGAGTATGCTGGCGTCCGGCCAGGAATTACCGGCTGAATACAAAGATCATAATCTGCCCGGCGTTTATAAAGGATGCCGCGAATGTCACATAACGCCGGACTGGATCATTGGTGAGCATAGTTCCATTGTAACATGGAACGGAAAAAAGGTGGTTTTTGGGCCATCTTTTTCTAAAATTTCAGGGAGGTATGAAAGCCAGTTACTTTCCATACCTCCCTGCCTTAGGGCTGGTTATTTCCCGACAGCCCCTCTTTCTTAAATTCATTCGGCGATATAAGGCATAAGCGCCAGATGACGCGCTCTCTTGATCGCAACGGTCAGCGCTCTCTGATGCTTCGCGCAGTTGCCGGTGATCCTTCTGGGAAGGATCTTTCCTCTCTCGGACACATATCTTTTGAGCTTATTGGCGTCCTTATAATCGATCACGTTGTCTTTTCCGCAGAAAACGCAGACTTTCTTCCTTCTGCGTACGCCGCCTCTTCTCTTGGCGGGGGATTCCGGTCTTTCGGATTTATTAAATGCCATGATGGTTAACCTCCTGTCTGAAAATTACATTACGGGAAACTTCTCAATCGCTTCGCGCTTGAGAAGTAGCGCAATATTGCTCACTTCGCTCGCAATATTTTTCGGGAAACTTCTCAATCGCTTCGCGCTTGAGAAGTAGCGCAATATTGCTCACTATGTTCGCAATATTTTTCGGGAAACTTCTCAAACGCTCCGCGTTCGAGAAGTAGCGCAATATTGCTCGCTTCGCTCGCAATATTGCTTAGTTGAAGGGCAGTTCTTCGTCGATCCCGTCAGGGATGTTCATAAAACCGTCCGCTGCCGCAGAGGGCTGGGGAGCGGAAGGGCCGCCTGCGGAACCGCCGTTGTTATAACCCCCATTGTTATATCCGGCGTTATTCCCGCTGTTCTTGCTCTCCGCAAATTCCTGATCCTCTACCACCACATCCGTGGTATACACTTTCACGCCGTCCCGGTTGGTATAGCTGCCGGTCTGGATCCTGCCGGTAATGGCCACTTTGGTTCCTTTCCGAAGATACTTCTCCGCGAACTCGGCGCTCCTTCCAAAGGCGACGCAGCCGATGAAATCGGCGGTGTTCTCATCCCCGTTCCGGTTGAACCTGCGGTCTACCGCCAGCGTGTACCGGGCAATGGCGGTTGCATTCTCACCCTGGGAATACCGGACTTCCGGGTCCCGGGTCAGACGTCCCATAAGAATTACTTTATTCATATTGACTCTCTTTCTGTGCCTGTCTTTTGGATTTCAGACACGCGGTGCGCTTCTTACTTTTCGTCCGCTTTGACGATTAAGTATCTAAGCACGTTGTCCATAATGCGAACGCGGCTTTCGATCTCCGCAGGCGCGGTAGCGGGAGCCTCGAACTGGATGAAGTAATAGAAGCCTTCTCTCATCTTCTGGATCTCGTAAGCAAGCCTTTTCTTGCCCCAGTCGTCCACGTTGGTGACCGTGCCGCCGAATCTTTCGATCAGAGCTTTGCATCTGTCAACAACTGCCGTTCTTTCTTCATCCTCGATCTTCGCACTGACAACGACGGCTAATTCGTACTTGTTCATGCAAATTTACCTCCTTTTGGTCTCTGGCCCCTTTTCTAAGAAAGGAGCAAGGAATATATATCACGAGTTAACATGATACCATGAAAACTCGCAGATTTCAAGGATTTCTTTTTAAATCCCGCAGATTTTTTTCCACCAGTTTCCTGGCGATCATGATCTGATGGCCGCACCCTGCGCATTTTAAACGGAAGTCAGCTCCAATGCGCAGCACCTCCCATTCCCTGCTGCCGCAGGGATGCTGTTTTTTCAGTGTCACGACATCTCCCACCTGAATATCCATACGCTCCTCCCGCATATGAGAATCAAAACTACAGGGCCGCAAAGATCTCCCCAATGCTGCCGGCCACCACCAGATCCGCCATGGCGTCACGGGGCGTCGGCGTCTTGTTGACCAGTACCAGCTTATGGCCGCGATAATAATCGATCAGGCCGGCCGCCGGATACACCACAAGGGAGGTGCCGCCAATGATGAGTACGTCGGCCTGGCTGATAAAGGAGATCGCCTCCTGCATGATCCCCATATCCAGTCCCTCTTCATAGAGTACCACATCCGGCTTGATGGGGCCGCCGCACTCACAGCGGGGCACGCCCTGGCTGTTCAGGATATAACGCGCATCGTAAAACCTGTGACAGCGCTCGCAGTAGTTGCGCAGGACGCTGCCGTGCAATTCCAACACCTTTTTGCTGCCCGCCGCCTGATGCAGCCCGTCGATGTTCTGGGTGATCACCGCTTTCAGCTTTCCCTCCCGCTCCCATTGGGCCAGCTTCATATGGGCGGCATTGGGCTTTGCATCCAGTGCCAGCATCTTATTCCGGTAAAAGCGGAAAAATTCTTCCGGCTTTCTCCGATAAAAGGTATGGCTCAAAATGGTTTCCGGCGGGTAATCGTACTGCTGGTGATAGAGCCCGTCCGTGCTTCTAAAATCCGGTATCCCGCTCTCCGTGGATACGCCGGCGCCGCCGAAAAAGACGATGTTGTCGCTGTGATCCACAATTTCCTTGAGTTTCAAAATCTTTTCATCCTGCATAACTGTCCCCCTTTTCCTTTCCTGCACTGTCCGCCCTTTCTTTCAGTATGCCACAGTTTTTTCCCGTTTGCAACGAAAGATACCGGCGCGCTACCGGCTTTCAATCCCTGGCAGCACCTGGGAGAAATCCATGTCGGACGCATAGTAAAACTTCGTATAACAGGTCTGGTTATAGCAGTTGTTCTGCCAGGCGATGCCGACGCGGTACATAGGATCGTGCATCAGCGTAAACAACTTATGCTGCGTGATCTCCGTATTCGTATAGATCCGGATCGCGCTGCTGTCCGCCGTGCGCAGCACGATCTCTTCTCGAAAATCCCCGAACAGGTCGGCCACCAGACAGGGATTTCCCTTGGTACCGTTATTGCACAGCGTCCCTTCCGGTTTTAAGAGGATGCCGTGCCGGTGATCGTTGATCACGCCGGTATGCTCTCCTTTCAGATAGTCTGCGCCGTCTATCACCTGCGTCGTCAGATCCGCCGCCCAGCGGATGGCCTGATTGGTGGAAAGAGGCTTTTCCGCCAGTTTGTTTCCTTTACAATCGTACACTTCCCGCACCCACACGGACAGCCCCCGCACACCGGGGCTCACATCCCCGATCATACAGCGGCCCAGATCCTCCTCGGCATATTCCCCGAACAGGACCTCTCCGGTTTCGGCGTCCCGCAGCGCCCAGCCGTAAGGCGCGTTCTTTGCCCCTTCAAACACGTTAAAGATCTGAAAGCCGGGCCTGTCCGGATCGATGACCGCCACATGCATGGAATCCCCATGCCCCAGCTTGGCCCTGCGGCCGTCTGGTAAATTCCCGTAGGAAGAGTACAAAACGCTGCCGTCGTGGTCGATGACCGCCGCGCCATAGATGATCTCCTGACAACCGTCGCCGTCCACGTCCGCTGCGGAAAGGCAATGATCCCCCTGCCCCGCCAGCACGCCGTAAACCGGGTCGCTGCCCTGGGCCTCATGGGGAGATGCGCAGAACGGATTGTCCATGGGCACATAGCCGCTGTCGATATCAAACCGGAGTTTGTGCCTTCCCTCCCGGAAGTCATAGGCCGCCACCGTAGTCCGGGTATAATAGCCCCGGCAGACGATCAGGGACGGATGTTCCCCGTCCAGATAGGCCACTCCCGACAAAAACCGGTCCACCCGGTTACAGGGCTCGATCCGGGACATAGCATAATCTCCCCACATCAGGCCGTCGTCGTCACGCGGATGCGGGAAATCGATAGTCTCCAGCTCCCTTCCGTCCCCGGCAAACATGGTCAGATATTCAGGGCCTTTGAAAATAAATCCCTCAAATTCCCGCAGCCTGTTCTTCGGGCTGCGCTGCAGGGCGTATTCATCCAAAAAATAATCCGCCAGCGCTTCCGCATCCCGCAGGCTTAAGGGGTACCCAAACCTTTTTTCGATGTGAAAACACGTTTCCAGCGTATCCGGCCACTGGCCGCTTCTCACCATGGGATGCTCCCGCCAGTTCTGAAATACCTCCACAAGATGCGCGCGGTAATCCGCCGCGCTGCAGGCATAACGGTCTTCATGGGTAACATCGTTTCGCGCATCCCTTTCGGGCAGCGTGATGAAACGCCGTTCCAGGACGTCTCCGTTTTCGCCAAACAGCGTCATACAGGTGCCCGGCGCGGTTTTGACGGACATTTCCGCCCTCCCGTCCCCGTCGAAATCATAGACCATGAACTGGGTATAATGGGCGCCGGCGCGGATATTCGGACCCATATCCAGACGCCACAAGAGCCTGCCGTCCATCTTATAGCAGTCGATATAACAGTTCCCGGTATAGCCCCGGTGGGACACATCGTGGGAGTTTGAAGGATCCCACTTGACGAACAATTCGTATTCGCCGTCGCCATCCGCATCGCCCACGCTCATGTCGTTGGCGCTGTAGGTATAAGCCTCCCCCGCCGGGGTCACGCCGTCAGCGGGTTTGCGCATAGGCACTTCCAGATAGGGGCCGTCGTTGTCCCAGGTCGATACCTCGCGGCAGGGTTTTCGTTCTGCCTTATCCCCGTAACAGGCCGAAACCGAATAGCGGTCCAGGGCAGAGCCGGATCTGTCCAGGAAGTTGGTGCTGTCCGTCACCACAGCGATCTTTTCCCCATTGCGATATACCCAGTAATCCGCGCCGCTCATGCCGGTGTCCGTATATCCTGATACCTCATCCCGCCACATCCGCCAGGACAGAAACACCCCCTGTCCGGTCGCCACGGCGATCAGCCCCCGGTCCAGCTTTTCCAACTGTTCCTGCAGCACTCTTTTAACCGGCGTTTTCAATAGCCCGCTCTCTCCGACCTTCTCGTTTCCCCGATAGGCGTCCACTCTCAGATAATGGGGAATATGGGTGGAACGGCGCAGTGTATATTGCAGGTCCGACGTCTCTTCCAGACACCGGTACTGCATATAAGGCGTATACCGGTCGGCCCAGTAGATCCGATAGCGGACAAGATCCCCCTTGCAGGCAGCAAGCAGCGGATCCCATTTCACTGTCACATGATCGTCTCCTATTTCCGCGATTTTTAACTGAAAGTTCTGCATCGTTCCCTCCATACTATAAGTGCAGCACGGGGCTGCGTGTGAAAAAAGACACCGGCATCCGTAAACGGATGCCGGTGATCGTCAGCCTTTTATCAGGCGCCGCATATCAGATCAAATTCTGCATGCAATTCTTATTTGTTCGCCGCATACTGCTCGTTGATCTCCGCGATGATCTGATCATAGCCCTGGGCCCTGATCTCGTCAAAGCCGGACTTCAACTGATCCAGCGTGATCGCGCCGCAGATATACTGGGTCCTCAGAGCGGAAGCCTGGCTGTCCAGATCCGCGCCTTTCTCCGCATAAGCAGGAGAATTTACCTTGAAGGAAAGGGCGGGATCGATGACCGCGTAAGGCAGGGCCGCTTCATAGGCCGCGTTCTGCGCGTCGTCTCTCTCGGTGGTCACGGTAGGAACCGTGGTCGCCTCGGTAGAAGGCAGGAAGCAAAGCAACTGGTTCAGGCCCTGATAGTTGGAAGAAAGCTTGGTGTCCTCCGCATCCAGCTTCACAACTCTGCCCTGATCGTCCAGCTCATAGTTGATGCCTTCCAGACCGTACTGGGTCAGGATCAGCATCTCGGGATCGTTCAGCTTATCCAGAACCGTCAGCGCCGCCTCGATCTTCTCAGGGGTGTCCAGCGTAGAAGCAGACAGGGTGTAGAAGCCGTTGTAACCGGCAGTCGCCAGGGTGTGGCCGTTGACCGCGCCGTAAAGCACTTCGCGGGCGGGTTCGTCCGGATTGATCACGGAAGGAGTAAACGTATCTTCCGCCACGAAGTAGTTCCAGATCCTCTTACCGGAATCCAGCACGTCGATGTACACGCCGTTCTGACCCTTCTTGCAGCCGTCGCTCCAACTGTCGGTAGGAATGGAAGGCCAATCCTGAGGCATCAGTTTCTCGTCATAGAGCTTCTTGATGTACTCGATAGCCTCGAAGTATTCGTCCTGCATCCACACGGGAACCAGTTGTCCGTCCACTTCCGCCCAGCCGTTGCCAACGCCGAACCAGGTCTGGATGATATCGAAAGGACCGGTATAGGAGGTCATCTCCATCGGATAATCGCAGAAGCCTTCATGCTTGTCGTTGCCGTTCTTCATGGCGACCAGCATATTGTACACATCGTCGGGAGTCGCGTTAGGTCCAAGCTCAACGCCCAGCGCTTCCGCCCAGTCCTGACGATAGCACAGGCCGTAACGGCCTACCACACGGGTACGGGGCAGAGCGATCAGCTTGCCGTCCACGGTCAGGTTGGCGGCAACGTTCTCAGCCATACCGGAAAGGTTAGGATATTTCTCTTTGTCCCAGATGTACTGGTTCAGATCGACAAATGCGCCGGCCTTGGCCGCGTTCACAACGTCGCCGGTCATGGTGCCGCCGTAAGACATGATCATGGGCATTGTCTTAGGGCTGGCAAAGTACAGGGAGTTTTTCTCGCTCAGGGCATCGTTGTTCACCCAGGTGAGTTCGATGTCATGGCCCACATAATCTTCGATCTTCTGGAAGATCTCTTCCGCATAGTCGCCAACGTTGTTGTTACCGGCGTTCAAATCGATGACGCTCCAGGTAATGGTCTGGCGCTCCACGGGAGCCGCCTCCTCAGCGGGCGCTTCGGCCTGGCCGGCGTCGGAACTTCCTGCATCCGCCGCAGGCTGCGAAGTGCTGCCCGCATCCGCCGCAGGCTGCGAGGTGCTGCCTGAGCTGCTTCCGCCGCAGGCCGTAAGGCCGACGGTCATCACACAGGCCAGCGCCAGCGCAAGGATCTTGCTGATGCTTTTCTTTTTCATATCGTCCTCCTTGATGGAATATTTTTTATGAAAACGGGACTCTCCCGCAATCACTGAAATCAGCCTTTCACCGCGCCTACCATGACGCCCTTGGTGAAATATTTCTGTACGAAAGGATACACGATCAGGATCGGCACCGTCGCGATCACCGTACAGGCCATCTTCACGGCCTTATCGGGCGGCGCGCCGAACATATCGTAGTCCAGCACCTGGTTATCGGCGATCTTGGACGTCTGCAGGATGATGGACCGAAGCTGGATCTGGATCGGATATTTCTCCGCGGTGGACAGATAAATCATGGCGTTGAAGTAATCGTTCCAGAATCCCACGCCGTAAAACAGCGAAATGGAAGCAATAACCGGTTTGGACAGCGGCAGCGCCACCTTGGTAAAGATCTGAAGATCGTTGGCGCCATCCATATAAGAGGCTTCGTCCAGCTCCACCGGAAGCCCCTGGAAAAACTTCTTGATGATGATCATGTTGAACGGGCTGATCAGGCCGGGCAGGATCAGCGCCCACCAGCTATCCAGCAGGCCATAGGCCTGATAGACCAGGTAGGAAGGGATCATGCCGCCGCCGAACAGCATCGTAAAGATAACCATATTCATCATCCAGTTGCGGCCCCTGAAATGAGTCTTGGACAGGGGATAGGCAAAGGTCAGGGAGAATACCATACAACTGACCGTCCCGAGGATCGTCAGCAGAATGGAATTGCGCAGGCCCCTCAGGATATTGGCGGTCCTGATAGCATACTGGTAAGCGTTCAAGGACCATTCGCTGGGAATGATGAAAAACGCCCTCTCCGTCAGTTCCTTCTCCGTTGCGAAGGAACCTGCAAATACATACAGGAAAGGCAGTACCGTACTCAGGGCGATCAGGCCCAGCACAACATAAATGATCACGTCTACGATCCGGTCGCCGGTGCTTTTGCGAACCTTGGCGCCCTCTTTCACTTTATGTTCTTTCGCCATAATCCACACCCCCTTCTTAATACAATCCGCTCTCGCCGAACATCTTGGCAACCCTGTCGGCAAGCAGCACCATGATCATGCCGACCACGGACTTAAACATACCGGCGGCGGAGGAGAAGGAATACTGGCCGCTCCGGATACCTTTCGTATAAATGTAGGTATCAAAAACTTCCGCTCTGGCGATATTCAGGTCGTTTCTCATCATGAAGATCTGCTCATAGCCTGTGTTCAGGATGCTGCCGACACGCATGATCAGCATCATAACGATCGTGCTTCTGATGGCGGGAAGGGTGATGTGCCACATCAGTCTCCAGCGGCCCGCGCCGTCTACCCTTGCGGCTTCATACAGCTCCTGGTCCACGCCGGACAGCGCCGCCAGGAAAACGATAGTGCCGTAACCTGTCTCACGCCAGATATCCTGCCCGACGATCAGGCCCCAGAATGTGGAAGCGTTCTGCAGGATATCAAAGCTCTTGCCTCCTGACAGGGACTGGTAAATGATATTGAAAATACCGTCCGATACGTTGAACAACTGGTAGGTCAAGCTGGTCACGATAACCCAGGATACGAAGTGGGGGATGTACACCAGCGTCTGCACCACTCTCTTATACCCGTTGTGCCTGACTTCGTTCAAAAACAGGGAGAGGATGATCGGCGCCGGGAAATACAGCAAAAGCTGAAGCAGGCTGATCCCCAGCGTGTTCACCAGCAGATTCATAAAGTCATGATTGCTGAAGAACTTCTGGAACTGCCCGAACCCCACCCACGGGCTGTCCCAGATCCCGATGAAGGGAGAGTACTCCTTAAAGGCGATGATCAGCCCGCCCATAGGGACATAGCGGAACAGGATGAAGTAGAGAAAACCGGGCAAAAACAGCAGATACAGCCATTTATGCTGTATGACATACTGCTTGGTACTCATGCGCTTCAGCACAATCGTCTGTCCGTTGGAGAGCGTGACTACGCCTTTTTTGTTGACTTTTGTCGCCATACCACGAGAAACCACCTTTCCGAAAAGATTTAATTTATATAATTTTAATGCAGATGGTGAACTCTGTCAATATTCATCCGATGAATTTTGCTCATAAACTGTGCCATATCGACCATTTATTTTAAGCATTCTGCTATTGTATTTTGCCAAATACGCTTAAAAATGGCTTTTTTTCCGCCATACTGGCCAAAAACGCTTCCAGATCCGCCAGTTTGTCCGTCCTTTCGGCGTTTTTTTGCATCACGGCAGGGTCGGATCCGCGCTGTTCTTATATTGGAATGGACGGCTGGGATCCGGCATATGGTTTATCGGTTTCCTTCTTACCGAAAAAGGAATTTTCTGCAAAAGGAGTCGTATCCATGAAGATCGGAATCGCCGGTACCCCTGACCTCACCCGCAATTATGTAAAGGCCCTGCGCCTGGCAGACCCTGCCGCCGCCATCGAAATATCCCTGTCCCCCTCCCGTGCCGTATGCTGGGACGCCCTGCTTTTACCCGGCGGCGGCGACATCGACCCTGAGCTGCTGCCGGGACGTCCGGCCGCAGATCCCCGCTGTAAAGACATCGACCCGCTGCTGGACCGTCAGCAGTTGGCAATGCTGTCCGTTATTGTGCAAAGACGGCGGCCCGTACTTGGGATATGCAAAGGCATGCAGCTCATCAATCTCTACTTTGGCGGCGGGCTGTGCCAACATCTTCCCGGCGCAGAAAAACACCGTTACGACGGAGGCGACCAGCTTCATCTCACCTATGCCGCCGCAGGCAGCGCTCTGGAAAAGCTCTACGGCAGCGCTTTCTTTGTCAACAGCGCGCACCATCAGGGATTTTTTCTGCCCCAGTCCCAGGCGGCGTCAAAACGCACCTCTTCGCCCGGCGCCTTCGCGGCCAAAAAAATAGCCGTCATCCAATGGGCGGAAGACGGCGTGGCAGAGGGGATCCGGCATGAATCCCTTCCCATACTGGGATTTCAATGGCATCCCGAACGACTTTGCGGGAGTTTCAAACGCCAGGGGGCTGTGGACGGCGGTAAGATTTTCGCGGCCTTTTTTACCGCGGCGCGGCAGAAAACGTTTTAACCCCAGTCCCGCCGTTTCTATCCATCCGCCTACGGCGGGCGCGCAAAAAGAGGGACGTCCGCTCTTTGGACCAAAAAAAGCGGCGCGTCCCTCCCTCTTGTTCTATCGATGATTGTCTTACCTTTTACAGTTTCCGCGTCCGGCTGCAGTATACCGTCAGGCATACCGGCCGCTGTCCCGTCAGGACAGCGCTTCTTTCATCCGGCTGCTGCATCCCTGCATAGACCGCATAATCGCCGGCTTCCAGCATACATTCGCCCTCTTCGTTGTAAAGCCCGAAAGCGGTCTCGGGCAGCGCGATCCGCACCGTTTTTTCCTCGCCCGGCTGCAGATACACCTTCTGCAGCCCCTTTAGCTGTGCGTTGGGCGTGTTCTCCCGCAGCGCCTTCACATAGACCTGCAGGGTTTGTCCGCCCGCCATCGCGCCCGCATTCTGCACGGTAGCGGTAACGGTAACCGTGCCTCCTTCCTCTATCGTCCGGGTATCCAGGGCCGTTTCCTTCTGCGCAAAGGACGTATAGGAAAGGCCGTAACCGAAAGGATACAGGGCGTCGTTTTCCATATAACGGTAGGTCCTGCCCTTCATGGCATAATCCGTAAATTCCGGCAGTTCCTCCGTGGTATAAGGGAAGGTCACCGGCAGCTTGCCCTCCGGGCTGTAGGCGCCGAAGATCAGCTCCGCTACCGCGCGGCCACCCTGGGAACCCGGATACCAGGCCTGGATAATGGCCGGGATATGCTCTGCCTCCCAGGAAAGCGCCATGGCGGATCCCGTCATGGAGACCAGGATCACCGGTTTCCCGCTTTCATACGCGACGCGCAGCACTTCCGGCTGCAGGCCGGGGAATTTCAGGTCCTTCTTGTCCCCGCTGGCAAATTCATTGCCGGCGTCTCCCTGTTCGCCCTCGATGCCGCTGTCCAGTCCCAGCACGACTACGACCACATCGCTGACCTCGCAGACCGCCCGGACTTCGGACATCCGGTCGTCCGCCTGGGCCAGATTGCTGGTCCGGTCGCGGTACAGATGGCAGCCCTCGGAGTAATAAACGCGCACATCCTCTCCCACATAGTCCTCTATGCCTTCCAGCACCGTCACATAGCGGGAGGCCGTCCCTTCGTAATTGCCTACCAGCGCCTTGCGGGAATCCGCGTTGGGCCCGATCACGCCGATGGATCTGATCTTCGTCTTGTCCAGCGGCAGGAGATGGCCCTCATTCTTTAAAAGCACCAGGCTCTTTCTGGATATCTCCAAGTTCAGCGCGCGGTTCTCCTTCGTATCCACCTGATCGTAGCCGATCGCGTCAAAGGATACCTTTCCCTCTTCTTCGAACAGCCCCAGCTTCATGCGGCATTCCATCAGGTTGGTCACCGCTTCGTCCAGCCGCGCCTCGTCCACATAACCGCCGCGCACCGCGTCCCGCAGATTGGGGAACATACAGCCGCAGTTTAGATCGCAGCCGTTATTCATCGCCATGGCCGCAGACTCCAGCGGCGTCTTCGTCACCTTATGGTTTTCGTGGAAATCCAGGATCGCCCAGCAGTCGCTGACCACATGCCCTTCAAAGCCCCATTCTTTCCGCAGGATAGCCTGCAGCAGGGTTTTGCTCCCGCAGCAGGGTTCCCCGTTGGTACGGTTGTAGGCGCCCATCACCGCCTCCACCTTCGCCTCCTGTACGCAGGCCTTAAAGGCGGGCAGATAAGTCTCATACAGATCCTGTCTGGATACAACGGCGTCAAAGGAATGGCGCAGCCCCTCGGGGCCGGAATGTACGGCGAAATGCTTCGCGCAAGCCGCTGCCTTTAAATAATCCGGATCGTCCCCCTGCAGTCCTTCTATGAAGCGCACGCCCATACGGGAGGTCAGATAGGGGTCCTCCCCATAGGTTTCCTGCCCTCTGCCCCAGCGGGGATCCCGGAAAATGTTCACATTGGGGGACCAGAAAGTCAGCCCCTTATAGATATCCCTGTCTCCCGCCTTTTTCTGCGCGTTGTACTTGGCCCTCGCCTCCGTGGCGATCGTCTCCGCCATTCTGCCCACCAGTTCTTCGTCAAAGGCAGCGGCGATGCCAATGGTCTGGGGAAAGAGCGTCGCAGTCCCCGCCCGCGCCACGCCGTGCAGCGCCTCGTTCCACCAGTTATAGGCCGGGATCCCCAGCCTTTCGATGGCCGGCGCGTTGTACAAGGTCTGGCTCACCTTTTCTTCCAAAGTCATCTGTGCCACGAGCGCTGCGGCCCGGGTACGGTATTTGCTCATTTTGTTGTCCTCCGGTTGTCATATTGAGCGGATGAGTTTTCCCTGTGCGGGAAAGGGGCTTCGGCCTGCCCTGCAGGCAGGAGAAGCCCCCGGCTTTTACCTCATGTAAAAATGCATCCCCTTACGCAAAAGGATTCTCGGTCGGATAGAGCATGCCCTTGGGCTGGTTGAAATTAAGATCCTCCAGCGGCACGCCGATATACTTAAACACTTCAAACAGCGTCTTGCCGTAATGTCCGAAGGCTACCGCGCCATGGTGAGGGAAATTCTTTTCAATAAGCACATGCCTGTAGAAACGGCCCATTTCCGGAATGGCGAACACGCCGATGCCGCCGAAGGAACGGGTCGCTACCGGGAGTACCTCACCCTGGGCGATATAAGCGCGCAGCTTCGCGTCGGAAGTACTCTGCAGACGGAAGAAGGTGATGTCGCCGGGCGCGATGTCGCCTTCCAGCGTGCCCTGCGTCACTTCTTCCGGCAAGGTCCTGGCCATGATGCGCTGGAACTTCATCTCGCAGAACGCCAGCTTGCTGGAAGGGGTATTGCCGCAGTGGAAGCCCATGAAGGTATCTTTCAGGGTATACTGGCCGTATTTGCCCTTGATCTCCGCCTCATACATATCGGCGGGCACGGAATTGTTGATATCCAGAAGCGTCACCGCATCCTGGCTGACGACCGTGCCAATGTACTCGCTGAGGGCGCCGTAAATATCCACTTCGCAGGATACCGGGATCCCCATTTTGGTCAGGCGGCTGTTCACATAGCAGGGGACGAAGCCGAACTGCGTCTGGAACGCGGGCCAGCACTTGCCGGCGATCGCCACATAATCCCGGCTCCCCTTGTGCGCTTCCACCCAGTCCAGAAGGGTGATCTCGTACTGGGCCAGCTTCTTTAAGATCTCGGGCTTCTTATTGCCCGCGCCCAATTCCGCTGCCATATCCGCAGCTACCGCCTCGATACGCGCATCGCCGTCGTGCTTATGGAACGCCTCGAACAGATCCAGCTCAGAGTTCTCCTCGATCTCAACGCCCAGATTGTAGAGCTGCTTGATGGGCGCGTTGCAGGCCAAAAAGTCCTGCGGACGAGGGCCGAAAGAAATGATCTTTAAGTTGTTCAGCGCGATCACGGCCCTTGCGATAGGCCCAAATTCCGCGATCATATCCGCGCACTGGGCCGCCGTGCCCACCGGATACTCCGGAATGTACGCTTTTAAGTTGCGCAGCTTTAAGTTATAGCTGGCGTTCAGGACGCCGCAGTAGGCGTCGCCTCTGCCGTCGATTAAGTTGTTGCCGGTCTCTTCCGCAGCCGCCACCACCATGCAGGGGCCGCCGAACTCTTTGATCAGCAGCGTCTCCGAGGACTCCGGCCCGAAGTTGCCCAGATAAACCACCAGCGCGTTGCATCCAGCCTCTTTCACCTCCGCCAGCGCCCTGCGCATATCCTTTTCGTTCTCGATACATACGGAACACTCGTAGATATCGCCGTACTTCTCCTGATAAGCTTTTACCAGGGCCTGCCGTCTGGATACGGACAGCGTCATCGGGAAACAGTCGCGGCTCACGGCCACAACGCCAATTTTTTCCACAGGCATGTTGTTCATCTTATTTTCCTCCACATACATTTTGCAACGGCTTCGCCGTCATATTGAAGGCGGAAACTGCGTCTCTCCGCCCGTTTCACGATATCACAGGGAGAGATTCTCCCCCACCAGTCCCATGGGGCTGCCTTCCGGCAGGCCGCCCTCGGGGTGTCCCAGCAGCCATTTGTTCTTCGCCGTCAGATGGCCGTCCTCGCCGCCCTTATGAGCGGCGTCCAGATCCAGGTTCGTATCCTTCGGAAGCACCACCACGCACCGGAATCCTTTCTCTTCCACATGGCAGGGCGCGTAATGCAATGTCGTCGCATACAGCTCCACCGCCGTGCCCGCCGGCACTAAAAACAGCTCCACTTTGGAAGTATCATAGGTGAAATCGTCCTCGATATCCTGCTGCCAGCCCAGCATCAGCACCAGATCGTTCACCGCAATGTCGATCTCGGAGCTTCTGTGGTACTCCAGGGCGTTCAGCTTCACATTGTGCCCGTTGCAGTAACCGATCTGAATGGGCAGCTCCCCGTAGGTCTTTTCCGTCAACTCCCGAAAGACCGGCAAAGCTTCCAGTTCCGGCACGGAAGGGACATAAACCACATCCTCCGGCACCGGCGTGATCTCCTCCATCCTGCAAAGCAGTTGTGAAAAATCGATATCCGATATCACCCTGCCGTACTTTTTGAAGGCGCTGTCCGTGACACTTAAAATTTTCATGAGCGTTCGACCTCCTTTAAATGATTACTTTAATATTGGGAAAAGCTCCTTAACCGTCGGATAGATCTGCTTAAACTGCTGGTAGCGGGTTTCATACTTGAGCGCCAGCGCCGGATCGGGATCCACCGTATCCACCACCTTCACCAGCTTCTCCGCCGCTTCTTTCACGGAAGCGTATTCGCCGCAGGCCACCGCCGCCAGCATCGCGCCGCCATAGCCTGGGCCTTCCTCGCTCTCGATCACATCCACCTTAATGTTCATCACGTTGGCGATGATCTTCTTCCACAGCGGGCTCTTGGCGCCGCCGCCGCAGATCTTGGTCCTCTCGATCTTGATCCCCAGGGATTTTGCCACTTCAAAGGAATCCCTCAGGGCAAAGGCCACGCCCTCCAGCACCGCCTGGGTCATATCGGCCCGGGTGGTATCCATGGTCATCCCGATAAAAGTGCCCCTGGCATCCGGATCGTTGTGGGGGGAACGCTCGCCCATCAGATAGGGCAGGAAAAACACATGGTTTTCGCCCAGTTTCCCGATAGCCGCCTGCTCCTTGGCGTATTCCTTGGTGCCGATGATCTCGTCCATCCACCATTTGTTGCAGGAGGCCGCGGAAAGCATGCATCCCATCAGATGATAATGCCCGTCGGCATGTGCGAAAGCGTGCAGGGCATTGTGCTTATCCACGCTGAAATGCTCCGAGGAAATGAAGATCGTGCCGCTGGTCCCCAGGGAGATATTGCACATCCCTTCGCCCACCGTGCCTGTGCCCACGGCTGCGGCCGCGTTGTCCCCGGCCCCCGCCGCCACCTTCACAGTCTGCGGGATCCCCAGCTTCCCGGCAATGGCGGGCAGGACGCAGCCCACCGCCTCGTAGCTTTCATAGATCCTGGCCAACTGGCTTTCTTTCACGCTGCAGATCTCGCACATCTGCTTCGACCAGCAGCGGTTCTTCACATCGAACAGAAGCATCCCGGAAGCGTCGGAAACGTCGGTGCAATGCACGCCCGTCAGCTTATAGGCCAGATAGTCCTTGGGCAGCATGATCTTCTCGATCCGCGCAAAATTTTCCGGCTCGTTTTTCTTCACCCAGAGCAGCTTGGACGCGGTGAAACCGGTAAAGGAAATGTTCGCCGTGTAAGCGGACAGCGTTTCCCTGCCGATCACATTGTTCAGATAATCATTCTCCACCGAGGTCCTGCCGTCATTCCACAAAATCGCCGGACGGATCACATTGTCCTGGCTGTCCAGGATCACCAGCCCGTGCATCTGACCGCCAAAGCTGATCCCCGCCACCTGCGACCTGTCAAACCCCTGCAGCAGTTCCTCCATGCCCGCCATCGTCTGCTCGTACCAGTCCTCCGGCTTCTGCTCGGACCAGCCCGGATGCGGGAAATACAGCGGATATTCCCTGGAAACCACGTTGGCGATCTTTCCGCTGCCTTCCATTAACAGCAGCTTCACCGCGGACGTCCCAAGGTCGACCCCAATATAATACATAAGCCCCTCCTTCCGTGCCCGCGCACGGTGTTTAAAACATTCCACCTGACGCACGCACATTCCTGTTTTTATCATAACTGTCGTCGCTGTGAAAATCAACACAGAGTTTCATTTTCATCAAAATGACCAAACGGCGATTTTATTTATTCGCTTTCAAACGCACGGGTTTGTGCAATTTCACTTTCTCCTGTGCCCGCGCACAGATTGAAAAAAAGAACGATCCTGCCCTGCATCGGCCGCAGACTTTACAGCCATTTCTGCAAAACCTCCACCAATTTTGCGACTTCCACCGGTTTGGCAACGTGGTCGTTCATCCCCGCATCATAAGCTTCCCTGACATCATCCGCAAAAGCGTTGGCAGTCATGGCAATGATCGGGATCTTTCCGGTATCCTCCCGATCCAGGCTGCAGATGCGGCGCGCGGCCTCATTGACCCGGGCGGCGGTTCTCAAAGCGCCGACGACCCTATTCATTTCCAATATACACGAACCTGCGCTTTCTGTAAAATCTTTTGGAAAATCTTTATAAAAATTTCATTCCCGTCCGGAGTATGCTATAATACACAAAACAGGATCTTCCAGACCGGAAAGGAAGCGCATCGAATGACGACTGAAGAGCAAAAGGGCGGCTGCCCGGACAGAAAAACCGTCGATCTCTTTCTCTTTGCCGGACAGTCCAACATGGCGGGCCGCGGGATCACAACGCCTGAACATCCCCAGGGCGCGCCAGAAGCGACGCCGGGCGCGGGCTTTGAATACCGCGCCGTCTCCGATCCTCTCCGGCTGTACGCGCTCTCCGAACCCTTCGGGCGCTTTGAAAATAACCCGGCAGGGATCGACGACGGCGACAAAAAGACCGGTTCTCTGGTCACCGCCTTTGTAAACGCCTATTACGAAAAAACAGGCGTCCCCATTGTAGGCGTTTCCGCTTCCGTGGGCGGGAGCAATATCGGCCAATGGCAGCCAGGTAGCGCATACCTGAAGGATACGGCGATGCGGTTGGCCGCCGCCGCAGATTTTCTTTCCCAAAACGGATACGACGTACGGCACCGTTTCCTGCTGTGGTGCCAGGGGGAATCCGACGGGGATCTGGGCACGGCGCCCGCTCTTTACCGGCAACGGTTTGACGCCATGCTCTCTGCGCTCTTCGACTGCGGGATCGAAACCTGCTTTCTGATCAGGATCGGCCGATACAACGGCGACAGAGGCTTTTGCTATGAGACCATCGGGGAGGCGCAGGAGGCCATTGCCGCCTCGGACGGGCGCGTGCAGATGGTTTCCCGGCTTTTTCCCCGGATGAAGGAGCGGGGGCTGATGAAGGACGCTTTTCACTACTATCAGCAGGCTTATAATGAGGTGGGCACGGACGCGGGCCTTCACGCGGCGGAATGGGTAAACGGACTGCCGGAAAAAAAGCCTGTCCGGAAACAAAAGCCTGTTTTTATTTATCTTCTCCGCCATGGGGAAACGAACTGGAACCGGGAGGGGCGGCTGCAGGGGCGCACCGATATCCCGTTAAACGCCCTGGGGCGTTCCCAGGTCCGGCAGGCCGCCGAGGCGCTGACCACCCTGTGCCCCAGCATCGACCGGATCGTATCCAGCCCCCTGCAAAGGGCTTGGGAAAGCGCCCGGATCGTGGCCAAAAGGCTGGGCTTTCCAGAATCCAGGATCGAATCGGAGCCGCTTCTGACCGAGCGAAGCTACGGCGCGGGCGAAGGGCTGACGGCCAAAGAACGGGCAATCAGGTATCCGGACAACCGCTATCCCGATATGGAATCCTATGACGACGTGCAAAAAAGGGGACGGCTGGCCTTTGAACAAATTCTGCAGACTTCCTGCCCCGGCCAGAACATCCTCGTCACCGCCCACGGCTCCATCCTGCGCGGGCTGATCACAGCGGTCACTGCAGGGACGGCCTCCGAAAAGGAATGGGGGATCTTCGGCAACGGCAGCATTTACCGGATCCGATGGGAGAACGGTTCTATCCTGGCCCAGGCCGTCTATACCCCGGCGCGGCCGGCGGAAGAGACCCGTCTTGTTTTGCCCGGAGGGGACTTTCAGTTGTAAATAACAAGGCGGCATTGCACAGATAAAACCTTTCACCCTTTATCGTATTGCCCATACGCTTGCGGCAGGGAGGAAACTATGGCGACGATCAGAGAAATCGCAGAACTGGCGGGCGTCTCCCGGGGCACCGTGGACAGAGTATTAAACGACCGGGGCAGCGTCAATCCCACCACGGCGGCGCTCGTCCGGGACATCGCGCAAAAACTGGACTATAAGCCGAACCGGGCGGGCATCGCGCTGGCCGCTCAGCGCAAAAACCTTAAACTGGGCGTGCTTTTATTCGATACGGGAAATCTCTTTTTTGAGGATGTCTGGAAGGGCGTGGAGGAAAAAGCCGAAGAACTGGCCGGATACAACTGCACCGTCCTTTCCCGCCGCGTCGGTTTTTCCGCCCAGGCCCAGGCGGACGCGATCCGGGAGCTGGAGGACTGCTGCATCGATGGGCTTGTCCTAACCCCTTTTAACGACCCGATGATCGTAGCGCATATCGACCGCCTCGCGGAAAAAGGGATTCCCGTCATTACCACCAACACGGATATCCTGGGTTCCCGGCGGCTGGCCTTTGTGGGCAGCGATTTTTACCGCTGCGGGCAGACTGCCGCCGGCCTGATGCGACTAATGACCTCCGGCGAGATCAATGTGGGCATCGTCACGGGATCTTCCCAGGTACTCTGCCATACGGATCGGATCAAGGGCTTTTGCGACACCATCGCCTCCCGTTATCCCCAGATCCATGTGACAGAGACCATCGAAAACAGCGACGACGAATTTGAAAGCTATGACAAGACGCTGGATCTGCTGACCCGCCGTCCCGAACTGAACGCGCTGTATTTTACCGCCGGCGGGGTTTACGGCGGCTGCCGCGCCATACGTTCCCATAAGCGCACCGACATCCGGGTGATCTCCTATGACAAGACTCCCACCACCCGGGAGCTGGTGGAGCAGGATATCGTCAGCGCCACCATCTGCCAGCAGCCCCGGCGGCAGGGATCCCAGCCGCTGCAGCTTTTGTTCGACTATCTGGTGACAGGGGAAAAACCGGAACGGGAATATTATTATACGGCGGTAGACATCCGGATACGGGAAAATCTGTAGGAAAAACTATCATAAACACAAACAGGAGGTACTTTTTTATGGAATGGACGGCAAAATGGATCAGACCCTCTCAGGAAATGGGGGATGTCTGTCCTGTCTTTGAAAAAACCTTTTCCCTGGAAGGGGAAGTGAAAAGCGCGCAGCTTTTTCTCACCGGCCTGGGCACCTATGAGGCCGTCTTAAACGGTAAGCGCGTCGGCGATTTCGTGCTGGCGCCGGGCTGGACCGCTTATGAACACCGGCTGCAGTATCAGGAATATGACGTTACAGAACTTCTGGCTCAGAAAAACCTCCTGTCCGTCACCCTGGGAAAAGGATGGTACCGCAGCCCTCTGGGCTGGGAGGTGCCCGAACGAATCCAGGCCCTCCGTTCCCGCCCGGCGGGGATCTTCGCCCAGCTTATCCTCACCCGTGCGGACGGCAGCACACAGGTCATCGGTACGGATGAAACCTGGACGGCGGCCGAAAGCCAGGTGCGTTTTTCGGAAATCTACGACGGGGAAACCTTCGACGCCTCTTTCTGCGCAAAGGAAGCATTGCCCGTATGCGTCTTTGACGGCCCCACGGATACCCTGACCCCTCAGCAGGGCGAAGAGATCCGGGAACAGGAGCGGATCGCGCCCCGGGCCGTTTTCACTACGCCCGCTGGCGAAACGGTGGTGGATTTCGGCCAGGAGGTCACCGGCTATGTGGAGATCTCGGCAGAGGGGCGAAGCGGCGACCGGATCCGTCTGTCCCATGCGGAAGTCCTTGACAAAGAAGGCAATTTCTATACGGAAAACTATCGGAGCGCCAAAGCGGGCTATCTCTATCTCTGTCGGGACGGAAAGCAGACCTATAAACCGAAGCTTACCTTTTTCGGGTTCCGCTACATCCGCGTGGATGAATTTCCCGGCGGGCCGCAGGCTGCAGACGCATCCAATTTTACAGCCATAGCCGTGCATTCCGATCTCCTGCGCACCGGCCGCTTACAAAGCAGCGATCCGCTTCTGAACCGTTTCTTTGAAAATGTGATCTGGGGACAAAAAGGGAACTTTCTGGACGTGCCCACCGACTGCCCGCAGCGCAACGAACGGCTGGGCTGGACAGGGGATGCGCAGGCCTTTGTGCGCGCCGCCTGCCTGAACTTCGACGTGGAGAGATTCTTTGCCAAGTGGCTGACGGACATGCGCCTGGGGCAGCGAAAAGACGGGCAGATCTGCCATGTGATCCCTGCGATCCTCCGTGACCCGGACAGCAGCGCCGCCTGGGGCGACGCCGCCGCCATTTGTCCCTGGGAGGTCTATCTGGCCTATGGGAACCTGCAGCTTCTGAAGAACCAGTTTGACTGCATGAAAAAATGGATCCATTATATCACCGTCCATACGACGACGCCTAACCTCTGGACCGGCGGAACGCATTTCGGCGACTGGCTGGGGCTGGACGCCCCGGCAGGCAGCTATAAGGGTTCCTCCCGGGAAGACTTCATCGCTTCCGCTTTCTATGCCCATTCTACTATGCTGGTGGTCAAAGCCGGCCATGCGCTGGGCGAGGACGTGTCCGAATATGAGGCGCTCTACGAACACATCCGTCAGGCGTTCCGGCAAGCCTATCCGGTCTGTCTGACCCAGACCGAATGTGTGCTGGCTGCCCATTTTTGTCTGGCGCAGGACTGCCAGGCTGTCGCAGACCAGTTGGCGCAAATGGTACGCGCCTGCGGCACCAAACTGCAGACAGGATTCGTAGGGACTCCCTATCTGCTCCATGTGCTTTCCGATTTCGGTTACGAAACCCTGGCCTGGGATCTGCTTTTGCGCCGGGAATATCCTTCCTGGCTCTATCCTGTGACCAAAGGCGCCACTACCGTCTGGGAGCATTGGGACAGCATCATGGAGGACGGTTCCTTCTGGAGCAGCGACATGAACTCCTTTAACCACTATGCCTATGGTGCGGTAACCGATTGGGTCTACACCACGGCCGCCGGCATCCGGACCATAGAAAGCGCGCCTGGGTATGCTAAAGTGGAGATTGCGCCGCATCCCGACGAACGTCTGGGCTGGCTGGAAGCGAATCTGGACACCCGGCACGGCCACATCCGCTCCCGTTGGGAAAAGCAGGAGGGCAGTTGGCGCTTTGAGATCGACACGCCGGTGGACGCAAAGATCACGATCGCCCAAAAAAGCCGTTTTGTGTCAAAGGGAACTTACATTTTCTACGCGCCCAGGAAGGAAACGCTATGAAGGATGCGAAAAAAAGGATTTTCCTTTCCCTGCTCCTGGCCCTGGTCCTTATGCTGGGAGGTATCTCCCTGTGCCTGAAACCGATCTGCGCAAAGCTGATACGGGACAATGGCATAGGACGAGCCGTGGCGCTGCGGATAAACGATGTGCTTTATGAGCATTTCCCCCAGACCATCTCCATAGACAACGCGACCGAGATCCAGAATCGGATGGAGAAACACCCCGCCCTGGCCAAAATCTCCGTCAAATATCTGGATGCTTTCGCAAACGGGACATTTTCCGCAGAATTTCCCGATACCAGCGCGGAATACGACGTTTTTAACGAAGAAATACTCGACGACCTGGAAACCGCGCTGGGGTTTCCCCTGGATCTTTCCGTACGACAGACGATGGAGCAGGAGCTTCAGGAAAAAGAAGCCGTCGTAGCGGATATGCTGTTTTCCCTCTTCTCCTCCTTCGACCGGCATTTCGGGAGATTTGCCTCCATAGCGCTGCGTCTGTACGGTTCCTACACTTCCCTCCCCTTCCGGATCGCCCTGGCGCTGATCGCTCTCCTGCTGATCTGGCTGCTGTGGAAAAAAGAAGGCCCGTCCTGTTTAAAAGCCATAGGAGTATGCTGCATTGCAGACGGGCTGATCCTGGCCGCGTTTCTGCCGTTTTTGCTTTTTATCGCCGCCTACACCCTGACGAATCGCCTGATCGGCCGGACTGCAGAAATTCCTGTTTTTCCCCTCTTTATAGCCGGAGGGCTGTTTCTTGCGGCCGGCCTTTTGCTCTTCTTTCTGGGCGGCAGACGGTTTTCTCATCCTGCGGTTGCGTCCGGCCTGCAAAAAGTGTAAAATACAAATGCGTCCTTTTTAGAAAGGGGCCGAAAGGAGACGACTTTGAAAACCTATACGCGGGAATATATTCCGGAACTGTATAAATCCCTCACCCCTACCGCCGAGATCAACGGCTTCCCCGTGCGCCCCGGTATGTTCGATACCAACGGCGCTTTCATGCTGCCGGTAGGCATCAACTTCACGGTCCATACCCAGAACGGGACCGGCTGCACGCTGCTTTTGTTCCACAGGGGAGAGGAACAGCCCTTTGCCCGTCTCCCTTTCCCGGAGGCTTATAAGATCGGCGATGTGTATTCCATGATCGTATTCGGCCTGGATATTGAAGAGCTGGAATACGCCTATCAGGTGGACGGCCCCTACGATCCCGAAAAGGGACTGCTTTTTAACCCTGAGACCGTACTGCTGGATCCTTATGCCAAAGCGGTGGCCGGGCAGCGGGAATGGGGGGAAAAGAAGAGCGGCAGCTATCACGCCCGCGTGGTCCGCGATGTTTTCGACTGGGGCGATATGCCCCAATCTTCCCGGAAAATGAGCGATCTGGTCATCTACGAACTGCATGTGCGGGGCTTCACCTATCATCCTTCCTCCGGCGTCCTTGCCCAGCATCGCGGCACCTTTGCGGGACTGCAGGAAAAGATCCCCTATCTGAAGGAACTGGGGATCAACGCGGTAGAATTGATGCCGATCTTTGAATTTGACGAAAACCGCAACTCCCGCATCGTCAACGGCAAACGGCTGTTGGAATACTGGGGCTACAACACGGTGGGCTTCTTCGCCCCCAATACCAGTTATATCTCCACCCCCGAGTACAACCAGGAGGGCACGGAGTTAAAGGAGCTGATCAAAGCCCTTCATGACAACGGGATCGAAGTCATCCTGGACGTGGTGTTCAACCATACGGCGGAGGGCAATGAACAGGGTCCGACCTTCTGCTTTAAAGGGTTCGACAACAAGGTCTACTATATGCTGACCCCCAACGGCAACTACTATAATTTCAGCGGCTGCGGCAATACCTTGAACTGCAACCATCCCGTCGTGCGGCGGATGATCCTGGACTGCCTGCGCTACTGGACCATCGACTACCGTGTGGATGGGTTCCGCTTTGATCTGGCCAGCATACTCGGACGGCATGAGGACGGCTCCCCGCTGAACAACCCGCCCCTGCTGGAAGCGCTGGCCTACGATCCGGTGCTGCGCAACGTCAAGCTGATCGCGGAAGCCTGGGATGCGGGCGGCATGTATCAGGTGGGCAGTTTCCCCGCCAGCAAGCGCTGGGCGGAGTGGAACGGCCGCTACCGGGACGCCCTGCGGGGCTTTTTAAAGGGCGACAACTGGAATGCCTGGACCGCAGCCTGGAGCATCGCCGGTTCCGGAGACCTGTACGGCGGATTCTATGAGGATCATAACAGCAATTACGACGGGTATAACTCCTGCGTCAATTTCCTCACCTGCCATGACGGCTTCACGCTCTACGACCTGTATTCCTACAATGAAAAACACAACGAGGCCAACGGCTGGAACAATACCGACGGCTCCGACGATAACCGGAGCTGGAACTGCGGCGCGGAAGGGGACAGTTACGATCCGGAAGTGCTGAATCTGCGGTTCCGGATGATCCGCAACGCCTGCGCCATACTGATGTGCAGCCGGGGGACGCCCATGTTCCTGGCCGGGGATGAATTTGCCAACACCCAGTTCGGCAACAACAACAGCTATTGCCAGGACAACGAGATCTCCTGGCTGGATTGGACCTATCTGGACAAACACAGGGATCTTTTCGAGTTTTTCAAGTTCATGATCGCTTTCCGGTTCAAGCATCCCGTCATCCGCAAAAAACTGCCGGATGCGGTCTGCGGCATGGAGCCCATCCACGCCCACGACGTCAATGCGGAGATCCTGGATCTTCCCCCCGATACCCGCACCTTCGCCATCAGCTTCGCGGGCTATGATACGGAAAGCGGACGGGACGATCTGGTCTATATCGCCGTCAATTCCTATTGGGAAGACGTGCCCATCACCCTGCCCCAGCTATCCCACCAGGGCGCCTGGTATCTCTGCGTCAACACCTGGGGAGACGGGGAAAACCGCTACTGCTATCCGGAAGGCACAGAAGCCAGGATCGATCACGATTTTATCATGCGTCCCAGATCCGTGGCCATATTTACGGGAAGAGAATTTTAAATGGCCGAAAAACTTTCCGTTCAATCGGTAAAAAAATGGCAGAAGCCCTCAGGCCTCCGCCATTTTTCATATTCCGTCAAAAACGCTTTTATGCCAGGCTCGTCAGACAGCCGCCTTTGGCCTCCACGATCCTGTCGTTATCCACGGCCAGCCACGCGCTGTTGGCCCCGGGATTATAGACCGCGCTGCAATCCGCCATAAAACGCAGGCCCTCAAGCAACTGCAGATAATCGATGATCTCAATGTTGGTGGCATACCAGATGTCCGGACGGTTCCCCATCAGCTTACAGAAATCCTCGATCACGCCCCAATTGTTCCGTTCGGTGTTCTGATCGAATTCGTAGCTATGCCCCCAGACATACATCAGCTTTAAATACTGTTTCTTGGGGAAATCCGCAAAATACTGCCCGTATTCCATCAGCTTCGGGTCGCTGTGGTGGCAGGTAGGGTGCCATTCCATGGGATTGGCGGGAAGGGCGAAATCCGGCACGCTTTCCACCACACGGCCATAGGCAACGCCCAGGCTGGAAAACAGCGCTTCAATTTCCTTACTGTAGGAACCGTTGGGATATGCGTGCCCCCGCACCACATATCCGGCCAGCTTTTCCAGCCCTTTCCTGTCCTCCAGGATCTCCTCCGCCACGCGGGAAAGAGGGCTCCTGGCGATGGTAGGATGGTGCAGCGTATGGGTTGCGATCTCATGCCCCCGGTACAGCTCCCGGATCTCCTCCGCCGGGATGCGAAGCGACTGATCCATCAGCCCGTAGTTTAAATTGAAGGTCCCTTTGATCCCGTACCGGTTGAAAATAGAAACCAGCTTTCTGTCCTGAACCTTGCCGTCATCGTAGCTCATGGTGAGCGCTTTGGCCTTCCCCTGCGGGAAGCAGTAGTAAATGTTCATCTTTTCCTCCCTGCAATGCACATTTTCTTTTGTTTCAGGATTCCCCTGTCACTTTGCTCCAGTTCTGAATGCCTATGATGGATTTGGCAAATTCCGTCACGCCCTCGGAACCGGGCTGATCGATATTCTTGAATACCTCATAGATGAATTTATGCCTTCCTCCCTGGAAAGACAGCCCCAGCGACAAGCCCTGGGCCACTTCCTCCGACGCGTCGGTCTGCCGGGAGAGGATCATCGCGTCGATATAGGGATTGCTCTCCGCGGCGTAATAGGCATAGGCAAAGGCCGCCGCCTGATTAGTCTCCCCCTTGGCGGAGGAATATCCCAGCTCGCTTAAGATGATCGGACGGACTTCCCCTTTCGCCGTAAGCATCTCCTCCCGCTGCATATAATCCGTCACCACCTGAATATTCTGCATCGTCACGATAGAGGTGTTCTCTGAATCCGTGATCAGACTGTCGATCTTGCTGGAGGAATTCCAGAAGGTCGTATTATTGAGCGGATAGGCATAGGGATGGTGGGCGAGCCCCCAGTCGATATTCCCTTCCCGGGACACGATCTGATTGAAGGACGCCAGCAGATCCTTTACATCATAGCTTCCGTTGCTCTCCAGATTCCGGTCCCACTGCTGATCCATGGAAACATAAATGCGGGCGTTGGCGTTCATGCTTTTGATGCTGTTGTAAAAAACGCGCACCGCCTTGGCATATTCCCCCGCATAGGTATCCAGATCCACATACTGCATGTAATTCCAGTCCGAACGGACGTTGACCTCGTTCCCCACGATCCAGTTCATCACGGTGCCATGCTCCCTGTCCCGGTAGCGCTGCGCCAGAAAAGACCCCACAGCCGCCATGGTCTGGATCCCATCCTCCTCGGCGGTATTAAAGGCATAGTAATGTCCGGAACCGTTCCGGGAAAGAGGATGGATCAACTGGGGCTGCGCGCCGCTCTTATTGTTTAACAGAATCGCCGTGATGACGATATTTTTCTGGGTCAGCGTGCGAAATACATAGTCATACTCCGAGATCCGCTGCCCGTTGAAGGCATAGGTTTTGCCGTTATAATCATAATAAATGGTCGGATAAGCGCCGTTGGTGGTTTTGCCCAGAATATTGGAAACCGGGATGTTATAGGCGGCGTGCTTCACCCCCAGGTCATCCAGTTCAGAGCCTCCCAGTTTCATCGGATCTACGAGGATCCCCTTGATGGAGCTGGTCTTGGGGAACGCGTCGTCATAGGCCGCCAGCGCCTCCGGATTGCAGATGTACTGCGGTTCGCAGAGCGCCACAAACGCGCCGTCCAGCTTTACCGCCACCACGAACTTGGAATACAGCCGGGAATTGGCCCGGTTCTCATTGACTCCGGCCTGCAGCGTAAACTCCCTGTCCTTTTTGGCCGCCGCCAGATAATCCCGCTCCGGATCCAGTTCGTTTTCGTACATCTTCATCTCTATCAGATAAAAAAAGTCATCGTCGCTGACAGGCTTTTCCTCCACCTGCGCTTTCAGTTGAAAACGGCCTGTCCCCGGAAGGATCTCACAGGAATCCACCCGGACATAATCACGGATGTTTCCGGGCGTCAGTTCCACATAGACGTCCTGTTCCTGCGTTTCGGTCTCCGGCTCTGTCTCCGTTTCCTCCTGTGCCGACGTCTCTTCTCCTGCCGCTGCAGCGGGCAGCGTTTCTACGGAGGTTTCTTCAGGGCTGCTTTCCTCCAGCCGTGCCGTCAGATCCGCGCGCCCGTTGGCCAGAAAAGCCCAGCTCAGGCCGCCGCCCAACCCGCAGAGGGCCAGCAGCATGATCGCTGCATAGAGAATAACGAGCCTTTTATAATGTATGTCTTTTTTCTTCCGTACAATCCGGCCTCCCTTTTTGCCGGCATTGCCCTTCTTTCGATCCAAGACCCTTTCCCCCCAAAACAATATCAGCCGTTTTCTATTTTATCACCGTCTTCGGCCAAAAAGCAATATCCACATGTAACCAATCCGTAACATATGTAACTGTTCCCCTGGCCGACGATCTAAGAAAACACTAAGATACTCTCAAAGGCGATAACCGGTCGTCAGATCCACCAGATTGCCGATCGGTATTCCGGCAAAATATCTCCGCAGATTATCGGCAAAAAGGCCGACGATCTGCTCCAGCGTCTCGGGCAGGGCAAACCCGCCCGAAATGTGAGGCGTGATCAGGGCGTTCTTCGCATCCCAGAGAGGATGGTCTTTCGAAAGAGGCTCAGGGTCGGTCACATCCAGCGCTGCGCCCGCGATCCGTCCGGCGAGAAGGGCGTCTGTGAGGGCATCCGTGTCAATGGCTGTCCCGCGCCCCACATTGATCACCACCGCATTTTTTTTCAGCAGGGAAATCCTCCTTTGATCCAGCACATGATAGGTGGCAGGATTCCCCGGCAGGCTCATGGCCACGACGTCCGCCCAGGGCAACAGCCGGTCCAGTTCTTCCATGGGATATAACCCTTCCAGCCATTCCGGTTTCTCCGTTATCCTTCGTTTTACGCCGATCACCTGACAGCCTAGGGCCTTCATCTTTCTTCCAAATGTCGAACCGATATCCCCAAAGCCGATCACCAGGACGCGGGAACCCTCCACCACGTCCACAAAGCCTTCCGATTTCCACAGGTGGGCCGCCTGATTCTGCCGATAAAGATGCAGCTTCTTGCGCAGTTCAAACAGGCATCCGATCATATGCTCGGAGATGGCCAGCCCATAGGCCCCCGTCGCATTGGCCAGAAGGGCGCCTTTGGGCAGAACGCCCGGCTCGCAGTAGCCCTCCGTACCGGCATTGTTCAACTGGATCCACTTAAGGCGGCTGCACAGCGCCAGATCCTTTGGATCCGACAGATTCCCCAGAATGATCTGCGCCTGCATCAGATCTTCCTTTGTCACTTCGTCTTTTTGATGGAATACCATCTCCTGCCCCGGCGCGGCGGCGCGCAGCGTTTCTTTTTGCCGCTCGTTGACCGGCGGCGTAACAAGTATATACATCCCTTTTCTCCCCATCATGATCCCCTTTTACCGGGTATCCTTTTTGAATCCATGATATCATAAATCCTTTTTATTTACCAATCCCCAAATCTGTGATATGATGATGGGCAGTAAAAAAGGAAAGGCATTTGTTATGGACATTTCTATCGTAATCGGGCAGATGTGCGTCATGCTGCTCATGATCGTAGTCGGTTATTATTTATACAAAAAAGAAAAACTAAGCGATATTTCCTCCCGGCATATCTCCGGGCTGGTGGCGAACGTCTGCAATCCCGCCGCCCTGCTTTGCTCCGCCTTTGACGATGGGCCAAAGCTCTCCCTTCTGCAGCTTGGCTACGCTTTCGGGATCACGCTTCTTTTATACGCCATCCTTCTGCTCATGGGCTCCCTGATCCCCCGCCTTTTAAAGACCGACCCGGATGAGCGCCATGTCTATCATTTTCTGACCGTATACGGAAACGTGGGCTTTTTGGGCATTCCGCTGGTTTCCGCCGTGCTTGGGAGCAGCGCCCTGATCTTCGTTTCCCTCAACAACCTGGTCTACAATGTCCTTTTTTACACCTACGGTTTATCCATTATCCGGAAAAAAGCCGGGATAAAGGCGCAAAACAGCCGCAGGGACCTGCTCGGCAAGCTGGTCAATGTGGGGACGGTTTCCGCGCTTCTGACCATCGTTTTCTATCTGAGCGACATTCCTGTGAGCGCCGTCTTTACCGATGCTCTCACTTACATGGGAAGAGCCACCACCTTCCTCTCCATGCTGGTGCTGGGTACGGCGGTAGCGCAGATGCCCCTCAGGACGATCTTCTGCCATGCCAGGGACTATCTCTTTTTGGCGCTGCGGCTCCTGCTCTTACCCATCGGATGCGTGCTGCTGTTGCGCAGTTTTATTTCCGATCCGCTGCTGCTTGGTACCTGTGCGCTGCTGCTGGCAGTTCCCAGCGGCAATCTGCCTCTGATGAGTTCCCGGGAACATGGACTGGATTCGGATACCCATGCCCGGATCATCGTGCTGTCTACGCTGCTGTCCGTGATCACAATACCGATCGTCGTGCTGTTCTTGTAACGGCCCCGCTTTTGGGAATTGAAAAGGGGCCGCACGGTCTGCGGTCCCCCGGTTCTTCTGTTATCTCCTTACAGCGGCCGTCGACAGGCCTTTCCTATCTCTCACATTCCCGCAGGCTCTTCATCAACGCTGCCATGTCTGCTTCCGATCCATGGAATACCGTGGACCCGGATACGATCACATTCGCGCCTGCCAAAAGCACCTCTCTCACGTTCTCCAACGTAATGCCGCCATCCACCTCCAGATCGATGGGATGATCCTGCCGGTCGATCAGTTCTCTCGCCTGGGCGATCCGCTGCGTGGATTCGGGGAAATATTTCTGCCCGCCAAATCCCGGTTCTACGCTCATGATCAGCAACAGGTCTATCTGATCCAGATACTTCTCAATATCCTCCACCGGCGTCTTGGGTTTGATGGAAAGCCCGGCGCGGCATCCATGGCTGTGGATCAGCTCCAGCGTATCTCGCACGTCATCGCACGCCTCCAGATGCACCGTGATGATATCCGCCCCCGCCCTGGCAAAAGCCTCCACATACCGGTCCGGCTCCACGATCATCAGATGCACGTCCAAAACCATATCGCAGGATTTTCGGATCGACTCCACCACGCACACGCCATAGGAAAGAGAAGGCACAAAAACCCCATCCATCACATCGATATGCAGATATTCTGCGCCAGCCTTATGCACAGCTTCGATCTGTTCTCCCAGCCGCATGATATCCGCCGCCAATATGGAGGGTGCCAAAATATTCGTCATATGAAGTCCTCTTTCCTGTCCCGCACAGCGTCTTTCCGTCCCACATGAGGTACTCCTATCTTGTACCACACTTTAGGCTGGATGGTCAAGCCCCTTTTGCGCAATATTCGACCGTTGGCCGCCGCTGCCCTCTTTTTTCATAACCGTCCGGAAAGCGTCATAAAATGATAGAAAAAATACCGGAAGAACGAAATTGAAAAAAAGACGCTCTCTTCTTTTCGCCAGCCTGCTTCTTCTGCTCTGTCTGTCCTGCTTCTTTTTCTCCGGCCAGGCAGACCGCATCGCCTTTCGCCGCCTGACGGAATCTTTTTTTACTCAATCGCTGAAACAGGATCCCTTAAGCCTGCATTTTACCCTGGCCCACCCGGAAAACTTCGGCATTTCTTCCGCAGCGTCGGCCCTGCCCGTCTATTCGCCCGACTCTACATCCCGCACAGAGGAAAGCTGTCGGCGGATGCTGACGCGGCTTTCCCATATCCGCCCTGCCAGGCTGAAAGAAGAAGAACGCTATACCTACGACCTGTTATGTTCCTGGCTGAAAAACCGGTTGGAGGGCCAGGCGTTTTCTTTCTATGAAGAACCCTTGTCCCCGTCTTCCGGAATGCACTGTGAGCTTCCCCTTCTCTTTGCCGAATATACGCTGCGCAGCGACGCGGACGTCCAAAGCTATCTGTCCCTGCTGGAGTCCGTCGCGCCCTATCTGGAAGGGCTTATGGAATATGAGACGCAAAAGGCGCAGGCCGGTCTTTTCATGACGGACGCAGACGTTCGGACCGTAACGGCGCAATGCGACGCAATCCTGGATCAGGCCTCGCTTTCCAGCGGCACCCATTTCCTGCAGACCACATTTCGGGAACGGTTGGATACGCTTTTGCAGGATCATCTGATCACACCGGCGCAGGAGGAACAATACCTTTCCGAAAATGACCGCCTGCTCATGACCGTAGTGCTGCCCGCCTATCAAAAACTGGGGGACGGCCTGACGCTGCTTTCCGGCAGCGGCCAATACGAAGACGGCCTGGCCGGGATGCCGGACGGCCGGGCCTATTACGCCTGGCTTACCGCCAGCAGCACCGGCTCCTGCCTGGATATGGACAGCATGTTCCGGCTTCTGCAAAAAACCTTTCAAAAAAAATTTAAGGAGTTCAAAAAACTGCTGCAGGAATACCGGGCGCAGACCGGCAGCGATCCTGATCCCGCCCTGCTTTCAGAATCTTTTCCGCTCACAGAGCCGGAACAGATCCTAAAGGATCTTCAGGCAAGGATGCAGGCAGACTTTCCTGCGTTCCCCCGGATCGCCTCAGAAGACGTCGGCTGCCTGGTCAAAGATGTGGACAGCGCTCTGGAGCCTTTCACCAGTCCCGCCTTTTATATGTCCCCGCCCATCGACGATCTGACCCACAACACCATCTGCATCAACCGTTCCTCCACCGCGGAAGGGATCGAACTGTATACCACCCTGGCCCATGAAGGATACCCGGGCCATTTATACCAGACCGTATATTCCTCTCTCTACGCTTCCATACAAAACGACCAGCCCGTGCGGGAACTCCTCTTTTACGGCGGCTATGTGGAAGGGTGGGCCTATTATACGGAACGGATCTCCTACGAATATGCCGCGCAGCTTTTGTCAAACGGCGACCCGGATTCCCCTGCAGCGCTTTTGTGCCGTATGCTTTCCCTCCAACGGGACCTGCAGATCAACCTCTTTTCCCTGCTGGATATTTCTCTGCACTACTATGGCGCTCCCCGCAGCGACATCCTGCGCTCGTTGACCTCCTTCGGACTGCCGGAAGAAAACGCTCTGCAGATCTACGACTATCTGCGGACCTCTCCCGCTTCTTACCTGAAATACTATGTCGGTTATCTGGAAATGACCGCCCTGCGGGAGAGGGCCAGAGCGCTCTGGGGAGAATCGTTCTCCCTGCAAAGATTTCATCGGTTCGTCCTGGAAGCCGGGCCCTCCGATTTTCCAAACCTCGTCCGGCGGCTGAAAAGCCGCTCACTCGATGCTTTTTAACGATTCCGCCATATCGATGCGTTCCAGCTTGAGGTACATGAAAACATCCACTACGGCCATAAACAGGAAGGTGAGAAGGATGCTTTTCGCAAAGCTCAACGGCAGGATACGAATATCGAAGCTGACCATATCCACCTTGATCCGATCCATAACAAAGCGGTGCAGCAGCACGCCAAGCCCCTGTCCGGCCAGCGCGCCGATCGCGGTCAGCACCACATTTTCCCGGAAAACATAGGCGGCTGTCTCTCCCGGATAAAAGCCCAGCACCTTAATGGTGGCGATCTCGCGCAGGCGCTCCGTGATATTGATATTGGTCAGGTTGTAGATCACGATAAACGCCAGAGCGCCGGCGCACAGAATGATCAAAAGCACGATATAGTCCAGGCTGCTCATCATATTATCCACGCGCTCCATAAAGTCCGCGTTGATGGAAACCGAAGAAACGTCTTCGCACTCCAACAGGCTCTCCGACAGCTTCTCGGGAGCCGTATCCTGCGGCACGTTGAAGTACAGGCTCTTAAATTCCGGAGGCGCCCCGTTATCCTTCTCCCAGGTGTCGGCGTTCACATAGACGTAATTATAAACGTAATTTCCCGCCAGCGCCGTAACGGTGACATGCAGGCTCTCCCCGTCCTCATTGCGCAAAAGGACCGTATCCCCCACCTCTATGCCGCATTTTTCCGCCACTTCATCGGTCACGACAGCTTCGCCGGTCTGAGGCCAGGCAAGGGAAACGCCCTGAGGCGACCTGAGATTCACAAATTCTCCCATCCGCTCCGGCTCCCCGGGGACGATAACGGTGACGGATTTTGTGCCCTCCGGGCCGGTCAGATCCAACGCCTTCTCGCTGACCCAGGTATAGCTTTCGGCGCCGTTTTGAAGCGCTATGTCCGCCGCGTTCTCCCGCTGTTCTTCCCCGCCCTCCGACAGCGTAAGGCTCATCTCATATAACTGGATCTCTTCAAACTGCTGCCGGGCCACATCGACAATGGAATCCTTGATCCCAAACCCCGTGACCAGCAGCGCCGTACAACCGCCGATGCCTACCACCATCATGAAAAAACGCCTCTTATAGCGCATCACGTTCCGAACGGAAACTTTCACCAGGAAAGAAAGACGTCCCCACAAAAAGGGCAATCTTTCCAGGAGAATACGTTTCCCGTTCCGGGGCGCTTTCGGCCGGATCAGCTCCGCCGCCACGCTGTGCAGCTCATACCTGCAGGTCATCCAGGTGGTGCCCATGGAACACAGAAGCGCTACCGCAAGGGATATCGCCGCCAGCTTCCAGTCATAGCAAAGACGGATCTCTCCCATCCGGTACATGATCTTATAGGCTTCCCAAATGACGGTAGGAAAGATAGCGCCGCCCGCCGCAAACCCTGCTATGCTGCCGATGACGGCGGCGCTGCCGGAATAGAACAGATATTTCCCCATCACGCTCGCTTCCCCATATCCCAGCGCCTTTAACACGCCGATCTGGGTGCGCTGTTCTTCTACCATCCGATTCATCGTGGTGATGCACACCAGCGCGGCCACCAGAAAGAAAAAGATCGGAAACACCTTCGCGATGCCCGCCACAATGCCGGAATCGCTTTCAAAACAAACGTACCCGATGTTGGTATCCCTTCCCAGCACATAGGTTTCCGGTTCCTCGATCTCTTCTATTTCCCTGGAAGCGTCATCGATCTCTTCCTGGGCCTGGGCCGTCTTTTCCGCAAGTTCTTCCTCTCCGTCTGCGTATTCTTTCCGGCCCTCTTCCAGTTCTTCCCGGGCATCGGACAGCTTCCGACGGTTTTCCTCCAGTTCTTCTTCCCTGTCGGCGATCTCGGCTTCCGCCTCCTGCAGGCTCCGCCGCCCTTGGACGAGCTGCGCCTCTCCCTCTTCGATCCCGGCAAGCTGCGCCTCAAGCTGAGACTCCTGCGCCCGGAGCGCTTCAAGCTGCGTCAGAAGCTGTCCATAGGACGTCTGCGAAAGGGCCGCATCCCCGGCCTGGCCTGCCATATCCTGCCCTCCTGCGGCCTGCAGGGCCGTAAGCGCTGCCTCCATCTGCTGCCGCGCCTGTGCGATCTGGGAAAGCCCGGTCTCCACCTGTATACGTCCATCGGCCAGCCGGGAGGCGTTATCCTCCAGTTCCCTCCGGCCCGACTCCAGCTCCTCCCGGGCCTGCGCAAGCTGCTGTTCTCCCTCCTCGATCTGTTCTTCGGCGTCCGCCAGTTCCTTCTCACTGTCCTCGATCTTTTGCCTGGCATCGTCCAGCTCCTGCCTTCCCTCCGCCGTTTTTTCTTCCAGTTCGGCCTGCGCATCCGCCAGCTTTTCGTCCGCCTCCGACAGAATGTTTTCATAGCGGTCCCGGGCCGCCTGTTCCGTCAGCGGTTTTGCCCAGTCCTTCAGCGAGTCGATCCTCGTCTTATAGACATCGTCGTAAAGCGTATAGTCCTGTTTGACGCGCAGGAAGATCTCCGTATAATAATCGCTTTCAAACCCTTCCGGAAGCAGATATGCAAACCCTGTGATCTTGCCGTTCCCCAGGGAACTGGAACCGCGTTCATACTGCGCGTAGGCTACCGCGTTCACCCTGCCCACCACCGTATATTCTTTCTGAGAGAACAGATCCCGGCGCGTTTCATCGTTTTCCTCGGAGATCCGGATCAACGATCCTATGGGCACTCCCTGCAGATTCGCGTCTATGACGCATTCCGCCGCCGTCTGGGGCAGCCTGCCCTCTACCACCTCTACCTGGTTCTGCGTCTTTAAAAGCGTCTGGGCCGACAGCACGCGGTTCTCCCCGTCTTCAGTCGTCCCGATAAAATCCGTAGATACCGCGCCCTCTGCGGCCTTGATCTCTTCATTTCCCGTAAAGGCCATTTCCGACCCCCGTTCAAACCCCAGCGTGGACAGAAGCCGCAGGTCGTAAAGCTCATGTCCGTTCATATAATCGCTGCCGGCCTGCAGCATGGAGGGCGTGGTCATCATCAGCCCCGAAAAAAAGCCCACGCCCAGCGCAATGATGGCCAGGATCGCGAACCATCTCCCAAAACTGTTCCTGATCTCCCGCAGGGTGGTTTTAACCATTGACGATTTCATCTGGGTTCTCCCTCACCATTCAATTTCTTCTACCGGAACAATATGCGCATTCTTCCTCATATCGGTGATCGTCCCGTTCTTCACCGTGATCACCCTGTCCGCCATGGCGGTCAGCGCCTGATTGTGAGTGATGACCACCACGGTGACCCCGCCGTTGCGGCAGGTGTCCTGTAGCAGCTTCAATACGGCTTTCCCCGTGTTATAATCCAGCGCCCCCGTAGGCTCGTCGCATAAAAGCAGCTTCGGGTTCTTCGCCAGCGCCCTGGCGATGGCCACGCGCTGCTGTTCCCCGCCGGAAAGCTGCGCGGGAAAATTGCCGGCGCGCTCCGCCAGCCCTACCTTTTGCAGCACATCCGCAGCGTTCAGCGGCTCCCTGCAGATCTGGGAGGCCAGTTCCACATTTTCCAGGGCGGTCAGGTTCTGCACCAGATTGTAAAACTGGAATACAAAGCCGATATCATGGCGCCGGTAGGCCGTCAACTGCCGCTTCGTATAGGAAGAGATCTCACTGCCGTCCAGCCATACTTTCCCGGAGGACAACGTATCCATACCGCCCAGAATGTTCAGGATCGTGGTTTTTCCTGCGCCGGAGGCGCCCACCACCACGCAAAATTCCCCTTTTTCTATCTGGAAACTGACCCCCCGCAGGGCCTCGATATCCACCTCTCCCATATGATAAACTTTCTTCACGTCCTGAAATTCCACAAAGCTCATGCCAAACCGCTCCTTTCCCGACCCTTCTTCTCTATTCTTCTTCCATCATAGACTCCATATAGCCTCTGTCCCACAGCAGGATCTTCAGACGTTTCGCCGCCTCCACCGCCGGCTGGGTGAAATACTGGTTCGTCATGACCGCGCCCACCATCCTGTCATAATACTCTCTCCCGGCGCAGGCCTCCTGCACCGCCTTTACGCCTACCGGCGCGTCATAACGTTTGCACTGCACGGCGTAGGTAACGCCGTCCTTCTCCGCCAGCACATCCACGCCGAAATCGCCGCTTCCCCGGGTGACCTCCACCTCGACAAACCCGCGCTGTTTTAACAGCTGCGCGCAAAACCGCTCAAATTCATGTCCTTCCATCTGATCAAAAGAATTGTCCTGGCGGCTATGCCTCCTGCCGGCGCGCAGGACTGCCCACGCGAGGATCGCAAACAGCAAAAGGGCTGCCCCGATCCCCCCAACCTGCAATATGAGCTGCTGATCCATCTTTCCCCCCATGAAAAAACCTTTTTTCAAAGGTTACAATATTCGGTTCCACTTTACAATGACTTTCACCAAAATTTCATTTACTTTTTAGAAAACGGCAGTATAATGGAATTATAGGATTTAAACACCACTGGAAGAGGAGGAAATTCTCATGGGCTTTTTAACCGGTAAAACCGCAATTATCACCGGCGCCGGGCGCGCTGTTTTAAGCGACGGCCGCTGCGGCTCCATCGGCTACGGCATCGCCACCGCCTATGCCAAAGAAGGGGCGAATCTGGTCATCACAGGCCGCAACGTAAAGAAACTGGAAGCCGCGAAAGAAGAACTGGAACGGCTTTACGGCATTCAGGTACTGATCCTGCAGGCGGATGTCAACGCCGGCGCGGACAACCTGGCCGTCGTACAGAACGTGGTGGACAAGACCATGGAAACTTTCGGGCGCATCGACGTCCTGATCAACAACGCGCAGGCCTCCGCCTCCGGCGTTACGCTGGCGGACCACACCACGGAACAGTTTGACCTGGCGCTCTATTCCGGTCTGTACGCCGCCTTTTACTATATGAAGGTCTGCTACCCTCATCTGAAAGAGACCAAAGGTTCCGTCATCAATTTCGCCTCCGGCGCGGGGCTGTTCGGCAACTACGGACAGTGCGCATACGCGGCGGCCAAGGAAGGGATCCGGGGTCTGACCCGTGTGGCGGCTACCGAATGGGCGAAGGACGGCATCAACGTCAATATCATCTGCCCGCTGGCATGGACCTCCCAGTTGGAGCAGTTCCAGATGGCATATCCGGACGCCTATAAGGCAAACGTGCATACGCCGCCCGCAGGCCATTTCGGCGATGCGGAGCTGGAGATCGGGCGCGTCTGCGTACAGTTGGCTTCTCCCGACTTCAAATATATGACCGGCGAGACGCTGACGCTGGAAGGCGGCCTGGGCCAGAGGCCGTAAGCCCTGTACCGGGCTGTGCCGGGATCCCGCCGATTTTCGGATACCAGCCCCTTTTGTCAAGTCAACCAAAATCCCATCCTGTGCGGCTCGCCGCGCGGGATGGGATTTTCTGCCGCACGCCGGCTGACCCTTCTCCATGAGGCGTGCGCCGTTTTTCTGCGTCTGCAGCAGGGAGGCCAAATGAATACCAGAACCTATCAAAATCCCGTCCAGCGGGGATTTTTCCCGGATCCTTCGGTCGTCCGCGTTGGGGACGACTATTACATGGTCAACTCCTCTTTCCAGTATTTTCCCGCCATTCCCATTTCCCACTCCCGGGACATGGTACACTGGGAGATCATCGGCCATGCCATCACGAATCCGGACTGGCTGGATCTGAGCGAGATCAAAGATTCCCACGGCATCTGGGCGCCGGACATTTCCTATGTGAACGGCACCTTCTACATATTCGCCACGCTGCGCTTAAACGGCGACGGCAAGACCGATCACAATGTCCTGCGCCGCCAGTTGGTGGTGACCTCCCGCCGTCCGGAGGGCCCCTATTCCCAGCCCTCCTGGCTGGAGGTGGATCACATCGACCCCTCTCATTTCGTGGACGACGACGGCAGGCACTATATGGTCATCGCTCCCGGCATCAAGCTGGTGCCTCTGGATGAGACCGGCACCCGGGTGGCCGGGGAAATGATCAACGCCTGGGACGGGACCGGGGAACGGTGCAGCGAAGGTCCCCATATTCTGAAAAAAGACGGCTGGTACTACGCCATCGTGGCGGAGGGCGGCACAGGCTATGGGCATGGCATCAACGTAGGCCGCTCCCGCAGTTTGTTCGGCCCCTACGAAAACTCCCCCTACAATCCGGTCATGCGTCAGTTCGATCCCATGGCAAGGCTGCAGCGCTCCGGCCATGGCAAGCTGATACAGGCTTCGGATGGAAGCTGGTGGTGTTATTACCTCCTGGGACGTCCCAACGCCCACAAATACACCACGGTGGGAAGGGAATCCGGCCTTGATCCGGTCCAGTGGACAGAGGACGGCTGGTTTACCGTCAACGGCGGCAAAGGCCCCAGCGAAGAACAGACCGCGCCAGATCTGCCCGACGCGCCCTTTCCCAAATGGCAGTTGGACGACTTCGACAGCGAACGGCTGAACTTAAACTGGGAATTTGTCAGAAGGCCCGACTACGGCAATTTCTCCCTGACGGAGCGGCCGGGGTACTGCCGCATCTGGACGGGAGACGGGCAGCTTTTTGAGATACGGGCGAAGAACACGCTGCTGCGCCGGGAACAAGAGCTTTCCTATGAAGCCTCTACCAAGCTGGAATTTTATCCCGACCTAAACGGCGAACAGGCCGGACTGACCTGCTACTACAGTACGGCCACCTATGTACGCTTTTCCCTCTGCTGGCAGGGCGGCCGGAAGCTACAGCTTGTCCTCAACCGCAACCACGGCGAAGAGCTGGCGGCCGAGATACCGGACATTCCTACAGGCCCCGTATGGCTGAAGGTTACGGTGGAAAAGCTGCGCCGTACCTTTTCTTATAGCTTTGACGGCCAAACCTGGGAAGAAGCGGGCGTCCTGGAAAACTGTATTTATCTGTGCGACGAAGGGGTTCCTGACGATCCCAAACGGCATACCGGGACGCTGGTTGGCATCTATGCCAACAACGGCGGCTGCGGCAGCCGCAAATGCGCGGACTTCGACTTCTTTTCCTATCGGGACTGACCGTCCTGCCCAATTACTGTAAAAGGAGAATTGCTATGGAACGCTTTTCTTTTCAGCCCTCCGGCGCGGAGGGCTGTACCGTGACCGCCTGGCTCCAGACCCAGCCCTACATGGACGGCTGCCAGCCCCGCCCGCTGCCGGCAGTCCTGATCTGTCCCGGCGGCGGTTACGCCTATGTCTCCGCCCGGGAGGCGGAACCCATCGCCAAGCCTTACTTTGCCGCAGGCTATCATGTTTTTTTGCTGGATTATACCACAGGGGAGGGCGCGAAAGATTTTACGCCCCTCTGGCAGCTTGCCTGCGCCATACGGCATATCCGGTCCCACGCGGATCAATGGATGCTGGACGCCAAAAAAATAGCCGTCTGCGGCTTTTCCGCAGGCGGGCACCTGGCTGCCTCTCTGGGCACGCTCTATCACGATGAAAGATTTTTAAACGCCGTCAGGGTACGCTGCAGCGTTTCCTTAAAGCCCAACCAGATCCGGCCGGACGCCATGATCCTGGGCTACCCGGTGATCCTGGCTGATGCTTTCGCCCATAAGGGTTCCATCGAACTCGTCAGCGGCAGCGCCGAAGGCAGCGAGAGTTATTCTTACTTCGGCCTGGATCAGCATGTGGACGCGGATACGCCGCCCGCCTTTCTCTGGCACACGGCTTCCGACGGCAGCGTTCCCGTGGAAAACAGCCTGCGCTTTGCCATGGCGCTTTCTGCGGCGAAGGTTCCCTTTGAACTGCATGTTTTTCCCACAGGCGGCCACGGTATGTCCGTCTGTACGAAGGAAGTCAATTCCGAAGATCCCTACAATGCGCGCTGGATGGAATGGAGCATCCAATGGCTTTCCAGAACCTTTTCCTTCCGGCCCTGACGCCAGGTTCGTCAGCCTTCCTCCACCGTCACGTTTGTAACCGACAGATTGCGGATCGCATCTTCTGTAAATCCATTTTGTTTTGCCCTGATATGCAGATTTTCCAGGGTGAAATCTGAGAGGAGATATTGCGTCTCCTCTTTTTTTACCTGAAAATAGGTCCCACATTCGCAGCGACAGTCAGCGATCCGGATGTGATCCGCCACAGAGACAGGCATATCCTGCCGTCCTTTCAGATCAAAAAACTGCGTCCAGGGATTGATATTGAGGAAGTTTTCGATCCGTCCTTCTACCGCCTCCACCGTGATATATTCGTAATGCTGCGGCGTGTCCGGCCTCATTTTCAGCCAAAGGAGGTTTTTCCCCTCCCGCACGCGTATCCGGCGGATGAAGATATTCCGGTCATGCACCGACTCCGACCCGCAGGTGAGGCAGCCATGGCAGAAGCCATACTCGCAGTCTTCCACCAGGATCCGTTCATTGGGGCCGTTTTCCGCAGCGCTGTCCGCCCAGGGGCCCTTTCCGCCCTTTAACACCACGGCATCGTCGTTTACTTCCATGTAACAGTTTTTTACAAGCACATCGGTACAGGCGTCGATGTCGATCGCGTCCGTACTGGGCGCTTTCACAGGCGCCGCCGGGGAAAAAATATCGCATCCCAGGAACTTCACATGGTCGCATTTATAAATGTGATTCGTCCAGAAATGGGAATTGATCAGATGCAGCTGCGCCACCAGCACATTTTTGCTGTGGGAAAGATATACCAGGCGGGGACGCTGCTCATCCTTGTTGGTGCAGGCAGGGTTCCAGGTCCGCCGCAGCCAGAACGCTTTCCAGGATCTCAGCCCGTTTCCGTCTATGGTCCCGGGACCGCACATCGTAAACCCATCCACCCCGTCGGCGTTGATCAGCGCCGTAAAATAAAGACAGCTTTCCCCCTCGATCCTGGTGGTGCGGATCTCATAATCGCATATATCGGCGCTTCCTTTTAAAACGCCGCCCTCTGACACATAGAGATGCACGCCCTGTTTAAAAAAGAGCGAGCCGGTCATATATGTACCCCTGGGCACCACGATCACGCCGCCTCCGGCCTCATGGACCGTGTCGATGAGCTTCTGGATCTGTTCTGTATGGATCTTCCCGTCATCCAGGATCCCGTACTCCGTCAGCACATATGGCGTACCCAGCTCCGAAAGCGCCGGGATATGAAGATCGTAAAACCATCCGTCGATGGGTGTGTGATCCGGAAAATATTCTCTCTGCATGTTGCTCCTCCCAAAAACAGCGTCCCTCTTCTAACCCAAGCATATGCCGATGAAGGTACCACTGTCAAGAGCAATCGCAGATCCGTCCCGCCGGATTTACCGGGATCCTGCCCTTACGCGCCTCCCATCATCCCCGCCATCACCACGCTCATGACCACGCCCGCCGCTGTGGCGCTCAGCGCGCCGGCCAGCGTGTAGCGGGTCTTGGTCACCTTTGCCGCCATGAAATAAACGGACATGGTATAAAAACAGGTCTCCGTGCAGCTCATCATAATGGAAGTGATCAACCCCATCCGGGAATCCGTGCCGTAGGTTTTGAAAATATCCAGCACCAGCCCGGTGGCTGCCGAGGAAGAAAATAGCTTGATGAAAATGAGCGGCACCAGATCCGCAGGTAGCCCGAAGATCCCCGTCAGACGTCCTGCAATCCTCCCGAGAAAATCCAGAAAACCAGAAGCGCGCAGGATCCCCACGGCCATCATCAGCCCCACCAGCGTCGGCATGATCTGAACGACCGTTTTAAAGCCGTCCGCCGCACCCCGGATAAAGTCCTCATACACATTGCTTTTGTTCACCAGTCCATAAGCCACGATATAAAAGATCAGCGCCGGGATGATGATACTGGAAAGGTGGGCCAACACGTTCGCCATGCCGTTTTCCTGCCAAAGCTTTATTCTATTCATCCTATGCGCGCCGTCCATTTCGGATGCAGGGAGCGGGGTTACAGATTTTCTTTCCTCACTCCTCCTGCTGGTCCACAACATACCGCGCCAGTTCCAACGCGATATCAAAATGCCCCACATCGTGCTGGGTGCCTTTTGTCTGCCCTTCTTTTCGTCGGCTGTCCCATTTGGGTGCGTCCAGCAGATCGCCGCTGGTAAAAAACATATACAAATTCAACCCTCTGAAATCGCACATTGCCTGCAGAGCGGCGCATTCCATTTCTACCGAAATACAACCGTCCGCTTTATGCCTGTTAAAGTTATTGACCGTCTCTCTGTAGAAAGAATCGGTAGTCCACGTCTTTCCTTTCACATAAGGGATCCCGTTTTCTTCCATAAAGCGGGCAATGATATCCGCATTTTTTACGGCGATATAATCCGACGCGGGCGCATAGTGATAGGAAGTCCCCTCATCCCGATAAGCCTGCGTGGGTATCATGACCCTTCCATGCGCAATTTCCTTATTTAAGCAGCCTGCCCCGCCAAATACAACGTATTTATCGGTCTTAATTTCCGCCAGGGTATCCTCCACAGAACCCACACAGGCAGGGGCCCCCACATAAGTTTTATAGAACGCAAATTTCTTTCCTTTATAATCCAGACAATAGATAGGCGTATTGCCCGTCGCAAACCAAAAAGAAGCAATCTGCCTGCATTCGTAATTTGACAGGACAAACGATTCGATCTTATGTGAAAAAGTCAGGATGCACGCATCGACTTGCGGCGCGTCCTCCCGGATCTGCGGATTGATGATCGCCGGTGACTGATCGTCAAAAGCTTCTGTTATCATACCGTTTCCTCCTTTCCAAAGCCGTCAATCCATTTACGGCATACCGGCATATGCGTCCTCTGTTACGGACATATTCTTCTATCAAGCGAAAACCAACGCTTCCTGTCCCGTCATTCTTGTGATATAATTCATTATATATCATACCTGAAAAAAGCGCCAGACCTCGGGGCACGGCTGCCTATCGGGGATCCGCAGGCGACGGCCCGCATACGCTCATATCAAGGGAGAAAAGGGGGAAACATGGAACACGCAAAAAAGAGAGGAAAAAATCCGATCATCCAGTCTATCTACACCGCCGACCCGGCGCCCATGGTCCTGGGCGATACGCTTTGGCTTTATACCACCCATGACGAAGACGAACTGGTAAACGACTTTTATACGATGGTGGACTGGCGCTGTTTCTCCACCAGGGATATGGTCCACTGGACGGATCACGGCAAAGTCTTTTCCCTGGAGGATATCCCATGGGCGGACGACCGCGCCTGGGCGCCCCAGGCGGCAGAACGCAACGGCAAATTTTATCTTTACTGTCCGGTACATAAAAAGGACGGCGGAATGGCGATCGCGGTCGGGGTTTCCGATCATCCGGCAGGGCCTTTCCGGGATATCGGCAAGCCCCTGATCGACGAGGGCGACTGGAACGACATCGATCCTACGGTCTTTATCGATGACGACGGCCAGGCATATCTTTACTTTGGCAACCCGGAGCTTCGCTATGTCCTGCTGAATGAGGATATGATCTCCTATAATGAAGAGATCGGCATCGTCAGGATCCCCATGACCGAGGAATCCTTTGCGAAGGGCGGCCATATGACCGGGACTTCTTATGGGGAAGGCCCCTGGTTTTATAAGCGCAACGGGATCTATTATATGGTATATGCCGCATTTGCCGAAGGGAAAGGGCACAACGAGCATCTTGCCTATTCGACGGCTCCAACCCCCACAGGGCCATGGAAATACGGCGGCGTCCTGATGACGGAGGAAGGCGGCGTCTTTACCAATCACCCCGGAATCGCCGACTTTAAGGGGCATTCCTATCTGTTTTATCATACCGGGGAGCTTCCCGGAGGGAGCCTGTTCCACCGTTCCGTCTGCGTGGCGGAATTTACCTACAACCAAGACGGCTCTATCAGTACCATTGAAAAATGCGACGGCGTGGACGCGATAGAATGAACTTGTTCCTCCAGGAATCTCTGCCGGGTCATAGCCCGGCAGAGATTTTTTTCCCGTCTCCTATTTCGCCTCTAACAGCATCTCCCAGCGGATTTCTTCTTCGTCGAGCCGATACTGCTCCAGAAGCTGCGGACCGCAGGAATTGGAACCCACGCCGCTCATGGCGTAGTCCAGATGCCAGATCACATGGCCGGAGCGTTCCAGTTCATAATTATGCTTCTTTTCCGCCAATTCCTGAGCGGTATAATAAGAGGCGCTAAAAGAGAAGGGCCTGCTGCCCTTTGCCAGCCAATCTCCCACCTGGGCTTCATAACAGTGGTAATGGCTGCCGTTTTCCTGAGGCCGCACATAATCCTCATGCATCTCTTCCACCGTCGTTTCAAACCGATCCATCCAGGAGGCCCGATGCTTATCCGAATAGCTTTCATAAGGGCCGTACCCCAGGTAGCTTACCCCGGACGCGTTCCTTGGCAGCGTAAAAGCCAGGCCAAAGCGCGGCAGCCAGGGGAACTGCGGATCCCGTTTTGCGTTGACGGAAAATTTCACCGCGCCCAGTCCGTTTACCTCCCAGATTGCCTCCGCCCGCAGGAAAGGCTGACGGTACGCGCTGGCCAGAGAAAAGCTGCAGCAGATCTGCACCCGGCCATCCAGCCGTTTCGCGCTGCATTCGTAGACCTTCGTCCAAACCCTGTCATATCCGGCCGCTTCCCATTCATGGCGCATCCACATATCGTTGTCCACGGGCGCGCGGAACACGCTCCACTCCACAGGCCCTTCGATCAGCGCCTTCCCGTCTTTTTCCATGGAAAGAAACGCCGCCCTCTTTTTTCCGAACCGGTAACAGATCCGATCCGAAAGGATGAGAAAGCTGTCCGCCGTTTCCCGCAAAGTCAGTTCCCCGGCGTCGGGCAGATCCAGTTTTACGTCTTTCTCTTCAAACAGAGGGAACTGGTCGAAGCCCATGATACGCCCCTGTTTGGTCAGCGCCTCATCCTCCCGCTGCACATAGATCAGACGCAGCCACGTCCGATCCGCGGCCCATTGTTTTAAACGGGGGATATTGCAGGTCTGGGTCCCGTGAGGCGCGGCAGAAAGCGCGCCGAAATTACCCTCTTCCCAGATCTCGCCGTCGTGTTTCACCTCATAATATACTTTCACGTTATCCGCCATATCCACGAAATCCTGCATATTCTGCAGCACGATATCGCCGCTCTCCAGATCCATGGACAACGCCCGCACGGGCCGGATCTCATTTTTCCATTCCAACAGGCCCACATGGGGACGCCTGTCCGGATAGACCAGCCCGTCCATGCAGAAATTACCGTCATGAGGATACTCGCCCGCGTCGCCACCGTAATGGTAAATATCCCTGCCGTCCTCCGTTCTGCCCTCGTAATTGGCGTGATCGCACCACTCCCAGACAAAGCCGCCGCAGAATTTATCGTACCGATACATCTGCTCCATATAATCGTGGATATCCCCGGGGCCGTTGCCCATGGCGTGGACGAACTCGCACTGCATAAAAGGCTTGCGTTGCCGCCTGTCCTCGCAATATTCTTTCACCCACTCCGTAGGCGCGTACATGCGGCTCACCACATCCAACATGGAAGTATCGTTATGATAACCGCCCGTTTCCCAGAAAGCGCTTTCATAATGAGTCAGCCGGGTAGGATCATAGGACTTCACCCACCTGCCCGCATCCTCCAGATTCGGCCCATAACCGCTCTCGTTGCCCAGCGACCAGAAGATCACGCAGCACTCGTTTTTGTCCCGGATGACATTGCGCATCTGCCGGTCCAGAATGGAGCCGTTCCAGTCAGGATCCTGCGCGATCAGGCCGAATGTATTTTCCTGGCTGCCGTGATAAACAGAAGCCACGCCGTGACACTCCAGATCCGCTTCCGCAACCACATAAAACCCGTACCGGCTGCAAAGTTGGGGAAACCATGGCGCATTGGGATAATGGCTGGTGCGGATGGCGTTGATGTTATGCTCCTTCATCATCGTCAAATCCTGCATCACGTCCTCCCGCGAAACCGCATAGCCCTTGACTGGATGGCTGTCGTGGCGGTTGACGCCCTTGAATTTCACCTGGCTGCCGTTGATGAGGACCATGCCGTTTTCCACAGAAATGCAGCGGATCCCCACCTGCTGAACGATCACCTCTTCCGGTGTGGTCAGTTTCAGCGTATAAAGATAGGGTCGCTCCGCGTTCCAGAGTACCGGCTTTTCCACGGGCAGGCTGACAGGTTCCCCCGCCGACCAGGCCAGGCCCAGATTTTTCCCTTCGGCGTCCAGCAATTCACAGTCAATCCTGCACTGTCCTTCGATCCGGTCAAAGCGCACTTCCACGCTGGCAGCGCCGTTTTCCAAGTCTACCGGGGTCGTAACCGTAAAATCCTGCAAATGCTCCTGGGGACGCAAAAGCAGCGTCACATCCCGGAAGATACCGGAAAACCGGAACTTATCCTGATCCTCCAGATAGCTGCCGTCGCACCATTTCAAAACCAACACGCTGAGCCGGTTTTTCCCTACATGGGTCTGGGCAGTGATCTCAAATTCGCTAGGGCTGTGAGAAACCTGGCTGTATCCCACAAATTCCCCGTTCACCCACAGATAAAAGCAGGAATCCACCCCTTCAAAGTAAAGGAAACGCCGCAGCCCTGCTTCGGCCTGCGTCAGTTCAAACTCCGTCAGGTAAGCGCCGCAGGGATTCTCATCCGGCACATAGGGCGGATCGTAAGGAAAGGGATAACGGACGTTGGTATACTGCTTCTGGCCGTACCCCTTTGCCTCCCAGCAGGAAGGCACCTCCAGCTTCGCAAAACCGGCCGCCGAAAAGTCCGCTTTGGGGAAATCCGCCGGAACATCCTCCACACACGGATACCAGGCGAACTCCCACTCTTTCCCGCTCAGAAGCCTGCCGCGCTCCTTTCCGTCGCCCGACAGCGGCACATAATAGCAGCGGTTTTCCATCGTACCCACATGGAGGGTGCTGGGATCCTCGTAAAATTTCTGCAGTTCCATCTTTCAAAAAACTCCTCTCCAGATCTTTCTTTTGGGCTTATAGCTTAAGCGTTTCTCCCGGCTTCACGCAAAAATCCCCTTTCGCCGTCGTAAAATACAGCGGATACGCCGTCGGATTATGGACAAGCCGTCCGTCCGTGCTGAAAGTCAGCCGTTTGTAAGCGTCCACATAGTCATAGATCTCAATGTTAGTGGCATACCAGATCTCTTCCCGGCCTCCCATATAGGCCGCGAAGTCCTCGATCACGTTCCAGTTGTCGTTGGCCTCAAACTCATAGCTATGGCCCCACAAATAAAACAATCTGGGTTCGGAAGATTTTTCCTCTACGAATTTCTTCGCCAGATCCATCAGGCGGGGATCATTGTGATGGCAGGTAGCTTCCAGCCGCAGCCAGTCCCGGGGAATGTCAAACCGCCCGGAAGAGATCACCGTCCTGGAATACACGATGCCGCAGGCTTTCAGACAATCCACCACCTGATCGCTGAAAGTGCCGAAGGGATAGGCCATCCCCCGGACGATGGTATGAAACTGCGCTTCCAGATTTTCCCGATCCTGCAGCACCTCCCTGGTACACTGGTTCACAGGCAGTTGCTCCAGAAACGGATGCGTCAGCCCATGCACCGCCACCTCCATGCCGCTGTCCCGATACAGCGCGTCCACATGCGCCCTGTCCATCCGGCGATGGATGGTGCCCGCCGGGTACACGGTCCCTTCCGGCGCATAATTCCCGCTATTTAAATTGAACGTCCCTTTCAGCCCATATTTCTGCATGATGCCGATCAGGCGCACATCCTGCTCTACACCGTCGTCGTAGCTCAATGTCAGCGCTTTCGCTCTCCCGCCGGGAAAACGCATGAACAGTCTCGTGTCCATAACACTCCTCCTTTTGCTTCTTCGCAATACCCGGATATCGCGTCCTGTAAAAATTACGTCCCCATTATAACCTAAATTCGGATAATGAAAAAGGGGGTATTTTAAATAGAATTGCGCGCTGGGATTTGGCGAGATAAGATTTCGTAATTTATGAATTTAAAACAAACGGTTGGCACATCTGTGAAAACAACTTACAATTAAGAAAATGTAATCTGTTGGAGGGATTTGAATGCAAATAAGACAATATGACAGAGACAGGGATTTTAACTGCATTAAGGAATGGATCGGCGGCGAAAGAGCGCATGCGCTGTGGTGCGCGAACAGATTTCCCTATCCCATCGCAGCCGTTCCATTTCACGCCTTTTTGAATGATTTGAAGAAGGAATGGGCCGCCGATGCCTTCGTTGCGGTGGATGAAGATGACGATGCCATCGGTTTTTTCTGCTATTCGCTTTTGCCGGAAAGCACTGCAGGATTCTTGTCCTTTGCGATCCTGGATCCCAAACTGCGCAGGAAAGGGTATGGACAGGAAATGGTGCGGCTGGCGCTGCAGTATGCCTTTGAAATGACGGGAGCGCAAACGGTGGAACTGAATGTTTTGCGGAAAACCCGGAAGCAATACGCTGTTATGAGAGCGTTAGGTTTGTGATAAAAAATATGGAAAGAAACGCATTCCGATATCAGGATGAGGTATGGAACAGATATCATATGGCAGCCGTAAGGCCATAATATGGCACGATGCCGGAAAAAATTTCTTGGACATTTATGGAAAGGGGGATCCCACGGTTCGTAAACATATTTCCCTGTGAAAGCGGCAGGCGTCTAAAGCAGTTCGTCCAACAGCGTATAGTAACGAATTTTCTCCCAATCCGGTTCCATCCCCAACGCTTCAAAAAGCATTTCGGGCGAAAACCCTTCATAGGCCCTGCCGCCGAACCTTCCTTCATAGTTGTGCCGCAGGC
>CANQFM010000011.1 GCA_947598825.1 uncultured Eisenbergiella sp. | reverse complement strand
CAAATCAGGCGCGGATAAGTTCGCCTCCCATTTGTAGACTGCCCCAACGGTAACACCCAACGCATCCGCCAACTGCTGCTGTGTCAGTGAGCGCGCCCGGCGATGTGCGCGAATATTTTCCGAAAGATTTATATTCACATTCATCCCTCCTCGTTTTCGTCTGATATAAGTATAACACGTCGATCCGATCCTTTGTTCACACCATCCGTATAATTTGGAGTGAAATATTTATACCGCTAGTATGGGTATGTTCCTTATATGTGGCCAAGTAGGCAGTAAAAAAGCCCTCTCTGATCATCTATAATCAGAAAGAGCTTTTTGTACCCGAAACCGTCAGCCGACCGTTGATAAGTTTGATTTTTGCAGCGCTGTTTTTACAGGCTCGCTCCAAAATCCGTCACCATGATCTGGCCGGTCACGGCGCGGGACTCGTCGCTGGCAAAAAACAAAAGAATATTCGCCACGTCCTCCGCCATGCAGGGCTGGGTGCGCAGATTGGAATGGGTCGCCATGGCGCCGAACATATCCTGATCCAACTGATCCGCCTTCATAGAAGAAGTCATGGGCGTAACGATGGTGCCGGGACAGACCGCATTGCAGCGGATCCCCTGCGCCTGAAAGCGCAGCGCCGTATGCTTCGTCACCCCGATAATAGCCGCTTTTGAGGAAACGTAAGCGGCGCCGCCGCATCCTTCATAACCCGCCACAGAGGCCACGTTTACGATGCTGGCCCCGGCCGTCATGCGGCTGCTGGCCGCGCGCATACAGCGCATGGTTCCCTTCTGGTTGGTTTCCACAATACGATCCAGATCCTCATCCGAAAAACGGTCGATAGGCTTTAAGCCCTCTTCCAGAATACCGGCATTATTCACCAGGATATCAATTTTTCCGAACCGATCCATTACCGTCTGCATCAGCTTTTCCGGATCTTCCGGTTTGGAAATATCCGTCGAAACGGCCAGTACGGTGCCGCCGGCCTGTTCGATTTCATCTGCTACCTGTTTTAAAGCAACCTCCCTGCGGGCGGTGATGACCACCGAAGCCCCTTCTGCGGCAAACAGCTTTGCCGTCGCCGCGCCCACACCGGAATTCCCACCGGTGATCACGGCTACTTTTCCTTTTAAACGATCCATAATATATTCCTCCTTAAATTATTAGATGCCTCCCGCTTGATTACTTGCAGGCTTGACCGCCCAGACTTCAGCGGTATCGCCGCTAAGATCAACCTGGTCGACCATTTTTGTCTGCGCTTCATCGGAATAGACATAAAAGGGCATATCGGACATGACCATGACAAGGGCATCCCTGACCACATCGAATACCTGCGTCTCCGTGTAGTCGCCGTCGATAATGTGGACGGTAAAATGACAGGTATCCCCCGTGCTGAGATCTTCAACGGTCGCCAACAAAAGCGCAGGCCCAGCCCCATAGGTGATCGAATAAGTATCGATAGACAGGATCGGAGCAGTATCCATCCCGTAGGGAACATCGGCGGAAACCTCGGCCCCCTCGGTCACAAGATACATCGTCACTTCCTTAAAGATGATCCTGCCGTCCCCATCGAGATAATAGAGCGCCCTCTGATAATCCTCGGGATACTCCTCATCGTAGGTAAAGGTCACTACAAGCGTCGCGCCGTCCTGATGGGAAACATCCACCACGCTTTCAAATTCACTGCCTGGCAGGATCATATCCCAGTTGGCTTCTAACTGCATTGTATAATAAGGGGTAGGAATGACCGTAATACTGTTGCCGTAGCCGGGATATCTGTCATAGGAGGCGGCAAAGCCCTCTCCGGCCGTATAGACGCACTCGGAATCGCCGGTCGATTCACTGGCGCAGTAACACTGCATGACAGGATAACCTTCCCCGTTATGACCAAATTCATAGTTATAAACCGCCTGTTCGGAACGGTCCTCGTTCAGCATACTATGAACCAGGGAGATGGTCTTGTCTGCATACAGAAGATCCCCGAGATAATTCCAGTTAATGATATCCTGTATGGTCAGATCGTCCGGAAGATACACAGCCGACTCGGTTATTGTCTGCATTTCAGGGGCAGTCTCTTCGGCGCTGGAAACGACCGTCTCTTCTGGAGAATTGGAATCGACGGTCTGCGTGCTGTTCCCGGGATTCGTCCCGCTGCCGCAGGCGGTTGCCGTAAACGCCTTTAAAACGGCCAGCACGATTGCAAAAATTCGTTTCCTGTTCATTTCGGTAGCTCTCCTTTTATTTTTGTGTACCGGCTCATTTATTGATCAATATCCTTTTTTATCATATTGTCAAACAAAAGTACAGTGTTTTCTACGTCTCTAATCTGACATGTTTAACATAGTATTATAGGAATCTCTATCTACGCCCGCGATCCGTCGCGTAAAAATACGGAGTATACCACGTTTGGAAGGGAATATGCAATCCCCTTCCCGGTCAAAGAACAGGACGGCCTACGTCTTTCCTGACCACCTGAAAGGCGAGAAACGGAATCAGCGCCATAAAGGGATAGACATACCGGACCAGCACGCAGGGGCCCGCAGCTGCCGTCAGAAAATAGATCGCCGCAACGGCCCACGGAACCAACTGTCCGTAACGCCTTTGTCTGCAAAACGCAAGTCCCGCAAACAGGGTCAGAAAACAATAGAGTGCCGGGGCAAACAGAATTTTCGCAGGCAGAAAACGCTGATAGACGCAGTCTGTGACGATTGCTTCATAGATATTTCTGACGGCGGGCAGCAGATTTTCCTTCTTTACGAATCTCTCAGCAAAAACCGGCTTCGCGTCCGTGATCAGATATCCGGTTCTGTCGCGCCACCAGTCCTGATAAACCAAAGTGTGCGAGGTATCCGTCAAAAACCAGTCCCCCATCGTCAGATACGCCGGCGCAATCAGATAGGAACCGGGATATTGAAGAAACAGCCGCGCGTAAACGCGCCAGAACCCCGCCGGATTTTCCTGATACAACGCGTTGTTGAAATACATTTTCACCCCGTCTGAAATATAGGGCCGGTAATTTTCCATGCCTTCCGGCGGCAGATACGAAAAAAGCAGCTCCCGGTCTTTTTCATCCATTCTTCCCCCGCCGCTCTTATACGATCTGGCCAGCTGCTGCAGCGGAATGTTCAACGCCTCCGCCGCTTCGCCCGGTTCTGCGCCGGTTGCCCGCACCAGGGCGGCGTCCGATACAAAAAACAGGCAGATACTAAAAAGCGTGACGGCCGCAAGCCGCATCCATACCCCGATACGGCTTTTCCCCGCAAAACCGTCGGCCCTGCGGCGCCCTTTTTGGCAGGCGCGCAGACTGCACAGCGCGGCCGCCCCTTCAATGAAAAACAGTATGATTTGGATATATACCCCGTTTTTGCGAAAGAGCATCATGCAAAGATTCCCGGTGCACAGCATCAGGAGTTCCCATTTTCCGGGGTTCTCTCCCTTTTCCGTTATCCGGGCAAGAAGGAAGAATGTCATCAAAAAAAAGGCCGTAAAGAAGGTATCCTTTGTCGTACTGATGGCCATAAGGGGATGCACAGGAAAGAAAACGCACCAGAGAAGCGTTGCGATAAGCATCCGCCTCGGGGCGTTACGGCGGATCAAAAACGCGAATCCGCATGTAAATGCCCCCGCAAGCAGCAGCATCTGCAAAAGGGCATAGATCGCCATGCCGTCTAACGGGCAGTTTCTCTGTTGCAAATATTTCCCAAGATCGTAGCAGGCGCCAAGGATCAGCGTGTGGGCAATGGGATGATGATTATTAAACGCATGCTGGGTATACTGAATCAGCTGCGGCTCGCCGTCATAAGAGTAGATGGCCGGAAAATACGCCAGAAAACAGGGCGTCCAGCCGACAAGCAGGGCGAAATAATAAAAAACCGGCCTGGAAAGCAGTCCCGAACGCTCTGCGCGGCCCGAAACGAAACGCCGCCCGCCATACAGCATACCGGCCAGAACCACCACGGTAAAAATAAAGGTAACGCTGCCCGACAAAAGGAGCAGAAGCAGATTTTTGACAGAAAACAGACCGGCCTTTCCTTCCTCTGCGATTTTGCATAACAGAATGCCCAGGACCTCAAAAGAAGCCACGAGCAGACCGCACAGCAAAAACAGCCGTTCCTTTTTGACCCATTCTTTTATGCGACCGTACATCTTTCCCTCCCTACGCCGCGTATCCGCCGCGCGACCACCTAAAGTATATACGAAATACCCGAATAAGTCCACAGCCGATTCTGTCCCGCCTGTACCGTCCGGGCCGCTGCAAAAACTTTTGCGTCCCTTTTCATGATATTGCCGGAAACGGGGCACACTAGAAAAACCAAAAACGAGATAGAGAGGAGGCGGGGCTAAGCCTGGTCAGGCATGGGCATATCTACCAGGCAGTCAAAGAAGAACACGAAGAGCATGGTTATCCGGTCGGAGCGCTTTGTAAACTTGGTCATGTATCCCGGGCTGCTTACTATAAGTGGCTCCATAGAGGTACTCCTGCTTGAAGCCGCAGGGATGACGCAGAGCATGTCCAGGGTGGCCAAATGGATAGAGAAACAGGTGTTCTGACGCCAATGGAGAAATATGAACAATATCTGAAGGCAGCGTAAAAACTGCCACCAGACCTAAATCTGATGGCAGAAAATTTTAATTTTTTTGATTGTCTACCTGACGGGGAGCGGTTTATGACCCCCCTACTCCGTATTTGTTAATTTCCCGTTGCTGTTGAATTGTTCCTTCTCTATCGATCGCCGCCTGAGCGATCACAAGTCAGAGGAAAAGCTTCTCATGCTTCCTGCAGGGAAATCGCAGAATCATTATTGACCAGAATATAAATGCCAAACTGCTCCGTTGCAAAGACGATCCGGCCGTCTTTAACCTTTGCCTTTACCTTTACCATCTTACCGTTGACTATACGGTAAACAGCCACATCAGTCCACTTTTTGGGCAGTTCAAGCGAAATTTCCACTGTGCTGTCGGGCTGAACAGAGGTGCTTCCGTTATACATCTGTATATCGTATGCCAAATATCCGGTAAACTTCTCTTCAACTACCTTCTTTATGGCCTTATCGGTACTGGTCACGTCCTCAACTGTGAGCTTACTGGTCGAAGCCGCGCCCTTCGGCAGTTTCACCTCGACCGAGAGCTTATATCCCGATTTGCCGTCGGAAACTTCTACCGTCCCCTTTATCAGAGCGGAATTCTCCTCCGTCGTCTGCGGCTGTGTATTGTCAAATACAGCAGGCCTTTCCGGTTCCGATACGAACGCCGGAGTCGGCTGGCCAGAAGGAACCTGGGCGGACGCCGAAGGCGTCGTCTCTTCTGCTTCCTCTGTCGGGGCCGAAGGCGCTGTCTCTTTGGCTTCCTCTGTCGGGGCCGGAGACGTTGTCTCTTCTGTTTTTTCCGTCGGGGCCGGAGACGTTGTCTCTTCTGCTTCCTCCGTCGGGGCCGAAGGCGCTGTCTCTTTGGCTTCCTCTGTCGGGGCCGGAGACGTTGTCCCTTCTGCTTCCTCCGTCGGGGCCGAAGGCGCTGTCTCTTTAGCTTCCTCTGTCGGGGCCGGAGACGTTGTTTCTTCTGCTTCCTCTGTCGGCGTCACGGATGTGCCCGGATCCTCCAGGGCATCCAAAATTTCTTCTTCTTTATGGCCGCAGACTTTACAGGTGGATACCTGTTTGCCTGTCGTCCCGATCCCCGGCTTGACGGTGATGACCGGGTCTCCATAGTTATGGGCTTCTTTGATATTAAGAGACGCCGTACAGCCTTCATAGGTGCAGTGACGGGTATGGGTTCCATCGCCGTTGTCTGTGCCGGCAAAGTGGATAGTACCGTCCGAATCCACCGTGGGATAATAGCTGTGCCCGTCATATCCCTCCTTCAAAAGCTGGCCGCAGACCGGGCATTCGACCGGCGTCGTGCAGTCGCCGTCGTCCTCGTAAATGTGATCGCCGCGGACGGTTTTCCCGCATACGCTGCAGGTGCCCAAATGCATACCGTTTTTATTCAAGGGACCGATGGGCTTCCAGTCGATGTCATGTTCCTTACCGGTTGGCCCCAGATCTTCTCCGCAGACTGTGCAAACATTCCTTGTGCAGTCCGATTTGCCTTCGTCTGAAACATGCTCCCCCGTCGCTGGGACTTCCTTCGTTTCCGTAAAGCCGCATACGGAACATTCGCGGATCATTTTCCCCGCTCTGCCGCAAGAAGGTTCGCTGCCCACTACAGGCGTCCATCCATCCGGATTGTCAGATTTCCAGGTGTGGTTCTTTGCCGGGATGGAAATGGAGTAGGTATTCCCGCAAATTTTGCATGTATAAACCTTTTCCCAGGGTTCCGTACAGATTTTCGACTCCTGGTATTCTGGCTCTCCGTATTGATGCCTGGTCTTCGGAATACGCTCATAATCCACTTTCCAGCGGCAATACTCACATTGCAGGTATTTCACCCCTTCGGATTTGCAGGTTGCGGGCGTCGTTTTCTCAATAAGGTTATGTCCGCTACTGTTTACGCACTTAAGATCCTCAAAACGTTGACGCGCAGCTTCCTTCGGATCCGCATCTCCCGTCGTATCCGCTTCCTCCAAAACCGCCAGCGTCTGGATCTTCTGCGATCCGCAGGTAAGACAGGTAAAGATCTCCTTCCCTTCCGTTCCAAACGCAGGCTCTGCGATGATAACTCCTGCGTCATAATTATGAGGTTCCGTGATAACACCGGTACCCTTTGTACACCCGGCATTACTGCACTGCCGTTCACCCGTATGGGTGCCATCACCATTGTCTACATAATTGTAATAGGGTTTATCCCCCTCAAACAGCGGGTACAGGTTGTGTCCGCCGCTGCCCGCTTCCAGAAGCTGACCGCAAACTGAACAATAAACCGGCGTCGTGCAGTCGCCGTCGTCCGAGTAAACGTGATCGCCGCGGACGATTTTCCCGCATACGCTGCAGGTGCCCAAATGCATACCGTTTTTATCCAGAGAACCGATGGACTGCCAGACAATGGAATGTTCCTTGCCGGTTGACCCCAGATATGTACCGCAGACTGTGCAGACATTTCTCGTACAATCCGAGCTGCCCTCATCGGGAACATGCGCCCCCGTCGCTGGGACTTCTTTTGTTTCCGTATAGCCGCATACCGAACATTCGCGGATCATTTTCCCCGCTCTGCCGCAGGAGGGCTCGCTGCCCACTACGGTCGTCCATCCGTCCGGATTGCCGGATTTCCAGGTGTGTTCCTTTGCGGGGACGGAAATAGAGTAGGTATTCCCACAATTTTTGCACTTATAAATCTTTTTCCAGGGTTCCGTACAGGTCTCCGACTTTTGATATTCCGGCTCCTCACTGTACTCATGGGCCTTTTTGGGAATCGTCCCGGTCCGCCACTGAATATGGCAAATTTCGCAGTACTCATAAACAGCTCCCTCAGTGGTACAGGAAGCTTCAACCGTTCTAGTGCCGCGGTGATGCTGCCCGTCTTCCGCTCTGGGGCAGGGTGTCTGCTCGAAATATTCCTCCGGCGATGACCACTGATTCGACAGTTCTGACACAGCGCTCGGCTCCGCAGCAATATCCGCGGATTTCGTGGCCCCAAGAGGCTCCTCTTCCTCCAAAAGATCTACAGGATCCGTATCCTTTTCCTGAGATTCTACAGGATTCGTATTCTGCTCCTGGGATTCTGCCGTGTCCGTGTTTTCCTCCGGAAGATCCTCCGGGTCTGCGATATTTTCCTGAACATCCCTGGTCTCCGGAATCTCTTCCAGAAAATCTTCATTATCCTCTGCTTCTTCCTGAAGCTTCTCGGTATCCGCAGAGCCCTGGTTCACCAAAGTCTCCGGGATCTCTTCCTGGGGAGCCGAAAGCTCCGGGGTCCCTTCCTGGGGATCCGAAAGCTCCGGGATCGTCGGCGTTTCCGAAAGATCCGCAGGATCTGAAATTTCCGAAGAACCCGCCGCCTCCGAGGGCACTGTGGCTTCCTGATCCACCAGCGTCTCGCCTGCCGGTAATTCAGATGCCGCGTTTTGCGTACCCTCTGCCAGAGCGCTCACGCAGGGGCAAAGAAACACCATAAGCGCGAGCAAAACTCCCATGCATTTCCTGAATTGGTTTTTCATGATCAGATTTCCTTTCTTTTCATGCCTTCCTGCCAATTTCTCACCCCTTTTTGAACAGAGGGAGCAATTGGGCCCACTTCGAGTACCGGTTTTCCGATCGTACTTCCCAACGCGCAAAATGGTTATGTAAGCGCCGTCGGTTTCCCCGTCATGAATTCCTGTTTCTGGCACTATCATTACGGGATTTTATTGTACCATTTCTCCATACCGGACGTCAAGCAAAAGTATAGTATGTCGGGTCACCATAGTATAGTATGTCGGGGCACCATTGATTTGCTGTTATGAACATGATAACATACTCCCCCAATAGCCGCTACATGAAATTATTTCCAGATACAGACGGTCAGAGTTTCCCGCTTTGGCGCCGTCCTAAGCAGTTTACAGCCCCCGGTCGCCAGTGTATAATAGGGACGATCCCGATTTTTGCGAAAGGAGACTCCCGAAATGTCCCGCATCCTCCTTCTGGAAGACGACTTAAGCCTCAGAAACGGCCTTTCCTATGCTCTTACAAAACAGGGCTATACGCTGGACACGGCGCGCACCGTAGCGGATGCGAACGCCCTGCTTTTTAAAGAAGCCTATGATCTACTGATCCTGGACGTGACCCTGCCGGACGGCTCCGGTTTTGAGGTGTGCCGCAACGTGCGCCTGCGTTCCAACGTTCCGATCCTGTTTCTGACCGCCTCCGACGAAGAGACCAGCATCATCATGGGGCTGGATCTGGGCGGGGACGACTATATCACCAAGCCTTTTAAGCTGGGCGTCCTGACCGCGCACATCCACGCCCTGCTGCGCAGGGCCGGCGGCCCCGACAGCGCAGAAGCACAGCTTTCCTCCAACGGGATCCGGGTGGCCCCTCTAAAGGGGCAGGCCAGCAAAAACGGCCATCCGCTGGATCTGACCGCGGCGGAATACCGGCTTTTATGCCTGTTCATGCAAAACCCCAACATCGTCCTCTCCAAAGAAACGATCCTGGACAGGCTTTGGGACGGCAAAGGCGACTATGTAGACGATAATACCCTCACCGTATACATCCGCCGTCTGCGGATGAAGATCGAAGACGATCCGGGCGATCCGAAAATGCTCCTGACCGTCCGGCGCATGGGGTATAAATGGAATGTGATCTTTTGAGGTGTCCTATGGAACTGTTCCGCAACAAACGCATCAAACGGCTTTTTCTTTCCCTGACCGCCTGTCTGGCCGGTTTTCTTCTGATGTCCCAGCTTTTTCTATGCCTGAGCCAAAAAACAAAGCTTCTGGCGCAGGCCAAAAACCCCGCTGCCCTGGCCGCAATCCTTCTGGCCATCCTGACGCTTCTTTTCGGCGGCGCCCTGCTGGCTCTCTGCTACTCGTATTTTTGCGGAGAGGAACGGCGGTTAAAAGAGGCCGTTTCCATCATTCTGGATTTTCTGGGCGGCGATACGGACAAGCGGCTGGACTGCGACGAAGAGGGGGAGCTGTACCGCCTCTTCCACACCGTGAACACGCTGGCCACCGTGCTGGACGCCCATGTGCAGAAAGAGCAGCAGGCAAAGGTCTTTTTAAAGGATACCATTTCCGATATTTCCCATCAGTTGAAAACGCCGCTGGCCGCTTTGAATATCTACAACGGTATTTTGCAGCAGGAAACGCCTCCCCATTCGGAGGCTTCAAAATTTGCGTCCCTTTCGGAAGCGGAGCTTGACCGGATCGAAGCCCTGGTACAGAATCTTCTGACCATTACGAAGCTGGACGCCGGCGCGCTTCTCTTTCAAAAGTCCTGGGAGGATCTGGCGGATATGGCGCAGGATGTGATCTCCCGTTTTTCTTTCCGGGCGCAGAGCGAACAAAAACAGCTTCTCTGGGAAGGGGAGAGCCAGATCCTGCTCTTCTGTGACCGGAACTGGATCCTGGAAGCGCTCGGCAACCTGGTCAAAAACGCCCTGGACCACACGACCCCCGGAGATCGGATCCTGGTATCCTGGCAGCAGAGCGCCGATCTGACGCAAATCTCAGTGTCGGACAACGGAAGCGGCATCCACCCTGAGGATCTTCACCACATTTTCAAGCGGTTTTACCGCAGCCGGTTTCCCGATTCCCAAAAGCAGGATCCCGCCTCCCAGGGCATCGGCCTTGGCCTTCCCCTGGCCCGGGCTATCGTACAGGCCCACGACGGCGAGATCTCAGTGGACAGTCATTGGGGAAGCGGCTCTGTTTTTACCGTCAGCTTTTTAAATCCTTCAAAATTGTAAGGTGGGATTCATCGGAGAGTAAGTGCGGAATGTTATGCTACAGAGCAGATCAAAAACCGCTTTATGCAAAGGAGGCATAACATGAATCTTCTTGAAGTAAGGAACGTAAGCAAGATTTACGGTTCCGGGGAAACCGCCGTCCATGCGCTTAGAAACGTCAGCTTTTCCGTTTCCCGGGGAGAATTTGTCGCCGTGGTAGGCGAATCCGGTTCCGGCAAAAGCACCCTGCTCAACATCATCGGCGCACTGGACACGCCCACCGCCGGGCAGGTGTTCATCGACGGAAAACAGCCCTTTTCCATGAAAGAGGAACAGCGCACCATTTTCCGTCGCCGCAGCATCGGCTTCGTGTTCCAGGCGTTCCACCTGGTCCCGGAACTGACAGTGGAGCAGAATATCTCCTTCCCCGTCCTGTTAGACTATCAAAAGCCGGATCTTTCTTATCTGGAAGAGCTTCTGGACGTTCTGAACCTGAAAGACCGCCGGAACCATCTGCCCAGCCAGCTTTCCGGCGGCCAGCAGCAGCGGGCCGCCATCGGGCGGGCGCTCATCACCCGTCCCATGCTGATTTTGGCGGACGAACCTACGGGCAACTTAGACTCCCAGAACAGCAGCGAGGTCATCGCCCTGCTGAAAAAAGCCTCCCGGCAATACGAACAGACCATTCTCATGATCACCCATAACCGCAGCATCGCCTCCATGGCCGACCGGGTACTCCAGGTATCGGACGGCGCCCTTACCGATCTGGGGAGGTGTCCGGCATGAAGAGCTATCTGGATCTCGTATCCCTTTCCGGCAGAATACACCGCCGTCAAAACCGGATGTCCGTTTTCTGCATCCTGCTGGCGGCCGCATTGGTGACCACCATCTTCGGCATGGCCGACGCCTTCATCCGCAGCCAGATCCTACAGACGAAAAAAGAAGAAGGGGACTGGCATATCATGATCCGGGATATTACGGACGGACAAAGTGACCGGATAGCAGTCTGGCCTGGCGTATCCCAGGCTTCCCGCTACGCCACTTTAAATTACCGCTATGAACAGGGATATAAGCTGTGCGGCAAAGATGTGGTCATTCTTGGCAACGATATCGGCTGGATCGGTATGCTATACGACAGCGTGGCCGACGGCGCTTTCCCCAGGGATGAAACGCAGGCCATGCTGAGCGAAAGCGTGCGGGACACCGCAGGCGTACAGATCGGCGATCCCGTGTCGCTTACGCTCCCCGACGGCGCCCAAAAGACCTACACGGTCTCCGGCTTTTTCCACAACGTTTCCAAGACCTTAAAGGACGATTCCTACGGCCTTTTTCTCACCACGGAGGCTTTTCGCGCCCTCTATCCGAACGTCTCTTCCGACCGGCTCGCCGATTACGATACCGGACTGATGCTCCAGTTTTCCGACACGCGCCATATCCGGCGCGCGATCGACGAATTGAAAGAGGCCTTTGGCCTGTCGGAAGATCAGATCATCGAAAATACCAAAATGCTGGGGCTGCTGGGCCAGAGCGGAGACCAGTTCATGACCATGATCTACGGCAGCGCCGCCATCCTGTTTGTGCTGGTGTTAGCCACCGGTATCCTGATGATCGCCGGCAGCCTGAACAGCAGCGTGGCCCGGCGGACGGAATTTTTCGGCCTGCTGCGCTGCGTGGGCGCTACGCCCCGGCAGGTGATGCGGATGGTCTATAAAGAAGCCCTTCTATGGTGCCGGGTCGCGATCCCTGCCGGGATCGGCCTCGGGATCGTGGTGATCTGGCTCCTGTGCTTTATACTGCGAAAGCTCAGCCCTCAGTATCTCGGCGCGGTGCCGGTATTTCTGATAAGCGTTCCCAGCATACTGACAGGAAGCGCCGTAGGGCTTCTGACGGTCCTTTTGGCCGCCCGCTCCCCTGCCAGAAAGGCGGCGAAGGTTTCTCCGCTGGTAGCCGCTTCCGGCAATGCCGCTGATCTCCACCCGGTCTATCGCGCATCCAGACATCGGTTTTTCAGGATCGATACCGCCCTGGGGATCCATCATGCGGTACACAGCCCTAAAAACCTGCTGCTGATGGCCGGTTCCTTCGGCTCCTGCGTCCTTTTGTTTTTAGCCTTTTCCGCGACCATATCCTTTATGCGGCGCGCGATCAATCCGCTGGAGCCCTGGACGCCGGATCTGTCCATTATAAGCCCCGGCAATGAGCGGGCCATCGACGACGCCTATGTGGAAAGCCTGCGGCAGAACGAAGCCGTGCGCAGGGCCTACGCCAGAATGTTCTCCTACGATGTGCCCGCCGAAAACAGCCGTACCTGGACGAAGATCGACCTGGTATCCTATGACCGGACACAGTTGGAGTGGGCAGAAAAATACCTGCTGAGCGGAACGCTGGAGGAGGTTGCCGACGGCAGCGATATGGGCCTGGTCGTCTATGAACCCGGCATCGATATTCAAACAGGCGATACGGTGACGCTGGACTTTTCCGGACGCAGGGCGCAGATCCGGATCGTAGGCTGCCTTTCCGAAAGCCCTTTCCGTAATGCCGAGGATACGGGCATCCTCATCTGTTCGGAGGAAACCTTCCGCAGGATGACGGAGCCGGAAGGGGCCGCTGCGAACGCGTCAGAAAACCGCTATACCGTCGTCGATCTCCAGTTGAAATGGGGCGCCGACGAAGAAGCGACGGACGCCATCCGCAATACCGTTCCCGAGGGCTTTTCCTTTTCCGACCGCCGTATGCAAAACGACAGCGTCAGAGGCGTCTATTACTGCTTTTGCCTTTTTATCTACGGTTTTCTCACGGTGATCGCCCTGATCTCGGTATTCAACGTGATCAACGGCGTATCCATGAGCGTATCCGCCAGGACAAAGCTGTACGGGGCCTTCCGGGCCATCGGCATGAGCAGCCGGCAGCTTGCCCGCATGGTCGTCGCCGAAACCGTCGTTTACACAGCCTCCGGCAGCCTCCTGGGCGCCTGTCTGGGCCTGTTCTTTCATAAAAAATTGTTTGAATCCCTGGTATCCTTCCGCTGGGGCGACGCTTGGACGATCCCCTGGGATATGATGGCGCTGATCCTTTCCCTTGTGGCCCTGTCCGTCCTGCTGGCGGTTCGAAAACCCGTCCGGGATCTGAGCGCCATGTCCATTGTGGATACCATCAACGCGCAGTAGGGCAGCTTAAGACTTTTCCTCCGGCACCCAGGCCTTGCCAAATTCCGTCTCGGAAAACAGCTCCGTCAGCCCCGTGATCTGTTTTAAGCGAAGGATCTCGTCCCGGTCCATCCCCAGATGCTTGGAGATCCAGGCGTCGCTGCGACCGATCTCGTGAAGCTCCCGGATGATGTTGCTCATCAGCTCCACATCATGGGAGCCTCGCGCCCGGTTGTGGCGGATCGTACTGGCCATGCGCTGATCCAGCGGCTTGTTGATGACGGAAACCGGCAGCATGCCCTCTTCCCTCTTGTAAATATCCGGATAATCCAGCATAATGCGGTAGCGGTGGAAGCCGTCGACGATGATGTAGGTATCCTTGCGGCTGTTGTAATAACAGACAATGGGCATGGTATAACCATCCTCCTTGATGCTGTCGTAAAGCAGGCGCATTTCCGGCGGCGCTACCGCGTTTGGATTATAGCCGTTTGGTTCGATCTTCTCGATCGGCACCCGTTTGATCTGATAGACCGGACTTTCGTATTTCATCTTATATGTTCTCCATTCCTTTGTATTTTTCCCGGATCAGTTCCACGCGCCTCTTATCCTCCCGCAAAAGCCCGAAGCCCATGAACCGGCATAAGTGATCGTTTTTCAAAATGCAATAACACATTCGTTTCCAGGAAGGAACGTCCTTGGTCGTCTTGATATCGTCCGTATCGTCCGGGATGTCCTGCAGGAAGATGACCCTGGCCTTTTTATCCAGCGTGTAGTTGGAAACGCCGTTTAAAGCGATCTTGTAGCCTCTGTCCTTAAGCTCCTGGATCGTCTCCTGGGAAAGCCCTCCCCCGGTATTGTGCCAGAACTCCATGGAAGTCTGGAATTTTTTTTCATAGTTGTTGCGCAGCCGGGCCGGCAGGGTATCCAGCAAAAACATGGTATAGGACTTCCAGGTATGCCCCTCCGGCAGCGTGATATTGCGATAGCCCATAGCTTTCGTCCTGGCGTATATGGAAGTAAAATTCGCCCCCTGCACGCGCCCCACCAGCTTCGTCCAGGTCTGGGGCTCCAGGACCCGATAGAGATTTAAGGCCTCCTTCGCATAGTCGTTAAAGGGGGAGGCCACCCGCATCTGGGAGGGCTTTAACCCCGCCTTCTGATACAGATCGTACAGCTTGTTATAGGGATAGTTGAATTTCCTGTAGGCGGTCCAGACATCGGAGGTGGACCAGTCGTAAAGCGGCGAACCGGTATAAACGTCCTTGAACTGGGCGGAGATCCAGCACTGTCCCTCGTATCCGTATTTCTTGTTCAGAAAACCGTTGTAACGGGTCAGCGACTCGTCGGCCCGCATCCCCAGCAGGCATATCGTCTTTCTGTTCGCATGGATCTGCCTATACCAGCGGCCGAACTGCTTGGCCAGATCCTCCTGCAGCATCTTATATTTGTAAAGCGAGAAGGGATTGCGGTTCATATTGATGACGTAGGGCTTTCTGGGCATCTCCCTGACCCAGAGTTCTTTTTTCTTATCGTCCCAGGGGTACCAGAACATCTCGTAATTGCTCATGGCCGTGCGTACCGCCATCGGCAGACAGACCCAGTAGGGTTCAATCCGGGGCAGATACATGTCAAAAACCTTTTCCACATATTCCGTGGTGAGCTGGTACTGCGCCTCGAAATCCTGATGAAAGACGCCGATCCGCTTCCGGATCTTTTTCTGCTTCATATAATCCATGATCAGGTGCAGCAAAAGCCCGCTGTCCTTGCCGCCGCTGAAAGAAACATAGATATTGTCGAACTCCCGGAAAATGAAGTCGAAACGCTGCTGCAGGGCTTCATACACGTTGATGTCCAGATACCGCCTTTCCAACCCGGTTCCCTCCTTTATTCTATGAATTTAAATTTCCAGTTTTTTCCATCTTACTCTTTTATGGAAAAAAGTCAACAAAGAACCGTTTTTCTCTGTAAAAACAGCATAAAAAAAGCGGCCTCTCTCTGCGTGAGAAAACCGCTTTCCCGTGATTTTATCCAATTATCCGGCCAGAAGATATAAAAGCGTCAGAAGAAGCCCGATACAGGCCAGAAACAGGCCGAACGAAAGGCTCCTGCCGATGAGTACGCTGTTCTCGGAATAGTTCTCGTAAAGCAGCGCCAGCCGATGCTCATAGTCGGTCTTTTTATGAAAGATCCGGCCCGTACCGTCTGCAAGGGAGCCAAGGCTGTGGGACGCCCAGTTGCCTTCCTTAAGCTCATGGGGAATGGGGCTGTCCCGAAAGACCGTCCTGCGCAGCAGCAGGATACAGGTATCCGGCAGACGGTCCAATACTCTGGCAAGGGTCCCCGCCGTCAGCGGAAAAACGGTGCATAACAGGGGTCGGTAAAATAACTCCTCCAGATCCAGCCAGGCAGGCCAACGGTTGACATAAATCCGATGTTCCCCTTCCCGTTTCATCAGGAATGTCCTGACTACCCCGAGGTATAAAAGGACGCCTATCCCCAGAGAGATCGCCGCGCCCTGGAGGTTAGAAAGGGAAAGATAAGAAACTCTTTCCGCCATGCCGCTGCTGCCCAGAAAGCCTTCCCCTAAAGACGCGATCCTGTCCATGAACGGATGGGCCAAAAAGCCCATGGCCGGGATCGGCAGAGCCGCGATCAGCAAAGCTATCCTGCTGCGCCGGTCCCAGAAGGAACCATTCATGCCGTCATACTGGGCCTGCAGTCCGGCGTCCGCATTCTTTTCCAGAAAGAGCGCCGAGAAAAGCTTCAGCATATAAGCCACGGTAAAGCCGCCGCTGATCAGAAAGAGCCACTCCACGACGTTGACCCAGGAGGCGGAGGTAAAAAACGCGATCACCCCGTTTCCGGCGATCACCCGGCTGCCCGCCCGGGCCATGGTCTGATACTGCACCAGCGCCTCATGCAGAAGCGTTTTGCTGACATAACCGGAGAACAGCGGTACGCCGCAGATCCCCAGCGCCCCCATGCCAAAGACAAAAGCAAACAGCGGCTTCCCCTTTCCAAAACCCCGTATCCCGTTTAAGTCCAGGCGATGTGTCCTCATATAGACCACACCGGCGGACAAAAACAGCACCAGCTTGAACAGGGAGTGGTTCACCATATGCAGAAGCGTCCCCCGGGCCGCCACCCCATTGCCCGTTCCCAGCAATACCATCATGCCCACGCCCACCAGGATAAAGCCGATCTGCGAAACAGAAGAACAGGCCAGCGTCCGTTTCAGATCCACGGAAAACAGCGCCAGCACCGCTCCCAGCACCATTGTCACGGTTCCGGCCGCCAGCACCAGGGCGCCCCATTTCCCATCGTATAAAAACAGGGAGGAGGTCACCGCAATGATCCCGAAAATCCCGGCCTTTGTCAGGATCCCGGAAAGCAGCGCCGAAGCCGGCGCCGGCGCCACGGGATGAGCCTTGGGCAGCCAGATGTGGAGCGGGAACGCGCCCGCCTTTGCGCCGAAGCCAAAGAGCAGACAGCCGCCCGCCGCATAAAGCCGCGTCATGGATATGCCCTCCGGTTTGTCCCCGGCGGCGGGCTTTGTGCAGATGGCCCGCAGGGAAACGGCCCGGCGGCTCAGTTCGCTGATGTTTAAGGTGCCGAACATGTCGTACAGCAAAAACAGGCCCATTAACATCACCAGCCCGCCGGTCACGGCCACGGCCAGATAGGTTTCCGCCGCCCGCAGCGCCCCGGGAGTCTCGTCATGGGCCACCCAGGCATAGGAGGCAAAGGACATGATCTCAAAAAATAAAAAGGTGGTATACAGATCCGCCGACAGGAAAACGCCTATCGTCGCGCCTAGCGTCATCAGCCAGAAGAAATAAAACCTGCCCTTATGAAACGCCCGGGCGAAGTATTCCCGCAAAAACAGGGTGGCGATCAGCCACATGAAAGCGGCAATCAGACAATACAGGGCGCGGAACCCGTCCAGACACAGATGGAGCCCCATCCCGAAGCCGCCGCAGGACGCATTCATCTGCCTGAACCCGCCGGATCGCAGCAGATAAAAAAGGATGAACACCAGAAAGCATCCGGCAAATTCCAGAGCGGCCGTCAGATCTGCCGCCAGAATCCTTCTTTTTTCTTCCCGCAAAGCGGGCAGACAGACGGCAGCAACGCCCAGAAAAGGAACGGCCAGAAGCCAAAAAAGAACCGCATTTTCCATCTTCATATCCCTCCGCCCGAAACATCAGCCAAAAACAGCGCCAGCCCATCGGAGGCCAGGCCGAATACCACAATGAACGCTGCGAATAACAACAGCGGCAGCAACATCATCCAGTTGGGATCCCGGTATTCCTGCCCGCCTGTTTCTTCTGTGGGCCGCAAAAAGAACGCCCGAACCACAATGGTAAACATATAAATGGCGGTGAGCAGCGCCGAGATCAGCAGCGCCCCGATCCCTGCATAGGCCAAAGGGTCGCTGCTCATGACCGCCGCGTTGGCGAGCGTCCATTTGCTGATAAACCCGCATAGCCCGGGCACGCCCATCAGCCCCAGGGCGGATATCGTAAACACGCCAAACACTACCGGCATCCTGCGCCCCAGCCCGTCCAGTTCGTGGACATACTGTTTCCCCGTCTGATAAGTAACGGCCCCGGCGCAGAAGAAAGCGCAGATCTTGATGACCGCATGAAAGAGCATGTGCAAAAAGGCGCCCTGCAGCCCCAGGGGCGTCATGATCGTAACGCCGAACAGGACATAGGAAAGATTGCTGATGGTAGAATAGGCCAGACGTCGTTTGATGTGCGTTTCCTTCACCGCCCGGCTGCAGCCGTACACGATGGTAAAGACCGTAACGGCCATCACGAGATGCTGCGCCCAGGTGCCCGACAGAAAATCCGTCCCGAAGCTGTAAAAGGTCAGCCGGATGATGGCAAAGGCGCCCGCCTTTACGACCGCTACCGCATGCAGCAGGGCCGTCACCGGAGTGGGGGCCACGCCGGCCTGGGGCAGCCAGGCATTGAACGGGCACACCGCCGCCTTCACGCCAAATCCTAAAAAGGCCAGCACATAGACGAACAGCAGCGTATCCGCGTTTTCCGCAAGCACCTCCGGGGCCAGGACGCCTCCGTAGGTGAAGTTTAAGGTCGTTCCATAAATCATCAGAAAGACCAGACCGATGAAAGCAAAGGCCGCGCCGCCCAGGGAATAGTACAGGTATTTCCGGGCGGCCAGCACCGCCTCCCTGGTCAGCGTATGCAGCACCAGCGGCACCGTCACCAGCGTCAGCAGTTCATAGAAGAAATACATCGTCAGCATATCTTCCGCAAAGGAGATCCCCAGCGTGATCCCATAGGTCACCGTAAAGAACGTAAAGAAGAACTTTTCCCGCCTTTCCTTTTTCATATATTCAAAGGCGTACAGCGTGGCCAGAGGCCAGAGGGCGCTGATCAGGCCGGAAAAGACCATACCGCAGCCATCCAGCCGCAGGGAAAGGGAAAGGTTGTTGACAAATTTCACGACAGGGATCGCTTCCCGGGGCCTGGCGGCCAGGATGCTCCACACCAGCAGGCTGGTTACAACCACCACCGTCTCCAGATAGATCAGCATATGCGTCCGTTTTTTAAACGGGACGAGCAGAACCGGCAGACTGCCCAGAATAGGGATCAGGATCGCGATCAGCATTGCAACAGGGTTCATATCCGCACCGCCTCCTATATCAGTTGTCCGGCCAGCGCCGACAAGCTTTCGATCAGCGCCTCCGGAACGATGCCCAAAAGCAGGGACAGCGCCGCCAGAATGAGTAACGGCAGGAGCATACCGCTCTTTGGATCCTTTTTCTTTTCCTCTAAAAGCGCATCCGACGGCTCAGGGCAAGCAAAAAAGCTGCGGATCGCGACCGGCAGCAGATAGGCCGCCGTCAGCAGGGCGCTGAGCAAAAGCACTACAGGCCCCAGCCAGGAAAAGACCGGCAGCTTCGTATGCAGGGCCCCCGTACACAGAAACCATTTTCCGATAAAGCCGCTGGCCGGCGGAATGCCGATCAGCGCCAGGGAACAGACCGTAAAGCAGGCCATGGTCACCGGCATAACCCTTCCGATGCCGGCAAGCTCTCCTGCCCGTTTCCTGCCGGTCTGACAGATGACAGCTCCGGCGCACAGAAACAGTCCGCCCTTGATGACGGCATGAAACAACGTCTGCAAAAGCGCACCGGTCATCCCCACCGTATCGAACAAAAACAGGCCGAAGAGAATATAGGAAACCTGACTGACCGTGGAATAGGCGAGCCGCTTTTTCAGCCCGTCCTCCAGACAGGCCAGCATGGATCCGAGAAACACCGTCACAAGGCTTAAGGTCAGCATTGCGGTCTGTACCCAGCTTCCCTGCAGGAAAGCGGCGCCGAAAATATAATAGGCCGCCCGGACGATGCCCAGCACGCCCGCCTTGACGATCACCGCGGACAAAACGGCGGACGCGGGCGCGGGCGCCACAGTATGGGCCACCGGCAGCCAACTGTGAAACGGGAACATGCCCGCTTTCACGGAAAAGCCCAGCAGCATGAGAAACGCCGCCAGCAGCAGAAGTCCTTCATGCCCCTCTACCAGCCCCATATCCAGCACGCCCTTGGCCGTGAAGCTGAGCGTATTGGAGTAACGGTATACGAAATACAGGCCAAACAGCACCATATACGCGCCGCACAGGGAGAAAAAGAGATATTTTAACCCCGCAAAGACCGCCTCCTTCGTGCGCTCATGCAGCACCAGGGGCATGGTCAGCAGCGTCAGCATCTCATAAAACGCGTAAAAGGTGATCAGATTGCCGGAAAAACAGAGGGCGTTCATAACGCCGTACCCAATCAGGTAAAACCCGAAAAACCGCTTGTTCTCCGGCTGGCCCTCCAGATACCCGAAGGAAAAGAAGCCCGCCGCCGTCCAGACCAGGGCGGCCGCAGCGCAAAACAGTTTCCCCATTCCGTCCAGCCTGAAAAAGATCGGAAGCCGGGCCGTCAGATAAAACAGCGTAAAAAAGCGTTCGCCTCCCGACAGCAGAAACAGGCACAACAGCGCCGTAACCGCCAGCACGCCGCCCACATAAACCCGCGTCGTGTACTTTCTTTTCGGCGCCTTTCCGATCAGCCACAGCACCCCCGCCAGAACCGGGAGCGCAATGGGAAATAACAGGATCACAGATTCTTTCATAACGACTCCTCTTAGCCAAACATGGAAAGCCCTGTCCGGATCCACTGCACGATCGGCTCCGACAGCATGCCCAGCGCTACGTTCAGGACGATAAAGCAGACCAGCGTCGCCGCATAGAGCTTTTCATCCTTTCCCGTGATGATCCCGCAGTCCGGCCGCCTGTCCGGCACATAAATGCGGATCACGGTCTTCATAAAATAAATGGCATTTAATATGGTAGAAAGGGCCAGCACGATGAGGGCCGGGAACATTTTGACCGCATGCCCCAAAGAGGCCTCCATAAACAAAAGCTTACTGACAAATCCCGAAAACATCGGCACGCCCACCATGGAAAGGCTGCCCACCGTAAAGGCAACCCCCGCCAGCTTATTGCGGTATCCCGCCCCGGTCAGATCCTGGAATTTCCGGCTGCCCCGGGACACATCCGTCAGGCCGATGGCGGAGATAAAGAGCAGGGATTTGGTCGCCGCATGGGACAGGATGTGGAACACGCTGGCCACCATGCCGATCTCGGTGCCCAGGCCGAAGCCCATATAGATATAGCCGATCTGGGCTACGCTGGAGTAGGAGATCATGCGCCGGATGTCGTTTTCCCGGATCGCGCTCAGAGATCCGAACACCATGCCCATCAGCCCGAACACGAACAGCACGTTGATCACTTTGCTCTCTGTGATGATGTCAAATCCGATGACGCGGTAAAAGATCTTGATCAGCAGGAAAATATATCCTTTCGACACCAGACTGGAAAGCATCGCGGCGGACGAGACTGTGGAATAGCCGTAGGCGTCCGGCAGCCAGGTGTGGAACGGGAAAAGCGCGCTCTTGATGGCAAGGCCGACGCTGATCAGGCCGATGGTGGTCATCAGCGGCACCGTGTAGGCCTGCTGTTCCGCAAGCTGGGCCACCGCCTCTTTGATGTTCGACATCAGCAAATGCCCCGTCAGATCGTACAGGGTACACAGCCCCAGCAAAAACAGGCCGGAACCCAGCAGGCTCATGATCATATACCGGACGGCGGCTTCGATGGTCCGCCCGTTCTGCCGGATCATGATCAGGCCGCAGGCCGCTATGGTGTTGATCTCCACAAACACATAGGCCGTGAACAGGTCGTTGGTGTAGACCAGGGCCAGCAGGGAGCTTAGCAAAAGATCCACCAGGATGTAATACAGATTGTGCTTGCTGTACTCCACCTCTCCCAACAGCTTTTTTTCGCCGCCCAGCATGGACAGGAGCATGATCACACAGAAAAACAGCGCCATCCCGGCTTCCAGGACCCCGGCCCGGATCTCGTTGCCCCAGGGCGCCGGGAAATGTCCCATCCAGTAAACGTAAGCCTCCTGCGTCCCCGTCAGAAACCAGAGCAGCGCAGCGGACATGGCGCCCACCGTTACGATCAGCGCCGTGTTGAGCCATCTGGCGGCGCGGGCCGGCAGGACGGAGCTTATGATCCCGGAAAACATGGACAGGATGATGGAGAAAAAAGGGAAGTTCTGTACAAAACGCATCACAGGCCCTCCTTTTTCAGCCTTGCAGAAATTTCATCCAGATCCAGCGTGCGATACCGGCGGTAGAGCCGGATCGTCAGCGAAAGCATCAGCGCCGTGACGGAAACGGAAACCACGATGCCCGTCAGCACCAGGCCGCTGGGTACCGGATTGATATAGGCGGATACCTCCTGCACGCCGTCCGTCACGATGGGCGCGGCCCTGCCGGCGATGTAGCCTTTCTCCGCCAGGTACAGATAGACCGTCGTATCCATGATATTTAATCCGATGATCTTCTTGATGAGGTTTTTCTGCAAAAGCAGATTGGAAAACCCGATGCAGAACAGGACGACGGCGACCGCCTCCCCGTAGTTGGTAAACAGATTCGGGCCGAGCATTTAAAACCCCCCTTTCCGAAACAGCGCGTAAAAGGCGTACATGGTACAGGCTACCACCAGCCCCACGCAGATATTTAACGGCAGGATGAGACCGCTGGAAAGGATGGCGCCGGGCGTTCCCAGCCCGATCCCGCTCTCCAGATGATTTGCCCCGGTATAAAAGGAGTAGCTCTTAGCCAGGCAGTAAAAGGTCAGCGCGCCAAAGCTCACCCATTTATAGGTTTTCTCCGTAAAAAACCGCTCCGTCTTTTCAAAGCCGAAAGCGTTCAGATACAGGATCAGACCAGCCCCGATGATGGCGCCGCCGGAGAAGCCGCCGCCCGGAGACAGGTGCCCGTTCAGAATCACATAGATCCCAAAAATGATGATGACAGGCACCAGAAAACCGGCTGCGACCTGCAGGATCACGTCGTTTTTTGGCTCATAAATGCGGTCGTGGGCCTGCGCCTGGGCCACCGTCATTTCATCCTCCGGCTTCTGGTAAACGGGCACGCCCTTTTTGGCGGGCGCCTTTTTCTCCCTGTCCAGCCGCATCAGAATGAGTACGGTGACCGTGGCGATGAACAGCACGTTGGACTCGCCGAAAGTATCGAAAGCACGGTAATCCAGGATCATCCCCGTGACGATGTTCACCGCCCCCGTCTCCTGAAGCCCGTTTTCAATATAACGGGCGGAAACCTCGTTATTGACCGGATTGGAGGCCGCTCCGCGGGGCGGGAGCCAGGAAACGTTTACCAGCAAAATCAGCATCAGCGCCAGACAAAACAGCACGCCCGCGATCCGATACATCCGGTCAAAAAAGCGCAGCGCCTTATTGTCCTTCAGATCGAAAACCTTCTCCTGTACCTGCTGATGGTCTTTTAAGATCTCCTCCAGATCGGTTTCCTTTGTCTCGTATTCCGCCTGCGGGCGCATTTCCACCCGTCCCTGCAGAGTGTCTTTTTCCCCGAAAAGCCAGCGGTAAAAGGCGTTATCTTTTCTCTTCATCGGATTCGTCCTCCCCCACCATGGCGTGGATCTTTTTGAGCGTCACAAAAAACAGCACGCTGGTCACGCCCGCGCCTACGGCGGCTTCCGTGATGGCAAGATCCGGCGATTCCAGCAGCATCCATATGATGGACATGATCAGGCTGTAGGACATGAAGATCAGGATGGAATTTAAAAGCTTCCGGGAAAACGTGACCGATATGGCGCAGATCACCAGAAATCCCAGGAGAATACCGGTGAAAATATTCATAGACACCTCCTGTAAAAAAGGTTCATTCTTTTCTCTCACAGTACTGTTCCAAATCTTCGTCCGTCGTGACCTCCAGCCTGGCGATCAGGTGGGAAGCCACCGGGGATGCGAACCACAAAAACAAAATGATCAAAAACATTTTCAGGCTGGTAAAATTCCAACCGGAAAAAAGCATCAGCCCCACCAGGGATATCCCGATCCCCAACGTATCTCCCATGGCGGCCGCATGCATCCGGTTCAGCACGAAATCGAACCGGTAGGAGCCGAAAACCTCCAGCGCAAAGGTGGCAAGCCCCAGGATCAGGACCAATGCCCCCGCAATAAAACGGATCCATTCAAACATCGTCTTTTTTTGCCTCCTTTTTCGCCTCTTCCTGTTTCTCCCGGTATACGCCCATGTAGACCTTCGTCAGCACCACTACCGACAGGAAACTGATCATGGCGTAAATCAAGCAGATATCCACCAGATACCCCTCTCCCAGCAAAATGGCCAGGATGGCGATGATCACCATGACCATGGTGCCGATCATATTCACCGCCACGATCCGGTCCGCCACCCGCGGCCCTTTCACCGCCCGCAGAAAGCAGAACAGCGTCATCACAGCGAGAAAGATCAGCGCTGCTACCAGCAGCGTATGGCAGGCGTTTTGCAGCATCGGGTTACGCATCGTTATTCCCTTCCTTCCATTTTTAATAAAAGCTGTTCAAAGGCGCTGTTTTCCAGTCCCAGGGACATGGATTCGTCCAGACAGTGTACGGTAAGCTCGTCCCCTTCCAGGGCCACCGTGATGGTGCCCGGCGTCAGCGTGATGGAATTGGCCAGAAGCACCCGCGTGATCCTGCTGCGCAGCTTTGTCCGAAAGCGCACCAGAACGGGATGGGGCTCTTTTTCATAGGAAAGGATCGCCATACTCGTCGCCAGGTTGGCCTTGAGGATCTCTGTCAGCAGCAGCCACACATAGCGCAGGATCAGACCGATCCTTTTGACCGCCCACAGATCCTTCCGAAAACTCCATCCGATGAACCGGCAGGCAAAGGCGTAAACTACAGCCGAGATCACAAGCCCGAACAGGACGATCTCCGTCGTGACCTGCCCGTTAAAGATCACCCATATCAGGAAAAAAAGAACATACATATCCGCCCTCCATCTTATCTGCCGATGATATATTTACAGATCGGATTCCCTTTTGCCGAAAACCGTTCTTCATATTCCGTCATCACATTGTCCCGGCTAAGACGGGGATCGCTGTGAAGGTCATAGGTCAGTTCCCGGATCTTCCATCCCGCCGTCTGCAACTCTTCCACCGCGAAATCGAACAGTTCCCGGTTATCGGTCTTAAACTCCAGCTCCCCGTCCTTCTTCAGCACCCGGTCATAGCGCGCCAGAAACGCTGCGGAAGGCAGCCTGCGCTTAGCGTGGCGGTCCTTGGGCCAGGGATCCGAAAAGTTTAAGTAAATACGGTCCAGCTCGCCCTCTGAAAATACCGTTTCAATCTCCTCCGCCTCCATACGGACCAGCCGGACGTTGGGGAGCGGGTCCGCCTCCATCTTCTGAACCGCCCGCAAAAGGACGCTGGAATATTTTTCAATGCCGATGAAACCGATCTGCGGATACCGGCGGGCCATCTCCATCAAAAACTGCCCTTTTCCCATGCCGATCTCGGCCGCCAGCGGGCCGTCGCCGCCAAATTCCCTGCGCCACTGCCCCCTGAGAAGCTCCGGCTGCTGTATCACGAAGCCGCTCTGCGCGATCGTTTCCCGGGATCCGGTGATATTTCTCAGCCTCATCTGCTATCCTCCCTACTTTTTCAAGCGATTATTATACTACTTTTTTTAAAAAAATAAAGTCTTAAGAAATTATAAAATTTATGACGCCGCACTTATTTTTTACAGCATTATGGTGTAAGATATTGAATGCGGCTTTATTTGCAGCGAAAGGCCTGCGCCTTTCCGATCCTTTGAAAAAGGCAGGAACAAGACATGAAATTTTTGAGAAAGAAAACCCTTTTTTCTTTCCTGATCGATATTGCATTATGCACAGCGTTTTTTTTATGCCCTCTTACCGCCGTCCGGGCATCGGCCACATCGCAGACCTCTGCGGAACTGGCGGAGGAGCAGAAGCTCCTTCCCATTCAAAGCAACGAAACCGAAGGCTGGCCCCAGGGCCCGGCGGTCAGCGCCCGGGCCGCCATTCTCATGGAGGCCGAGACCGGCACCATTCTCTATGCCAAGAATATCCATGAACATCACTATCCGGCCAGCACCACCAAGATCCTGACCGCCTACATCGCGCGGCAGCACAGCCAGATGGACGAGACGGTGACCTATTCGGCGGAAGCCATCAACAGCATCGACTGGCGGGACGATTCCAATATCGGCATCAAAATCGGGGAATCCATTACCATGGAACAGTCCCTCTACGGGCTTCTTGTGGGTTCCGGCAACGAATGCGGCAACGCCATCGGCGAACACATCAGCGGCAGCATTTCCGCCTTCGTGGATCTGATGAACGAAACGGCCGCCCAGCTTGGCTGCGAGGATTCCCATTTTGTCACCACCAACGGCAAGCACGACGACGACCACTACACTTCCGCCTACGATCTGGCCATCATCGGCCGCCGCTTTTTTGCGGACGAACTGCTCTGTAAAATGTCCAGTACGCCGGACTATGTGATCCCTGCCAGCAGCACCCTCTCCCGGGAGCTGATCCCTTTTTCCAAAAACAAACTTTTAAAAGGGAAAAACTATGCCTATGAATATCTGGTGGGGAGCAAGACGGGATATACCGATATCGCCAGGCAAAATCTTGTGTCCTGCGCCCAGAAAGACGGGATGAAGCTGATCTGCGTGGTCATGAGCGACGAATCCCCGTTCCAGTTCACGGACACCATAGAATTATTCGACTACGGCTTTAACAATTTCAAGATGGTAAACGCTGCGGACTACGATACCACTTACAGCGTACAGGGCAATCATTTTTTCACTACGGACAACAATATTTTCGGTGACAGCGGCCCGATTTTGTCCATCTCCAAAGACGCCCGCGTGGTACTGCCCGACGGCGTTTCCTTTGCAGAGCTGGATTCGTCGCTGGACTATGACGGCGCTTCGGAGGGCCAGGTCGCGGCTGTGCGCTATTCCTACCGGGGACAGCCATTAGGCAGCGCCTCTATCCTCTTTCACGATTCCGGCAATTCCTTCGACTTTGAGGCGCAGCCTGTCATTGCGTCCGCGGCCGCAACAGAACCGCCGGAAACGGATACCGGGATAAATACAGGGGCGAAAAACCCGGCCCTCGCCGGATTCTCCGCCCCAATATCGCTGGATCAGGATCACCGCATCGTATTTTTAAATATCCGTACCATCGTCGCCGGCGTCGGCATCGTGGCCGTCATCACCCTTCTTTTGCTGATCCTGCGGCATGCCCTGCACAACCGCAGGCTTCGGCGGCGGAGATGGAGCGTTATGAAAAACCACCGTTCCCGGAAAGAGGAGATCATCGATTTCGACCGGTACACCAACCATTACGAATGATGTCCCCTGCGCTCCCGGCGCATCTGCCGGGTATGTTCCCTGCGCCCCTGTAGCTGCTTTGCTTCCTCTTCCGTGATGATCTTCGTCGTCTTAACCGCAAATACCCTGTCGTCCTCCGCTTTGCGGATACGGATCTTGCCCTTCATAAAGCCGTGCTTATCGCAGTAGGACAGGCTGTAATAGTGCTTGCCGTTGGCCGAGAACCAGCGGATCCTGCGCCGCAGGTTGCGATGGCACAGATAACACCGGGTGGAGATCACCTCCCGGTCCGCCAGCAGTTCCTCCTTGGAAAAAAACGGCCGGGAAATGTATTTGGCATAATTGTCGAAAACCACATGTACCTCGCTCTTATGGTCCCGGGGCAGTTGGAACGTATCATAGGATACCCTCCGCAGGGCTGCCGGATCCTTGATCTTCTGCAGGACTTCCGCGGTATAATCCGCATCCCCCAGGGCCCGGTGAAAGCGCTTTTCCTTTTTCAGCCCCAGAAAGTCCACCGCATATTCCAGGCTCCGACGGGATTTCCCATCCTCGTAAGCGATGCTGAACAGCTTCTGGACGTCATAAAAGCACAGCGGGCCTTCGCCCAGCGGTTCCATGCCGAAAAACCGCATATTGCGCTGCAGTTCTGTCAGATCCATCGGCCCCCAGGTGCCGAACATAAACGGTTCTTTCCCGGGGCCCGCGCACCAGGCCATAAAATCCCCCGCCACCTCCGGGAAGGTGCGGCAAAGAGCCAGTTGCTCCATATGGATATGGATCAGCCTCTCCGTGATCTTATGCATTTCTTTATACACCTGGGGCCGGATCAGTTCATGGAAGCTGTCCACCGTCTCCATACGGTTGTTCAGCTTAACGGCGCCGATCTCGATGATCTCAAACGTCAGCATTTTACTTCTTTCATCTTCACTGTCCGCCGCCTGGTTCCATTCCAGATCCAAAACAATGTAATTCATACCTTCTGCACCCTGTCCTTTTTCTGCTCTAAGTTTACACAAAAGCGACGGCCGCGTCAACGCATATCTTGGCTGCTCTCACGCGGCCCTTAACGCTATTTCCCAAAAGTGCAGGGGTATTTTCCGAGAGTGCAGGGCTATTTTCCGAGAGTGTGGAGAAAGCTTTTGCAAAATAAGAGGGATGATGTTATACTCAAGGTAATCCGGAGGGCCAAAGACAGACCTTCCGGAAACGCGATATCATCTATTGAGGAGAAAATACATGACAAAACGCCTTCAAATAGCGTTGCCGCTCTTTTTTCTGACTTTGTTTGCCGGGATCCCTTCCATGACCGCCAGCGCGCAGGATATCCCCTGCAGCATCCAGCAGATCGGCGTAATGGATTATGTGGAAACGATTTACGATGAGAGCAACGGCATGGCCACCAGCGAGGCCAACACCGTACTCCAGGACGAACAGGGCTACATATGGATCGGCAGCTACGGCGGCCTCTACCGCTACAACAGCAATGAATTTCAAAACCTGAGCTTTGAGCGCGAAAACGCGCCCAAGACCGGGATCCGCCAGTTATATCAGGATTCCCGCGGACGCATCTGGATCGGGACGAACGATTCCGGTATTTTCGTATTTGAAAACGAGCAGTTTTATCCCATCACCGAAGCGCCGGATCCGCTGCCCGTTACCCCGGACGTCCTCTCCGTCAGAAGCATCGAAGAGGGCGCTGACGGGACGATCTATATCGGCACCACCAGTGGCCTTTTTCTGGTAAACGACCAATATGAACTGCGCTTTTTCCACGACGACCGCATCGATATGGATACCATCGAGACATTGATGTGCGACGCCAACGGCGCAATCTGGGGCACCACCAGCGGAAGCGATATGTTTATCCTGAAGGACGGCAGGATCCTGCTCTATCTGGAACGGGATTTCTTCGATTCGGAACTGGCCTACGGCCTGGTCCAGACCCAGGACGGCTCTGTCTACATCGGCAACAAGGCCGGCAATATTCTGCGGATCCGCTTAAAAGACGATACCTATTCCGTTTCCTCCCTGTTCATCGATCAGTATGTGCTGGGCACCAACGAGACGATCAACGACATTTACTTCGACCGCAACGGGAAGATGTGGGTCTGCACCGACAGTTGCATCGGCTATTTCGACGGCGGCAGCGTCTTTTACCGGATCAACGGCCTGTCCAACAGCACGATCATCACGCAGATGTACGAAGACTACGAGGGCAACCTGTGGTTCGCTTCCTCCAGAAGAGGTATCCTGAAGCTTTCCCTCAATAAATTCAAGCACATCGCCTACGAAGTCGGCATCACCTCTCAGACGGTGAACGCCACCATGTATTATAAAAACTGTCTTTATATCGCCACCGACAGCGGCCTGACCATCATGGACAGCCACAATGCGAAAGTGGAAAACGACATGACCAGACGGCTGGACGGCATCCGGATCCGCAATCTGATGAAGGACTCCAAAGGAAACCTCTGGATCTCCGCCTACGCCGACTACGGCCTGATCTGCTATAACGCGGATACCGGGGAATATACCTCCTATATGCGCAAGGACGGGCTGGCCCATGATCAGGTCCGTATGTCCATGGAACTTTCCAACGGCGACGTGGCCGCCGCCACCAACGGCGGAGTATCCATTCTCCACAACGGCAGCGTCCTGAAATCCTATTCCTCTGCGCAGGGCATTCAGAACGAAACGATCCTCTGCCTGGCGGAAGGGGAGGATGGTTCCCTTTATGCGGGCAGCGACGGCAACGGCATCTACCGGATCGATCTCAATACGGACGAGGTGGTCAACATCACCACGGACGATGGGCTGCAGTCCGGCGTCATCCTGCGGATGGCGGCCGACCCCCAGGTACACGGGCTTTGGATCAGCAACGGCTCCGAAGCGGCGCTGCTGACCGATGACGGCATCCAGCAGCTTCAGAATATCGACGCCGGCGTTGGCAGTATTTTCGACCTTAAGCTGACCGACGACCATATCTGGCTGATGAAATCCTTCGGCATCATCCAGATCACCCGGGAGGACTATATCGCGGGCAATCCCAACTACAGCGTCCTGACCCGGCGCGACGGGCTGACCAGCAGCGTCACGGCCAATTCCTGGAACTGCCTGGACGATGACGGCACTCTGTATATCTGTACGGGCGACGGCGTATACAGCATCAATCTGACCGATATTCATCGCAACACCATACCGCCCAGGGTTTCTGTCAGCAGCGTTGAGGTAGACGACGTTTCCTATTATGGGCCCCAGGATCTCTCCCTGGCCCGGGACGCCAAGAGGATCACGCTGCGGCTGGATCTGCTGAGCTTCGGCATTGAAAGCGGCTCCCTGGAATATTATCTGGAGGGCTTCGACACAGCCCCTATCGCGATCTCCAACACCGCGGCCACCAATATCAACTATACGAACCTGCCGGGTGGGGACTACGTTTTCCATCTGAAAGGCTTTAACGCCGACGGCACCCCCAGCGAGGATCTGTCCTTTAAGATCCACAAGGACAGCAGCTTCTTTGAACGCCGTTATCTCCATATATGGCTGCTGATGGGCGCTCTTCTGCTGATCCTGTCCGTGACCGCGATCACTCTATATGTCATGCAGCGCAGGGCCTTAAGGCGCCAGCGCGAATACAAGGCCATGACGGATCAGACGGTCCGCATCGTTTCCAAGACCATCGACGCCAAGGACAAATATACCATCGGTCATTCCCAGCGGGTCGCTGCCTACGCGATGGAAATCGGCAGGCGCTACGGCCTGTCGCCGGAGCAGTTGGAGCAATTGCATTACAGCGGGCTGCTGCACGACATCGGCAAAATCGGCGTATCCGACCGCATCCTGAATAAAAACGGCAAGCTGACGCCTGAGGAATACGATGTGATCAAGCGCCATCCCGCTATCGGCGGCGACATCCTCAAGGAATTTACCACAATGCCGTGGCTCCAGGACGCCGCGAGATACCATCACGAACGCTATGACGGCACGGGCTATAACGAAGGGAAGAAGGGGGATGAGATCCCGCTTTACGCCAGGATCATTTCCGTGGCGGACGCCTATGACGCCATGAATTCCACCAGGGTTTACCGGTCATCCCTGACTACGGAAGTCATCTATCAGGAACTGGAAAAAGGAAAGGGCACGCAGTTCGATCCCGCCTTCGCCCAGATCATGATGGATATGATAAACGACGGATTCAAAACGGATCTGGAGTGATGCGGTTGCGAAAGATACGGTAAAAGGCAAGGGATACGAATGATGAAAGTTCAAACACACAGGGCCCTCCGACTGCTGTCCGCTCTCTTTCTGCCGATGGTTTTTCTCTTGTTTTACTCTGCGCCGTCCCCCGGGTGCGGCGCGTCCTTTGCCCAGGCCGCTATGGCGCCCGCGGATGCGCAGCCTGCCCAGGAGTACGAGATCACCCTGATGGCAGTAGGCGACAACCTGATGCACATGGGCGTCGTTTACGCCGGCAAACAGGCGGACGGCAGCCTGGACTATTCCTTTTTGTTTGAAGGGATCTCGGACCTCATCCAGGCGGCGGACATCCGCATCATCAACCAGGAAACGATCCTCGGCGGCAACGAGCGCGGATTTTCCGGTTTCCCCCTGTTCAATTCCCCTACCCAGGTAGGCGACGCCATCGCCGGGGCAGGGTTTAACGTGGTACTCCACGCCACCAATCATTCCGCCGACCAGAAGCTATCCGGCATCGACAGTTGCGTCAGCTTTTGGAATACTGCGCACCCGGAAACGCTCCTGACCGGGATCCACGCGCCTCTGGACGGGACGGAGCTGCCCGAATCCCGCATTCCTCTCCTGCCCATAAAAGGGATCACCTTTGCCGTTTTAAACTATACCTACGGACCCAATTACGGTTCTTCTTCCCAGGAACTTTCCAGCCGTCTCAACATTCTCTGCGCTGTAGATGAAAAGAGCAGGAAGATCGATTTCACCACGCTGAACCCGCAGGTGCTTTCGGATATCCGGCTGGCCGAAACACTGGCCGACGTGGTGATCGTCTGCCCTCACTGGGGCACGGAAAACGCCACCGTCCCCTCGAATTATCAACGGCTGTTTGCACAGCAGATGACAGAGGCCGGGGCCGACCTGATCCTGGGCACGCATCCGCATGTGGTGCAGCCGGTGGAATGGGTGGTGGCAGAAAACGGCAATTTCTCTCTCTGTTACTACTCCCTCGGAAATTATGTTTCCACGATGAAATCGGCCCGCAATATGCTGGAAGCCATGGCATGGGTCACCTTCCGCGCAACGCCTGCAGGCACTGTCATCGTTCCCGAAAAAACCGGTGCGCTTCCTCTGGTGTGCCACTATACCAGCGGGCCGGTCCGCGTCAAAAGGGTCTATCCCCTGGAAGAATACAGCGCCGAGCTGGCTTCGGCCCATGGCATCATCCAGTACGGCGGCGTACATTTTTCTTATGACGATCTGGTAAAATGGAGCGCAGAGACGCTGGGGCCCTGCCTGCTGCAGAAAGGGCAGATCCTGACGCCGCCCGCCGCTGCGGACGCCGTGACGGCGCAGTAAACACTTCCTATAGAAATGGGCGGGTTCCAAAATTCGTACAGTCATGTGGTAAAATATAACATTTCAAAAAAAAGTATCAAATGATTTTTTACGCATATATCAAATCTGTTAGCAAAAAGGGGAATAAACTGAATTTATGGCGCTCCCAACAAATATAAAAACATTATTATCTGGCGATGTAGTGGAATGGGCAAGGATTGAATTGAAGGAAAGCTGGGATCCTGCATCTTCCTTAAAGACCGTCTGTGCATTTGCAAATGATCTTGATAACTGGGGTGGCGGATATATTGTAATTGGTGTAAAAGAAAAGAACGGACAGCCTGTCTATCCGTTAAAGGGTATTCCGTCAGATAAACTTGATGCGTATCAGAAGGACATCTATGCGAAATGCAAGCTGATACGGCCTGCCTATATGCCTGTCATCAGCGTGGAAACCTATCAGGATAAGCAGTTCCTTGTCCTTTGGTGTCCAGGTGGGGATACCAGGCCGTATTCCTCGCCGAAAACGATGTCGAAGGATAACAAAGAGCGTATTCATTATATCCGGAAGGCCTCTAATACGGTAAAACCGACAGACGACGAAGAAAAAGATCTGTTCAGCCTTGCCAACAGAGTTCCTTTTGATGATCGGGTAAACCATCAAGCAGAACTGTCTGATCTGAATATAACATTGATTCGGAATTATCTGAACGAGATCAAGAGTTCCCTGTATGAAAAAGCAAACACGGGAGATTTTGTGGATGTGTGCAGCGATATGAACATCATCAGCAATCTTCCGGAGTATATGAAACCAAAGAATGTAGGATTGATGTTTTTCTGCATGGAACCGGACAAGTTTTTCCCTTATACACAGATAGATGTTGTCCAGTTCCCGGAGGGGTTGGGCGGAAATGACATTATTGAAAAAACATTTAAAGGCCCGATTCATCAACAGCTTAGAGATGCCCTTCAATATATCAAAAATACCATTATTACGGAGAAAGTGGTAAAGCATCCGGATCGGGCGGAGGCAGACCGCTTTTTCAACTATCCATATGCAGCGATAGAAGAAGCACTGTCGAATGCGGTGTATCATCGGGCATATGATATCCGGGAGCCGATCGAAGTGCGCATAGAGCCGGACAGGATAGAGATTGTGAGCTATCCGGGACCGGATCGTTCCGTAACACAGGAAGGATTAAAGAATTACCGTGTTTCTAACCGCAGGTATCGGAATCGCCGTATCGGAGATTTCCTGAAAGAACTGCATTTGACTGAAGGCAGAAATACAGGTTTTAAGAAGATTTTGGATGCTTTGGAAGCGAATGGTTCACCCAAGCCTGAATTTGAAACGGATAAAGACAGAAGCTACTTTATTACCAGATTGTATGTGAATGGGAATTTTTTGCAGGAAAAGGAGCCAAAAAGGAGCCAAAAAGGAGCCGAAAAGGAGCCGAAAAGGAGCCAAAAAGGAGCCGGAAGGAAACAGGCAATCCTTGGATTACTGGAGCAAAATCCTGCCATGACACAGATTATGCTTATGAATGAACTACATTTAAGCAGAAAACAGATACAATCTGATATAAAGGAACTGCAGCAAGAAGGTGCGCTTATCAGAGAAGGTGCTAATAGGAACGGACGTTGGATTGTGAAGAAGTGATATAGCTGAACTTAGAGTATCTGCTGAACCGGTAGCATGATCAGGAATTAACACCGGGGCCTATGAAAACATTATATAGCGAAGAGCGACAGCGCGTTGCTCTGGCGCAGGCGATGGTTGGACGATTATATATAAGTGATGCTGTGGAAAAGAAAGGTGAACGCGATGATTTTATATATCAATGCCTGTATAAGAACAGAATCAAGGACAAACAGGCTGGCAAAGGCCTTATTGGACAAATTGGGGGCTTATGAAGAAGTCAGATTGACCGATATGGAGATTCAGCCGCTCAATGAGGAGAGGTTGGACTACCGTGCCGCTCAAATTGAAAAGCAGAATTATAATGACCGTATTTTTAAACTGTCAAAGCAGTTTGCACAAGCCGATCTGATCATAATATCGGCTCCGTATTGGGATGGCCAGTTCCCTGCCATTTTGAAAACTTATATAGAGAATATTTATTCTATAGGAATCGTTACGAAATATGATGAATACGGAAAGCCGCAGGGATTGTGTAAAGCGAAGAAACTATACTATGTGACGACGGCTGGCGGAAGATATAATCCCAGATTCAGCTTTGACTATATAGACTATTTAGTGAAAAATATGTTCGGCATTCAGGAAACAGAGCTGATCTATGCGGAATATCTGGATATTGAGGACAACGATGCGAAAAAAATATTATCCCAGGCAATAAGCGATATAGACGAAAGGTTCCGAGATCGAGGGTCAATATTATGAAACAGATCTTCCTGGTAGAAGACGACCGGGCGATCGCCAGAAACCTGTCGCGGCTGCTTTTGTCCGAAGGCTTTTCCACCGTCTGCGCCTACACCCAAAAGGAAGCCCTTCATGCGATCTGCCAGACAAGGCCAGATCTGGCGCTGGTGGACGTTTCCCTGCCCGACGGCAGCGGTTTTGCCGTCTGCACCGCTATCCGGGAACAGCAGGAAATTCCCGTCATTTTCCTGACCGCCTCCGGGGACGAGGCCAGCGTCGTCACAGGGTTAAATATGGGGGCGGACGATTATATCGTCAAACCGTTTCGTCCCCGGGAACTGATCGCGCGCATCCATACCGCCCTGCGGAAAAACAAGGCGGCGCCGCCAGTCCTTACGGTCTGCGGGCTGTCCGTGGATACCTCCAGCGGCATCGCCCAAAAAAACGGCAGGGAGATCCCCCTCTCCGCCCTGGAATACCGACTGCTGCTGGTCTTTCTCCATAATCCCAGGACCATTCTGACGCGGGACAGGCTGCTGAACGAAATATGGGATGCGGCGGGAGAATTTGTCACAGACAATACCCTGACCGTTTACATTAAACGATTGCGGGAAAAAATAGAAGACGATCCGGCCCGGCCGCAGATCATCCTGACCGTCCGGGGCATCGGATACCGTCTGGGAAATGAAGATTCTTTCAAATAATTCAAAAATCAGGAGGCGCCCATGTTCCGCAACAAAGAGATCCGGCGATTCGCCTTTGGATTTTTGGCGCTTACGCTGCTGCTGTCCGGGATCGGTTTTTTGATCCACCCGGCGGCCGGCGTCATGGCGCTGTTTTGCGCTGCCGCATTCGGAAGCGCTTTTTTTATCTTTAACTATAACAGATACCAATATATCGCGCGCCTGTCGGAGCAAATCGACCTGGTACTCCACAACGCCGACCGAATCTGTATTGAAGAGGAACAGGAGGGCGAACTGTCCATTTTGCGTAGCGAGATAAGCAAGATGACGCTGCGCATCCGGGAGCAGAACGAAGCGCTCAAAACGGAAAAGGAAAGGCTGGCCCGATCCCTGGCCGATATCGCGCACCAACTGCGCACCCCTCTCACCTCCGCCAACCTGCTTTTGTCCCTTTTGGAACAGGAAAACGAAAAAAAGGAGCGGATGGCCCTGCTGCGGGAAACGGAAGATCTGTTCGTCCGCATGGAATGGCTGATCAACGCCCTTTTAAAGCTGTCCCGCCTGGATGCGGGCATCGTATCCTATCAAAAAGAAGAGATCACAGCGAGGGAACTGATCGACGACGCGCTGCGCCCGCTTCTGGCGGCCATGGAGTTGCATGAAATCACCCTGCGCACTGAGGTTCCGGCGGACATGCTCCTTTATGGGGATAAAAACTGGCTGCAGGAGGCCCTATTAAATATCCTGAAAAACAGTCTGCAGAGCGCCGGCCAAAAAGGAAGGATCTCCATTCGCTGCCAGGACAATCCTCTGTTTGGTGAAATCGCCATTTCCGATTCCGGAAGCGGCTTTGCAAAGGAAGATCTGCCGCACCTGTTTGAACGGTTTTATCGGGGGAAAAACGCCGATACGGCGGGATATGGGATCGGCCTGTCCCTCTGTAAACAGATCGTGACCGGGCAGGGAGGAACCGTCACCGCCCAAAATGCACCTTCGGGCGGTGCGGTATTTATCCTTCGGTTCCCCAAACAGGCCGTTTTATAACAACCGTTTATTTCAACACCTGCGACCAGTCGGTGATGCCAATAAAGGCTTTGGCCCAGGCGTCCATAGTCGCCTCATTGGGCGTCCCAAGGCTGGCATAGACCTGCTGGGACTGCCCCGTAAACCGGGTGTCCAGCATGGGTTCGCTGAAAGCCTGGGTATAGATGATCTCCTCCACAAAAGGATTGTTCTTGGCCGCCGTATAAGAAGCCATCAGGGTCGCCGCCTGTACGTCCACCCCCTGGGCGTTGGTAATGCCGATCTCGCTTAAGATGACATGCCGCACGGCGCCGGTAGGACTAAGCATTGCGGGCGTCTTCAGATAATCCGTAAGTACCGATAGGTTCTGGAAGGTCAGCATCTTGCCGGAGGAAACCTGCGCTTTCATATATCCCCCGTCCGGGCAGCCGCTCATATCCCAGAACTTGGCATAGGTCAGCGGCACCGGATAAGGATGCTGCGCCACGCCCCAGTCGATGTTCCCCTCTTTGGCGATCAGGGCGTTGAACTTCTCCAGAAAATCCTTCCCGTCAATATATTCATAATATTCCCCATGGCTGGCCGGGCGGTTCCTGTCCCAGTTCTGGTCGAGACAGACGAACACACGGGCGTTGGCGTTCTGGCTCTTGATCGCGTTATACGCCACCCGAAACGCCTGGGCGTACTCCCGCACATAATGATCCCAGTCCGTCCAGATCATATAATTCCAGGTACGCACGTTTACCTCATTGCCCACGATATAATTCTCCACGGTAGAGGACGCTGCGCATTTGGTCAGCTCGGCCGCCAGCGCCGTGATCCCCCCGGGTTCGGAGGCGTTGAGCATATAATAGTGGGGCGTCACCGGATGCGTATCCGCCGCCAGGATCCCCGTCCTGGAATAAGGGTTGGTGATCCCCTGGTTGTTCCCCTGGTTCATGATCTGGGCCGTCGTGAATTTTCCGGCGATCACCCCGTTTAAGTTATTGGACAAAAACAGGTTGGTGAACTGGACGCCCTGAATGGAATTGAGGGCCCTGGCCTGCCTGCCCCTGGTATGGGTCGCCAAAAGCTCCGGATTCGCAATATACTGAGGGCTGGCGATCATCACATTCTGCCCGCCCACCTTTACCGCCAGGGCCAGCTTCGTATAAAGCCGCGCCCCGTTATAGGGCAGGGTGATCACAGGCGACGCGGTCGCCGGGATGGCGGCCACCGGGACGGCCCCCGGCGCGATCGCGTATTCATAGGGCTGCAGTTCGTACAGATACAGCGCGCCGTCGTCACTGGCCGGAACGCCGGGCAGCGACGCGGTATAGGAGATCGTCGCCTTGTCCGCAAGCACGCTGCGGGCTGAATTGGCATACGCCTCGTTCAGCGCCTTATTCGCCGCCTCCGCCCGCATCCCGGCGCCCATCACAAGCGCCACTGTAAACAGGCAAAGGACAAATCTTTTAAGTTTTACTGCATACATAAATTTCCCCTCTCTTTCCTTTCAATTCTATGGATAAAGCGCAGCCTCATTATACTAAAGTAAAAAATAAAATACAATCGTTTATGACAGAACTCTCACTAAAAAGTCACAAAATTGTAAGAAAAAACCTTTACGATACAGAAGGAATCCGAAGCGTACCGCCGATCCGCCGTTTACGGATATCCCTTACAAGGAGGTTTTTACCATGGAATTTCTTGAGATCGAAAACCTGTGCAAAGTCTATGGAAAGGGCGAAAACCAGGTAACCGCTCTGGATCACGTTTCCCTCAGCGTTCGTAAAGGGGAGTTTATCTCCCTCATCGGCGCTTCCGGTTCCGGCAAGTCTACCCTGCTGCACGCCATCGCCGGTGTGGACGCGCCCACAGGGGGCCGGATCCTCCTGAACGGCCAGGACGTGTATGCCCAGGACAGCGAAAGGCTCGCCGTTTTCCGCCGCCGGCAGCCACAACCTGATCCCAACGCTGAATGTGGTGGAAAACATCACGCTTCCCATCCTGATGGACCGCAGAAAGGTCAACCGGGAACGGCTGGAAGATCTGCTGGATATGCTGGGGCTTGGGGACCGCAGGAACCATCTGCCCAACCAGCTTTCCGGGGGACAGCAGCAGCGGGTCGCCATAGGGCGCGCCCTGATGAACGCGCCGGCGGTCATGTTGGCGGACGAACCGACGGGGAGTCTGGACAGCAAAAACGGCCAGGAGATCCTCCGGCTTTTGAAGGAAAGCAACAAAAAATACGGCCAGACGCTGCTTCTGGTCACCCACGACCTGTCTATCGCCCTGCAGGCCGACCGCATCCTCACCATCGCGGACGGAAAAGTGGTGGGGGATGAAAGGCAGGTGACGCAGGCATGAATATCTTTCACAAGCTCGCTCTGCAGGAGCTGATCCATAACCGCGCCCGTACCCTTGTCACCGTTGCCGGCGTGATCCTCTCTTCCGCGCTGTTTGCCGCCGTAGCCTCTTTTGGCGTTTCCCTGCTGTCCTATCTGACCGCAGGCGCGGCCGCAAAGTACGGGAACTGGCACGTCGGGTTTTATGACGCGGATCCCGCCTTTTTACAGCAACAGGAACAAAATCCCTATGTAGAGCGCACGGCCTGTTTCGACAACATCGGCTACGCTGTGCTTGACGGCTGCCAAAATCCCGATAAACCCTATCTTTTCCTGGCCGGTTTTTCCCCGGAGACCTTCGACACCCTGCCCGTTACCCTGCTCTCCGGACGGCTTCCCCAAAAAGAGGATGAGATCCTGATCCCGGCCCATGCCATTACCAACGGCGGCGTTTCCCTGGCCGCAGGAGACGTCCTGACACTGGCTGTAGGAAAACGCCTGGGCGCAGACGGTACGCTGTGCCAGGATCAGCCCTATACCTACGGCGCGGAACGGCTTGCCGCAGAGGAGGAAAAGACCTATACCATAGTGGGCGTCTGCCTGCGCCCCTTCTTTGAGGAAACGCAGGCTCCGGGTTATACCGCGATCACTGTGAAACAAAACCCGGCGGGGCAGAAAAACCGCAGCCTCTTTGTAACGCTCAAAAACCCGTTCCGACTCAGATCCTATCTGACCTCTGTTTCAGAAGCGGATCCCCCTGCAGGCGCGGCGGCCCACTACAGCCTGAACGATAACGTACTGCGCTTTCTGGGGCTTTCCCGGGACAGGGTCTTTACCACCCTGCTGTTTACCACGGGCGCCATTGTAACCGCCATCATCATGACTGGCTCCATCTTTCTGATCTATAACGCCTTTCATATTTCCACTAACGAGCGCCTCCGGCAGTTCGGCATCCTTTTATCGGTGGGCGCAACGTCCGGGCAACTGCGCCGCTGCGTGCTGTTCGAGGGATTGTGTCTTGGCGCAGCGGGTATTCCTTTCGGCCTTTTGCTGGGCTGCTCCGGCATGGGGCTGGCACTTTTTGTCGTCTCCGGGAATTTTCAGAACATCCTTTACGCAGACGTGCCCCTGACTTTAAAGATTTCGCCGCTGCCTCTCCTGGCTTCGGCAGCCGTCAGCCTGATCACCATTCTGATCTCCGCCTATCTTCCGGCCAGAAAAGCCGCGCGCACGCCGGTGATGGAATGTATTCGCCAGACCGGCGTAGTGCGCCTGGAAGCCAAAACCGTCCGTACCTCCGGTTTCGCAAAACGGTTCTTCGGCCTGGAGGCAATGCTGGCGTTAAAGAACTTTAAAAGGAACAAAGGCCGCTGCCGCAGCATCGTGCTTTCTCTGGCCCTGAGCGTGATCCTTTTTATTTCGGTCAACTCCTTTGTGCTTACCTTCCGGCAGGCGGCGGAAGCCGCCACGGTATTCACCACTTACGACATCGGGATCTCTCTGCCGGGTATGGAAGACGACAAGATGGCGGCGATCCTGGAGGCCTTAAAAACGGTGCCCGGCGTGACCCAGGGGCTTTCGCAGACCCAGATCCTATACGACGCCCGGGTGCGTACCGGGGAACTGACGCCTTCTTTTACGAAGCAGGCTACAGAAGATCCGGCAGATCTGCAGCTTTCGATCCAGTTTTTAGACGATGACGCCTATCAGGAGATCCTGCGCAATCTGAACCTGCCCTGCGAGGCATATATCGGGCCAAAGGCAAAACTGATCGCAATAGCGAAAATGGATCTTCCCGAGGATAACCGGATGCATGAGGTATCCGAATTTGAAAACCTCTTTCTGACCCCGGAGGCAGAACTGACGGTTACGCCCCGGACCAACGAGGGCGCTGCCTCGGGACAGGGCTGTGACGTCACCTTCGCCTTTTTTGACTTCGTACCGCCGGATATCCTTCCTTCCCTTTCCCAGACGCCTTCCCTGCCCTACATTTTCCAGGCGTTGGCTCCTGCCTCCCTGCGGCCTGCCCTGACGGCTGCGGACACCTTCGTTTCAAGCCAGGGGCTTACCTTTTGCTCGGCTTCGCCGTCCCGCAGCGCCGCAGAAATGGAAACCCTTTTGCAGCAATTCGACGCCCCCGCCGGCTATACCATTTACAATGTCAGCCAAATGCTGGACGAAAGCCGCAACCTTATTTTTATTGCGAACGTATTTTCCTACGCTTTTATCGTCCTGATCTCCCTGATCGCCGCCGCCAATGTGTTCAATACCATTTCCACCAACATCCGTCTGCGGCGGCGGGAACTGGCCATGCTGCGTTCCATGGGCATGTCGGAACGATCTTTTTCAAAAATGATGGTTCTGGAGTGCGCTTTCTACGGCGTATACGCGCTGCTGTCCGGCCTCCCTCTGGCTCTACTGTGCAGCTTTCTGATCTATAAGGGCATGTATACGGGCGGCGCCGAAAATGTCCGCTTTCAGCTTCCCTGGGCCAGCGTTTTCATCAGTATCGGCAGCGTACTGCTCGTAATCCTGTCCTCGATGCAATACGCCGTGCGCAAAATCCGCCGGGAAAATATCCTGGAGGCGCTGCGGGACGATATGAACTGATCAAATTGCCCGACAACGCGGGGCCTCGCCGAAACATTTTGGCCCGGAACTTTGCCGGCAATTTTGACCCGGAACTTTGCCGAAATCTCCTTGACATTTCCGGAATGCCGCGTATAATAAGTGTAAACCGCTGACGTGGAAATAAAACTGTAAGCGCACGCACAGAGAGTCCGGATGGCTGAGAACGGATGGGAAGCGATACAGATAAATGGGCCGCTGAGGGCGTGGTGAACGGACTGTTTGCACAGTTCCAGTAGCTTCGACAGTTGCTCCCTGTTACAGGAGCGTGGAAGTGACCGCTTCCAGATGAGAGATCGGATATTTTATCCGGTAAACAAGGTGGCACCGCAAGATTGAGCTTTTCAATCCTGTCCTTGTAGCGATACAGGGGCAGGATTTTTTATGTCCAAAACCCGCCCCTAAACGGCCGGCGTCTGCGCGCGCAGGACGCTCTGATCAAATTGGCCCGACAAAAGACGGGCAGAAGGAGAGGTTTTACAATGGAAAAAAGAACGGTAGCAATGGACGAAAAGAAAGGGCTGCGCAACACCCGCAACCTAATCCTGGTAGGCGTGATGATGGCGGTAGGCGTTGTGCTTCGCCTGTTTGCCGGTGTGATCGCGGTAGGCAATATGCATCCCAATTTCCTGATCGCGACATATTGCCTGTCTATTCTCGTCATCCGTCCTAATCTGAAGGAGGCGGCAATTATCGGATTCATCAGCGGCGCGATCAGCCAGATCGGCACCAGCATGGCCTGGCTCGGGCTCGGCAGCGAAACGATCGGCGCTATCGCGATGTGCCTGCTGGTTATGCTCCCGATGCCCAAGCTGGTAAAGCCCCTCGTCTGCACTTTCCTGGCCACCTGCGTTTCCGGTTTTGCGTTTGTCGCCCTGGCGGCAGTCACCTACGCCAACCCCATGCCTATGGCGCAGTTTATCAGCATGTCCATGGTAACGCTGGTGACGGCAGTCCTCAACATGATCATCGTGACGGTCCTGAGCATCCCCGTCAATCAGGTGCTTGGACTTGGCAAAGAAAAATAACACGGCAAAGGTAACGGCTTTATGATTGTTGCAGATCACGTCACATTCCAATACGCGGACAGCAGCGACCCCGCGCTGAAGGATATTTCCCTTAAGATCGGCGACCGGGATTTCATCGGGATTACCGGCACCAGCGGCGCGGGAAAATCCACTCTGGCCATGGCGTTAAACGGCGTCATCCCCCACGAGTTCAAAGGGGATTTTTACGGATCCGTCAAAATCGACGGAATGGATACGGTCGAACATCAGGTGGAGGACTTCTGCCGGAAGGTAGGAGAGGTTTTTCAGGATATCGACAGCCAGATGGTCGCCTCTGTGGTGGAGGACGAGATCCTGTTCGGACTGGAAAATTTCGGCGTTTCCCATGAAGAGATCGGGGCCAGATTGGAAAAGGCGCTGGACGATCTGGGGATCGCGGAACTCAGGACGCGGGAAATTTCCAGCCTGTCCGGAGGCCAAAAGCAAAAAGTGGCCATCGCCGCGATCCTGGCGCTGGAACCCCAGATCCTCGTTCTGGACGAACCCACCGGCGAACTCGATCCGGAAAGCAGCCGGGAGATCTTTGGCCTGCTGCGAAAGCTGAACGAGGAAAAGGGGATCACCATCGTCATTGTCGAGCAAAAGATCAAACTTCTCTGCGAATATGTGAAGCGTCTGGTCGTCCTGGACAAAGGGAGCCTGGTTTTCGACGACGTTCCCGGGGAAGTCATCACCCATATCGATATGTTCAAGACGCTGGGGATCAACGTTCCCCCGGTGGCGGAGCTGTCCCACCTGCTGCGCCTGGATGGTCTCTGGAACGGCGGCATCACGCTGACCGTAACGGAAGCGGAAAAAATGGTGCGGGAGGTACTGCATGATCCGGTTTGAACATGTTTCTTTTGGATATCCTCACGGGGAAACGACGATCGAAGATCTTTCCTTCCATATAAAAAAAGGGGATTTTATCGCGCTGATCGGCGCCAACGGCGCGGGGAAAAGCACCGTCAGCCGACTGTGCAACGGACTGCTCCGCCCTCTTTCCGGGCACATTTACCTGGACGGGCAGGATACGCTGACGACGCCCACCAGTCTGCTTGCCAGAAAGGTCGGCTTTCTGTTTCAGAATCCGGATCGCCAGATCTGCGAAAATACAGTGGAGGCGGAGATCGCTTTCAGCATGAAAGTGCAGGGCTGGCCTGACGATGAGATCCGCAAGCGGGTGGCGACGGCGCTGGAAACCTTCGACCTGAAAGGCGACTGGTTCCCCTTTAACAGAAGCCGCGGCGAACGGCAGCGCATCGCCCTGGCAGGCGTCCTGGCCTGCGAGCCCCAACTGCTGATCCTGGACGAACCCACCACGGGACTGGACTATCTGGAATGTATCCACATCATGGATCATATTCGGATGCTGAATGAGGAAAAAAATATCACGGTACTCATGGTCAGCCACGACATGGAACTGGTACAGGACTACGCAAAAAGAGTGCTGGTTCTGCGGGACGGCAAACTGCTGGGGGACGGCCCTGTAAAGGAAATCATGAAACAAGAGGCCCTTCTGCGGCAGGCCCGCGTACTTCCGGCTCAGATCCCGTCGCTGGCGCTGGCTTTCGGAGATCGTTTCGCAGAGGTTTTCACCATCCGGGAAATGCATGAAGCGATCCTCTCGGAAAAGAAGGGCGACCCTGGGAGGAAACTATGAATCTGCTCAATTATGTGCCCGGAAACAGTTTTTTGCACCGCTTAAACCCGATCACCAAACTGGCCGCGGCCTTTCTGTATGGGATCGCGTGTATCCTCTGCGACAGCATTTGGATGGAACTGGCTTTCATCGTCCTGATGATCGCCATCTGCGCGGCGGCGGGCCTTGGGACCCGCGCCCTGCGGTTGACCCGGAATCTGCTGATCCTGGGGCTTTTCATGTTCGTCCTGCAGTTGTTTTTTGTCCGGACGGGAGAGGCACTTGTCACGATCGGCCATTTCGTACTGATCACTACAGGCGGGCTGACCAGCGCGCTTCTTCTGAGCCTGCGCGTTGTGGCGACCATGCTTCCGCTGATGCTTTTATTCGCCATCACGCCCATGAACGACCTGTGCAACGCGCTGGTGAAAAAAGCACATCTGCCCTATCGCTATGCTTTCATCATCACCACGGCCTTCCGCTTCGTGCCGCTGTTCTCCACAGAATTTCACGAGATACAGGACGCCCAGAAGGCGCGGGGCGTAGACTTTGAAACAAAAAACATCCTCCGCAAGATGCAACTGGTGGCGCCTCTGTGCGTTCCCCTGCTGGTATCCAGCCTGGAAAAAGTCAACAGCAGCGCCATCTCCGCGGAAATGCGGGGCTTTCACCTGCGCAGCCGGCAGAGCGGCTATAAGGAATATCCCTTTACAGGCAGCGATCTTCTGGTTTTTGTTCTGCTGCTCGCCCTCGTCGCGTTTTCCGCTGTTTTTCTGTAACGTATTGAGAAAGAAGGGACCGCTATGGATTACATCGCAAAATTGAAGTATGGAACCGAAACGGTGGAGCTGCCGATCTGCGGCGCCGCTTCCGTAGAAGAGATCAATCCGGAAGAAATGTACGAGATCCCGGATCTGGCGGAAGCCCTGCGGGCGGCCGTAGAGGAAAAAGCCATTGCCTCCCCGCCGTTAAAGGAGCTGATCGGTCCGTCCGACCCGGTGACCATCGTCGTCTCGGATATCACCAGAAGCTGGATGCATCAGGGGGATATCCTGACCCTGTTGGGGCACTATCTGCATGAAAAGATCGGCGTTCCCCTGTCTAATATCACGGTGCTGATCGCGCTGGGCACCCACCGGAAATCTACCGAAAAGGAAAAGGAGATCATCGCAGGCCCCTATCTGTATCACGCATGCCAGGTCGTCGATCACGACTGCGACGCGCCCTGCGTCCCTATCGGTGTCACCAGCCGAGGGACTCATGTGGAGGTCAATCCGCTGGCGATCGGCCGGAAGGTCATCGTGGTGGGCGGCACCGTCCATCACATGATGGCCGGCTTTGGCGGCGGCAGGAAGAACATCCTGCCCGGCATCAGCAGCCGGGAAACCATACGGGAAAACCACTGCCGGGCTCTGGATCCTGCAAGGCCCCACAGCGACGCCCGCGTGGGCTGCGGCCTGCTTGGAGAAAACCCCATCCATGAGGATATGGACGAGGCGGCGGCGCTATTGGACGTCGCTTTCAGCCTCAACATCGTCGTAACCGCCAGCGGAAAGCACAGCGGGCTGTTCGGCGGGAAACTGCACGAGGCCTGGACGGCAAGCTGCGAATATCAGCGGAAATGCTATGAAAAGAAAATCCGCTATGAAGCGGACGTGGTGATCGTTTCCAGCGGCGGCGCACCCAAGGATATGAATCTCTATCAGGGCTGTAAAGGCATGTTAAACGGTATGCGCGCCGTCCGGGAGGGCGGGGAAATGCTCTGGCTGTGCAAGTGCCCGGAGGGCTGCGGCGCTCCGGATTATACCGCCTGGCTGGAGCCGCTGAAACAGGGCGTCCTGGACAGCGCCCTGCGGGCGGATTTTACAATAGGTGGATTCATCTTTTATCTGACCGTGGAAACCCTGCGGAAAGCAAAATGCAGGATCCTGACCACCATTGACAACAGCACGGCGCGTCCCATGGGTATGGAGGCCGTGACCAGCCCCCAGGCTCTTCTGGAAGGAATGGATTTTACCGGGAAACGGGTCTATGTGATCCCCAACGGCGGAAGCGTCGTCCCGATCCTCGACGAAGCGAAACCAGGGACTATTATATAGTCTTAGCGTTTTCGTTAATCAGAAAACAATAGATTCTCGATAAATCCTTCGCAGAGGCGGTGTGTCCCAAAAAAATGGCGCAGTCCCGAACACGGGCTGCGCCATTCTCTACATTCTCTACTGCCTTATAAAGCCTTATGAAAATCCGATCATGACCGCCAGGATCACCGCGATGCTGGCAAACAGCACCAATAACCCCTGGAACTTGATCTGGAATTTCGCCCAGTTGCCCCAGTCCAGCCTGGCCGCCGCCAGGGCGCCCAACAGGCATCCGGAAGTGGGAACAATGAAATTGGTGAACGCATCGCCTAACTGATAGGCCAGCACGGCCACCTGGCGCTGTACGCCCACCAGGTCGGACAGGGGCGCCATGATCGGCATGGTCAGCGCGGCCTGGCCGGAACCGGAAACCACAAAGAAGTTGAATACCGACTGGAACACATACATAAACCAGGCGGAAAGCACAGGCGGCAGGCTCTTCATGGCGTTGCTGATGCTGTAAAGGATGGTATTTAACACCGTCCCGTCAGTAGCGCTGGTGCCTCCCAGAATGATGATGATGCCCTGAGCCATACCGACGCACAGCGCTGCGCCCAGAAGATCCGCCGCGCCTTTATCAAAGGACTTGGCGATGTCGTTTACTTTCATGCCGTTTAATTTGAAAACGACGCCGATGATGCCGGATACCAGGCCCATGACAAAGAACTGGGAAGCGATCTCCGGGATGTAATACCCCTTGACCACAACGCCCCAGATCGTCCAGACGATGGTCAGCGCGATGGTCACGATGACCAGCTTATGCCCCAGCGTAAAGGGAAGCTCCTTTTTGCTGTCGTCGGAAAACTCGTTCCGGTACGCCATATCGGACTCATAGGCTACCGAAAGCCGGGGATTCTTTTTGATCTTTTTGGCGTAACGCATGGTGAAGACGATCGTCAGACCGGTAAAGAAGATCCACAGCGGAATACGGAACCACGCTCCCGACATGACCGGGACGCCCGCGATACCCTGCGCCACAGCCAGGCCGAAGGGATTCTGCCAGGAAGTGCCAAAGCCGATCTGCGTCGCCACATAGGAACACATAATGCCCACGATAGCGTCATAACCCATGGCAATGAACATGGGAACCAGGATCATGACAAAGGGAATGGCTTCCTCGCCCATGCCGAACACCGCGCCGCCCAGGGAAAAGAGGATGGTCAGAATCGGGATCAGCAGGATCTCCTTACCGTTTAAGATCGTGATGATGCGCATAATGCCCGCATCGATGGCCCCCGTCCGCAGGACGATGCCGAAAGCGCCTCCTACCACCAGAATGAAAGCGATGATGCCGACCGCAGTACCCCATTTATCGCCCACGGTCATGCCTTCAAATACATAGTTCAAAATGCCCTGGCCGCCAAAATCCTCCGTTCCGAATAACGGCGCGACCCTCGTCACCTTGTTGCCGTTTTCATCCAGCACATACTGGAAGCTGTCGGGATCGATAACGGTCCTGGTACTCTCGGAGCCGTTGACCGTGTATGTCACCTCTGTCGTCTCATACTTCCCCAGCGGGACGAAAACCGTCAAAAGCGCCGCAAACAGGATCACCCCGAAGATGATCACATAAGTGTGCGGAATCTGAAATTTCTTTTTCTCCATTGTCTTTCTCCCCTCATTCAAATGTTCCTTTTACAAGGATCTCATTGTCGCGGATCATCAGGACGCCCTTTGCCATGACCGTCCGAAGCTCCAGGGTGCCCTCTTGTGCCAGCACCAGATCCGCGTCTGCGCCTTCGGCGATCCTTCCCTTCCGGGCCAGCTTCAAAAGCCTGGCGGGATTGGCTGTGACCGGCATCAGCGCATCCTCCAGCGCCACGCCATCCTTTAAAACGGCGTCCTTAAACTCCCGGTACATAGAGGCAACCTTGCCGACGCCAAGGCCCACGAACTCGCCCTTTGCGTTGAAAATAGGGAGACTGCCCTGCCCGTCCGAAGAAAAAGTGATCTTTTCTATCGGAACGCCGGCGTCCAACGCCATTTTCAGCCCCGTACTGGCCTTCACCTCGTCCGGCTCCAGGAAATCCGGATCGGAACTGGTCGTCAAGTCGATATAGCCTCCCATCGTCCTGGCATAATCGATACCGTCCTTCATCAGCGCGGTGCTGCGGTTGATATGAGTCGGCAGCATATTTTCCGGCGGGATCTGCGTATGCGTAAGCACATACCGCAGAAACTCCAGCTTTTCCGCCCCGTCCCCCATATGGATGTTCACCAGGCCGGCTTTGGCCGACAGGATCCCTCCCACTCTGGTATCCGCCACGATCCGGGCGAACTCTTCCCTGGTCGGCTGCGAGGAACGGTGATCGGAAATCGCGATCTCCCCGGTGCCGATCACCCGGTCCAGCAGAATGATATCGTCCTGGATGCTGCCAGTCAGCGTCCGGACGGGCACCCGGTAAGAACCGGTATAAACATAGGTCGTGATCCCCTCTTCCTCCAGCCCCTTTGCCTTGGCCAGAAGATTGGTCATGGTTCTGGTGCAGCCGTCGGTGCCCAGCGTGCCCACCACGGTCGTAACGCCGCCGCTGATAATGTCGGTCAGCATGATCTCCGGCGTCCTGCTTTTGGCGCCGCCTTCCCCGCCGCCGCCGACAATATGGACATGGGGATCGATCAGGCCGGGCATGAGGACCTTGCCGGTTCCGTCGATCACCTCCACATCATAGGCCTCCTGCGCGGGCAGGCCCTTTCCCACCTTCAGGATTCTGCCGCCGCCGACGAGTACGTCGCCCTTTCCCATGGGCGAAGGCCCATAGATCTGCGCGTTCCGTATCAGATACAACTCGTTTTTCCACCCCATTCCGTATGTATTTTTCTAATTATAACTTTTTTGATTTAAAAATTCAACCTGTTAACGCAATCATGTATCTGCGGAGGGATCCCCGCCCGAGGGGCGCAGCGTCCGCCTCTCATAGCGCCAGTACACCGCCAGCGACAACGCCACCGTGAGTATGTCCGCCGCCGACTGGGCCCAGACGATGCCGTACATGCCAAACAGCCGGTTGAGCAAAAACAGCATGGGGATATTGAACACCAGCCACCGCGTCACGCCGAGAAACAGCGCGTAGCCGCCTTTTCCGAACCCGTTGAACAGATAAACGTGAAAGAAGCTGAGAAACATCAGCGGCGTGGCCAGGACGCGGATCCGCAGAAAGCCCGTCCCCAGAAGCACCGTCTGAGCGTCCCCGATAAACAGGCGCATGATCCGACCCGCCAGAAGCTCATAGAGGGCGATGCTGACCGCCGCGCAGATCAGTCCCAGCCTCAGGGAATAGCGTTTGATCCCATTCATGCGCGGGTAATTGCGGGCGGAATAGTTGTACGCCACCAGGGGCATCATCCCCTGACAGATGCCCACGCCGACATTCAGGGGCAGTCGTTCGGCTTTCAGCACGATCCCCACCGCCGCCAGAGCGATATCATGGTATCCGGACATCAGCCGGTCGATGACGATATAATCCATATCGAATAAAAAGGTGGCGATGGCGGAAGGCAGCCCCACGGCAAAAATGCCGAAAACGCTCCTGCTGCCAGGGAACCGGAAAGGAGAACAAAGGCGCAGCACAGAACCGCCATCCCTCATTCTCAGGATCACAAGAATAAAATAGGTACAGGCGATACAGTTGGAAAGACAGGTGGCCGCCCCGGCTCCCAGGATCTCCATGCCGTCCGGAAGCAACACGAACATAAAGAGCGGGTCCAGGGCGATATTGATCAGGCCTCCCATGGTGATCCCGATTCCCGCCTTTTTCGATTCTCCTACGCTTCTTAAAAGCGCCGCCAGGGTATTGGACAATACGGTGGGGATGCCGCCGCAGACGATCACGAAAAACGCATAGCCGCTGGCGTAGCCGTAGGTTTCCTCTCCCGCTCCCAGGGCCGCCATCAGCGGCTTCATGAAAAGCAGTACGCCTGCAGAAAACAGGGCCGAGGCAAAAACGCACAGCCAGACGCTGAAACTGTAGACCTTCCTCGCCTCCTCCGGCCGCTTTTCCCCCAACAGGCGGGAGATCAGCGCGCCGCCGCCCACGCCGGCCAGTCCCGACAGGGACAGGGAAATATTGAAGATTGGCAGGATCAGGGAAGCCCCCGCCACCATATAGGGATTATTGGTGCGCCCCACGAAAAAAGTGTCCGCCATATTATAGATCAATACGATCAACTGGCTGATCACCGTGGGCACCGCCATCGTGCGCACGGCCTTTGCGATGGGAAATTCTTCGAAAATCTCCCGGTTATTCTGTTGCTCTGCGCTCATGCGCGGTCACTTCCTCTGTCATAAAGATCTGCTCTGCCCGGTCTAACGGACAACACCTCTATTATAGCGCCAGTCCGCCCTTCTGTAAACTTTGGAAATCTCTCCCGTTTCCTTAAATGTGAAGATTTTGTGAATTATTAGCACTCTCTATTGACGAGTGCTAATAACGGTGCTATAGTGCAGATAGAACAAAGGAAAGAAAAAAGGTTTTACCAACATAGCATTTTAAAAAGGAGGAATGACTTATGTTAGTACCCAGCATTTTTGGAGAGGATCTGTTCGATGATTTTACAAAGGGGTTCCCGTTCTACGACGACGATATGAAGAAGATGGAGAAAAAGCTGTACGGCCATCACGCCAGGAACCTCATGAAAACCGACGTGAGGGAAACCGATAACAGCTACGAGCTGGAAATGGATCTTCCGGGCTTTAAAAAGGAAGAGATCCAGATCTCTCTGGAGAACGGTTATTTGACCGTCAGCGCCGTCAAGGGGCTGGACGAGGACGAACAGGAGAAGTCCACCGGCCGTTATCTGCGCAGGGAACGCTACACCGGTTCCTGTGAGCGTACCTTCTTTGTAGGCGAGGACGTTACGCAGGAGGAGATCAAAGCCGCGTTCAAGCATGGTATCCTGAAGCTGACCGTTCCGAAGAAGGACGCTCAGGAGCAGGTCGAGACGAAGAAGTATATCTCCATCGAATAACATACGCCTGCGCCGGATGCAAGACAAAATGAAAAGGGCTGTCGCGCCAGCCAAACGACTGGGCGGCAGCCTTCTTTTTTCTGCGCTGCGCGGCTTTTGACCAGGAGCACAGACAACCGTTTCCCCTGTCGCCTACGGATCTCTCTACAGACGAGATCCCCTGACAGGGCCGCCATGGAGGAACCAATGGAACCGGATTTTGAAAGAGGACTTGATTTTGACCAGGAACGGGAATACCTTGCGCGCAGGGAACAAAGAAGAAAGCGCTGGATGCAGGAAAAGCGCCGCAGGCAAAAACGGCGTAGACTGACAATGCTGCTCCTGGGCCTGGGCGCGGTCTGCCTTGTGACCGTATTCTGCCTGAAAGCGGCCGGGAAAAAAACGGCCTCGGAAACGGAAGGGGAAAAGCTGGCGGCAGGGCAGGACCTGCAAATGGCCGAAACGGAAGGGAAGCTCCCGGAAACGCCGGAAACTTTAGAAACGCAACCCCCGGAAACGGAAAAAGAGACGGATTTATCGCCACCCCTGGAATACCGGTTTGCATCCACCGCGGACACCCAGAAGATCGCCAGCGATGATGTGATCAGTGCCCACGCGATCCTGGTGAACGCAGAAGCGGGCACGGTCGTCGCAGAAAAAGGGGCTTACGACAGGATCTCGCCGGCCTCCATGACAAAGGTAATGACCGTCCTGGTGGCATCAGAAATGATCCCCGAAGAAAAACGGGAGGATACGTTTTCTATAACGCAGGAGATCACGGATTACGCCTATGCCAACGACTGCAGCAGCGTCGGCTTTCAGGCAGAAGAGACTGTTACCGTAAAGGATCTGTTCTACGGAGCGATCCTTCCCTCCGGCGCCGACGCCGCCCTGGGGCTTGCCGTTTATGCGGCCGGTTCGCAGGAAGCGTTTGTGGATCGGATGAACGAAAAAGCACAGGAGCTTGGGATCTCGGCAAGCACGCATTTTACCAATTGCGTGGGGCTCTATGACGAGCAGCACTATTGCACCGTTTACGATATGGCCGTGATCATGAGCGCCGCGATGCAGGACAAATGGTGCCGGGAGGTTCTTTCCGCGCATACCTATACGACTTCGGCCACGCCGGAGCATCCCGACGGGATCGAAATCTCCAACTGGTTCTTACGGAGGATCGAAGATAAGGAAACGGGAGGCACGGTCGTAGGCGGAAAAACAGGCTATGTCGTACAGTCCGGCAACTGCGCGGTCAGCTATGAGGAGGCCGACAGCCAAACGCCCTATATCTGCGTTACGGCGAACTCCACGAGCAGTTGGCGATGCATTTACGATCATGTGGAGATCTACAACCGTTACATTCCGGCCGACGGTTAAATTAGGAAGTCCCTTCCTCCTTTTGCGCCAGCTCCCGGATCCCCCTCCATTTCTTCGTCAGGAAATAGGCGGCCATGGCGCACATGCCGAAAGTAAAGCTGATGGGGAAACAGACCATAAGATACTGCCCTCCGATAAAATACGCCGTCAGATAGGCGCTTGGGATACGGACGACCCAGAGCATCAGGATATTGATGACCGTCGGATAACGAACTTCGCCGATCCCGTTGACAAAACAGATCATCGCGTTAAAGACGGCAAAGGGCCAGGTGAACGGCAGCACCACGCGGGTGTAATGCACCGCCATCTCCAGCACCTGGGGATCTTTCGTAAAGAAACCCAGAAGCACCGGGGAAAACAGCGTCATCATAAGCCCCGCCGCGCCTGTGATCAGCCCGGAGCAAAGCGGGATCTGCCGGGCGCCTTTCTGCAGGCGGCGGTAATGCTCCGCTCCCAGGTTCTGCCCCGCGAATGTCGTGGCCGCCGAGGAAAAAGAGCTGATGGCCACGTTGGCAAGCCCCGTCAGCTTGGTGGCTACCGAACATCCGGCCATAAAAATAGCCCCCTGGGTGTTGATCAAAGACTGCAGCAGGATATGCCCGATCGAATAAATGGAATTGTTCAGCCCCAGCGGCAGTCCCACGGAAATGATCCTGGAAAGAATGAACCTGTCCGGCTTACGGGGCAGGATGGGCAGTTCCAGCTCCGGATATTTCTTCCGGATATAAACGATGGAAAACAGCCAGGACGCGAACATGGCGATGGCGGTAGCCAGGGCAGCGCCCGTTACGTCCATTCCAAAAACGGCCACAAACAGCAGATCCAGCACGATATTGACGACACAGGAGATCAGCAGAAACAGCAGGGAAGCCTGGCTGTCCCCGATCCCCCTCAGGATGCCTGCGTTCATGTTATAGCCCATGTTGCCCAGCGTACCCAGAAATATGATCCGGATATAGGATACCGCGTAATCCCAGGTATCCTGCGGACACTGCATGATCTTCAAGAGCAGAGGCCCCAGAAACAGCCCCAGCACGGAAAGGGGAACGGCGCAGAGAAACAGAAAGGCCGTGGCCGTACTCACGGTCTTATTCACGGCTTCCCGGTTGCCCCGGCCCACATACTGGGACACCAGGATCGAAACGCCGGTTCCCAGCCCCAGGAAAATACAGAGCAGAAATTCCACCGGCTGGCCGCTGGTCCCGACGGCAGCCAGGGATATGGGGCCGCAGAAATTGCCGATGATCAGCGTATCCACCGTGTTATACAACTGCTGCAGGATATTGCCGATGCAGATCGGAAGGGAAAACAGGATGACCAGCTTCATGATCGGCCCCTGCGTCATATCGATTTTCTTTGAACCGCGCATAATCCGCCTTCTTTCGTCAGAAAAGAAACTTCGGGAACGGTTTTTACCCTCTTTTCAATATACTCCCTTTCCCTCTCCCTGTCAAAAATTTCGCGCCCTTTCAGACGGCGATCCCCTCTTTCTTTTTTAAACGCCTGTTGGCAATTACACCGAGGTTCGATATAATAGAAATCGAACTTCCAGCAAAGCGAAATATTTTCTGACACAGGATCGGGGATTGAAAAATGGCGGTCTATAAAATTATGATAATCGAGGACGACCCACTGATACGTTCCGAGTTAAAAAATATGCTCTGCGGCAGCGGCTATGACGCAGTTACCGTTTCCGATTTCGGCAGGACGGTCGAGGAGATTAAAAAAGAAGCCCCGCAACTGATTTTACTGGATGTAAAGCTGCCCGGGGAAAACGGCTTTTCTCTATGCTCCCGGATCCGTACTTTTTCCAATGTTCCCATCGTCTTTGTGACGAGCTGTAATACGGATATGGACGAGCTGAACAGCATCATGCTGGGCGGGGACGCCTATATCACGAAGCCTTACAACACCGCTATCCTGCTGGCAAAGATCGCTTCGCTTCTGAAACGGGCATACCCGACAGAGGGACGGGAAGTCATATCGTACCGGGGGACGCTTCTGCACCTGGAAAACGGCAGCCTCGAATTTGACGGACAGCAGGTCGACCTTACAAAAAATGAACTTAAAATATTGTATTATCTCTACAAAAACGCCGGTAGGATCTGTTCCCGGAGCGATCTGATCGATTTTCTGTGGGATAACCGGCTCTATGTGGACGACAATGCTCTGAGCGTAAACGTCAACCGCATCCGGGAGAAAATGGCGGGCATCGGCCTGACTGACTTTATCAAGACGAAGCATCGGCAGGGGTATATGATATGAACGGCAAATTATACTGGAAACAAAAAGCCCTGCTTCTTTTCCTGCACGGGTGCGGCATGGCGGCCCTGGCGCTTTTCCTTCGATTCAACGGGGAAAACGCCGACAGCATTATCCTGATCCTGGCCGTTTGGGGAACTGTCCTTACCGTTTCCCTTTTGACAACTTACTTCACCAGAAAAGCGCAAATGGATAAACTGCTGGCTTTGGCCGGACAGCTTGAAGAACGGTATCTGCTCCCTGAAATGATGGAGCGCCCTGTCCGGGCTGACGACCAGGTATACTATCAGCTCCTGAGACTGGCAGGGAAATCCATGCTGGAACAGGTAAGCGCGATAAAACATGAGCAGGCCGAATACAGGGAATTTATCGAACAATGGGTACATGAGATCAAAACGCCTGTTACGGCCATGAAGCTGATCTGTGAAAACCACAGGTCGGATTTTTCCAAAGACCTGCTGACGGAGCTTGAAAAGATAAACAGCTATACGGAACAGGTGTTGTACTATGCCAGAAGCGAGCATCCGGAAAAGGATTATCTGGTGCGGGAAATCCGGCTTTTCGACGTTGTCCACCAGGCGATCGCGGAAAACAAATATCTGCTTTTGCAGCATCATATTCAGATCGATCTGGCAGAAACGGACGATACGGTTTATTCCGATGAAAAATGGCTGTGTTTTATCTTAAACCAGATGATCGTCAATGCGGTCAAGTACCGTACACCGTCCCCAACAATATGGTTTTATGTAGAGCATACGGGAAACGGGATAACTCTGTGTATCGCGGATAACGGCATCGGAATCCGGGCGGGGGATCTGCCCCGCATATTTGAAAAGGGCTTCACCGGAGAGAATGGCCGAAACACCTCGCAGGCCGCAACCGGTATGGGGCTATACCTGTGTAAGCGGCTGTGCGACAAACTGGACATAGGATTGACGGCAGCTTCAAACGGCAGGACGGTTTTTAAGCTTTCTTTCCATATCAATGACTTTATTCATCAAGTGCAGAGCTGACGCCCTGCACTTCTTACATTTTTGTTAGAATTTCGTAAGAAAACCCGATACAGACATCCGCAGATTTCCGATACAATGGAACTATCACTACACCCAGGAGCGCAAAGCATGAGATCCTTATTACGTTTGGAACATATCCAGAAATATTACGGCGATCAGGGCAATCTCACAAAGGCCCTCAACGAAATCAGCTTTTCCGTCTGTGAGGGGGAGTTTGTCGGCATCATGGGCGCATCCGGCTCCGGCAAGACCACCCTGCTCAACTGTATTTCCACGATCGATACGGTCAGCGCGGGACACATTTATCTGGACGGAACCGATGTGACGGAACTGAAGGAAAAGGAACTGGCCCGGTTCCGCCGGGAAAATCTGGGATTTGTATTTCAGGACTTCCATCTGCTGGATACACTGACGATCTCGGAAAATATTGCGCTCGCCCTGACGATCAACCAGGTCCCTGTAGAACAGATCGGCGCTAAAGTAGCGAAAATAGCGGGAACGCTCAATATCACGGATATTCTGGACAAATATCCCTATCAGGTTTCCGGGGGACAAAAACAGCGCTGTGCCTGCGCCAGAGCCATTGTCAATCAGCCCCGACTGATTCTGGCCGATGAACCGACCGGCTCACTGGACAGCCATTCCTCCCAAATGCTACTGTCTACCATTCAGCGCATCAATGAGCAGTTGGGCGCGACCATTTTGATGGTGACCCATGACGCTTTTTCCGCAAGCTATGCAAACCGGATCCTCTTTCTGAGGGACGGTACGATCTTCACGGAAATTCTCAAAGGCAGCGATCCCCGGCGGGTTTTCTTTGAAAAGATTCTGGATGTCCTCACCATGATGGGAGGTGGTCAGGTCGATGTACGCTAAACTTTTCCGAAATAATATCAGGAAAGCATTGCAGGACTACTGTATTTACTTTTTTACGCTGGTCATCAGCAGTACGTTGTTCTTTGCCTTTTTGTCCCTGACGAGCCGCTACAACGATATTCTGGGCGGGAACGGAAATTACTCTCTGTCCCTGTTTCAAAACACGATCCGATATGCCGTGCTTGCGATCTCCGTCATTTTTCTTGCGCTGATCCGATATATCAACAACTATATGCTGAAACAGCGCAGCCGGGAATTTTCTATTTATATGATCCTTGGCATGGAGCAGCGGACGGTGGCAAAGCATTTTTTTGGTGAAACCTTCCTCTTTGGAATGGCGGCCATAGGGATAGGCTGTTTCACCGGTACGCTGCTGTCCGGCATCATGACAGCCTTTGTCATGCGGACGATCACCAAAACCGCTGTTTTCCGGTTTGGGTTTTACCCCGACACGGCGCTTATAACGCTGCTGTTCTTCTGCGCTGCGTTTCTTCTCATAGGGGCATGGAATACGCGCAGGATCTATCGGATAAAGCTGATCGACCTTTTGAACGAAAAGAAGATCGGCGAAGGGCAAACTGTTAAAAAACGGCACTATATCATTTATTTTGGGATCACCGTCCTGTGCTTTTGTATCGCCGGCGCGGCTCTCTGCGAATTTTCCGGCGCAAACGGCATATTTTCCGGGAATATACCGGAAGAGATCAGCAACCGCTATCAGGCGGTTACGTTTACGGCCGCTATCGTCGGCATTTTTTCCCTGTACCATGCGATCATGCTTCTATTAACGATCCTCCGGCGTCAGAAAAAGTGGAAAAATCACGGTGTCAATTCCGTCCTGCTCGGCAATCTTTTCCAGAAAATATCTTCTACCGCAAAGATCCTTTCCATTTCAACACTGGCAATTACGATCTCTCTGGTGGCGTTTGTGATTTTGCCTATGTTCGCTGAGATCACCACGGGCTACCTGGACTACCGTATGCCTTACGATGTCATGATCTACAATACCTATCGGTATATTGACAGGCTGGAGGATATTCCGAAGATCGACTATTCCTTCGTAGGAAATATCCTGCGTAAACACGGCATTGAGGTATCGGAGGAAATATCCCAGCACAGCTATTTTATATGGGAAAAAGATTTCAACACCGTGAGTACGCGGACAAACTGGCGCGATCTTCCGAGACTTGCCATGCGCATTTCCGAATACAACGATATGCGGCAAATGGCAGGGGTGGAGCCGGTTTCGCTGGCCGATGATGAATTTTTCATGCACCTGGATTATGAAATGGACAGAGAAAAAATCCTGGACAGCCTGGATAACCATACGATCCGATTAGAGGATGGGACAATTCTGCATCTGGCAGATACAAAGATTTACAACGACCCGCTGGGGACATACCTGTTTCATGCGGACAGGTCTATCCTTGTATTCCCGGACGCCGTGTGCAAAAACCTTCACCTCGCCTGCACCTGCTACAACGCAAATACAGGAAGCCCGATCCCATACGCTGTCTGCAATACCATCCGCGATGAGATCGAGGCTTCTTTCCAGGACAAATATCAATATCTGTTTGACCGATATGAAGCAAAATACCGATCCGAAAAAAACTATATCAGTTTTATAGACCCTATCCGTTTTCGGACGCAGGAAAACAACGACGTCGCTTTAACGGCAACCAGTGTACGGCTGCTTGGAATTTACTCCGGCATTATTTTCTTTATCATTTGCATGACCGTACTGGCGCTGCATCTCACAACGGATTCTGTCAGTCAGAACACACAGTATAAGATCCTGTATCAACTGGGAACGGACAGGGACGATATTGTAAAAATAGTGAACCGGCAAAGCCTTCTCTACTTTTTCACTCCCTGTATCGCCGCGTTTCTGATCGCCTTATTATTGATCTATTCCTTTATCGTGCGGTACGGATATAAGGTGTTCGCTTACATGAGCAGCGTTGGGTTCCGGTTTGGGGTATTGATCCCCGCCATACTGATCCTTACAATCCTCGTCTGCTACTATGGCGCAACGATCTACACGATCAAAAAGAATCTGGATCACACGCTTGACAGCATGTAGCCGCCCGCTCCAACGGCTGAAAACCGCTTACGGAGCGGGCGGTTTTGATCTTGCTCCCTGCGCGGCGTTTCCCAATGCCGAAAAATGATCATCAGCCGCACATTTTACCGTCCCCATCCGTTATACATACTGAAAGGAAGTTTTTGCGCTTATGGACTTAGAGGAAGAATATGACAAAATATACCGCTACTGCTATTTCAAGGTCCGGCGGCGGGAAACGGCTGAGGATATTACACAGGAGGCTTTCCTTCGTTTTCTTGAAAGCGGCTGCGTAAATACCGGAAAAAATTTGCGCTACCTGTATACGATCGCCCGAAATCTTTGCGTGGACGAATTTCGGCGGCGAAAGACAGAAGCTTTGGACGAGGAAGCGGCGGACAGCTTTTCCGAGGATAGTATGGTCGAAAACCTTTCTGTCAGAATTGCTTTATCGCAGCTTGAGGAAACGGATCGGGAGCTGCTTTTGCTTCGTTATGTGAACGAAGCGCCGATAGCAGTGATCGGCAGGCTATACGGAATTTCAAGATTTGCGGTATACCGCCGGGTTCTGCAGGCGGTAAAAAATCTCAAAGAAAAGCTCGGAGGAGATCATTTTTTATGAACAAAAAATTAAGGCGGGCGTTAAAAGATAGCTTTGCGGCCCCTTTGCCTGTCGGGAAAAAGGCATTTTTGCGCGGCGTTCGTGAGCTGCCTATCGGGAATTTTGAATTTATCCGCACCCAAATTGCCTATATCCGCAAATGGGTCTGGGCGCTTTCGGGGACGATCTTCGCCTTTACGGTGATCGGCTCCGAATGGATCGGCCGGGACATGCTCTGGTGCATTTCGGCTTTCATGCCGCTTTTGGCGCTTGGGATCATCACCGAATGCGGACGCGCGGAAGCTTATAAAATGGCGGAGCTTGAGATGTCCACGCGGTTTTCGATAAAAAGCGCGGTGCTGGCCCGGCTTGGAATAACCGGCTGCGCTTCGCTGATCCTGATATGCGCAGTCACGCCCTTTATCGCCATGCAAAGGAGCGCGGACATTTTCCGAACCGGGGTATATATTCTCTGCCCTTATCTTCTGACCGCGTATTCCGGCTTTTTAGCGGTCAGGAAGATCCACGGAAAAGAAAGCCTTTATTTCTGCGCCGGAATCGCGGCGGCGGTCAGCGTTCTGAATATGATACTCTCACAGGAACTATCCTGCCTCTATATCGCCGGGAATTTCATCTGGTGGAGCGCCGCGTTGACGGTTTTGTGTGTCGGCACAGCAATCCAGTGCTATAAAATGATAAAGCAGACGGAGGAACTGACATGGAGCTTATGATCGACAGGCTTTCAAAGCAGTATAAAAATAAAATCGCGGTCGACAGAATATCTTTAAGGCTTCAAAAGGGGGTATACGGTCTTTTGGGCGCTAACGGTGCCGGAAAAACCACGCTGATGCGAATGGTCTGCGGGATCCTAAGGCCGACAGGCGGGACGGTTTCCTTCGATGATATGGACGTAAGCGAGGAAGGATACCGCGCAATTCTTGGCTATCTGCCGCAGGATTTCGGATATTATCCCGAATTTTCCGGGCAGGATTTCCTTATGTATCTGGCGGCGCTGAAGGGTATCTCAAAACCGAAGGCCAAACGCAAAACCGACGAGCTTTTGGAACTGACCGCGCTTCGGGAGGTGGCAAAGAAAAAAATAAAGACCTACTCCGGCGGGATGAAGCAGCGCTTAGGCATCGCTCAGGCGCTTTTAAACGACCCGAAGCTGCTCGTTTTAGACGAGCCCACAGCCGGGCTTGACCCAAAGGAACGCGTTAAATTCCGCGAACTCATTCAGCGGCTTGGCGAGGACAGCATTGTGCTTCTGTCCACGCATATCGTCTCGGATATCGAGCATATCGCGGACAACGTTCTGATCATGAGAGCGGGGCAGCTCGTTTATCAGGGGAAATGGACCTCAGATGACGGAGATCTTGAAGAATTTTATCTTAATAAAATTGCGGAGGAAAACTATGAATAATTTCGGGACGATATTTCTTTATGAGTGTAAAAAGGTCTTTCTCAAAAAAATAGTCCTCATTTCCTCTCTGCTCTGTATTCTGACAATTGTTTTTTCACTTACCGTGCCGTTTCAGGGGGATTATTACGTCGACGGCGTGAAGCTTGATTCAAATTTAAATATGTATCTCAAAGACAAGGCGTATGCCGAAGCTCTTGACGGAAGGATCATAGATCAGGCGCTTATCGAGGAGACGGTGGACGCATACAGAAAAATCCCGCAAGACCCCGACCGCCACTATATCGTTACCGAGGAATATCAGACCTTTGCGCGGCCTTACAGCGAAATTTTTAACATTATCCGCAGCTACTTGAACCTGCCGACCTCGGAGGTAATGTACTCCTGGGAGCCGAACGAAAAGGAGGTTTACGAAAGCCGCCGTGCGAATCTTGAAAAGGATTGGGAAAATCTGCGTCTCAGCGACGGCGAAAAGCAGTTCTGGCGGGCGCAGGAGGAGAAAATCGTAGCGCCGGTCACATACCGCAAGACCCATTCTTATAACGAGATCCTGTCCGTCCTGCAGACCGTCGGGCTGGCGGTTTTAATGATCATCTCGATATGTCTTTCGGGGATCTTTTCGGGCGAGCATCAGCGAAACACCGACAGCATCCTGCTCTGCGCCAAAAACGGGAGATTGCGGCTGTATCTTGCAAAAATTGCCGCCGCGACAGCCTTTTCCGCCGCCGCTGCGACCCTGTTTTTTGCGGCAGTACTCCTGACTGTCCTTATCTTCTACGGCGCGGACGACCCGGACGCGTCATTCCAGTTGATTTATTCTCACTGCTCCGACCCCATCACCTGCGCCGAGGCGGTGGCGATCATGTTTGTAAGCCTTCTTGCGGCGGCGATCGTGACGGGCGTTCTCTGCGCAGTACTGTCCGAAGTCTTCAAAAACGGAGTCGCGGTGATCGCCGTCATGACCGCGCTTTTCATACTGCCGATGTTCGTCTCAATTCCCGCGCAGTACCGTATCGCCGCGCAGATCTGGAACTGGCTGCCCTTCGGCTTTGTCTCGCCGTGGAATATTTTCGACAGCTATACCCTGCCGATCTTCGGCGTCCACCTCACCCCCTGGCAGTCAGTACCCATACTTTACGCGATCCTGTGCGGAGTGATCGCAGGGGCAGGCATGGCGGTTTACAAAAGGGCACAGGTAAAAGGAAGATAAGGCGGGAATGATTCACCGGACAGACGACGCATTTAGGAAACCGTTATTTTCCTGAATCATTTCCCACAGCGGTTCCTTCTGCGCAATGCCAAACAGCAAAATCTTCCAAAGCGAATCTACCGCATAAGGCCCATAGACTTGCATATATGAGATATGCATCTGGATGGCCCCTTGAAACAATAAGTCATACTCCTCTCTTGAAATTATTTCATCAGCATAATACCCTCTCAGGAAGCTTTGCGCCAAATCAAACCGATAGCGCATTTCTTCCGTGTCATGATCGAAATCGACAAACTGCATAATAAACGGCCAGCCAAGATCCAAATATCGACTTCCAATCCCCGCGTCGTCCAGGTCAATGAACACGATCTCACCATTTTCCCGTAGAATTGCATTATGCGGGCCAATATCTGTGTGAACAAAGCACTGGTCTAATGATGCAAAATCAGGAAGCGCGTCCAGAATGGCATCAAATTCTTTTACAAAGCTGCGCTCCCTAAACCAATCGTAAAAACGGTCTTTATTCTGTTTAAAAGGAGATCTCACATCGTATCCCCGCAGATCGTGCAGTTTTCTTGCCGCCTGACCGAGCCTGTACTCATCATCCGGAGTTTCCTCCATTTTCCTTCCCTCAATAAATTCCATGAGATAAAACCAATGGTTTTGGTCACTGCCATAGTACGCTCCGGTCTTTGTCGGATAAAGCTTGGGAGCCATACCATTTTCGTTTCCCAGAAACAAATGCGCCCGGACATTACTCTTTATAGTAGCCTCGGAAACTCCACATGGAATACCTTTCAGAAGATAATCCCGCGAAGCCGCGCTGATTTTAAAAATCAACCTGTCAGATTCTTCATGAAACTGCTCGCATATTTGCGGATTATCCAAATTCCAATAACCAAGAACCGTTTCTATTTGACTGTTGTTCCTCATATCTGCACGCATCTGGCTTTGATATTCCTCCCGGATATATCCCATAATATAAACATTTGCAACGGGATCTCCCATTTATCAGGTGAGAAAAAGAATCCTATGCTTTCAGCCGATAAATTCGATTGCGGTTTGCTCCTTCAGCAGTCACAGTATTTTCTGAAATCAATTCTTTCAGATAATCGCGGGTTCGAGATGGCTTCAAACCAATATATTCTGCAATCTCTGACGTTTTACCCACTGTATGATCTGTGAGAAATTCCACAATCTGCATTTTTATAGGGTCTTTTATCGCCGATTTTTTATCGCCGATTTTTATCGCCGATTTTTTATCGCCGATTTTTCCAATTGAAAGATCCAGCGTAATGCGTTCCGGCTCAAATCCTTCTATAATAATCGGTTCCTTCCAGCCCTGATTTTTCCATACATAGTATATATTCGGAATGCCGCTTCCCGCACGTTCCCCAATATCAATTAAATTAAACATTTTAAGCAGTGCGCTGTTCCTCGGATCAGAAATGCCACCGCTTTTTGCCACATCTATTTCAATCCGAAATGCCCCAGGATTGGAAAACGTAATCCGATCATGTTTCTTGATAATAACAAGTCCCTGACGCCCGTAATAATCGGCATTGACAAGACAGTTTGCAAGCGCTTCACGCAAAGCGGTATGCACCGGCGTATCATCTATCCGCCTTCCCTCCTTGACGCGAAAAGGAACCTTTATATCCTGAGAGAGTCTGTTGTATACACGAAAATAAAAATCATACACATTTCCGCTCCAATCACCGGAGGAAGAAACAATTCGATCCGTCCAGCGCACATTATCCTCCATCTTCTCCTGATAATCAAGGAAATACATCGGATATTCCCGTGTAATTTCATATTCATATCCGAACATCAAAAGACCGGCCGCTGTCGGATGAAATCTGCCGTCTGCTCCCCTGCCGACTGCTCCAAGCCGAAAAAGGAAATCCGAATCGTTCAGATCCTCCCATACATGCCCCGGCCTAGCATATTTCATCCGCATGCGATAACTGTGTACGCTCTCAAGACAAAATACATCCGTATCCATTTCTTCGAGTATCTGCATATCCTGCGTCTTGACCGAAGCGTCCCGTGTCATGGCAAACACTTCCTCTTTTGTACAGTGATAATCACCCTCACCATTTCTGCGATAGGTGCCAGTCATGGGATTCCCTTCTACATAAACCGGGCGGTCATTCCGCTGTGCGCGTGGCACGGTGATCACAATAATATTTTTTCCGTCTATCTGACGTATCGCTACATCTTCTGATGCCAGAATATTGACACTAACCTTGTTCGGATTATTTACGATATCCCAAAATTCCCTTACCAGCTTTTCCGGATCTGGAAGATTAACAGGATGTAAGGATTTATCTTCGTGTTCCTCCACACCAAGGAGCAAAATCCCACCAAGCGTATTGGCAAATGCCGAATACGTTTCCCAAATACTATGTGGCAGACCTCCCAACGCCCTCTTTGCCTCTATGCGATTGTTCTCCCTGTACTTCTCAAGATTTTCAAAATCCAGCATTTTGCCCCTCCGTTAAACACTGCCCTTCCATGTGTCTTGATCCCTTCTCCATATTGTCCTAAAATAATCCAAACCTCAGCCACCCCATAAAATCATCCCCGTGATACATGACGAAAACTCCTTTTACAGGGAAATGGATCGGCCGTCCTTACAGATCTGCGTTTGCTGCCCGTCCTTAATGACATACGCCTCTCCGTATAAGGTTGTTTTCCCGTCATCGACCATGATGTAACTTCCATTATTCAAAGCAACGATCTCATGTCCAACGCTATCAGCATAGGTGATGTCCTCGATCACACGCATACCGTCTAAGTAAGCGTCTTTGAGGCTTTGCATATGCGGAAGAATATTTATGTCTGTTATTCCAAGACCGGTGATCCAACGCTCATAAAGCGGGTCCACAGCCTCGCCCTCCAATTCCGGGCCGGCATAGACTACACCCGCGCAGTTCATAGAACCGGCGCTCCATGCGATGATAATTCCGTTGTAGTCCGATAAATGCTCTTTTAACCGGAGCCTTTTCATAAATTTGTTTTGCGTAGGCACATGGCCGCCCGTAAAGATCAGCACGTCGATTTTTCCCAGATCATCGATGGCTTCCGGGTTTCTGTCATCGCATATGCCGATATGGGAAACGCTAAGCCCGCTCATAGGAAAGGACTCCTTAAAGCAGGCACAAATATTATCGTTTTTCTCATATGCATCCGGGTCTGCACAAATAAACAGCACGCTGGCGTTCTCCGGCCAGATCGCTTTCAGCCTATCCAGCAGCCCATTCGTTTGGGGGAAAGGCTCCGGTATCCTGACCCCGTTTATTTTGGAATACCCGCCAAGACTACTCGTCAATATTGCTTTCATAACATCACCCTGATATTTCGAACGGCATCTCCGTTATCTGCTTTTCCATTAAAAGGAAGTTGCCTTTTCTCCAACAAGCGACACCGGTTTTTTGATAGCCATTATGCGCGTATAATTTCAACGCATAGGGATTCTCGCAGAATACGTCAAGCCGTATTGCTTTGACGCCGAGAGACTTTAGTTCCTTTTCAATATGTATCAGCGTCCTACGCGCAATGCCTTTATTTTGGCAATCCGGAGAAACGCACAGCCTGTGGATCACCTTATAATTCCCACCTGTATATTGCCATTTCCCGTTTTTGTATTGTTCGTCGCATTGTTCATTTAAGGCATAGACAACCACTATTTTATCATGGATAGCGCCTATATACAGTGATTTTCTTTTAATGTCATCTCTGAAATCTTCCTTCGCAGGGTAAATACTATCCCATTGAAAAATTTTCTCCTGCTCCATTTGTTTTACAGCGGATTCAACCAACCGAAAAACGTCGTCTAAATCATCCATGACTGCCGCTCTGTATGATATTTCCATGGTAATCTCCATTTTGTTCCGAATCACATGATCTTATCGTGTCCAGTTTTATTTTTATTGCCTGCCATCTCCGAGATCTACCTTCTTATCCGCCAATGATTTCCAATCCATCCGGCAGCCCCCGTATGACAAGGGCGCAGGTATTGGTTAATCTGATAGAATCCTTTCGCGGGTATGCTACCTTTCCCTTGGTCTCTCCCTCTGGACAATGCACATCCAGTCTTGTATCGATCAGCCCCATATTCCCTGCTAAATTATTAGCGAAGATCAGGCTTCCCGCGCTCACGCCGATTACCATTCCGTTCGCGCGGATATAGTCCATCAGGGTCGTATGAAACCCGGTCGCGTTTATCCTTTCAAGCAGATAGGATGTGTTGCCCCCACATATATATACCACATCGTATTGCCGCAGTTCCTCCAGATCCATGCCCGTATGCAGATCAAAAACTTTTATATTTCTGCCTTGAATACCGCATTTTAACAGATCATGCATACATTTTGGCAGAACCTCTATCGCTTCCGCATCAATGGCGGCTGTCGGGATGAATAGTGCCTTTGCCTTGGACACGTTCCCCCCAAGCATTTTCAAAAAACATTCTTTGATTTCTTCTGTTTCCAAACCCGCTGATGTTAGGAATACTCTCATCTTTGCTCCTCCTATTCTGACCAATTCATTTCTCCATCGGAAATCCCCATTTTCCGGCATTCTTCGCATACCAAATCTTTTTCTGCCTGATTTCCGATCTGATATTTCAATATTTTATCTCTGAAAACAATGTACTTCACATTCCCCGCTTTAAAATCAGTAAACCAATTCCCGCCATTATCCGGATCAGCTCCCATTACTCTGGATACCTGCTCCGGAAAATCCTTTTTATCACTGGTAAAAAACAATACTGTCCAATACCTCGGCCTTCCACCGGTATTCCACAATTCAACCTTATGCACATTCAGCAGATCAATGATGGTATCATCTGCTACACTCTCTTTAATCAGCACCCCTTCATATATTATATCCTGTTTTTTCCCTTGAATAGCGTTATTTCCGCAACCAGGGACTTCCTTAACTTCACTTAATGTTAATTCATCCTTTAATAACACATCCATAGAAACAGAAAAAAGTTCTCCCAATGTTAACAGCTTTTCTGTTTCCGGCAACGAAATATCGGCTTCCCATTTGGATATGGATTGCCTGCTTACGTTACATTTTGATGCAAGATCTTCCTGCGTCATTCCATTTGCCTTCCGCAATTCTATTATTTTTTCAGATAACTTCATAAAGATTCACCTCCGTCCCGTTGATTTTATTGTACAAAATCGTAATCGTTCTTACCACCAATTTCAAAGTTCTTTTCTGCAACCTGTAGTTGCCGGCACAGTATGTGTATCTATCATC
>CANQFM010000010.1 GCA_947598825.1 uncultured Eisenbergiella sp. | reverse complement strand
CCCTGCGTTCCTGCTTATTTTAGTATATCATATCGGGAGACAATACCCAAATACTTTTTCCCAAATATTTGCAAACTGTTCAACCGGCGGTTTCATGGTTTTCAAAAACGATCGGTTTCACATACTCCGTCAGCGGCTTCATCTCATACTCCGGCAGTTGATCCAGCAGCTCGTCCAGGCACAGCGCCGTCTGTCGTACCGTATCGTGGGCCAGCATCACCACCTTTTTTCGATCCAGCGTGGATTCTACGGCGTTTTGGATCAGCGTTTCTCTCTGGGGATCCTTCACCGCATCCCCAAAGCTGGCGTTCCAATCGAAAAATACGAATCCTCTTTCCTCCATTTTCTCCCGGATCTCCCCGTATACCTCTTTGTTATAAGCGTTGATGCTGCCGCCCGGAAACCTGAACAGCTTCGCTTTTACGCCGGTTACCTCGTATACGGTCTGCCATGCCCGCTCAAAATCCTCCAGATACCCTTCCGCGCTCTCATAAAGCAGGTCATAGCTGTGACAGTCGCAGTGTATGCCTATCGTGTGCCCTTCCGCCGCGATCCGCCGGGCCACCTCCGGGTTTTTCCGGACATTTTCCCCTACCAGAAAAAAAGTGGCGCATATCCCCCTTTCCTTTAAAACATCCAGTACCATCATGGTATTTTCCGCCGTCGGCCCGTCGTCAAAGGTCAGATACATGGTACGGGGTTCAAAAAAGAGCCGGATCCCCTTGGCGATCCCTTCCGCCAGCCTGTCCCGGTACTCTGGCGTCACCAGAAGGGCGCATTCTTCCGGATTGGACAAAAATCCCGTTTCGATCAGGCAGGCGGGCATCCGGGTTTTTCCCGTGACGCAGAAATCCGCGTCGGACCGCAGTTCCCGCACCTGCGCGCCGGTGCTGCGCGCCGCATATTTATGCACCAGACGGGCCAGCCTTTCGGAATCCCGGAAAGCGTCCGACCCGTCATACCAGGTCTCCAGCCCGCAGATCTGCGGATCCTCATAAAGATTCTGGTGGATGCTGACATAGGCGTCCGCCTGCAGCCGGTTGGCCTGCGCCACCCTCGCTTCCTTTTCCAGATAGAGATCGCCGGTACGGATCAGATATACCTCATATCCCAGCTCCGTCAGCTTATCCCTTACCCGCAGGGCAATATCCAGATTGATATCCTTTTCGTGGATGTCTCCTGCGGAAGCGCCCCAGTCGATCCCCCCATGTCCTGCGTCGACCACTACCAGAGGGGCAGAATCCTCTTCCGGCCCTGCGTCCGGCAGACCGGCGCTTTCCTTTTCCCCGGCCGTTCCCACATTTTCTCCCGGCTCCTGTATGCTTTCGGCTCCTGCGCCAAATTCCTGCAGCGCCAGTTCCGACGCCGCCCCGCTCTCCGTCGATACAGCCAGGCTCTCTGGCGATACGGCCAGGCTCTCTAGCGATACGGCCAAGCTCTCCGGCGGTACGGCCAGGCTCTCCGGCGGCGCGGCCAACGCGTTTTTCGCCGTATACAAAGAGACGGCGCCGGCCCCCACGGCAATCAGCCAGAGGGCCAGCATCCGTCCATACATTTTTTGATCCCGCGCTTTTCTTTTGTTCCTCATGACGCTTCTCCCCTCGTTTGCTTCTATCATCAGCATACGCGGGGGCTGCATCCGATTCCCGTCATTTTTGTATCAAACTGCCATCAGTTTTGCATCAATTTTGCATCATGAGATCTTTAGGAACAGTTCTTTGATCCCCTCGTAGAAACCGACGGTCACCACCGTCTTTCCCCCATCCATCCCTTCAAAAACATATTTTCTATAATAAGGCGTCGTCTCCAGCAGCGGGTTGTCCGACTCGAAGGGCTGCCGGCCTTCCAGCCCCATGTATTCCTGCCACGCGTCTAAAACGGCGTCCGGATCGATATCCTCCCAGCGCAGGTCCGTCCTGACATAAAACTCATAGATCTTCCCGGAATCCGCATCGATATAGGCGTCGATCAGGCGGTGGGACTTATCGGTGTTATTCCTGTCCTCGGAAAGCCCCACCTTCCACACCGCCACACTGTTGCGCGGCTCCGGCACGTCGATGGCGGAATACAGCACCGCCGAATAGGACTGGGCATCCACCTCCTTCACCCCTGAGGGCAGGATGCCCAGTTGCACAAATGTTTCCAACTGCGCATTGCAGGTTTCATAGATCTGCTCCTGGGTGATCTCCCGCCCCGTCGGGCCGTTCTGGTTTTCCACAAAAGCATAGGTGCTGCCCAGTTGCTGCGTCTGCAGGTTTTCCGATCCGTAGACGCTGTTTTCCGAAAATGCCTGGCTTTGCAGGCCCGCCGCCAGGATCCCCAGGCGTTGGTTGGCGCTCAGCGTATACCGGTAGCCCTCGTTGGCCTGTCCGGTCTGCTGCTGATGCACCTGCAAAAATACGCTTTTGTCCCGGTAACGGGCCAGCGCCTCAGGCCCCCATAGGGACAGGGCGAAAACCGCTGCGGCCGCCGCCAGCAGGGCCGCCGTTTTTCCCATCTTTTTCATTCCGACACCTCCTGAAGCACGAAGGAAAAACTGGAGCCTGCGCCGGGCGCGCTCTCTATCTCCAACCGGCTTTGATGCAGGCGCAAAATCTCCTCGCACAGCGCCAGCCCCAGCCCGGCCCCGTTCTTGCTTCTGGCCCTGGATTTATCCACCATATAAAAGGCGCCCAGTATCTTTTTCTGTTCTTCCCTGGGGATCCCCACGCCGTAGTCCTTCACGCAGAAACGGTATCCGCCCTCGCACCGCTGCCCGGTAACCTCGATCCGGCCGCCGGGTTCGGACGCCTTGCAGGCGTTGTCCACGAGGTTAAGCAGCACAGTCTTGATCAGGCCGTTCTCCGCTTTCACCCTGCCGGCTTCCCAGGAAACGTCCAGCCCCATCTTTTCCCTGGTCGCAAACATTTCCTGTAACCAGGAGAAAAACGCCTCTACAGGGACCTCCGTCAGCTCTGCCTCATGCCGCCTTGTTACGATAAGCTCCAGAAGCCGCAGCGACATGGCCTCCAGACGTTTCCCTTCCGTATAGATATAATTGGCGGAAAGGATCTGTTTTTCCTCTTCCAACTGCCGGGAGCGGAGCAGATCGGCATACCCGATGATGGATGTCAGCGGCGTTTTCAGCTCGTGCGCGAAGGCTGCCACAAAATCTTCCCTGTCCTGGATCTGCGCCTCCAGTTCCTCCACCTTTTCCTCCAGGGATCCCGCCATGCGGTTGAAATCCACCGTAAGCTGCCCCAGTTCATCCTCGCTCACCTTTTTCGCCCGGTATCCATATTCTCCGGCCGCCATCCGTTTTGTAGCCCGGGTGAGCTGCCGGATCGGCTTCGTCAGCCAGGAGGAGATCAGGAGCATGATCCCGGCCCCGGCGGCCAGCACCAGGACCGTTACCCTCCGATAAACCCGAAAACCGAGCTGCCGTTCCGAAAAAACCTCCGATACGTCCCGCAGCGTTTCCAGGTAAAGGGCCCGGTTCAGCGCGCTGATAGTCCCCACGGTATGGATATAATACTTCTCCCCGGCCTGCACCGCCTGCCAGGCGCGCATCCCTTCCCCCGTCTGCGAAAGCAAAGACCCATCCGGGGCAAAGCCCTCGCTGGCGTACAGCGTCCTGCCCTCTTCGTCGCTCAGCCGCAGCAGCCTCCCGGAGCTTCTGTTTCCCGCCTCCAGTTGCGTTGCGATCTGTTCTACCGTCTGATCCTGCAGGACATTATATTTGGCCGGCACGCTCAGGGCCGCCGTCTCAAAAGCGAACCCCAGGATGCTGCTCTCGTCCAAAGCCTGTCCCGCCTCCCTCTCCAGAGAGGTCTGAAAAACATAATTCACGAAATAGTACCCGGAAAATCCCATGGCCGCCGCCAGCACAAAAAAGGTACACAGCAGCAGTTTAAAGGAAAATTTCATTTCGTCACTCCTCCAGACGGTATCCGACCTTATAGACCGCCACCAGTTTTTGTTCCCAGCCCAGTTTCCTCCTCAGCCGCTGCACATGCAGATCCAGCGTGCGGCTGTCGCCGTAATATTCCTCTTCCCATACCTTTTCATAGAGCGTCTCCCGAAACAGGGCTACGTTCTTATTCCTCATGAACAGGACCAAAAGGCCGAACTCCTTATTGGTCAGCGCCACAGGGCGGCCCCCTTTCGTCACCCGGCGCGCTTCCACATCCACCGTCACGTCGCCGCAGGTCATCTGCTGCTGCGCTTTGTTATAACGCCGCAGCACCGCTTCCACACGGGCCACCAGCTCCACCACGTCAAAAGGTTTCACCAGATAATCATCGGCGCCCAGCTTCAGGCCCCTGACCCGGTCCCGCACCTCCTGCCGGGCTGTGATAAAGATCACGGGAACGCCAAGGGGCCGGATATATTCCATAATATCAAACCCGCTGGCTCCCGGCAGCATGATATCCAGAAGGATCAGATCAAAGCTTTCCTTCTCAATGAGATCCAGGGCCGCTACGCCGTCCTGTACGCTCCGGCAGGCATACCCTGCGCAGGACAGATTCATGTCAATCAGGTCGCAGATCGGTTTTTCATCGTCTACTATCAATATTTTGATCACGGTTCCTCCTCCATGCTCCACCCCCAGTAGGCCCTGGCCGCCCGGATCAGATCCTCCATCGTCCCGTTGTCGCCCGATACATACTGGGATTTAAAATCCTGTTCCTCCACGAATCCGCCTGTCCTCTGATAATAGATGGCGTAGTCGCTCTCCACGGTCAACCCTTTCGCCCCTTCCCTGCTGTAACGGGCTAAAACTACGATATCCTTCATACCGTCGCCGTCAATATCCCGGCAGTTGATCCCTCTGAAGGCATACAGGTTGTCATATTCTCCCATGGGGGAAAAGCTCCAGACGATCTCCCCCTGTTCGTTTACCAGATAGATCATAAAGATCTCAAAGTCCGCGATCCGAAACTCTCCCGGCACCACCCACAGCCGGCCCAGCTTCTCAAAATCCCTGGCGTAGCGCTGCTCATAAAAGATCTCAAAGCCCTGCGCAAGCAGCTCCTCCTGCGTATCCGCCGTATATAGAAATTCCGTGGATCTGTGATCCCTGGCATATGCGAGGATAAGATCCACGCTCTTGTTCATTCCGTATCGGTTCAGCTTGTCCGAGATCCGCCAGTCCCGGTAAAAGCCGTTTTCCCCGGCAAAAAGCACGTCCCCCACCTTTTTCCTGCCGCTGCGCGCAGTATCGTCAGCGCAGAAAGAAAGCAGTACGATATCCGTCCTGCCGTCCCGGTCCACATCCTGGAAGGATACCGCCAGATCCCCGGTATTCGTCTGTTCCAGCTCTCCATAGTGAACATAATTTGCTTCAAGCTGTTCCGTCCTGTATACGATATGGCCGTTTTCGTCCGCCAAAAACAGCACCAGCCGATGATACTCCGTGTCCAGCGCAGGAAGAAAGGTGACCTCTCCGAAATTCTGGAGCCGAATGTTAAAAACCTGCCCTTCCAACAGGCGCAGCCCGTTTCCCTCCATATCAGAAACCGTTTCCACCGCTTCCAGCCGGTCCAGATACTCCTGATACCGTTCCCGTACAGAACGATCCTCTGCGGGGGCGGGCGGGGCGGCTTTCGCCGCCGGGGACTGCCCCCAAAAAAGGATGCCGCACAGCAGGATAGCTGTTACTGCCCTGACGCCGTATTTTCGCCGGTCAAAAATTTTTTTCATACGTCCCTCTTGCCTCTTTTGATCCTGTTTTCATTATCCTTCCGATCCCAACGGCTGTCAAGGGACACAACTCAGTACCGGCAATTCTACACACAACTCAACACCGGCAATTCTGCGCAAGGGTCAACAGCGTTTTCATCTGTACGATCCCCCGCTTCTGCGAAACGATGATGTTCTCCAGAATCGGACACAACTGTGGGCAGATCTCCTGTTGCAGCGCATTTTCGCAAAGCCTTACGGCCCCTTCATGATGCGGGATCATTTCCCGCATGAAATCTGCGTTGATCCTGTTGTCCGTACGGGCTTTCTGCATCCCGGCGAACATTTCCTTCAGAATAACGGAAACCCTGTTCTGATAACACCGCACCGCTTCCGGGCTGTTTTTGACGCAGCCGCAGTTATTTTCGATCTGCCGCATATTCTCAATGCTCTTCGTCTGTTCCGAGACGATTTGCAAGGCGATATTCTGGACCGGGATATCGGTCGTATAACGCAGGATATTTTCGGACATCTCAATGGCCGCCATATGATGGGGGATCATCTGCGCGATGAAATTGTGGGAAATGCTGTCCGTCAGCAATGCGCCCGTCATCCCCCGGATCATTTTATCCAAAATACATTGAAACCGCTGAAGATATGCTTTTGTATTTCTGCTCAGGTCCTGTTGTCCGTTTCCCATTTCCGGCTCCTATCTGCTCTGCCTCCCACCGGGAGGCTCCTTCTTTGCTTTATCCTATGCGCGAAGGGACTGCTGCGCCACTAAAAAAGGCGCTGTCCTTTTGGGACAGCGCCGGATCGCGCGTTTCCGTTATTTTCTGCTCATCTCAAGCAGTTTGGAACGCATACTGTCTTCGATCTGGGACAGCTCCTGTTCCGCCTCCCGGCGTTTGGCCCTGCCTTCTTCCTGAATGCGCATTACCTCGTCCAGCGTGGTGATCAGCGTCTCGTTGGTCTGCTTTAACGTCTCGATATCCACAATGCCGCGTTCGGATTCCTTCGCCGTCTCCACCGTGGCCAGCTTGAGCGTCTCCGCGTTCTTTTTCAGCAGTTCGTTGGTCATATCCGTCACTTCCCGCTGCGCCTTGGCCGCCTTGGCGGAATGGTCCACCCCGATGGCCAGCACCATCTGGCTCTTCCACAGCGGGATCGTATTCACCAGCGTGGACTGGATCTTCTCGGACATTACGGTATCGTTGTTCTGGATCAGCCGGATCTGGGGGGCCATCTGCATCGCCACCGTCCGGGTCAGCTCCAGATCATAGATCTTCTTTTCAAACCGGTCGCAAAGCTGGGCCATGTCCCTGGCCTTCTGGGTATCCTCCGGCAGCCCGCTCTCCTCCGCCCGCTTCACCAGTTCCGGCAGTTCGCGGCCCCGCACGTCCTCCAGCTTCTGCTTACCGGCCAGGATATACATGGACAGTTCCTTGTAGTAATTCAGGTTCAGCTCATACATCTGATCCAGCATCGCGGCATCCCGCAGCAGTTGGATCTGATGGTTCTCCAGTTCCTTGCTGATACGGTCCACGTTTCCTTCCGCCTTCGCATACTTCGCCTTCATATTGGCCAGACGGTTTCCGTTCTTCTTAAAAATGCCCAGAAAGCCCTTCTCGTCCCCATCCTCGTCGATGCTCTTTAATTCCGACACCACGCTGGCCAGGGAATCCCCGATCTCCCCCAGATCCTTGGTGCGCACGTTTCCCAGCGCGGCCTCGGAAAAATCCGCGATCTTTTTCTGGGAGCTGGCGCCGTACTGCAGAACCATCTGGGAATTGGTAATGTCGATCTGCCGGGCGAATTCGTCCACCTGCTTCTGCTCCTCCGGCGTCAGGACGGATTTCAGCTTCTGGGACTCCTCCGCCGCCGAAGAAACCTTCTTTTCTTCCTGGGCAGGCAGTTCTTTTTCCTGTGCAAAGGGCTCCAGCGTCAGCGTCGGCGCCTCCTTCAATAATTCTTCCAAATCCTGGCTCATTTTGGTCCTCCCTCTCATTCTCCTGTGTTTTTAAAATCCTTTTCCCCATAACCGTCCTGCGCCAGGATCGTCTTTAGTACCTTGGCGTCGGCGGTAGCCGCAAAAGCGGCGTCCTGATACATATCGTCCAGCAGCTTTTCAAACGCCTGATTAATGGTGTCCATCGTCTTTTCGATCTCTGCCTTGGCGCTGGTAATATTGTCCCCCGCAACGCCGGCCCTGTCAAAATCCGCGTAGGACTCCACCAGCTTCACCGTAGTGGGCAGATAATAATCCATAAACCTTCGCATCTGCCCGCATTTCTCAGGATGTTCCTTCAGCACCATGAAAATGCGCTGCAACAGATAATCCAACTGATAGAGCTTGTTGGAAATCACCTCCCCGGGGATTTGCGCGTTCAGCTCCCGGAGCCTGTCCATATAGGCGCGGCCGTCCCTCTCGATCTGGCTCTCTTCGGCGCGGCCGTCTTCCTGCGCAGCCTCTTTGGTGGACGGCTCCTGTGCGCCCTCGTCTCGTTCGCTTTCCTTCTGCTTATCCGTGAGCATATACCGGTCCCAGGCGCTGTCGTTGAGCAAAAAAACCGTCTCCCCGGGATCCAGATGCCCTTCCGGGAAGATCCCTGCCCGGATCATCCCCCGCACGTCCCGGCGCAGTTTCCGGACGCTCTGCCCTGTCCGAAGGGCCAGTTCTTTCAACTCCATGCCCATCTTATCCCGAACCAGCCCGAAATAACGGCTCGCCCTGCGCAGGCGCGTCTGCATGCTGTAGCCTTTTGCGGTCAGCAATCCAAACAGCGCCGTCACGACCCCGAACCCAAGGGCACCGGAAATCGCCTCCGCGTCCAGAAAACCGGCGATCAGAAAAGACAGCGTAACCAGGCCAAAAACCCCTGTTCCGACGCCCCCGAACGCACAGCACAGAGGGCCGGTTATTTTCCCCCGCTCCCGGTAATACGGCGTCAAAGGCGCCTTTTCTTTTTTGACGAGCCCGGTTTCCGTCCTGCTGGAATAAGAGGTCCGTACCGGCTGATGCCTGTTTCCGTCCCGGTTTCCTGCCGTCCCCTGTGCGCTTTCTTCCTGTCCGGCTGTGGTGTCCTGCCAGCCCTGCAGCGGACGGCTGATCTTCTCATGTACCTGATTGACCTGATAGCGCACCTCTTCCATGGCGCTGTTCACCGTATCGTTGACGACCGCGTTGATATGTCCAAAATCCCCGGTCTCCACCGCGTCCTGCAGCGCGTCCCGGAGTCTCTCGCCTATATCGGAAAAATCCTTTCTCCCGTTCATACTCTCTGCCCTCTTACCGTAGGATAGCATAAAATGAGGCCTTTGTAAATGTAACAGTTCGCCGCCCATACAGCAACGTATCCACCTTCTCCGGCGCTTTACGACTGCCTTTGTCTGGCTTCGATCCGGATCTGGCAATCCGCCACATACTGATAGTTGGCCTCCAGCGTGTAATCCACTTCCAGGCGCAGCTTATCCTCCCCGCTCTCCAGGGCCATCCTTCCGGTATCCAGCCCGACCATCACGGTGCCGTAGGGCGTCCGATACTGGGCCAGATTCTTTCTGCCCTCTACAAAGAGCATCTGCACGTTGATCAATCCTCTTTTGGTCAGCAAAAATTCCCGGTCGCGGATCCGGAGCGTATTTTTCACCGGTTCCGAAAAGCCTTCCAGATATTCATCATACAGCAGGAAATGGCTGCCATTGCGGAAAAAATACTCCCCCTGCTGCACCGTCTCTATACTGTCCTGCGATACGTTCTCCAAAAACTGGAGCCCGCTGACAGAAATGATCACATCCCTGTTCATCTCAATATTCCTCTATATTGATGATCTTGGCGCTCAGGATCCCGTACTTTATGATGGAATTTGCGAAGTGTTTAAACCGCTCCGCGCCGTCGCTGACGAAGAAGCGGTATTGATTTTCCCCCAGCGCCGGAGGCTTTTGGCAAAAAATCCCCTTTTCTTCCAGCAGGGCCTTTAACTCCAGCGCCGTTTCATAGGCGGGATTTACCAGCCGCACATGTTCTCCCATGATCTTCGCTATCGTGTCCCGGATCAGCGGGTAATGGGTGCAACCCAGGATTAAAGTGTCAATGCCGCTGTCGATCAGCTCTGACAGATAGCGCACCGCGATCTCGTCCGTCACCGGGTCCTGCCACAGCCCCTCTTCCACCAGCGGCACGAACAGAGGGCATGCTTTCCCGATCACTTCCACCTCCGGCCTGATCTGCCGGATATATGTAGTATAGATCCCGCTGTCCACGGTAGCGTTGGTGGCGATCACGCCGACCCGGCCGTTGCAGGTCGCCTCCACCGCCGCCCTGGCGCCGGGCTTGACCACCCCGATGATCGGGATATCCGTCTCCTTCTCGAGTTCATCCAGCGCATAGGCGCTGGCCGTATTGCAGGCTACTACGATAGCCTTGACCTCCATGGTCTGCAAAAATCGAAGGATCTGACGGGAATACCGAATGACCGTCTCCCTGGATTTGCTTCCGTAGGGCACCCTGGCGGTATCTCCAAAATAGATGATCCTTTCGTTGGGGATCTGCCGCATGATCTCCCGCATGACGGTCAGGCCGCCCACGCCGGAATCGAACACGCCGATGGGCAGTTCCCGCCTTCCTGTGTTATCTTCTTTCACGCGTTTCCTCTTTTCTGTCAAACCACGCCTCCAGTTTTTCCAGCAGGGCAAAACGAATCTCCAAATTCTGCGGCTCCGTATGCAGGATACTGAAAAAATCCCTGGCGCAGTCTTTCGGGAGCGGATTTCTCTCCTCCCCTGTCAGCTCATACATATTTTCTGTCAGCGCATACTGGGGATATAAAACGCCCCAGGTCAAACAGAGGGCCAAAAGCAGGGCCCCTGCGCGAAATTTTTTTCCCATCTCTACCGTATCCTTTCCGCTGCCGTCGGCAGCCCTATGGATTACAGTATGGACGGGATCTACGCCCTTATACTTTCCGGTTATTTCTTTTTCCGCGCGTAGATCATGCGGATGACGGCTTTCTCCTGGTTATCGATGTGGATCTTCATGGCCTGGGAGCCGCCCTCCTTGTCCTTATCCCGGATAGCCTCATAGATCTGCCGATGCTCCCGGATCAGTTGCTCATAGTGGCTTTCATCCTTGACGTATTCCAGACGGTAACGGTACATCTGCTGGGACAGATTGCTGATCATCTGGATCAGCTTATCGTTCCCGCCCGCCTCCAGAATGATATCGTGCAGCGCCACATCGGCCTGCGCCACCTGGTTGGCGTTGCCGCGCTTTGTTTCCTCTTCAAAATGATCGCAGGCGTCTTTCAGCTTTCTAAGCTGCTCTTCCTTGATCCTGTCGCAGGCCAGTTCTACCGCCAGCGCGTCCAGCGCACGGCGCACCTCCAATACGTCCTTCAGATTCTTTTCCGTGATCTGCGCCACCTCCGCGCCGCGGCGGGGGATCATCGTCACCAGCCCTTCCAGCTCCAGCTTGCGGATCGCCTCCCGGATCGGCGTCCTGGACACCCCCAGCTTATCCGCCAGGTGGATCTCCATCAGCCGTTCCCCGGGCTTAAGTTCCCCGGTCAGAATACTCTGCCGCAGCGTGTTGAACACCACATCCCGAAGGGGCAGGTAGTTATTCTCAAAATTTTTTCCAAATTCGTTCATTGCCGTTCCCCTATGCAACAAAACCGGTCAGAAATACCTGTGCGCCAAATCCGCGCTCCCGCATGGCCAGCCATGCCTCCCGCGCGGTCCTTTCCTCCTCAAAAACGCCGAACACCGTAGGCCCGCTGCCGCTCATGAGCGCGTTGAGCGCCCCGGCTTCCATCAGAAAGGCTTTCATCTGTCCAATGACAGGATGCCGCTGTATGGTTACGGTTTCCAGTACGTTCTCCATCCGCTGTGCGATCCCCTTAAGGTCCCCCCGCCGGATGCTCTCCACCATTCCGTCAATATCCGGATGGCGTTCCAGCTCCCGAAGGCGCAGATTCTCATATACGGATTTCGTAGACACGCTGACCGGCGGCCTGGCGATCACCAGACAGGCCGGCGGCGCAGGGGGCAGGGCCGTCAAAATCTCTCCGATCCCTTCTGACAACGCCGTCCCTCCCATCAGGCAATAGGGGACGTCCGCGCCCAGCTTTACGCCCAAAGCCTGTTTTTCCTCCAAGGAAAGCCCGAGATGGTACAGCCGGTCCGCCGCATGGATGGCGGCCGCCGCGTCCGTGCTGCCGCCCGCCATCCCCGCCGCGATGGGGATTCTCTTTTGCAGGCTCACCGATATGCCGCCCTCCAGCCCGTAAGTCGCCTGAATCAAAGACAGGGCGCGGCTGATCAGATTGCTCCCATCCGCCGGAAGCGTCCGGTCGTCCGACTCCAAACGGATCCCCGGTTCCTCCGTCCGCGTAAAGGTAAGCGTATCGCTGATCCCCACGCTCTGCATCACCATCTTTACCTCGTGGTAACCGTCCTGGCGGCGGCTCAGCACGTCAAGTCCCAGATTGATCTTCGCATTGGCCTTTAAGGTAACGGAATCCATCCCCCGATCCCCCTTTTCCCGACGGGCCGGCCCCGTCCGCGGGCCGGATCCCTGTCTTGTACTTTGTATACAATGATTGTATTTTATTTTATACAATCCCCGCCGTTTTGTCAATGACGCCGTCCAAAAAACACAGGGATCTTAAAACCCCTTCACCACCAGAAGCTTATCACCGGGTTTTACCTCCTCTGTCTGCAGATCGTTCATCTCCTTCATCCGCGCCACCGGTACATAATATTTTTTCCCGATCTCCCAAAGGGTATCGTCGTCCCTGACGATATAGGCCACAATGCCGGGCAGGGAAGATAATTTCTCCGGATCCAGCGCGGATACCTGCACATCCGTCACCATCGGCTCTTCATGAACCCGGAAGGCCAGACAGCTAAAGGACAGCGCCGCCTTGACATCCGCCTCGTCCCCGTCCAGCATGGTAACGCTGAGCTGCTCCAGGGAAGGTTCCATCTCGTACTGACAGTCCGCATCCCAGCCCGGCACCTCCAGCACATAGGAATAGGGGATCGTCCCCCGGATGCCATAAACGGGCAGTTCCGCGTCCTGCGAAGCATAGAGGGCGCGCACCTGCAGAATACCGTCCACCCTGATCCCCTCGGCGCAGGGCTCTACGCTGCCCACCTGGATCTCCCCAAAGCTTCCGCCCACCTGCTGCATCCTGGGCAGCCCGGCCTCCACCTTAAAACGTCCGGAAACATTCGTTTTCCCCGTATTTTTAGTCAAAAGCTGCTTGCAGCGCCCCTCCTGCGTCACGACCTTTACCTCCCGGTCCCGGGATACGCTGTAAAGATCCGATATCATCTCCACCTGAATATCCTCATAAAGCTTCATATCCAGATCCAACACGAGATCCAGGGCGATCCTGCGCTCTTCGCCGTCGGCGTCCGCTTTCACCTCGATCTCCTGATGCCCCATACGGCAGCGGATATTTTCCAGCATCCCTTCCCGCATCCCCTGGCACTCCACCACGCCGTTTACGGGGAGTACTGCCGAATGCCACAGGACGGGCCGCTCTTCCCCCTCCCCTTCATACAGGAAAAAGAACTCGATCTCCCCCTGCAGGGACATTTTGCCGTCCATCAGATGGAACGTGATCCCCCTGAGCCTGCAGTTCTGCCAGAGCAGGCTGAAAATGTTCGGCATACCTCCGGGCAGTTCCACTTCTTCCCTGATCCTGAAAATATCCTTTTTGGAAATGGCCAGATCCAGGGCCGGCATGATCTTTTTCTGAACCTCAACGTCCTGGGCGTCCTCCACGCTCACCGCGGCCATCGTTTCCTGCTGCAGCTCCACGCTCAGAAAAAGCTCCGCCAGCGCCTGCACGGAAAGTTTACGGGAATTGATCATCCCGACGCTCAGATCCTCCAGCACGGGCCGTACCAGCACCACGTCTCCGGCGCTCACGCCATCCATATATACGGTCTCCGAAAAGGACAGCGAGCCCTCCATACAGGCGGGCCTGTTCACCTCTTCTTCCGAAATATAAAGCACCGTAAACTTGAGCGTGCCCCGGATATGGACGTGATCCTCCACCGCCCGCACTTCGTCGATGTCCACGTTTCCCTTTTCCATGACAAGCTGGAATACATCCGGCTTGGCGTCCGTAATGTTGATGTCGTCCTCAATGGTGATCTGCGCTGCAGAGGCGCACTTCACCTGATCCATATGTATGCTTTTCTGTATCAGCTCCATAAAAATACCTCCCCGGGCGGTTTTTGGATCCGCGGCGCCGACAAAAGCCTGCGCCGCATGGTTCTTTGCTGTCCTTATACCTTATGACCCGGAGAGGAAATATATACCTGGCTATCTGTTCACGCAGCCGATGATCTCATGAATATCTTCGATGCCATGGCCGGCAAGGAAGTTTTCGATCCCCTGCGCCACTTCCATGGTGGCATAGGGATTGACAAAATTCATGGCCCCCACCGCCACCGCCGTAGCTCCCGCCATGAGAAATTCAATGGCGTCTTCGGCCGAAGCGATGCCGCCCATGCCGATAATGGGGATTTTCACCGCATTGGCGCACTGCCAGACCATGCGCACGGCAACAGGTTTGATGGCCGGGCCGGACAGCCCGCCCGTTTTGTTGGCCAGGACGAATTTTCTGCGTTCAATATCTATTTTCATGCCCGTCAGGGTATTGATCAGGGAAATGGCGTCCGCTCCCGCCGCTTCCGCCGCCCGGGCCATTTCCGTAATATCTGTGACATTGGGGCTGAGCTTCATGATCACGGGCTGCCTGGCCGCTTTCTTTATGCGGGAGGTGATCCCATAGAGGGCGTCGGCCTTCTGTCCGAACGCGATCGCCCCTTCCTTGACGTTGGGGCAGGACACATTGATCTCCAGCATGTCCACGCGGGTATCCGCCAGCCGCTCCACCACCTCCAGGTAATCCTCCACCGTCCTGCCGCAGACATTCACGATGACTCTGGTGTCGAACTGCTCCAGGAACCCCAAGTCGCGCTGGATAAAAACATCCACGCCCGGATTCTGCAGGCCGATGGCATTGAGCATACCGCCGTAGACCTCCGCCACCCGGGGCGTGGGATTGCCTGCCCAGGGCACGTTGGCCACCCCCTTTGTGACCACGGCCCCCAACCGGTTCAGATCCACAAATTCCCCGTATTCCATGCCGGAGCCAAAAGTCCCGGAGGCCGTCATCACGGGATTCTTAAATTCTACGCCCGCAATCGTTACGCTGGTTTTCATCAGATCTCCACCTCCCTGGCCTCAAAAACCGGCCCGTCCGTACAGACCCTCGCGTTATGCACATGGGAGTGGGGATCTACGCCGGCGGTCTGACAAACGCACCCCAGGCACGCCCCCACGCCGCAGGCCATACGTTCCTCCAGGGAAAGATACGCTAAGATCCCCTGTTCTATGGCATACTGCTTCACCGCGCGCAGCATGGGCAGGGGGCCGCAGGCAAACAGAATGTCCGGCGCGATCCCGTTTTCCCGCAGGGCGTCCATAACGTTGCCCTTCGTCCCGACGCTGCCATCCTCTGTGGCGATATAGACGTGGCCCGGCGCCTGCGCTTCAAAATCCTCCCGCAAAAAACACTGGCTGTCACGGTATCCCACGACGATCCGCCGGTCGCAGTCCAGCTCTTTTGCCAGCTCCAAAAGGGGCGGCACGCCGATCCCGCCGCCCAGCAGCGCCGCCGTCATACTGCGCTGCGCCCGGCCGGCCGGGAAACCGTTGCCCAACACGCCCAAAAGATCCACGCTGTCCCCGGCCTGCAGATGGGAAAATTCCGCCGTTCCCTTCCCGGCCACGCGATAGACCAGCCTCAGCTCCCCTGCCTGCCTGTCCGCCTCGCAGATGCTGATGGGACGGGGCAGCAGCGTACTCTTATCCTTCGGATACAGGGCCACGAACTGCCCGCATCCGGCGTCCTTTGCCAGATCCGTCGCAATCCTCATATCATAGATGCCTGGCGCCAGAAGCCGCTGGCTGGCCACCCGGGCCCTTTCTTTTCTTTTTCCCGCCATACCTGTCTCCATTCCCGCCCGTTTTATAAAAAAGGCGCTTCCTCCCCGTCCTCATAGACCACCTGTCCTTGGCAGATAGTGTATTTTACTTTCCCGCAAAGCGTCCTGTGCAAAAAGGGCGAATTCTGAGATTTGGAAAAAAACCTCGTCGGCGTCCAGCTTTTCGTCTCATCGAAAAGCGCCAGATCCGCCGGACCTCCCACAGCCAGATAACCGGCGTCCAGCCCGTACAGCTTCGCGGGGTTTTCGCTCATGCAGCGGATCAGCCCAGAAAGCGTCAGATATCCCGGTTTTACCAGATACATCAGTCCCAGCGCCAGAGAGGTTTCCAGGCCGATGATCCCGCTGGGGGCCTTTTCGATGGGCAATGCCTTTTCCTCTGCCGCGTGGGGGGCGTGATCGGTGGCGATAATGTCGATCGTGCCGTCCCGCAGCCCTTCCAGGATGGCCAGCCTGTCCGCTTCTTCCCGCAGGGGCGGGTTCATCTTTGCCAGCGTACCGAAGCGGATCGCATCCTCCTGCGTCAAGGAGAAATGATGCGGCGTTGCCTCCGCATGGATATTGCCTCCCTTTTTCTTCGCCTGCCGCACCAGTTCCACCGACTCTGCGGCGCTGATATGCTGAATGACGATGCTGGCCCCCGTCTTAAGGGCGAGTTCCAGATCCCGCCGTACCATCACGATCTCCGCCTGTCTGTCCGAACCGCCGATGCCAAAATGGGCCGACGCCCTGCCCGCGTGGATCCCGTTATTCCGGATGAAAGCAGGATCTTCTTCGTGGAAACTGATCGGGACGCCGAGCCTGGCGGCCTCCTTCATGGCCCTGCAGGCCAGTTCGCGATCCAAAACCGGTTTCCCGTCGTCGGTAAAGCCCGCCGCGCCGCACCGGCGCAGGGCCTCCATATCCGTCAGCGCTTTCCCCGCCATGCCTGCCGTCACGTTGGCGCAGCTATGGACGCGGATGCCTGTCTGCTCCCCTTTCCGAAGCACATAGGCGAGCGTTTCGGGATTGTCCACCGGCGGCGAAGTATTGGCCATCAGCACCACGCTGGTCACGCCGCCGGCAGCCGCCGCCCGGGCGCCGGTCAGGATATCTTCCTTATAAAGCGCCCCCGGGTCCCTGAAGTGGACATGGGTATCCACCAGTCCCGGCACCGCGATAAGCCCGTCGGCGTCGATTTTCTGATCTCCTTTTCCCAGCCCATAGACCGGCACCGTCCCCGGCTCTGCGATCTGCCGGATGCGCCCGCCTTCTGTCAGAATATCCCGTCTGGCGTCCGTCCCGGAGACCGGATCCACCAAACGGCAGTTTTGAATCAAGATCATCCCCTGTCCCGTCCGTTCCGATAAAATGGCAGCCATTCTGTCCTGACTAATACGATGATACCATAAAAATCAGTCAAAGACCACCGTTTTATCCACAAACGGCGTTTTTATCACAAGATAGGGGTAGGACGGCTCCGGGCTTTTGTCCTCCGCTTCCTTGGGGCCGATGAGATCGGTATCCAGACAGATCTCAGTTTCCGTAGCGTACAGATCCTTTACCGCAATGCTGTATCCGCCGCTCTCCTGTTTGCCGTAACCCACGCATAGATACATGTATCCGCCGTCCGCGTAGGTCAGCTTAAAGCTTTCTTCTTTCTTTTCCTCCAGGGTCTTCCTCAGTTCCTCCGGCAGCCGTCCCTCATCCACCACTGTAAATTCCAGTTTTTGTCTGGCTTCCCCGTCTTTTTTTTCTCCGCAGCCGGCACACAGGACCGCCAGCAGCGCGATCAGCGCCAGACGCCGCGCTTGCGATAACCCTCTCTTCATGTCCGCAGATTTCCTTCCCTGGGCGGAGCCGCCAGCGCGGCCCGCAGTTTTCTTCCCTAGCAGTCTATGAACCGCCGGGGCTGTCCTATGTCATATCGGACAGGAAAACGCTTGCTTTTCTTCCCTCAGATGACTATACTAAAAGATGGCCGGATATCGCTTTTTTCAGTTGACCGGCGTACTTTTCAGAAAGGAAAGCGGCCCTTTTTTGATCCTTTCGGCCGCCGCAGACCCATGATCCGTTTACTTTGCATCGCCGTCTTTGTGATTCTTTTTCTCGTGCTGAGCATTCCCCTGCTGATCGCAGAGTGGATCATCGGCAAGTTTAATATGGATCTCAAGAACAAAAGCTCCCTGGCGATCGTAAACTGGGCCTTCCGCGTCTGCCTTTTTTTTGCGGGCACCCAGACCGTCTATCTGGGCGAGGAGCGGATCCCGCAGGATACCCCGGTGCTTTACGTCGGCAATCACCGCAGCTACTTTGATATCCTCATGACCTATGTGCGGGTTCCCCGCCCTACCGGCTATATCGCCAAAAAAGAAATGCTGCGCTATCCGCTTCTGGTAAACTGGATGAAAAACCTGCACTGTCTCTTTCTCGACCGCACGGACTTAAAAGAGGGGATGAAGACGATCCTGGCCGCCATCGAAAAGATGAAAGCCGGGATCTCCATCTGCATTTTCCCGGAAGGGACCCGCAACCGGGTCGTCGATACGTTCCTGCCTTTCCACGCGGGGAGCTTAAAGATCGCCGAGAAAGCCAAATGCCCTATCGTTCCCATGGCCATCGTCAACGCGGGCGAGATCTTCGAAGACCATCTCCCGAAGGTCAAAAAGGCCAAAGTCATCATCGAGTACGGAACGCCCATCTATCCGGACCGGATGGACAGGGAACAAAAGCGCGGTTTAAATGACCTGGTAGTCGGCGAGATCAAGCGGATGTACTTTAAGAATAAAGAGTTACTTTGAACACTTTTTAAAGAGGTATACGCATATGCTGCATCGGATCCTAAAATGGCTGTGGGCGTTCCCCATAGCGGCCGTTTTCCTGACACAAGGCATTGTATGCAGGGCCGCAGACGGCCTTTCCCTCTCTGACCAGGAAAAAGCCTACCTTGAAAACAGCGGTACTTTGAGAGTTGGCTATGTCCAGGACCGCATCCCTGTCTCTTTCAAGGGAGACAACGGAGAATTGTCCGGCGTTTCCCGGTATCTTTTCGACAGGATCGCTGAGATCAGCGGGCTTTCTTTTGAATATGTGCCGCTTCCCGGCGGAGCCGTGACCTATGATTATCTTATGGATGGGGAATTCGATCTGGTCACCAGCGTAGAATACAACCGGGAAAACCAGGGGGCCAGAGGGATCCTGATCAGCAACCCCTATTTTTCCAGCCGGAAAGTCGTGGTCGCCCGGAAGGATTTCGTCTTTTCCTACGACGCCCCCCTGTCGGTGGCCCTTTGCAGCGGTTCCCAGACCATCAAAAAGGTGCTCCACAACACCTATCCGAATTATTCGATCCTCGACTATGACTCCATCGAAGCGTGCTTTTCTGCAGTGAAAGCGGGCGAAGCGGACATGATGATCCTCAACCAGTATGTGGTAGAATACTGGCTTTCCAAACCCGCCTATGAAAATCTGAAAGTGATCCCCATCCTGGGGCTGGACGACGAACTGTGCTTTTCCGCCGTGGTCCCCTACGATGAAAACGGCAATCCGGTAGGCGAAGAGGGGGCGGCCCTGATCTCGATCTTAAACAAGGCGATCGACCAGCTTCAGGACGAAGAGGTGGACAGCTACACGATCCAGGCCTGCATGGAAAACCGGTATACCCTTACGCTGTCCGATTTCCTGTACCGCTACAAATATTCCGTATCCATCCTGGCAGTCTCCCTTTTGCTCATCGCGGTTCTGGTTTTCCTGCTTTTCAGACAACGGATCCAGTCCCTTGCCGCCAAAGCCGATGCGAAAGCAAGAAGCCAGTTTTTGTCCACCATGAGCCATGAGATCCGCACGCCCTTAAACGGGCTGATCGGGCTGAATTACCTCATGGCCCGCCATTCCAACGACCCGGAACAGCTTTCCAGATATCTGGAACAGTCCACTGCCACCGCTCGCTATCTTCTGTCGCTGGTCAGCGACATTCTGGATATGTCCCTGCTCCACAATCAGGATATGAAGATCGAAAAAAAACCGGTGGATCTGGAAACGCTGTTTTCCACCGCAGAAGCTATCGTACAAAACGATATGGCGCAGAAAAAGATCGATTTTCAGATGAAGGTTCAGTTATGCCGTCCTTATATCATCGGCGACGGCGTCCGCATCCAGCAAATCCTGCAAAACTTTCTGGATAACGCGAGGAAATTTACCCCGGAAGGGGGCCGCGTCACGGTGACCGTGCAGCAGTCCCTGCAGGAAGACGGCCAGGTCCTCACCCGGATGGACGTAGCCGACACCGGGAAAGGAATGAGCGAGGCCTTCCGGAAAAATATTTTCGACGCCTTCGCCCAGGAGCAAAATACCGTTTCTAAAGGGAATCAGGGGGTAGGGCTGGGACTGGCCATCTGCCATAAGCTGGCGGTGCTGATGGACGGCACGCTGGATTTTACCAGCGAACCGGAAAAAGGAAGCGTCTTTACCTTCTCTTTCCCTGCCATGCCTGCTCCCGACCCGAAAGAAACGCAGGACCTGCAAGGCGTCTTTGTGGCCGAAAAGACGGCAAAGCCCCGGATCCTCATTGTAGAGGACAACGAATTAAACGGGGAGATCATGTTGGAACTGTTGTCGGAAAACGGCTTTTCGGCGGATCTGGCCGCTGACGGAAAGCTCGCCCTAAAGCGCTTCCAGGCTTCGGCGCCCGGGGAGTATGGCGTAATCCTCATGGATCTGCTCATGCCGGAAATGGACGGTTTTGAAGCTGCCGCCGCTATCCGCGCCCTGGCGCGGGACGACGCGAAATCCGTCCGGATCTTCGCCTGCAGCGCCAACTGTACAAAGACGGACCGGGAAAGGGCCCTCGCCAGCGGGATGGACGATTTTCTTGACAAACCCATCGATGTGGATCTGCTCCTGCAAAAGATCTGTGGCTGAAAGAGGCCTTTTTCTCTTCCGGCTTACCGCATGGGAAAGATCTTCCCCTGCTCCAGCGCCTCCACCGTTTTTTCAAGGACCATCCCATGGGACGCCTTGACCAGTACGGAATCGCCGGGTTTCAGATACTCGGCCAGATGCGCCTCCAGTTCTTCCCGACCGGCAAAATGATACGCCTCCTGCAGCCCTGCGGCCTTTGCCGCCTCATACATGCTTTGGGAAAGCCCGCCTGCGCACAAAAGGCAGTCGATGCCTTTCTGCGCTGCGTACTTTCCCACCTGGGCGTGCAGTTGTCTTTCCTCTTTCCCCAGTTCAAACATATCACCCAGTACCGCGACTTTGCGGCCTTTGGCCAGGCCCAGAAGATCCAGGGCCGCTTTCATCGAATCGGGATTCGCGTTGTAGCAGTCGTCGATCAGCGTCAGGCTGGCGCACTGTACCACACGGCTCCTTCCCCCTACGGCCCGTACCGACGCGATCCCGTCCGCAATCTGCGGCAGGGAAAGCCCCATCAGGACGCCAACAGCGGTAGCCGCCAGGGCGTTTAATACCATGTGGGCGCCGGGCAGCGGCACCCTGGCCCGGAAGCTTTCGCCGTTTACATGGATCGTGGCCTCGCTGCCAAACAGTCCGCAGCTTTCGATCCCGTCCGCATAGATCTCGTTCTTCCGGCTGTCCAATCCAAAGCGCAGCGGCCGGATCCCGTTTACTTCTTCTATCGTTTCCAGTTTATCGTCGTCCCCGCACAGACAGATCTTCCCCTCGGGATTCATAAAGTCAAAGATCTCCGATTTCGCCCGTAAAATACCCTCCCGGCTCCCCAGGTTTTCCAGATGGCAGCGGCCGATATTGGTGATCACGCAGATGTCCGGCCGCACGATCTCGCTGAGACGGTGCATTTCCCCGAAATGGTTCATTCCCATCTCCACCACCGCAGCCTGGGCGTCTTCGGGCATGGAAAGCAGCGTCAGCGGCACGCCCACCTCGTTGTTAAAGTTGCCGGAGGTTTTGTGCGTCCTGTATTTCTGAGAAAGCACCGCCGCAACAAATTCCTTGGTGCTGGTCTTGCCTACGCTGCCGGTAATACCCACGATCGGGACCGGACATTGCTTACGGTAGAACATCGCCGCCTGACGCAAAGCCTGAAAGCTGTCCTTCACCACAATACAGGGACCCGGCAGGGGATCCGGCTCCTCTTCACAGATCACACCGATCGCGCCCTTCTCAAATACTTCCGGAATAAAGCGGTGTCCGTCCACCCTGGCCCCGGGGGTCGCCACAAATACATACCCCGGCTTCACCTGGCGGGAATCCGTCACAACGCCTTTTGCTTCCCGGGATGCGGCGGCGCGGATCAGCTCCATGCCCTGTCCGGGGCAGGACGCCGTACCCAGGCTCCTCCCCTGTATCGTTTCGTTCTTTCCTGTGGGCACCACAAAACGCCCCATACATGCCCTTGCGAGATTCCATAACGTCATGTTCTTCATAGATTAAAACTCCTGACAGTCTTTCATAGCCATATCGATGATCTTCTGACAAAACTGGTCGTAACTCATCCCCGCTGCTGCCGCCTCCTGGGGGATCAGGGAGACGGGCGTCATGCCGGGGAGCGTATTGGCCTCCAGGCAATAGGGATTGCCCTGCTCATCCAGCATAAGATCTACGCGGGCATATTGTTTGAGCCGCAATACGCGAAACACCTTCTCCGAAAGCCTCTGGATCCTTTCGGTAGTCTCTGTATCGATGGGCGCGGGACAGATATCCTCCGTACTCCCCGCCTGATATTTGTTCTTATAATCGTAAAATCCCTTTTTGGGGACGATCTCCACGATCGGCAGGGCTTTGCCCTCCACAACGCCGCAGGTCATCTCCCTGCCCCGGATATACTGCTCTACCACAACCTCGGTTCCATAGGCAAAGGCATTTTTGACCGCAGTCCCGTATTCCTCCGGATCCTCTACGATGTAAACGCCGACAGAGGAACCGCCCTTGCAGGCTTTTACCACCCGCGGCCAGGGCAGATCGTTTTGAATGCTCTGCCCGGCTTTCAGCACCACTCCCCGGGGTGTCGGAATGTCGTTTACCAGAAACAGTTCTTTGGCCAGCCCTTTATCGATTGCCAGCGCGCTGCCGACATAATCCGTTCCGGTATATCGGATGCCCAGCAGGTCGAAAGCCGCCTGTAGCTTTCCGTTCTCCCCTTCTGCCCCGTGCAGGGCCACAAAGACCACATCCGCCATCTGACAGATCCGAATTACATTGGGCCCGAAAAAACACTTCCCTCCGTCCTTGCGCAGCGCTTTTACCGCGCTGATATCGGGACAGCTCTCCTGAATGTCCCGGATATCCTGGGAAAAATCCTCTTCGCTCTCAAAAATATGCTCGATATCTTCCCGCTGCATCCCCAGGTATACGTCCAAAAGGACCGCCTGATGGCCCAGCCGCTTCACCGCCTGATAGATCATCTTGCCCGAAACCAGCGACACATCCCGCTCCGTGCTGATGCCGCCGGTCAACACCACAATTTTCATGCCAACCTCCATTCCGGAACCGCAAAACAGCTTTCCGGCTTTTTTCCCATATAGTAGTATACGCTGGAAAAAGTCCGGCGTAAAGAAAAAACATTGGAAAAAACCTGTAATGACAATTTGGCCGCGCCCCTGCCGGAGCGCAGCCAAAAAAATATCCAGCTTTTTCGTCTTAAAAAAGGCCGGCAAACACGGCCTGGGGCACGCATGCCTCGCAGAGCTTTTCGCCCAGATCTCCCGTGACGGGATCCAGACGGACGGTGACCACATTCCCTGTCGCCTGATTGGTGATGACCGCCATATCCCCGGCAGGCAGAATACAAAAATGCCGGGGTTCCGATCCAAAGGAAGGAAACCAGCGGGCATGTTCCAGCGCGCCGTCTTTTTTCACATCGTAAACCACGATGCTGTCGTGTCCCCGGTTGGAGGCATAAACGTGCCTGCCGTTAGGAGAATAATGCACGTCCGCAGCGTCGTTGCGGCCTGTAAAGCCCTCCGGCAGCATACTCACCCGGGAGATCTGTTCTCCCAGCCCCTCCGGCGCGATCCGGTAGGTCGCACAGAAACCGGACAGCTGCATCAGGACGGTCACGCTCTTCCCGTCCGGCGAAACGGCCGCGTGACGGGGGCCGTCCCCGGGCGCTGCCGCCACCGTCTGTATCAGCCGGACGCTGCCATCCGCCGCCGTCTGATAAACGGTCATGGTATCGTTTCCCAGATCGCAGACCAAAAAGTGGCCGTCATCGCCCAGAAAAGTCGCGGAATGCACATGGGCGCTTCTCTGCATCTGCGGATGGGGGCCGCTCCCCTGATGCCGGAGAATCCGGCTGACGGGCCCGATATTCCCATCCTTTTCCAATTGGAAGATCACCAAACTGGCGCTGTCGAAATCGGAGGCGGTCAGAAAATCGCCTGCAGGCCAAAGCGCCACATGACACATCCCGCTTTCTTTTGTCGCCGTCCGCCCCAACCGGAAAAGCTGTCCCTGCTTCCGGATGCGAAAAGCCGCCACCGCGCTTCTTTTGGAAAGCTCTTCACAGGCATAAAGCACGTCACCTCTGCGCGTAAGGAAAGAAGGGTTCTCCGTTTCCCTGCAGACAGACCGCAGCGTAAGGGCGCCGGAAACCGTATCCAGTCCAAAAGTATAAATGCCGTCGCCGCCTCTTCCTCCGGCGGCACCGGTATAAGTTCCGATAAAAAGATTCACGACCGGCATGACCTTTTCTCTTACCTCCTTCAAAACAACACGATCCCGCCGTCTACCCGGATCGATGTCCCGGTGATGTAGGACGCCATATCGCTGGCCAGAAACACCGCCAGATTCCCGCTGTCGCTGGGAGATCCGGTGCCGAAGGCCCTCTCGTATTCCCGCTCCCTCTTCACCCGCTTATGGGGCATCTGAAAGGTTTCCCCGCTCTTAAATTCCACATGGGTGCCGCCCGGCAGGATCGCGTTCACCGTGATCTCATCCCTGCGCAGCTCCAGGGCCGCTTCCCGCATGAGCATCTGGATCCCGCCCTTGGAGGTGGCATAGGCGATGTCAAAGCCGGAGGGCCGTTTCCCGTGAATGGAGGAGATCAGGATGATCCGTCCGTGGCCGCTCTGACGCAGATACGGAACGCAGGCCGATACCAGACGCACCGGGGACCAGAGATTGATCTGCAGCACCTTTTCAAACCGCTCCGGCGTATAATCCTGCAGATCCAGATTGGGCTGGTAGGCCGCGTTGGATACCAGGATATCCACGCCCCCCAGAAAGCGGGCCGCCTCCTGCACGATCCGGTCTGCCGCGTCCTCCCGGGCCAGATCGGCACAAAAAGCCTTCGCCCGGACGCCCAGGCTGCGGGCCTCCTGCGCCGTCTCCTCCGCCATTTCCATATTGCCGCAGCCGCAGATCAGCACATCCGCTCCCGCCGCCGCCAGCCGCAGCGTAATGCCCTTGCCGATGCCCTTGCCGCCTCCGGTAACGATGGCCCGGCGCCCCTTGAGAAGTGGCTCCCTGCTTCCTGACGGAAGCCTCTCCGCTTCCCGCAAAAAAGCCTCCGCATAGTGATCGATCCTTTTTTGAATCATGGCAGGTCCTCCTCCTTTCTGAAGGCGAAGTCCCGGTCAAGATAATGGAAGTACAGCCCGCCGTCCACATCCAGGGCCGCGCCGTTGATACCAGCCGCCTCCGGCGAAAGCAGAAAGGCTGCCATACCCGCGGCGTCCTGAGCCGTGCTGCGCCGGCCGATGGGACTTTTGGAAGCCGCCTCATAATCCGCTGGCGAAAGCAGAGAGTCAAATTCCGCCGCTTCCTCCTCCATGGGGCCAAGCCGGATCAGATTCGCACGGACTCCCGCATGGCCGTAATCCAGCGCCACCTCCTTCATGAACATCTCCAGGGCGCTCTGGGAAATGGCATAGGCGGGATTGGCGCCGGTGGGCTTGGCCGCGTGGGCCGAAGATAAAAACAGGATAACGCCGCTGCCGCGTTGGGCCATGAGCGCGGCGTAGTGCCGGACCGCATAAAACGCTTCCATGATGTTTGCCTGTCCCGCACGGACGATCCTGCTTACGTCCCCCTGAGAAAGCAGTTGGACGTCCCCTCTGTGTCCCGAAATAATGAGCGCATCCACCGGGCCGGTCCTTGCAATGCTGGCATGCACCCCCTCCCGGGAGGAAAAATCCCCTCCCGAAAAGACGCGGTACCCCTCTGCCTCCAGCCGCCGGATCACAGCTTCGGCGGCCGGATGGGCCGGATCCGTGATAAGCACAGATTTCATTTTTACCCCTATTCTGCCGCGAAAGCGGCTCCTCTTCGCCTCTCAGCTCCACAGACGGTCTTCCACTACGTCTTCGTTCCAGAGATCCGTAGGCTCCCACATGCCCGGAATCCTCGGATGGATATGGGCCTTAAGCACCTCGTCGTTTAAGGTTTCAATGCCCAGCCCCGGCAGATCGGGCACTGTAATGTAGCCGTCCTGCACCAGAGGCTTCGGCAGCTTATCGTCATAGATATCGCACCAGTCGGGCACGTCCACGGAGTGGTATTCCAGCGCCAGGAAGTTCTCGCAGGACGCCGCCGCGTGTACCGCTGCCAGACAACCGATAGGACTTTCCGCCATATGGACCGCCATGGCCGTTCCGTAATCCGCCGCCAGATCGCTGATCTTTTTCAGCTCCAGGATCCCACCGGCCGTAAGCACATCCGGATGGATGACGGAAACGCCGCCTGCTTTCAGAAGCGGAAGGAAATTCTCTTTCAGATAAATGTCCTCACCGGTACAGATCGGCACGGTGGTGCTGCGTCTGAGCATCGCGTACTGATCCGTCAACTGCCAGGGGATCAAATCCTCCGCCCAGGCCAGATTATACTTTTCAATGCGGCGGCAGAGCTTAATGGAGTCCTCCAGGCCGATGTGGCCAAAATGGTCGATGGCCAGCGGCACTTCGTATCCGATCGTCTCCCGCACATCCTTCACATACTGCTCCAGCACATCGAAGCCCAGCTCTGTCACATGGATCCCGGTGAAAGGATGGGCGATATTGTGATAGTCATAGATCCGGTTTTCCAGATAGCGGGCCAGTTCCCTGTCCCCCGCCGCTTCCGCGGCCCTGCGCTTTTCCCAGAGGGCCGGCAGTTCCTCCATAAAGCCCAGCGGAGCGCTGACCGCCCCCGGCACGTCCTTTAAAATGCCGAGGCCCAGATCCATCTTTAAAAAGGTATAGCCCTTTTCCATGCGTGCCAGAAGCGCACGGCCCATATCCTTGCCGGTATGTTTGCCCTCCACGTCCGTATCGCAGTACATCCGGATCTTATCCCTGAATTTTCCGCCCAGCAGGCGATAAACAGGCTGCCCGTAGGCCTTTCCCGCCAGATCCCACAGGGCCACTTCCACGCCGGAAACGCCGCCGCCCTGACGGGACTGGCCGCCAAACTGCTTGATGCGCCGGAAGATCTTGTCCACGTTGCAGGGATTCTCCCCCAAAAGGATGCGCTTTAACTGCAGCGCATAGCGTTTGCTGGCAAAATCCCGGACCTCCCCATAGCCCACGATGCCCTGATTGGTATAGATCTTCATCAGGATGCAGTGCATGGGAAGCCCCTGTACATCGCAGAAACGCATATCCGTGATCTTCAGTTCCGACGGTGTAGAACATGTATTGATGTCAGGCGATAAAATGGATTCCATAAAAGATACCCCTTTCCGATTATTCCGTGTTTTTTGCCATTCCCCTACAGCCGCACCTGGCTGGAATTTTCGCTGGCCTTGCGCGCCTCTTTTAGTTCTTCCTCCCAGGTAAGATAGGAAAAAGCCTGCGCCTCCGGCGCTTTTTTAAACCAGTCCACAAAATCCTCCATCATGGGCAGCGTCCAGGCGGTGTCGATCTGCGCCGTGGTATAGGTGCCGTCCCGCAGCCGCATAAAACCGAACACATCCCGAATATGGCTCTTTTCCGCCCTCGTCACCACCTGCTCCGCCAGGTGGGCGGGGATGAAAATAACGCCTGAAATGGTGCCCAGCACCACATCCCCGGGCAGGCAGGTGGCCTGTCCAATGCGGCAGGGCCCGTTAAATCCCGTCATGACCACATCGCCGATGCCTGTGGGATCGTTGCCCCGGTGCATGACCTGCAGATTCGGGATCTTCACGATCTGCTCCATGTCCCGGATACCGCCCCAGATCACGGCGCCGCCCCGTTTCGTCCGGTTGGCGATGGCCGTAGACAGATTGCCCCCCACATAGGTGCCCTTCCAGATCTTGTCGAATAGATCCACCACCACCACATCGTCCTCCCGGAGCGTATCGATGACCCACTGGTTATAATAGCCCTTGCGCCCCTCTTTCTCATGTCCATAATCCAGGGTGCAATTGTGCAGATCGGGCCGCAGCGGTACGAAACTCGTGGTAACCGCCCGCCCTACCAGGGTTTTGCCGGGATTGGTCTGCTTAAATTCTCCCTGAAACTGGAACTGGTATCCTTCGTTCCAGAGATATCCCCAGGCCTCCTCCAGCGTGATGTGGCGGATCCGCTCCAGAACCGTGTCCGGCACCCAGGGCCGCCCGTCCGGCAGCCGTTCCCCGGTCCACAGCGGCGTGAGCGCAATGACGTCTTCCCGATGATCAAATCGCATGTTTCCCTCCTTGTCTCCCTTCTCTCAGGCGTATTCCTGTCATTTTCATCTTATCATCCCCATAGCGAAAACACAACTGATTTTCCGAAAGTTTCGTATAGTTTCTTTGTTTTACGAAAATTACCCGATGACAGGATACCGATTGTGTGATAAAATACCATTTCGATACGGAGGAAATGCGAATGAAACACCAATATGATACAACCGTCAGGGCCTGCTTTACAGGCTATATCGTGCAGGCTATCGTCAACAACTTTGCGCCCCTTTTATTCCTGTTCTTCCAACAGCATTATCATATCCCCCTCTCCCAGATCACGCTGTTGGTAACCTTCAATTTTGGGCTGCAGCTATTGGTGGATCTTCTCTCTGTCGGATTTGTGGATAAAATAGGATATCGGGCGTCCATGGTCCTGGCCCATATTTTATCCGCGGCCGGTCTGCTGCTCCTTGCGGTTTTGCCGGATCTCTTTCCGCTCCCCTTTCCCGGTATCCTGACCGCCGTAATGGTTTATGCGGTCGGCGGCGGCTTATTGGAGGTTCTCGTCAGCCCGGTCGTGGAGGCGTGCCCCTCCGAAAATAAGGAAAAAGCGATGAGCATGCTCCACTCCTTTTACTGCTGGGGACACGCGGGAGTCGTACTGCTCTCGACCCTGTTCTTTTATACCGTCGGCATTGACAACTGGAAGATCCTTGCGGTGATCTGGGCGCTCATTCCCATTTGCAATGCGGCCGTATTTACAAAAGTCCCGATTGCGCCGCTGACCGGAGAGGGCGGATCGGGGCAAAAGCCCAAAGAGCTGTTTCATATGAGGATCTTCTGGATTTTACTGATCATGATGGTATGCGCGGGGGCAAGCGAACAATCCGTCAGCCAATGGGCCTCGACCTTTGCGGAAAAAGGGCTTGGGATCTCAAAAGCGGCGGGGGACCTGGCCGGCCCGATGTCGTTTGCCGTTTTGATGGGCCTGTCAAGGGCGTTTTATGGAAAATTCGGCGATCACATCCATCTGGATCGCTTTATGATGTACAGTTGTATCCTGTGTATTTTCTCCTACCTGGCGATCTGCTTTGCGCCTGTCCCGCAGCTTAGCCTGATCGCCTGCGCTCTCTGCGGCCTTTCAGTGGGGATCATGTGGCCCGGGACTTTCAGCAAGGCATCGGCGGCTTTGCCAAAGGAAGGTACGGCCATGTTCGCACTCCTGGCGCTGGGCGGCGACATAGGCTGCGCGGGAGGACCCACGTTAGTCGGGCTGGTATCGGGGGCGTTTGGCGATCGTCTGAAACTGGGTATTTTAGCGGGCGCCGTTTTCCCGCTCCTGCTGCTTTCCGGGATCCTTCTTTGCGGCAGCCATCGTTTCAGATCCGCAGCACAAAAAGATGGGGCGCAGCGCCACTAACAGCACTAGGCCCCAGCTTTTACGAAAAACCTTTCCTGTCCGCCGTCCTTCTCTTTTCCTGCCTATGGCCGATCCTGGCGATAGGCCAGACGTCCGTCGATAACGGTATAGCGCACCTGCGAAAAAACCTCCATGGGATTTCCCGTAAAAACCGCAATATCCGCATCCTTGCCCCTTTCCAGGCTTCCCACCCGGTCGTAGACGCCGCAGATCTTCGCCGCGCTGCAGGTGATCGCTTCCAGACCCGCATACATGGGCAGCCCCGCTTTCACCGCCAGGCCCGCGCACAGCGGCAGGGACTGGATCGTGGAAACGGGATGATCCGTGCAGATCGCCACCATCACACCGGCTTTCTGAAGGACGCCGGAGGTTTTAAAATCCACGTTCTGGATCTCGATCTTGCTGCGGCTGGAAAGATCTGGCCCCACAATAGCCGGAAAACCGCTGGCGGCGATCTCTTCCGCGATCAGATGCCCCTCGCTGCAATGATCCAGCGTCATGCGAAGGCCATATTCCTTGGCGATGCGGATGGCGGTAAAAATGTCGTCCACCCGATGCACATGGGCTTTTAAAGGAATCTGCCGGGCAAAAACGGGCACCCAAGGCTCCAGATCGAAATCCGGCGCGGTATTGGCGGGCGCATCCTCCGCCCGGCAGACTACATCCGATCCGACCCCGCCGGACTGTACCACCCGATCCGCCGCCGTCCGCCCGCCGGCCCTCTCCCTGCAATACTTCTGGGCGGCGAACAGTTCCCGGCGGAGCATGCCCGCGATGGCCATCCGGGTGACAGGGCTCTTTCCCATGCCCGAATAGTTGACCTTCGGGTTTTCGCCGAAGGCGATCTTCATGGCCGCAGGCGCGCAGACGATCAGATCGTCGATGCGCCTGCCCTTGGTCTTTAAAAAAACAAACTGCCCGCCCACCACGTTGGAGCTGCCCGGGCCCGCCATCAGCGAGGTGATTCCTGCCCTCACCGCGTCGTCGAAAGCGGCGTCCATGGTGTTGATGGCGTCGATCGCCCGCAGGTATGGAGTAACAGGATCCACATTTTCGTTGCAGTCATCGCCCTCCATGCCCTTTTTTTCTTCCGTGATCCCCACATGACAGTGAGCGTCGATAAGCCCCGGCGTTACCATGCAGCCGGCGGCGTCCAACACTTCGGCCTCCGCGCTTTCCGGCAGCTCGATGCCCGGCGCGATCTGTTCGATCTTTCCGTTGCTGCATAGAATATCAAGCCGTTGTCCCGCGAGCCTTCCGTCCTTCGACTGCCCCAGCTTCTCATCCGTCATTGTCAGCACAATTCCGTTTTTGATCAGGATCATCGTTCACCCCAGATAATCCAGCGGATTGACCGGTTCCCCGTCTTTCGTCAGCTTAAAATAGACATTGGTTCCCTCCGCCGTGTAGTATTTGGTAGGAGCGGCGACCTCACCCAGAAAGGCGCCGGCTTCTATAAAATCGCCCTCTTCTACCGCCACCGAGTCCAACTGTCCGTAGGTCAGTTGATAGCCGTCCCCTAGATCCGTCACCACAGTGTTTCCTGTCTGCGCGTCTTTATATACCGAAGTGACGATGCCGTCCGCCGCACAGGTCACGCTTGTCCCCTGGGTGGAACTGATCACGAGAGAGGGATTGTATTTATATTGCTGCAGCGTGGGGAAATAAATGGTTTTGTCCATGCTGAAATTGAGAAGTATATTACCGGCGATCGGCCAGGAAAGCTTGTCCGCTTCTGAAAAATGCAGGTTGGCCGCTTCCTGTCCCACATCGGCCACCGCCTGCAGGGCCTGGGCCTCTTCCTCCGCCTGGGCCGCGCTGTTATCGGCCTGGGCCACCGCTTCTCCTGCGCTGCCATCCGTCAGGGCTGCCGCCTCCTCCCCCATGCTGTCGGCGGCCGGCGCTGTTTCTTCTTCTCCCGCGCTGTCGGCGGTCGGCGCTGTTTCTTCTTCTCCCGCGCTATCGCCGCCCAGCGCCAGTTCTTCTCCCGCGCTATCATCGCCCAGCGCCAGCTCTTCTTCCTCGCCGCCGGGCAGGGCTGCCGCTTCCTGACCGCCGCTGCTGTTTAAGACGTTATTCTGTTCCACCACAGCATAGCCTACATTTTCCCGCATCGCTGTCTCCGGGCCGTTTGCCTCGCCCGTTTGCGTCTGTTCCTGTACGCTCTCCTCCTGCAGTGCGGTCTGGGCCGGAGCTTCCTGCTTTGACTCCTCCTCTTTCGCAGTATCTTCGTTCTTTGCTTTCTTTGCGCTGCCGCTCACTTCCTGGCTGTTTAAGATCCTCTCCTGTTCAATATAATAAGGATCATAATCCAGCTCCCCGTCCATCTCCTGGCGGCTGGTCAGGTTCCTGGCGGAATTGTTTTCCGCCAGCGCGATTTCCTTATCCGCCTCGGGCGTTTCGTTTTCCAGCTCCGAAAAATCCACCACATTATCCTGCGGTTCCTGCACCTTGCCGCTGTTGTAAATGTAAACGCCCGTTACCGTCAATGCTGCCATCACCAAAAGACTGGAGACGGTCAGGATCATCTTTTCCTTCCGGAATGTTCCGCTTGATTTCCTTCTCTTCATACCAATCGTCCTTTCTGTTTACGATTTGCGGTCGCCCCAGGGGACGGCCGGGAATTGAATTTCCTCAAGCATAGTTTTTCCAGTTCCGTTTCCTTTATTCCATTTTTTCCAGCGACAGCCCCTCAAAAAAATGATCCAGCAGTTCGATGTAATCCAATCCCTCCTTCGCCAGCAGATCCGCCGCATACTGATCGAAGCCCAGTCCGTGTCCTACCCCCTTTGTCTGCAGCACGATCTTCCCTTCCTCCTCCCGCAGATAAAAACAGGAGGAAGGAAGCGCAAACAACTTCCGGAATTTTTCCCCTTCTATATAACAGTCCCCGCAGCTCACCGAAATCACATAGTCCGCGCCATCCCGCGTCAGGACGATCCTGGCTCCCTGTTGCGGCAGCACAAACCCCTCGGCCAAAAGCCGCTGCACAAATTCCTCCCGTCCGTACTGCGTTTCCTGTAAAAAACCTTCTTCCTCCACATCATGCGGACATTCCACGCTTCGGCACCAGGCCATTTGCTGCCCGCCGAAGATCTCCCCGCCATCCCGGGTCTTTCCCGCGCTGACCCGAAAAAAAGGGGGGCTGACTGCTTCTCCCTCCCAGGCCAGCACGATCCCCCTGGTTTCCTCCACGGCCTTTCTAAACGCTTCCTCCCGTTCGGCGGCTTCGTCCCCCCAATATTTTTGTCTTTCGGTTTCATCCAGAAACGCGATCCCACTTTCTTCCCCCTGGATCTGCTCTTTAGGGGCTCCCTGCGCCCTGCAGGCGCTCCTGAGGATAACAGCCTGCGCCTTGAGCGTTTCCGGCTGATATCCGGCCGGGATACAAGCGGCCAGGGCCCCCACCAGAAACTCTTCGACGGGCATCCGCAGCACGCCGTTTTTTCCTTTCCAAAGCACATAGCCGCCCTGCTTTTCGTCCTGCACCGCCCCCGCCGAGGTCTGCACCAGGTCCTCTTGCCGCAGGCCGAACAATACGCTGCAGGTATAGGGAAGCATCAGTAAAAAGAAAAGAACCGCAAGAAGGTCCCTCGCTTTTTTCCTTCTGGCGGTTCCAATCGCTTTTCTTTCCTTTTTTGCTTTCCGCATCGTTCATCCCTCCCCCATATTATATGGGAGGGAAGGACTTCCTATGCGCCTGTAGGCCGTTGTTTTGCCTCTCCGGGAAACGGCTCAGCTCTCCACCCGGTTATAGTTGATCAGGCAGCCTTTCAAAATGATCTGACGTTCCTCATCCGTCAGCTCTCCCAGCGTTACGGTAAAGGCCTTCAGGCCGCCGTCCCGGATCACATAGCCCGTGATCTGCCCGGCTTTTTCTTCCACCGCGGTGCGGATGCCGGGGAAGAACAGATAATCCAGATTGTGGAAAGGGAGTTCTCCCTGAGGGATCAGAAACGGCAGCATCCCCCAGTTGATCAGGTTGGAACGGTAGCGTTTGGTGGCATACTCCCTGGCGATATTGGCCCAGCCGCCCAACACCTTCTGGCAGCTTGCCGCCTGCTCCCTGGCGGAACCGTCTCCGGGCTTCTCCGCAAAGATCGTGGAGCCAAAACCCAGGTTCTTCCGTTTTACATCCGGAAACTCCCTGTGGATCACATCCATGATCTCCCGAAGCTCCGGCTTTTCTTCCACTGGACACCGATCCTCCATCACCGCCTGCTGCGCTCTCTGAATGTCCTTGGCCAGCCCCACATACGCAGGATCCTTTCTGGACAGGGTAAACTCCGCCAGCCCCAGCGGGTTGGAACGATAGGAACTGGTCTCGCCGGAGGGAATCAGTTCGTCCGTGGTGGTGACGGGATCGTGGATCTCGGAAACCACGCGCAGGATGAGATTTTCCGGCAGCGCGCACATGGCCGGCCAGTCCTTGATATTGGGCCCCAACTGGATCTCGACGGAAGGATCCGCCACGCCCTTGGAATCGAATACGCGGTTCTGATAGATCTTCGCGTCAAAATGATATTGATATTTCCCGAGGGCGCCGTCAAACTCCGTGGCCGGCGTCAGCCGTCCCTGATTTGCCGCTGTGGCCGCGATGGAACGCGCGTCCATCAGCGCCACGGAAGAGATCTGCCCGCTCTGCAGCTTAGAACCTTCCCTGTTCGGGAAATTCCGGGTAGAATGGCGGATCGAAAAGGCATTGTTGGCCGGCGTATCCCCCGCGCCAAAGCAGGGGCCACAGAATGCCGTCTTTAACACAGCGCCGGTCTCCAGGATCGTTGCCGCGCAGCCGTTTTTGATCAGCTCCATATAAATGGGCATGGAAGCAGGATAGACGCTCAGCGTAAAGCTTCCGTTTCCGATATACCGGCCCTTCAGGATATCCGCCGCCGCGCAGATGTTTTCAAAACCGCCGCCGGCGCAGCCTGCGATGATCCCCTGATCCACATAAAACTTCCCGTCCCTCACCTTATCTCTCAGACTGTAAGGCACGGCGTTATCCAGGCTCACCGCCGCCCGTTTTTCCACATCCGCCAGGATGTCGTCCAGATTGTCATTCAGCTCCTCGATGGTATAGGTATTGCTGGGATGGAAGGGCATGGCGATCATGGGCTTTACCCTGGACAGATCCACCTGGATCAGCCCATCGTAATAGGCCGCCTCGCCGGGCTTTAACTCCCTGTAATCCTGTTTTCTGCCGTGGATCTCATAAAAATCCTCGATCTTTTGATCGGTGACCCAAATAGAGGAAAGGCAGGTGGTTTCCGTGGTCATGACGTCGATGCCGATCCTGAAATCCGCGCTCAGGGAAGCCACGCCGGGACCCACAAACTCCATCACCTTATTTTTCACATAGCCGTTTCCAAAGACTGCCCCGATGATAGCCAGCGCCACATCCTGAGGGCCTACGCCCTTTTGGGGGCTGCCGGTCAGATAGACGCAGACCACCTCCGGCCTGTTGATATCGTAGGTCTGGCTCAAAAGCTGCTTCACCAGCTCCGGGCCGCCCTCTCCCACCGCCATGGTACCCAGCGCGCCGTAGCGGGTATGGGAATCCGAACCCAGGATCATCCCGCCGCCTGTGGCCAGCATTTCTCTGGCGTACTGATGGATGACCGCCTGATGCGGGGGAACATAGACGCCGCCGTACTTCTTCGCGCAGCTTAAGCCAAACATGTGATCGTCTTCATTGATGGTACCGCCCACCGCGCAAAGGGAATTGTGACAGTTGGTAAGCACATAAGGGATCGGGAACCTGGTCAGCCCCGATGCCCGCGCCGTCTGGATAATGCCTACAAATGTAATATCATGGCTGGTCAGCTTGTCAAACCGGATCCTGAGCTTGTCCATGTTGTCCGAAGTATTGTGCGCTTTCAGGATCTTATATGCGATCGTATTCTGTGCCGCTTCCTTTTGCTCCACGGACCGCCCGAGCGCTGCGTATATCTGCTCCTGCGCGTCCGGCCCGTCCGGAATGAGCTGTTCGCCGCGGATCAGATAGGCGCCGCCTTTTGCCAGTGTTACCATTTTCATTGCCTCCTTTGAGATATGCTTTCTCCCGTTATGAAAAAGTATAATCGAAAACCTGTTTTGGCGCAACACCATTTTCTTCGGCCTGCCATATCACATTTTCTCCAATCTGCCATATCGACCTTACCCGGGTTGCGGGCATTGCTACCGTATTGTTTTGTATTGTCCCGCCGTTTTTCCTATGCTAAGATAAGAACAGGCTAAAATTTTCTTTTCATTCTTTTCTGTCAGCCGGATTTCTGTTCTCTTCACGAGGTAATTCCATGGCCTGCATTCCTATGATCCCGGAACCGCTGTGCGCCGTTTCGGGCTTTAACGAATTCCAACTGTATCGCTTTACTGCACCGCTTTGTTTTCCCGCCTCCCTGCGGATGGGGTGTGCCGTCTTTTTTATACGGACAGGAAATCTCCTGATCAAAAAAGGAACCTGTCGCTGGTTCCTCTCCGAAAAGGATTTTTTACTCTGTCGTCTGGGGGAGCCGGGATCGTTCCTTCCCCTTCCGGACGCCCCCTGCGAGCTGATCTGCCTTCGTTTTTCCCTGTCTGCGCCCGACCCGGGGCAGTTGACCGACCGAAGGATCCCTTCTGATGAAACGGATCGAAGGCTTCTGGATCACATTCTGCAGGAGGCGCAAAAAAAGATGCCAGACTGCTGCCATATGCTGAAAGCCTGTCTCGAGCTGCTCCTGGTACGGCTGTTGAAACGGCAATGTCCGCCTCAGACCCCTCCGCCCTGTCTGCCTTCTCCCGACCGGGATCTGTTCCCGCCGGACGCGCTTCTCTCCTATCTTTTTTCCCATCTCACCCAACAGCTTACCCTGGAAAAGATCTGCAGGGATACCCTCATAGGTCGTTCGCAATTAGAAAAGCTATTCCATGAAAATTTTCACTGCGGCGTGATCCTCTATTTTCACAAAATGAAAGTGGAGGAGGCCAAACGTCTCATCCGGGACAGCCGGATGAATCTTGCCCAGATCGCGGACGCCCTGGGGTATCGCTCCGCACAATACTTTTCCCGTCAGTTTAAAAAACTGACGGGAATGTCTCCGGCGCAGTACCGGCGTCAATGCAGGGAAACCGGGGGCAGGCACTAAAATACCGTTCCCGATGTCAGGCGGTCTGTTTTCTTCTCCTGTGCTTCTTCTTTTTATGCTTTTTATCGATCAACAGATAGACGGTCGGCATCAGCAGCAGCGTTAAAAGCGTCGAGGCGATCAGGCCGCCCACGATGACCAGCGCCATGCCCTGCATCATCTGCCCGTTGTCGCCTACGCCCATGGCCAGCGGGATCATGGACAGGATCGTCGTCAGCGTGGTCATCAAAATCGGGCGCAGCCGAATGGAGCCGGACTGAATCAACGCATCCTCCAGCGGAATTTCCTCCCGCAACTGATTCACCGTATCCACATACAGGATACCGTTGTTCACCACAATTCCCACCAGCATCAAAAAGCCCATCAGGGACACCATGCTCAGCGTGGAGTTGGTGATATACAGCAGATAAATGGAACCCACCAGGCTGAAGGGAATACACATCATGACCATCATGGAAAAACGCGGCGACTCGAACTGCATCGCCATTACCAGAAAGACCAGAAAGATAGCGGTCAAAATGGCCTGGTACAATACGCCGAACTCCTCGTTCATGATTTCCGTCATCATATCTTCCGTCTGCTGGATCCCCATGGGCAGCACCATGCTGTCCACCACCTCCATGATGCGGTTCCGGGCCGTAAACCTGGCTTCCTGGGTCGTGGTCGCCGTCAGGCTCACCTCATAGCGCCCGTCTACCTTGCTGATCGTCTGGGGCGCATCGGTATACACCACCTTTGCCACCTCCCGCAGCGGCACCTGGATCCCCCTGCTGTTGATCAGCACCGCATCCATCAGGCTGTTGATATCGTCGTACAGATCCTCCGGAAATTCCAGCCTCACATCGTATTCCGCGCCCTGATTGGTGATGGTCAGCGCGGTAATGCCGCTGAGCATATTATTTAATTCCTGGGCGATCTGCACCGGCGTCATGCCGTAATGCATCGCCATCAGCGGATCCACCTGCACCTTGGCGGCCGTGCTGGTGTCGGAGGTAGAGGATACCACCTTGATCACGCCCTCCACCTGTTCCATTGCCGCCTTTACGTCCCTGGCCGCCTCCTTGAGCGCATCCATATCATAACCCTGCAGGTCAATTTCCGTCGTAGAGGTGTTCATCAGACTGCCGCTCATACTGCTGCCTCCGGAGGAGATGGACAGCTCCATATCCGTAATATCCCTGGTCGTCTCATTCCACTTCTCCACGATATCGGCGGTAGTCAGCTCCCGCTCCCCGCTCAGATAGGCCCGCAGGCTGGCGGACGAATCATTGTTGACGGTAAGGCTGTAGGTCAGCACATCCGGTTCGTTTACTGCCAGCTCTTCGATCTGCTTCATGGCTTCTTCCTTCGCCTGCAGCGTAGTCCCCGGTCGAAAACTGGCGGAAACATCGACAATGCCTTCATCCGATGCCGGCATCAGCTCCATATTGACTTTTGTGACCAGAAAACCGGCCAGCGCCACCAGCGCAAGCGTCACCAGCACCGTCAGCCACTTTCTGTGCAGGATGACCCGAAGGATCCTCTGATAACCGGCCGTGACCACTTTCAGGAAACGGTTGATCAAAGACGCCTTCTTCTCCCTGGGTTTAAAGATATAATAGAAAAGCGGCACCAGCGTCATGGCCGAGATCAGCGAGGAGGTCATGGCAAAGACAATGGTAAAGCAAAGCTGTCCGAAGATCTGTCCCACCAGATCGTCCACCAACGCCATGGGCAGATATACGACCACGGTAGTAATGGTAGAAGCGATGATGGACATCGTGACCGCCTTCGTCCCCTGAAGGGCTGCCTCCTTAAAGTCAGCCGCCTCCTTCTGCGCGCGGAAACAGCTTTCGATCACGACAATGGAGTTATCCACGATCATGCCGATGGCAATGACCAGAGAACCCAGCGTCACGATATTCATGGAATAATCCATCAAATGCATCAGGATCAGCGTCGCCAGCAGGGAAATGGGCATGGAACTGCCCACGATCAGGCTGGCTTTGAAGTCTCCGAAGAATAAAAACAGCACTGCCATGGAGATCACTACGCCGATGATCAGCGTTTCCGCCACCGACCAGAGGGAGGCGGTGATCGTATCCGCCGAATTATATTCCACCGTCAGGCTGATGTCCTGATTGTCCTCGGAGAAATCCTCCATGACCTGCTCTACGCGATCCGTCACCTGTACCACGCTCGCGCTCTGTTTTTTCTGAATGCTGATGCTCACGTTGTCCCGGCCGCCGCTGCGGCTGATGGTATCCGAGGTTTCCTTGATCTGGGAAATATCGGCGATATCAGAAAGATAGACAACGCCGCCGGTGGCGGTCATAATGGGCACCTGCTTTAACTTCTGCGCGGTGTTATATTCCATGGCCGTACTCACGGACACATCCTGGGAACCCTGCCTGACGCTGCCGGCCGGCAGGGTAAAGTCCACTGCCGCCAGGTAGGAAGCCACGGTGCTGATGGTGAGGCCATACTGCTTGAGGACGTCCTCCTTGAGCAGCACCCGGATATAATCCTGGGCGCCACCGGAAACCGATACCTGGGCCACATCCGCAATGGCCTCCAGATCCGGCACCAGTTCGTCCTCGATCTTTTTGCGCAGGTCGATATCCTCATCCGTGATCGCGGAAAGCGTCATGTCTGCGGTCTGGTTCATATTCAACTCGATGACCACAGGCGCCTGGGCATCCTCGGGCATCAACAGGCTGGCTGTGTCCAGTGCCGTGCGCAGATCCGCGTAACATTCGTCGATATCGACGCCGTATTCATAGGAAAACAGCACCATGGACACGTTTTCCGAGGATTGCGAGGTCACCGATTCTATGCCGCTCAATACGGCGCCCGCATCCTCCACCACACTGGTCACCAGTTCCTCCACGCTCTCCGGATCCGCTCCGGGATATGTGGTCATGACAATCAGCATGGGCATATCCATATCCGGGATCAATTGCATCTTAAAGCTGGGAATGGAGGTCAGCCCAAATACCGCCAGCGCCAGAATGATCAATATGACGGAAACCGGCCTTTTTAATGCCAATTTTGTCAGACTCATCCTGCATCCTCCTGTCCGGACGCAGTGCTCTCTGCCGGCTGATTTTCCCCGATAATCCTTACGCTGATCCCATCCTCCAACTGGGAGGACCAGGTAGAAACCACCTTCACACCGGACGTCAGCCCTCCCGTTATCTCTACGGTATCCTCATTCATCAGGCCGACCTCAACCGGGGTGCGCACCGCTTTCCCATCGGAGATCACAAAAACATAGGCCTGTTCGCTTTCAAAATGCACCGCGTCATAGGGAAGCAGGACCGCATTCTCCGCCTGGAAGGTATCCACGATCAGCTTCACGGCGGATCCGCTGACGAGCTTATCCCCGCCCACATCCGTCACCGCCTTGACCGTGAACAAGCCGCCGGTCTGGGTCTCGACTGCCTCTCCGATCTCGATGATCGTGCCGTCATACTGTTCGCCATCCTTCTCCAGCTTTACCGGCATGCCTACAGCCAGGTTTTCCCTCACCTGTCCGCTGACGGAGAAGGTAATGTTCATGGCATCCTGATTGGAGATCACATAGGCCGCATAACCCGGCTGGGCAATTCCATACTGCTCTATCGACCGGCTCACCACAATGCCGGAGATCGGCGTCGTGGGAGAATAGTATTCCAACTGAAGCTGCGCGCTGCGCACGCCTACGTCCGCCGCCGCAATCTGATTCGCCAGAGTCGCCGCGGTATCCTGATAGGACTGCCCGTTGGCGATGCCGTAGGTCACCTGGGCATCCTCCAGATTATCCTCATAAAAATCGATCGTTTTCTTCGCCGCATCCCTGGACGTCTCCGCCTGGGCAATGCTGCTGTCCATATTGGCCTGGCTGCTCTGGATCTGCGACGCCTGATACTGCAGCGATACGATCTGCGCCGCAGTCTGCAGCATATCCTGGCTGGCCTTACCGCTTATGATATCCCCGGCAGAATATCCCATATCCGATACCTGCGATTTTACCCTGTTGATCTTCTGCTGCCTGTTATATGCATCCCAGGCTTCACTTTCATTGGCAAACCCGCCGGGATGCAGCGGTAACTCCTCCCTGCTCTCCCCCTCGGCCAAATACACGGGAAAAGCTTCCTGCACGATCTCCAGGCTGAAATAACGGTTCCCCTCCGTTTCCGGGGCCGTCTCCCCCTGAGGGGCTGTTTCCATACTCTGGGGCGCCGGTTCCCCCTCTGAGCTTGTTTCCGTACCCTGGGGCGCTGTCTCTCCCTGAGGGCTTGTTTCCGTACTCTGGGGCGCCGTCTCTCCCTGGGAGGCCGCTACCGTATTCTGAGGCGTTGTCTCTCCCTGAGGCGTTGTTTCCGCATTCTGGGGCGCTGTCTCCCCCTGAGGGCTTGTTTCCGTACTCTGAGGCGTTGTCTCTCCCTGGGAGGCTGTTACCATATTCTGAGGCGCTGTCTCCCCTTTGGAGCCTGTTTCCGTATTCTGAGGTGCTGTCTCCCCCTCGGGGCCTGTTTCCGCATTTTGGGGCAACGTCTCTTCCTGGGAATCTGCTGGCGTCTCCTCCGCCTCCGTATCCGTCTCCGTCTCTTCGGAGGAGGAAGATTCTTCTGTCTGCGCAGGATCAGATGCTCTCCCGTCATCGGGATACCGATACTGATCCGGCTTCCCGTATTCGCCCGGATAAGGGTTCTCCCATTCTCCGGTCAGAGGATTTATGTACTGCTGCGCATCCTGGATCACCTTCTGCCGGTTGCTCTGCTGGCTTTGCAGCTCTCCGATGGAATTGTTGATCTTTGAAAGGGCGCTGTCCATATCCGACTTGGCCTGTTTTGCGTTCGCCACGCCGTCCACCGTAGCCTGATACTGATCCTTTGCGTTCTGGATCTGAAACTCGATGGAACGGATATTGGATTCCATGGAAATATTGTTCAGCACCTGGGCGGAACCCAACTGCATCTGCGCCGCCGCCTCGGCGCTGTTTTTGGAAAGCTCGGCGCTCTCTTTCTGCAGCCGGGCCGCATCGTCCTCAATGTGAAACAGCACATCGCCGGCCTGCACCTCATCCCCCACCTGAGCGTACACCTCATCGATCACGCCGGATACCATAGGTATGACGCTGACCTGCTGCTGTGGGGCGACCGTCCCGATAAATTCGTTGCTCACTGTCAGCGTCCCGGTCTGGGCAGTGACTGCCTTTACCGCTACCGCCTGCTGCCGGGCCTGCTCTTCCGGCTGGGCCTGCTCCTGTCCGCCGCAGCCGCAAACGACCAGCGATGCCGTCAAAAACAGTGTAAACAAACCGCTTCGTCTATTCCCTTTCATCCCTTATGTTCCTCCGATAACGGACAACGTTTCATAATCAAAATAATCTTACTCTCCGCAGTTTTTACAGTCAATTAAAAAAGTATAAAATCAGATCGGACACAAAAAAAATACCGGCCCGGGAAACCGCAGTTCCCGAACCGGCATTCTCATTTTATTTCGTTAATTCTTCTTTCCTGGGAAGCTCTACCTTATCCAGATGCCACATCTCATCCACATACTCCTGGATGGTGCGGTCCGATGTGAACTTGCCGCAGCAAGCCACGTTCAGGATCGCGCTCCTGGCCCAGTTCTTCTCGTCCCGGTAGGCCGCCTCCACACGGCGCTGCGCCTCCGCATAGGACTTGAAATCCGCCAGGATAAAGTAGGTGTCCGCCTTCGAGGTACTCTGGGTATTGAGCAGCGAATTGTACAGCGGGCGGAACAGCTCGGTATCCTGGGAATAGGTGCCGTTGATCAACTGCATCAGCACCCTGCGGATATCCTGATCGTTGTTGAAAATATCCATCGGATAATATCCGCCCTGGTTTTCGTAACGGATCACCTCGTCGGAACTCAGGCCGAAGATAAAGGCGTTCTCCTTTCCTACTTCCTCTACGATCTCCACATTGGCGCCGTCCATGGTGCCCAGGGTAAGGGCGCCGTTTAACATGAACTTCATGTTGCCTGTACCGGACGCCTCCTTGCTGGCTGTGGAGATCTGCTCGGAAACATCCGCCGCCGCAAAGATCAGTTCCGCGTTGGAAACGCGGTAATTCTCAATAAACACGACTTTGATCCTGCCGTTGATCACCGGATCGTTGTTGATCACATCCGCCACCGAATTGATCAGCTTGATGGTCAGCTTCGCGATCTGGTAGCCCGCCGCCGCCTTTGCGCCGAAAATAAAGGTCCTGGGATAAAAATCCATCTCCGGATGATCCTTCAGTTCGTTGTAAAGATACATCACATGGAGAATGTTAAGCAACTGGCGCTTATACTCATGCAGCCGCTTCACCTGCACGTCGAAAATGGAGCGAGGATCCACCTCGATCCCGTTGTGTTCCCGGATATACCTGGCCAGACGCACCTTGTTTTGATACTTGATGTTCATGAACTCCTGCTGCGCCTTCTCATCCTCCGCATAGACGCTCAGCTTGTGGATCTTGGGAAGATCCGTGATCCAGTCGTCGCCCACATGCTCGGTGACCCATTTGGCCAGCAGCGGATTGCCGTGCAGCAAAAACCGCCTCTGGGTAATGCCGTTGGTCTTGTTATTGAACTTCTCCGGCATCATCTCATAGAAATCCTTCAGCTCCTGGTTCTTTAAGATCTCCGTATGCAGCCTCGCCACACCGTTGACGGAGAAGCCCGCGCAAATGGCCAGATGCGCCATCTTTACCTGTCCGTCATAGATGATCGCCATCTTGCGGATCTTCTCATGGTCGCCCGGATAGCGCTCCTGGATCTGCGCCACGAATCTCTTGTTGATCTCTTCCACGATCTGATAAATACGGGGCAGCAGACGGGAGAACAGCTCGATGGGCCATTTCTCCAGCGCCTCGGACATAATCGTATGGTTGGTATAGGCACAGGTCTTCGTCGTCACTGCCCACGCCTCGTCCCAGGTCAGATAATAATCGTCCATCAGCACCCGCATCAGCTCCGCCACAGCCACGGTCGGATGGGTGTCGTTGAGCTGGAAGGTCACCTTCTCATGGAACTTCCGGATATCCTTGTGGTTCCTCATATATTTTGCCACAGCCTCTTGTACGGAAGCGGAAATGAAGAAATACTGCTGCTTTAAGCGCAGTTCCTTCCCGGCGTAATGATTGTCGTTGGGGTAGAGAACCTCGACGATATTGCGAGCCATATTCTCCTGCTCCACGGCCTTCTGATAATTGCCCTTGTCAAAGGAATCCAGGCTGAAGCATTCCACTGGCTCCGCATCCCAGATGCGCAGCGTGTTCACAATGCCGTTGCCGTAGCCGACGATCGGCATATCATAGGGAATCGCGCGAACGGACTGATAGCCCTCCTGCTTGAAAACGAAACGGCCGTTTTCATCCATGCTGGTGCTGATCCAGCCGCCGAACTTAATCTCCTTGGCATACTCGGGGCGGCGCAGTTCAAAGGGATACCCGTCCGCCAGCCAGTTGTCCGGCACTTCGATCTGAAAACCGTCCCGGATCTCCTGCTTGAACATCCCGTAGCGATAACGGATGCCGCAGCCGTAGGCCGCATAGCCCAAAGTCGCCAGAGAATCCAGAAAACAGGCCGCCAGACGGCCCAGGCCGCCGTTTCCAAGGGCGGGATCGGGCTCCTGATCCTCCACAACGTTGATATCCACGCCCAGCTCCTCCAGCGCTTCCTTCACGCCCTCATAGGACTGCAGGTTGATCAGGTTGTTGCCCAGCGCCCGGCCCATCAGAAACTCCATGGACATATAATAGACCATCTTGGGATCCTGCTTCTCATACTCCTTCTGCGTGATCATCCAATTGTCCACGATCACATCCTTGATCGCATAGGATACCGCCTGAAAGACCTGCTGCGGGTCCGCCTCCTCCAGCGTCTTGCGGTACAGCGCTTTGACGCTGGCGCTGACGCTCTTCTTAAACTGTTCTTTATCAAATTTGATCGCTGTTTTCTGCAACATGCTTTTCCTCCTCAGAGTCAATAAATTCAACTGGAATTATACCAATACTTTCCCGGATGCGCAACCGCCGATTTTTAGAAAAATAACGGTTTTTCGGATAATTTACGGGCAATTTTCCAAAAAGACGGTAAAAAACGACGCCGGGGCATACGCCCCGGCCAGTCTTTTATACGCGTTCCACGCCGATGGTCACGTTCTCACCGTTGACATTCCACTCCCTGGACACGGCCAGGGTGCGGTCAGCCTCAATTTCGTCGGCCAGCACCTTGCCCGCGATCATCTCCCGGTTGGCGGCCACGATACCGGCGATCCTCCCGTTGCCGCAGACGGCGACTCTGATATGGTCCATCACCTCAAATCCGGCGTCCTTGCGCATCGTCTGGATCTTACTGATGACCTCGTAGACAAAGCCTTCCTCCACCAGCGCGTCCGTCAGATTGGTATCCAGCACCACGGTCATAACGTTGTCCGCTTCGGAGACATAACCGGGCTTCTGGCTCATCTCAATGAGCAGATCCTCCCGGGTCAGCTCCACCGCTGCGTCGTTCACCGCAAAGCGCAGCGCGCCGCTTTCGTTCAGCTCGTCCATGGCCGCATTGCCGTCCAGCCCTTCCAGATATTTGCGGATACCGCCCAGCAGTTTGCCGTATTTGGGGCCGACCGTGCGAAGCTGCGGTTTGAAGGTATAGGTGGTAAAATCCCGTACATCTTCGGTAAACACCGCTTTTTTCACATTCAGCTCATCCTCGATGATCGCCGTATAGAAATCGGACAGCGCTTTATCCGTCTTGACAAACATGGTGCCGATCGGCTGCCGGTTTTTGATATTGGCGGCGTTGCGGCAGGCGCGGCCCATGACCACGATCTTCAATGCCTGCGCCATATCGGCCTCCAGCACCTCGTCGATCTGCGAATCGTCTGCGACAGGAAAATCGCACAGATGCACGCTTTCCGGCGCGGCCGAATCTACGCTGCGAACGAGATTCTGATAAATTTCCTCCGTCAGGAAGGGGATCATGGGCGCGGCGGCTTTGGTCACCGTCAAAAGCGCCGTATACAGCGTCATATAGGCGTTGATCTTATCCTGCTCCATCCCCCTGGCCCAGAAGCGCTCCCGGCTTCTCCTCACATACCAGTTGCTCATCTCGTCCACGAAATCTTCCAAAGCCCTGGCCGCTTCCGGGATCCGGTAGGCATCCAGGTTCTGATCCACCGTCCTGACCATCGTGTGCATCCGGGACAGCAGCCATTTATCCATGACTGGCAGCTTCTCATAGTCCAGCTCATGCTCCGCCGCGTTAAAGCCGTCGATATTGGCGTAAAGCACGAAAAACGCATAGGTATTCCACAGGGTACTCATGAACTTGCGCTGCCCCTCCAGCACCGCCTTGCCGCTGTAACGCTTGGGGATCCAGGGCGCCGACACGGTGAAGAAATACCAGCGGTTGGCGTCCGCGCCGTACTGCTCCAGCGCCTCGAAGGGATCCACGGCGTTGCCCTTGGACTTGCTCATTTTCTGACCGTTCTCGTCCTGCACATGTCCCATGACGATGACGTTCTCATAAGGAGAGCGATTGAACAGCAGGGTAGACTCGGCCATCAGGGAATAAAACCATCCCCTGGTCTGATCCACCGCCTCGGAAATGAACTGGGCCGGGAACTGCTGCTCGAACAGCTCTTTATTCTCAAAAGGATAATGGTGCTGCGCGAAGGGCATGGCGCCGGAATCAAACCAGCAGTCGATGACCTCCGGCACGCGGCGCATCTGTCCGCCGCATTTCGGACAGTTTACCGTGATCTTATCGATATAGGGACGGTGCAGTTCCACGGTCAGCGCTTCTTCATTGCCGGACTTCTCCAAAAGCTCCTGCCTGCTGCCGATGCACTCCATATGGCCGCAGCCGCACTCCCACACGTTCAGCGGCGTGCCCCAATAACGGTTCCGGGAGATCCCCCAGTCCTGCACGTTCTCCAGCCAGTCGCCGAAACGGCCCTTGCCGATGGAATCCGGGATCCAGTTGACCGTATTGTTATTGGCAATCAGATCGTCCTTCACCGCAGTCATCCTGATGAACCAGGATTCCCTCGCATAATAGATCAGCGGCGTGTCGCAGCGCCAGCAGTGCGGATAGCTGTGTTCAAATTTGGGCGCGGAGAACAGAAGGCCCGCCTTGTCCAGCGCTTCCAGCACCATGGGATCGGCCTTCTTGACGAAAACGCCAGCCCAGGGCGTCTCCTGCGTCATCTCGCCCTTGCCGTCCACCAACTGCACGAAGGGCAGGTCATAAATACGGCCCACATTGGCGTCATCTTCGCCGAAGGCCGGAGCGATATGCACCACGCCCGTACCGTCGGTCAGCGTAACATAGGTATCGCAGGTAACATAAAACGCCTTTTTGTGCTGTCTTTCACAGGTGGCCACCGCGCAGTCAAACAGCGGCTCGTATTCCTTGTATTCCAGTTCCCTGCCGGTATAGCGCTCCAGGATCTCATAAGCGGGCGCGTCCTCTTTGGCCAGCTTCCCAAGCACCGTGTCCAGAAGGGCCTCGGCCATATAATAGGTAAAACCGTCCGCCGCCTTCACCTTACAATAGCTCTCATCCGGATTGACGCAGAGGGCCACATTAGAAGGAAGCGTCCAGGGCGTGGTCGTCCAGGCCAGGATATAGGCGTCCTCCCCCTTCACCTTAAACCGGGCGATGGCGGAACGCTCCTTCACATCCTTATACCCCTGGGCCACCTCCTGCGCGGACAGCGGCGTCCCGCAGCGCGGGCAATAGGGCACGATCTTAAAGCCCTTATACAAAAGCCCTTTTTCCCAGATCTGCTTTAAGGCCCACCATTCGGACTCGATATAATCGTCGTGATAGGTGACGTAGGGATTGTCCATATCCGCCCAGAAGCCTACGGTACCGGAAAACTCTTCCCACATCCCCTTGTATTTCCAGACGCTCTCCTTGCACTTATCGATGAAAGGCACCAGCCCGTACTGCTCGATCTGATCCTTGCCATCCAGGCCGAGCTGCTTTTCCACCTCCAGCTCCACCGGCAGGCCGTGAGTATCCCAGCCGGCCTTGCGGGGCACAAAATATCCCTTCATGGTGCGATAGCGCGGGATCATATCCTTGATGACGCGGGTCTCCAGATGGCCGATATGGGGTTTGCCGTTGGCGGTCGGCGGGCCGTCGTAAAACGTATAGGTCGGACTCCCTTCCCGGATCTTCATGCTCTTCTGAAAGATGTCGTTTTCGCGCCAGAACTTTTCGATGTTTTTCTCGCGCTCCACAAAATTTAAATTCGTGTCCACCTTGCGGTACATGGATGCTCTCCTTTCTTTTCATAAAAACAAAGCCCCGTCCTTGCAAAAGGACGGGGCACATTTCCTGTGACACATCTACCACTTTTACAGCATACGCCCGCCCGATCATCCGGGATCTGCGGGAAATATGGCTCCCCTTAACGCAGGAACTGCGGCAGGACCTACTGGGCATACGCCGTTTGGCACTGCGACTCGGAAGGGATCTTGGGCTGCGCCTACTCGTGCCGGCTTCCACCGCCGCCGGCTCTCTGGGACTTTGGGATGCAGCTTACTGGCTTCGTCACAGTCTTTTTCCGATCTGACAGAGAAATCCCTGTCAGTGTTTTTTAAGTATACAACCGGGATTTGGCCTATGTCAAGAGATTCTTTCCTTCAGGAAATTGATTCCTTCTCCCGGAAGTGTTAAAATAAGGACGATACGGGACCGCTTTGGCATAGCGGAATCCCAAAAACGAAAGAAAAGAAGAGGCCTTCATGCATTTTAACAAAGAACTTTTTTCTCACAGCGCCGACAATTTCAACCAGTTCCTCCGATGGCTCGCGCTTTCCACGATCGTGGGCCTGGTGGTGGGGCTGATCAGCATTCTGTTCAATTTCGGCATGAAAAACGCCACCCAGCTTCGGGAGGCCAATCCCTGGATCCTCCTGTTTCTGCCCGTGGCAGGCATCATCATCGTGGCGCTGTACCGCTTTTTCAATTATGAGAACAACGGCGGCACGGATACGGTCATCGAATGCATCCAGACCGAAGCCTACATTCCGTTGAAAATGGCCTTCCTGATCTTCGTTTCCGCCATCCTGACCGTGTTCTGCGGCGGCTCCGTGGGCCGGGAGGGCGCGGCGGTCCAGATCGGCGGCAGTATCGGAAAATCCGTAGGCGACTGGCTGCACTTCGACAAAAAAGACCGGCGCATCCTGCTCATGAGCGGCATCAGCGCCGCCTTTTCCGCCCTCTTTTCCACACCCATGGCGGCGGCTTTTCTTCCTATGGAAATGGCGGATGTGGGGTTTTTGTACTATCCCGCCCTGGTGCCCTGTATCTGGGCCTCCTTCGTCGCCTACTTCCTGGCCCGGGCCATGCACGCCCCTGCCGAACAGCTCATCGTAACGCAAAACGTGGATCTGACGCTGCCCCTTGCCCTGCTGGTGGTGCTGCTCGGCATCCTCTGCGCGCTGGTGAGCATCCTGTTTTGCGAGGCCCTCTATGTCTCCCATTCCCTGTATAAGACCTACCTGAAAAATTCCTATGTCCGCATCGTCACCGGCGGTCTTCTGATCATCGGCCTGACCCTCCTTCTTGGCACCAACGCCTACCTGGGGCCGGGCATGGACGTCATCGAACAATTCCTGGAGGGACATGTGATCCCCTGGGCCTTTCTTCTGAAGATCCTGTTTACTGCTATCACCATCGGCGCAGGGTACAAGGGCGGCGAGATCGTCCCCTCCTTTTTTACCGGCGCCGCCTTCGGCGCGCTGTTCGGCTCTTTGTTTGGAGCCAATATCCCGCTGTGCGCCGCCATCGGCATGGTATCCGTCTTCTGCGGCGTCACCAACTGCCCCGTTACGGCGCTGCTGATCGGCTTTGAGCTGTTCGGTTTTGCCCACGCGCCCTGTTATCTGATCGCCATTGCCGTCAGCTATATGCTTTCCGGCCACTACAGCCTGTACCATGCCCAGAGGATCCTGTACCCGAAGGTGGAACGGGTGCGGCAGGACCCGAAAACAACATTGCACAAATCCGATAAATGAAGTAAAATAGAGCCAGACGGGCGCACGCCTCACAGGGCGCCCCTTTCCCTACACGCAGAAAGGAGTTCACCATGAAAGAAGCGCAGAACGAGAAACAGATGAGCAAGTCGGAAAAAAGCTGGATCCTCTATGACGTGGCCAATTCCGCTTTCACCATGATCGTGACGGCCACCATTCCCATCTACTTCCGCAGCCTTGCGGAAGGCGCCGGCATGGACGCCGCTGTGGCCACCTCCGTCTGGGGCAGCGCCACCAGTATCGCCATCCTCATTCTCGCCGTCCTCTCCCCGCTTCTGGGGGCTATCGCCGATTATGAGAACATGAAAAAGAAGATCTTCACCGTCTTTTTCGCCGTCGCCATCGCAGGGGGCCTTCTCTTTACCTTTGCTCCCGGCTGGATCTCCTTCCTTGTCTTTTTTATCCTGTCCCGCATCGGTTACTCCGCCTGCAATATCTTTTATGACGCGATGCTGATCGATGTGACCAGCGATGAACGCATGGACCGCATCTCCACTTACGGATACGCTTTCGGCTATATCGGAAGCTGCATCCCCTTTGTGGCAGGGCTTCTTCTCATCCTGAACTGTGACGCCCTGGGGCTGCCCATGGCCAGGGCCACTCAGATCTCCTTTATCATCACCATGCTCTGGTGGGTCGTCATGTCTATCCCGCTGTATCGGAACGTGCATCAAAAATACTCCGTTCCCCGGCAGGAGCATATCGTCAGCGGCACCTTCCGTCGGCTGGGCGCAACTTTCCAAAAGCTTTCCAAAGACAAACGCCTGCTGTTCTTTATCATCGGCTATTTCTGTTATATCGACGGCGTTTACACCATCATCTCCATGGCCACCTCCTACGGCGGCGAGGTGGGGATCGATTCCAATTCCATGGTGCTGGCGCTGCTTTTGACCCAGTTCGTCGCCTTCCCCTGCTCCATCTTAAGCGGCGTGCTGGCCAAAAAGGTCGGCTCCATGCGGATGATCAAAATTTTCATCGTCATGTATATCGCCATCTGCATTTTCGGTTACGGGCTGGATACAGAAATCGAATTTTGGATCCTGGCGGTCTGCGTGGGCATCTGCCAGGGCGGCATCCAGGCCCTGTCCCGTTCCTACTTCGGCAAGCTGATCCCTAAGGAGGAATCCAGCGAATACTTTGGCTTTTTCGATGTATTCGGCAAGTTCGCGGACTTTTTCGGCCCGCTGATCATTTCCGCCTGCGCGTTCTTTTTAAACAGCTCCCGTTACGGTGTGCTGTCCCTGATCGTGCTGTTTACTGCGGGACTGATCCTGCTTGCGCTGTCTGAAAAGCACAATTTACATAAAGAATAAACCGCTTCTGAAAGGAGTTACAAAATGGGAAGCCAAAACCTCACCCTGATGACGGATCTCTATGAACTGACCATGATGCAGGGCTATTTCAAAAACAAGGACCGCAATGAAACCGTTATTTTCGACGCGTTCTACCGCAGCAACCCGATGCACTCGGGTTACGCCATCTGCGCGGGCCTGGAACAGGTGATCGAGTACATCAAAAACCTTCACTTTTCCGAAGAAGATATCGACTACCTGCGCAGCCTGGGAATCTTCGCGGAGGATTTCCTGGACTATTTAAAGAGCTTTCAATTTTCCGGCGACATTTACGCGATCCCCGAGGGCAGCGTCATGTTCCCCCGGGAACCCATGATCAAGGTCATCGCCCCCATCATGGAAGCGCAGTTGGTGGAGACCGCCATCCTGAACATCGTCAATCATCAAAGCCTGATCGCTACCAAGACCTCCCGGGTCTGCTACGCGGCCCGCGGGGACGGTATCATGGAATTCGGCCTGCGCCGCGCCCAGGGGCCAGACGCGGGAACCTACGGAGCCCGGGCCGCCATGATCGGCGGCTGCATCGGCACCAGCAACGTGCTGGCCGGGCGGCTGTTCGACGTGCCTGTCAAGGGCACCCATGCCCACAGTTGGATCATGAGCTTCCCCGACGAATATACGGCCTTTAAGACCTATGCGGATATGTATCCCTCCGCCTGCATCCTGCTGGTGGACACCTACGATACCCTGCGTTCCGGCGTGCCCAACGCCATCCGCGTTTTTACCGAGATGCGTCAAAAGGGCATCCCGCTGACCTTCTACGGCATCCGGCTGGACAGCGGCGACCTGGCCTACCTGTCCAAAAAGGCGCGCCGTATGCTGGACGCGGCGGGCTTTCCCGACGCGGTGATCTCCGCCTCCAACGATCTGGACGAATACCTCATTGACAGTTTGAAGGTGCAGGGCTGTAAGATCACCTCCTGGGGCGTCGGCACCCACCTGATCACCAGCAAGGACTGGCCCTCCTTCGGCGGCGTTTACAAGCTAGCCGCCATCGCCGACGGCAAAACGGGAGAGTTCATCCCCAAAATCAAGCTTTCCGAGAATACGGAGAAGGTCACCAATCCCGGTAACAAGACGATCTACCGCATTTACGAAAAGGAAACCGGCAAGATCAAGGCCGATCTCATCTGCCTTGTGGGCGAGCATTTCGACGAGAACGAACCGCTGATCCTGTTCGATCCCAACGAACCCTGGAAAAAGACCCGTATGGAAGGGGGGACCTACACCATGCGGGAAATGCTGGTGCAGGTCTTTGACAAAGGAAACTGCATCTATCATTCCCCGAAGGTCATGGAGATCCGCGACTACTGCGCGGCAGAATTAAACACGCTCTGGGATGAAACCCGCCGTCTGGTGAATCCGCACAATGTCTATGTGGATCTCTCCCAGAAGCTCTATGACATGAAGATCAGGCTGCTCAACGAAATGAGCAGGACGTGAGCGCAAACAGCGCACATACAACATTCTTTCTGGAGGGTATTATGTTAAAGATCATCACAGATTCCGCCACCGATATGCCTGAGGAGATCGTGGAGCGCTTTCATCTCCATGTGATCCCCACTCCCGTCGTCATCGACGATGTGGATTATCTGGATGGCGTCACCATTCACACGGAGGAATTTTATCAGATCCTGGACGATGTGAGCCGGGACATCAAAACCTATCATATCAATCCCGATATGTTTGAGAAGGCGTTTCGCCCCTATGCCGAAAAGGGGGACAGCGTCCTTTACATGTGCTTTTCCACCGGCATCGCCGCCACCTATAACGCGGCCAATCTGGCAAAACAGGCCGTCCTGGAGGATTACCCGGATTTCGATTTGACCATCATCGATTCCAAGTCCGCTTCCCTCGGCTTTGGCCTCATCGTCTATAAGCTGCTTTTACTGCAGGAAAAAGGCGCCGATAAGGAAACGCTGATCCGGGCGGCCCAGTTTTATGTGGAGCATATCCACCACGTTTTCACGGTCAGCACCTTAAAGTACCTGATCAAGGGCGGCCGCCTCTCCAAAGTAAAGGGCACCGCCGGAGAGCTTCTGGATATGAAACCCGTCCTCATCGTGGACAAAAACGGCAGCCTGCAGGTACTAAAGACCGTCCGCGGCCACAAGAAATCCATCAAGGCGCTGCTTGACTATATGGCGGAACACATCACAGAACCCTCCCGCCAGATCGTGGGAATCTGCCACGGCGAAGATCCCGAAGCGCTGGCATATACCCGGTCGCTGCTTTTGGAGGCGATCCAGCCCAAAGAGCTGGTGGTTTCCACCGTCGGCTGCGCCATCGGCGCGCACACGGGCCGCGGCATCGTGGGCGTCGTGTTCTTCGATGCGATAAACGAGGAATTTGAATAACTCTGAAAATGTGCGCCACCGGGCGCACCATTGTCGCTTCCCGTTACCAAAGGAAGGTATCGCGGCCTTTCAGCTTGCGGATGGCCTCAATGTAATAATAGTCGGCATAGATGAAGTTGATGTTGCGCCCCGGCAGGTGATAGCCTGCCGTACCGTGCAGCGTGATGGGGTCGGTGTCGGGGCTCCAGTCAGCGCTTTTTTCATCGATGGCACGCAGCATCCTGAGCGCGACGCTAAGGTAGGCGTCCCTTTGCTCGGGGACCAGCTCAGCCAAGTCGATGAACGCAGTGGCAAGTACGCCGGCCGCAATGTCGTCCTGCACCCATGGCTCCGGCGGTTGACGGAAGTCCGAAGGGATCAGCCCATCCGCCGGGATGTTGAGCAGCACATAGGCGGCGATCTTTTTGGCGGTTTCCAAGTATTCTTTTTTGCCGGTGGCCTTGTAGCTGTCGGTAAAGCCGCACAGGCCCCAGCCCTGGCCGCGGCTCCACGCTGAACCCTTGCCGTAGCCCTGTCCGCCGAAGTTATCGACGTAGGAACCGGTATCGGGGTCGAACTCGTTGATGTGGATCACGCTGCCGTCCTCACGGACAAAATACTGCATCGCCATATCGGCATGGCGCATGGCTATGTTGCGATAGCGCGGGTCACCGGTCACCTCGCTGGCCCAGTAGAGCAGCGGCAGGTTCATCATGCAGTCGATGATGGTCACGCCAGCCAGCCGCATCGGCGGGTCCACCTTGGAGAGCGCCATCTTTTCATCTCCGACGCCCCAGGCACGGATGATGTTCGGCACCGGATTGAACCGCCCTGCCAGCCACTTGGCAGCGGCTAACGCGCTCTTTTTGGCGTCCTCATTGCCGGTCAGCTTGTAGTCCAGCACGGCGGTTGGCAGCCAGAGGAAGCCGATGTCGTGGGTATCCATATCAAGCAGGCACTCGTCCAAGATCGGCAGCGTGAAGCGCGCAATTTCCTTGTAGCGTTCGTCGTCGGTCTCGGCATACATCTGCCACAGCATACCGGCCCAAAAGCCGTTGGTCCAAAAGCCCCTGGCGATACCGATGTTGCCTTTGGCTTCGAGCTTGTTGTCATGCACCCCGTTCTGCGCCTCGCTGGGCAGCTTGGTGGCGGAGCGTTCCCGTACCTTGCACAGTTTGATATGGGCTTTTTTGAGTACTTCGTCCACCCAGACGCGGTCGGCGGCGGTGAGCATTTCAGAAATTTTTTCACTCATATTTTTTACTCCCATCTTAGATGCGTAAAGGGTTCGTGTTTATCAACCGTTGGTGGCGCGGCGCTCGCTCAGGATGCGGGTGTTCTCATCTACCTGCTTTTTGCCCAGCGGATAGAGGAAGAACATGCACAAGAAGGCCAAAATGTAGAGGACGGCGGGCAGCAGGGTCATGCAGGTGTAGATGCTTTGGCGCACGGCGTCGGTCTGCACCACAACCTCACCGGCCGTACTCTGCACATAGCCGATGGCAGACAACAGCCAGCCGCCCAAACCGGCCGCGGCGGCCTGCGCGATCTTGCGGGTGAAAGAATAGGTGGAGTAGACGGTGCCATCGGTACGCACACCGGTCTTGACCTCCTGTGAATCAATGACGTCACCAATGTAGGCCCAAGTGACCATGCTGTTGAGACCCATGCCCATGCCCTGCAGTATATACAGCCCAATAAAGACCATGGGATTGGTCACGCGCATCAGGAACATGATGACAAAAATCACGGCGGAGATGCCGATGCCGAGACAGCCGGTCTCCTTTTTGCCGATTCTGGCCGAAAGGATGGTGGCGACCGGGGCCATGGCGATCATCGAGACGGTACCGGCCATGCTGGCAAGGCCCATGACGTTGGTGTTGTTGAAGTAGTCCTTATAGAGATAGGTGTTGAGCGAGGACATACCGAGGCTGGCAACGAGCGTGAAGATCGCCACGATGACGATAGCCAGCAGCGGGCGGCAGGTAACGAGGTTTTTAAGCGTCTCGCCGGCCGAAATCCTGGCCTTACCATCGTCCTTCTTGGCGGGCGCAATCTGTACGCGCTCCACCGAGAGAGCATAGCAGATAAGATAGAACACAGCAGCGCAGATGCCAAAGATGACAGCGGTCATGGTGAATTTTTCCGGCACGACATACTGCTGACCAGCCTCATTCGTGGCAAATACCAGCATGGGCGCGACGATGCCGATAAGCATGCCGGAAAGAGTGGCGCCGACGGTACGCCAGGTGGAAAGCTGGGTACGTTGTTTGGCATTGTTGGTGATGACAGAGGCCATTGAGCCGTAGGGGATGTTGCAGGCGGTGTAGAAGAAGCTGCCCCACACGATGTAGAAGATGGCGACCCATGCGATGCGTCCGCCCATCGGGAAGCTGCTGACCCAATACTGGTAGATCAGTATACTGCTGATGCCCATGGGGATGGCCATGCGCTTGATCCAGGGGCGGAAACGCCCGTCCTTGGTGGGTTTTGCCAGATCGCAGATGCGGCCCATACCAAAATCGGTGAAGGCATCCACAATTTTAGAGGCTGCCAGGATGGTGCCTACGACGGCCGGCACCATGCCAAGCACATCGGTGCAGAAGGTCATCAGGTACATACTGGCAAAGACGAAGGTAAAGTTGTTGCCGAAGTCGCCCATGGCATAGCCGATCTTATCGAGCAAGCCAAAGGGCCGTGCAGATTTGGTTTCCATGTTTCCGTCCTTTCTTTTGTGAATTGGTTTCGGGGTTTCAGATTATTCTATTCTTAACAGGTGCCGCCCCATTCCGGCGATACCTGTGCAGAACATTGATTTTATCGCTATAATTCCGTTGCAGTCGGCGAATAAAATTGTATAAACTTATGCATTGTGCTATAATTGTACCAGTTCAAATGAAAATTTATTATGAACATTAAGAGCTAGTTTTAGCACAGAATAAAACAAGGGGGTATGCCCGTGCGGAAAAAGCTCTCCTCTGCCGATTTTACACCGCAGCCCAACAGTTGGAAGGAAAACCTGTTCATCAGCGAAAGTGCTATTATTGCCCGCTATATGGCGGAAAAGAAGCTGGTGCGTTTTGTCTTGAGCGGCGATTATGACGGGGCACGGGCGCTGCTGGACAATTTGCCGCAAAGCCAGGAATATTATCGGGATTTTGCAGCCAGATCCGCCAACGACGTGGAACAGCAGCGGCAATTGGCCCTGATCATGAATTCCGGGTTGCGTATGACCGTACTCAGCACCAATGTACCGGTGACTATCATCCACGGCATTGCCACATATTTTGGGCGCACGATCAACACGGCCACCGCCGAGACGCTACGTTCCGGCGCGCTGATGGATGCCATCCTGCGCACCTATTGCGGTATGGTACAGGAATTTGGCCGCAAGACCTACAGCCCAGCGGCGGAAAGGATCGTGAGCTATATTTTTTCCAATCTGACCGAGGGCCTGAGCTTACAGCAGATTGCGGAGCAGTCCAACTATTCGTCGGTCTATGTCAATCGCATCCTCAAGCGGGAGACCGGGTGTTCTGCGATCCAGTTCATCAAACAAAAACGCATCGTCCTGGCAAAGGCGATGCTGTATCTGGATGATATGTCGGTGGAGGAAGTATCCGTAGCGGTCGGCTTCAACAATTTCAGTTATTTCTGCCGTGTATTCCGACAGGTGGAGGGGATGTCCCCCACCGAGTACAGGGAAAAGATGACGCAGGAAAGAGCGGGATAATAGATTTCCGCACCGTCGTTCCAAAAAGCCCCCGACCATGCCTCATGCAGTATGGTCGGGGGTGCTTCTTGCTTTGCAGTTATGATTCTTTCTTGATTTTTATCAGTGCCTCGTTCAGCGCGATCTTAGCCTCTGCGGGCAAGGCACCGCCCGCCATCTTGAGCAGATCGCTCAATCGCATCATTCCCATGAACTCGGCCATCGGATTGTCATCGCCCTTCGGGGCCATCCCGGCCATGGGACCGCCGCCCATCGCTTTGCCAAGGATCTCCCTGACGATGGGCTCCGTTTTGGCGTTAGCCAGCAGTACGCTGACCTTATCCTTGATGGAGTAATAGCCCGCCGGATACCGAAGCGCCTTGCGCGCCGCCACGGCGGCGGGGTCATCAAACCAGTTGGCGCCCTGGTTGCCCTCCGGCAGGTCGTAGGCATAGTTGTGTTCTGCCACGGCGTTGAGGGTGATGGTGTTGCCCGCGACCTCGTTGCCTTTGGCGGTCACGGTGTTGGCGCCGTCCTTGAGGGCAACGGCCCGGAACACGACGGCGTGGTCAACGGCCTCCTGCGTGGCGATTTCCTCACCGTTGACGATGAGCGTCACGCTCGGCTGGTTGGTGTAAACGATGATGTTCCGCTCGTCAGGGGCGCGGTCTGCAAAGCGGCCGCCCGCCACATAGACCATCGGTTCGGGGTTCCAGTAGGCTTTGTAGACGTAGAAGGCATCCTTTTTTGTCTTTCGGTCATAGGTGACAAGGCCCTTGTTGTTGCGCCCCTTTACACCGCCCTCGTCGCGGGCATCGGCGGCGAAATCGAACATATTCCACACATGTGTCGCCCAAAGATAGGGGCGTGCGGCAAAGATCTTGAGCATCTCATGGTGGTAGTAGCTGGCGTATTCCTCGGTGTAATCGTGGTTGTCAGGCGTGGCAGAGTGCCATTTGAGAATGTTCTCGGCGCCGTATTCCGACAGGCCGAGGCACCGATCGGGGTTCGCGGCGTGGAATCTGTCAAGCCACGGGCCGTTGTCGGTCACATCCCCCACATACCAGCCAAAATAGTGGTTGTAGCTCAGCACATCAGTGATGTACACATGCTCGCTGTTCATCGGCGCCATCGTGACCTCGGCCATCGTCGTCAGCCGGCCGGGGTCGAGCGTCTTGGCCAGGGCGTTGACCTCGCACAGGTTGCGGTACAGCTCCTCAGTTTCGCCGTTGATGGTAATTTCGTTGGAGATGCCCCAGAAGCAGATGGACGGATGGTTGTAGTTCTGTGCGATCAGTTCCTTCATCTGGGAGAGGGTGTTGTCATGCGCTTCCTTGCCGGGGATGAAAGCGCTGATAAAGGGGATCTCGGCCCACAGCACAAAACCAGTCTTGTCGCACAGATCATAGAAATACTGGTCGTGCTGGTAGTGGGCCAGCCGGATGGTGTTGGCGCCCACCTCCTTGATGAGGGCAATATCTTCTTCGTGGTCGGTCCTGGACTGCGCCCAGCCCTTGTCCAGCCGGTCTTGATGTCGCGAAACGCCGCGCAGCGGAAAACTCTTGCCGTTGAGCCAGAAGCCGGTGTTGGGATCGACATGGAAGGAACGATAGCCAAAGGTGACGACGACGGTATCCAGCGGCACGACCTCCGGCACGTCCACGCCGCGAATGATGCTGGCCTCGGCGGTATAGCAGTACGGATCCAGAACGCCGTTCCAGAGATGCGGTGCCTTGACATCCAGCTTGATGACGGTATGCGGCTCCGCCTTTGCCTTGCCAGCGGCGACCTCTTTGCCGTCCGCATCCTTGATGGCAACGCAGACGGTGCAGCCCTCTGCCCCGACCGGGAACAGATCAAAACGAGTTTTGCCGGTGTTGTGTGCCGTCACAAAAACGCCGGCCGTGCCATCCTTCAACAGGTCGAAGTGGATCTCGTCCACCTCGATGAAATCAACATCGCGGTACAGACCGCCGTAGAAGGTAAAATCAGCGCTTTGGGGGTAGATGTTGCTAGGGGCATTCGTCACGGTAACGGTGAGGACGTTGCCGGTGGGCTTCATGGCCGGGGTCAGGTCATAGCGGAAGGTGGAAAAGCCTCCCTTGTGGGTGCCCAGCTCCCGCCCGTTGCACCACACAGTCGCCACATGATTTGCGCCCTGCAGTTCGATGTACTGGCGTTTGCCCTTTGCGGGATCGGGCAGGTCGATGAGATAAGTGCCGATGCCGCGGTGGTAGTCGTTGCCGCCGTCCTGGCCGTCCAGGGCGTTCCAGGTATGAGGCAGTGTGACCGCAGAGAAGGCTTCCCCTTGTAAAGCGAAGCAGGCGGAGGTCAATGGTGTTACAGTACGCATAGTATGCTCCTTTCGTAGCAAGAATAGTTATAATAATTATAGCAATTTTTCATCGCGGAGCGTTAGCACAGAAAAAACCATAAACAGGACAAAGTGAAACTAAATCAGCAAACACAAGTTACACGCTGTTGATCCGAATATTTCATGCCACCAGCAACCTCTCTTTCATGATTGTCTTATAGAAATCACTGTCCGTGTTAATCTCGTGAATTTCAAACACATCCACTTTTTTATTCAACACTTCTCGTAATTCTTCTGCAAAAGAAAAAATTTTGGTAAGTTTAAAGTCTTCTCCCCCATATACCAGAAAATCCAAATCACTATCTACACCGGCTTCGCCCCTTGCGTATGACCCAAACAGATAAATCTGTTGTACCTGATATTTTTCAGCTAGTGGTTTTACCAAGGCTACAATTTTTTCTATTGTAAATACAGTATCACTCATAAAATCCTCTCCTTTGGGACAAACATATGTCGTCCATCGTGCATCCAAGGCAGTTGCATATCTTCACCAGCACTTCCACCTGCACGGACTCATTCATCAGTTTCCGCAATCTATTATATCGAAAAATCTTTGATTTTCCAACTAGATTGTCCAAATATCAAAATAATCCAAAAAGATTGATGCGACCATTAAGAAAAATGCGGTTACAGAAGCCGCAGAAAAACACCCCCATGGGCACACGCTCATGGGGGTGTTCATACGCCGATTCCTATGTATACGGCTTATGCGATCACTCTCTGGAACATGGTCTTGGAAACGCCGCAGATAGGGCATACCCAATCCGCCGGGAGATCTTCAAAGGCCGTCCCAGGCGCGATGCCATGCTCCGGATCACCCTTCTCGGGGTCATAGGTGTAACCGCAGGGATTGCAGAAATACTTGTCCATACAATTCATCTCCTCTCTTCATAAATACTTACAGGGAAATTATAGCACATAATTTTTGCGCAGGCAATGAAATGCCCTCCGTTTTCTGTTGTTTTTGCCGGGTTTTTCACACTTACTTCACATTTCGTTCACAAGGTTTTCAACCGTTCCGGTTATACTGGACAAAAAATGGAGGATGTTTCCAATGGAGTACCGACATGAGGTCAAACACGAGATCGACCGCGCCGATCTGACCGTCCTGCGCCAGCGGCTGAGGGCCGTCGCCCGGATAGACGAACACGCTGCAAACGGACGGTATCAGATCCGCAGCCTGTATTTCGACGACAGCCGGGATACGGCGCTGCGGGAAAAGATCGACGGCGTCAGCCGAAGGGAGAAATTCCGCATACGCTATTATAACGGCGACACTTCCCTGATCCATCTGGAAAAGAAAAGCAAGCTGAACGGCCTGGGGAACAAACAGACGGCAGTCCTCACACTACAGGAGGCCCAAGCCCTGGTGGACGGGGATATGGGCTGGATGCTTTCCCACCCGCACGGGCTGGTGCGGGAGCTGTACGCCAAAATGCGGCTGTACGGCCTGCGTCCAAAGACGATCGTGGACTACACCAGGGAACCCTTTTTTTATGCGCCCGGCAACGTGCGAGTCACGCTGGACTATGACATCCGCACCGGACTTGGCTGCACGGACTTTTTAAACCCCGGCTGCGTCACCGTCCCGGCAGGAAACGCCCCTATCCTTCTCGAAGTGAAATGGGACAGTTTCCTTCCGGATATCATCCGCGACGCGCTGCAGCTTCCGGGCCGCCGCGCTTTCGCCTTCTCCAAATATGCACAATGCCGCATTTACGGCTGATTTTATGAAAAGGAGTAAAAACCTATGACCTTCCAGGATATTTTCAAATCCAGCTTTCTGGAAAATGTGACCGCTGTCAGCGTTCTGGACATGGCGCTGGCCCTGATCCTGTCCTTTTGCCTGGGCCTGTTCATCTTTCTCGTTTATAAGAGAACCTGCCAGAGCGTCCTGTATTCCTCCGGTTTCGGCGTGACCCTGCTGGCCCTGACGATGATCACCACGCTAGTCATCCTCGCCGTCACCAGCAACATCGTCCTGTCCCTCGGTATGGTGGGCGCGCTTTCCATCGTCCGTTTCCGGACGGCCATCAAAGAACCCCTGGACATCGCCTATTTATTCTGGGCGATCGCCGCGGGCATCGTGCTGGCTGCCGGCCTGATCCCTCTGGCCGTGATCGGCAGCGTGATCATCGGCATCGTCCTTCTGGTCTTTGTCAACCGCCAGCCCCACAGCAACCCTTATATCGTCGTACTGCAGTGCGACAGCCATCCGCATGAGACTGCGGCCAGACAATACCTGGAAAAAATGACGCGTCGGTGCGTCGTCAAAAGCAAATCCGCCCAAAAGGGAATGATCGAATTAAACTTCGAGATCCGGCTGAAGGATGACAATACCGACTTTATCAACACGCTTTCCGAAATGGACGGCGTACAGAGCGCCGTTTTGGTAAGCTACAACGGCGACTATACGGGGTGATCGAAAATGGCCGCCAGTAAATATATCAACCTCGTCTGCTGCGTCGCTGCCGGTTTCATGCTCCTTCTCACTTTTCTTTTCATGAATGGGGAAAAACTGGGGATTCAGACAACGGGCAGCGCCGCCGACAGTCCGTTTACGGCCGACGACCTGCGTTTTGACTGGGACACCTCCGACGCCACCCGGATCCTGCTGACCGGGGACAGAGCCGATATCCAGGGAAGCGGCGCCTATGTCCAGGACGGCAGCGTCTACATTTCCTGCGCGGGAAAATATATCCTCTCCGGGGAACTGCAAGACGGCAGCGTGATCCTTGACGCGGACAAAAACGACCAGATCTGGCTGCTTTTAGACGGCGTCTCCCTGCGCTGCGAAACAAGCGCGGCGCTGTTAGTAGAACAGGCTAAAAAAGTGTTCCTGACGCTGGCCGACGAAAGCCAAAACAGCATCCTTTCCGGCGCAGGACACGCGGAAGAAGCAACGGAAAACAACATCGACGGCGCCATTTATTCCCGGGACGATCTGACCATCAACGGCAACGGGCTTTTAAACGTCACCGGCGGACTTTGCCACGGCATTGTCTGCAACGATGATCTGGCGATCACGGGCGGTACGATCGAGGTTACTGCGATCCAGGATGGGATCCACGCCCACGACAGCGTCCGAATCGCCGATGCATCCCTTTCGATCTGCGCCGGGGACGACGGGATCACCGTATCCAACGACGAACAGACCGGTTCCTTTTACGCGCGCTCCGGCCGGATCGAGATCCCTTCCTGCTATGAAGGTATCGAGGCCTCGGACATTACCATCGACGGCGGATCCTTTTCCATCGTCCCGACAGACGACGGCATCAACGCGGGCGGCGACAGCAGCAAGGCTGTGATCCGCATTACGGGCGGCGAAATAGAGATCCGCAACGCCACAGGCCGGGATGCCGACGGGCTGGACTCCAACGGCGATATCCTGATCAGCGGCGGTTCCCTTTTCGTCAGCGTCGTGGGAAGCGGCGGCAACTGCGCCATCGACTACGGCAGCGAAAGCGGCGGCGTCTGCAGGATCAGCGGCGGCACGGTCATCGCCGCAGGGGGCAGCATGATGGCCGAAGGCTTTGACGCCTCTTCCGAACAGGGTTTTTATATGTATAATACTTCAGCGGAGGAAAACACAGAAGTAACGCTGTCCGATCCGGAGGGCACTGTCCTTTTGTCCGCGACGATCCCCTATGGCTTTTCTTCCCTCACGCTGAGCGCTCCCGGATTGCAGATCGGAGAAACCTACCTGCTTTCCGTCGGTGAAGCCCAGGAAGAGATCACTATTGACAACGCCTCCTCCGGCATGGGATCGAAACCGGGTATGCGGATGGGGTTCCAGGGGCAGAACGGCCCCCGGCAGGGCCGTCCTGTATCGGGCGACCCCACAGGCGCGGGCCAGGGCAGAGGTCCTATGACGGAGGCCCCCACGGGAGCGGGCCAGGGCAGAGGCTCTGCATCGGAGTCTTTCATGGGAACAGACCGTGACAGAGGGCTTATGCCGGAGACTCCCATGGGAACAGGCCAGAACAGAGGGTGGGAACGAAACCGGCAGTTTGAAACCGCTGCGGCACAAACTTCCTCCCCGGCTTTCTCCGCTGCCGCAGTGCCGCTTACGATCCTCTCGTTTCTGTTCCTGCTTGGCGGGATCGGGATCGCCGTCAGATTTTTCAAAGAACGCTGTCCATAAAAAACCCCCTGTTTTCGGATCCGCCGATCAAGGCTCTTCTGAAAACAGGGGTTTTTTTACTGTTCCATCTGACGGCCCAGAAAACCTGCCGCCGACTGGATCAATTTTTGCTCTACGTCTCCCATACTGGTCTTAGGGTCATTGTTCAAAAGCACTACCGCCCCGATCACATCTCCTTCGCAGATGATCGGGCTGATGGCCTCATGTTCTACACCTTCCACGCCCTCCGAAGCGACGTTCACAAAGTTCTTCTCGCCCTTTTTTGCCATCACATTTTCCCGGTTCTCGATCCGCTCCTCCAATTCCTTGCTGATGGACTTTCCGAGGATGTGTTTCCCGCCGCCCGCCGCCGCGATGAACTGGTCCCGGTCCGCGATCAGCGCCGTGTGTCCCGACACCTGGGCAAGACTCTCCGCATACTGCTTCGCAAAGGTACTCATTTCCCCAATGGGGGAATACTTTTTCAGGATGATCTCACCCTCCCTGTCCGTAAATATTTCAAGCGGATCCGCTTCCCGGATGCGCAGCGTCCTGCGGATCTCCTTCGGGATCACGATGCGGCCGAGATCGTCTATCCTCCGTACGATTCCTGTGGCTTTCATACTATCTTCCTCCATTTTCTTCCGGTATCTTCCCTTTCGGACATATCTGTTATCCTTTTCAGGTATCCATTTTTATTTACGGAATTCCTACGGAAACTAGTATCTGTAAATGGATGGAATTTATGTAAGCCTGTAAAAAAAGTTTTAAGAAGTGCTGCCTGTTTTCTGACCGGCACAAAGTACTGACCTACTCTATGAGCCAATGCGCCTCAATTTCTTTTTTTAGGGCGTCAAACAACAAAATATAATTCGTTTTCATCTGCCGGATCACCGTAAGTGACTGCTCGTCACTATATGTATGGGCAAGCAGATTGCGCGCTTCCAGAAGCTCCAGCCAACCCTCCTCATTGTCCAACATCCCGCATTGATAAGCGGTTTTAAGGATCCCCCTCGGCGAACCGGTTTTCTGTCCAAACCGTCCGTCCTCTTCCAGAAGAGTTTTCATCGTTTTCCACGCCTGTTCAAAGCATATCTCGAACAACCCGACAATGCCCGTTTGCTCCACAACGCTATACGGCTCGTCCAATTTAAGTCCTTCATGCAGATTTTCAAGCGCCCTGCAAAAATTTTCATACTTTTTCATACATCACCACTCCGTCTCGATCGATCTCCCTTTGCAATTCCGCGCTGATCCCCCTGTCCAGATCCACCACATCAAAAAAAAGCAAAGTCCGCACTTCTTCCTCCAGATCATAATAAAAATTCAGCGGATCCCCGCCAGACACCGCAAGATCAATATCGCTGCGTTCCCCGTTCGTTCCCCGTGCCCGCGAGCCGAACAAAATCATTTTACAGATTCCGTTTTTTTCCGCCAATGATAAAATTTGCTGCCATACTCGTTCCGGAATGCCAAATTTCATATTCAATCGCTCCCAGCTTCTTCTGAAATCCCGCCAGATCCGGGGTTGATGCCGTCAGGCATGCTCCTCCAGCCACCGCAGCGCCATATACGCATAGGCGGCGCTTCCATATCCAAGAGCCTTATCGTCGAATCTTACTTTGGGATGGTGCTGTCCGTACAGATAGCCCTCCTGAGAGTTCCCGGCGGTAATATACATCCCCACCGTCGGCACCCGATGGCTGACAAATGCAAAATCCTCGCTGCCGCCGCCGGGTTTCCCGCCCGTGATCGGCGTCATGTCCATCGCTCCTTTTTGCAAAAGCTCCGTCATATATTTTAAGGCGTCTTTGGACAGCGCATCATCGATCACCATCGACGGACAGAAATCGTAAAACTCCACTTCCGTCTCGCAGCGAAACGCGCTTCCTACTCCTTTGCTGATCTGGGTCATACGCTGTCTGATCTGCTCGCTGATCCGGCCTTCGGGATCCTGAGTACGGATCGTCCCCCACATCTGCGCCGTATCGGGGATCACGTTGGAAACGTCGCCTGCCTGGAATTTCCCGGTCGTAAACACGCCGAATTCGTTCCCATCGATCTCTCTGCTGTTGATCTCCTGCAGCGCCAGATGAATATGGGCCGCGGCCGTGATCGGATCGATCGCAGCGTGGGGCATGGAACCGTGTCCTCCCTTGCCTTTCACTGTAATGTGATATTGTTCGCAGGACGCCATGGAGATACCCCCTTTTGGCACCAGCACCATGCCCGATGGCATCGGCATTGCGGCCACCACATGGAACATCACCGCAGCGTCCACCTTCGGATTCTCCAGGACGCCCGCCGTGATCATGTCCTCCGAACCCTTAAAAATCTCTTCCGCAGGCTGAAAAACAAGTTTGACCGTACCGGCGATCTGATCCTCATTCTCCTTTAAGATCCTGGCAGCGCCCAAAAGCATGGCGGTATGCATATCGTGGCCGCAGCCATGCATCTTTCCCTCATATTCGCTGGCAAAATCAACTTCCGCTTCTTCCCTGACCGGAAGGGCATCCATATCCGCCCGGAGCAGGATCGTCTTCCCCGGTTTCTTTCCCCCTAACAACACCACGAGGCCACATTTCCCACAATCCTCCGGTGTAAATCCCATCTCTTCCAGTTCTCGCTTTACCCGCTCTTTCGTGTAAGACAGTTCAAAGCCCACCTCCGGGTGCCTGTGCAGATCATGCCGAACCTCTTCCAGCCAAGGCTGCAATTCGCCGGAGCGCGTCAATACCTCTGCTGCATTCATAAAAACCCTCCTTTTTGATCCGCTGATAAACGGAATTACTGTATTTATAATGACATTTCCCTATGGGGCTGTCAATTATTTTCCTTATCCGATCATCCAAAAATGTGCCCTCTCGGCAAATGTTTATAAAAACCGGCCCCGCTGCCGATCATCCATACAGCGGGGCCGTTTGTTCATAAAACTATTCCTTTGTGAGATCTTATCCTTTCAATCCCCTGCGCTTTTTCGATCTGAGGATCACAGCTATGATAGCGCCTGTCGCAACAGCGATCAGGGCGATATAGCCTATGATATAGCCAAGTGCGTTATCCCCTGTGCGAACCGCACCCAGGACGCCTCTCATCGCTCCCAGCACGCCATGGGACGCTTCACGGAACGCTCCCAACACGCCTTCATTTACCGGCACAGTGTTGTTAATTTCCTGGAACACCTCGTAAGGCACTTCCGGTTCATAGGTTTGGAATGTAGTCGTAATGCCCGGCGTATAGGTGTTGGTCAGGTTATACCCATTCACCGTAGCCACATAGCCTGTGACAGGGACCTCGCCGATCGTATAGGTGTAAGCCGTCCTTCCGTCTGCACTGTACTGCGGAAGATCAGTCCAGGAGTAGCTCCAGCCGGTGGCTGCCGTTACCTCCTGCGTCGCATACTGCACACCGTTCTGATACAGCACGACCGTAATGCTTGCAGGAAGCTCAATACCTTCCGGCACGTTCCAGGTCTTCGTACCCGCAACGGACGTCGTAACAAGGATAAGTGTGTTGACCAGATCATATCCATTCACTGTACTGGTATAACCGCTGACAGGTTCCTCGTCTATCGTATAAGAATACAACGTCATCCCGTCTTCGCTGTACTGCGGAAGATCCGACCATCCATAAGTCCAACCGCTATCCGCCGTTACTTCCTGTCTGTCATACACTTCACCGTTCCGGTAAAGAACAACGGTGATGCTTCCGGGAAGCTGTGTCCCATCCGGCACTACCCAGGTCTTCGTACCTGCAACATCGACCGTATTTCTGATCGTATTAATCAGGTCATATCCATTGATCTGCGTATCATAGCCAGGTACTTCCACTTCACCGATCGTATACTCGTACTTTGTCAGGCCATCCGCACTGTAAATCGGCAGATCCGTCCAACTATAAGCCCAACCATCGGCCTGTGTTACCTGTTTCGTATCATATTCTGTTCCATTCTGATACAGCACAACCGTAATGCTTTCAGGCAGGATCGAACCTTCCGGAGCATTCCAGGTCTTGATACCGGATACTGCTGTTGTCCCAATGATCGTATTGACCAGATCGTACCCGTCAACCGTCTTCGTATAACCCGCTGTCTCTACTTCATCAATCGTATAAGTGTACGCCGTCCTGCCGTCTTCGCTGTAGAGCGGAAGATCCTTCCAGCTATATGCCCAGTCATCGGCTGCCGTTACGATCCTGCTGTCATACAGGGTGCCGTTCTGATACAGTTCCACGGTGATGCTGGCGGGAAGTTCTGTTCCTTCCGGCGCCATCCAAACCTTGGTTCCGGATACTTCCGTCGTCCCGACCGCCGTATTCGTCAGGTCAAAACCATCCTGCGTAGTAACATAGCCATCCAACTTCACTTCACCAATCGTGTAAGTATATGCCGTCTTGCCGTCTTCGCTATAGAGCGGAAGATCCGTCCAGCTATATGCCCAGTCATCGGCTGCCGTTACGATCATGCTGTCATACAGGGTGCCGTTCTGATACAGTTCCACGGTGATACTGGCAGGAAGTTCTGCTCCTGCAGGTACGTTCCAGGTCTTGATGCCGGAGACTTCCGTCGTCCCGGTGATCGTATTGGTCAGATCGTAGCCGTTCTGTGTACTGATGTAACCACCTACCGCTTCCTCACCGATAGTGTAGTCGTAAGCGGTCAGGCCATCCTCGCTGTAAAGTGGAAGATCCGGCCAGTTATAACTCCAGCTATCGGCTGCAGTAACCTCCTTGCTGTCATATTCCACACCGTTCTGGTACAAAACAACCGTAATACTTTCAGGAAGTTCCGTTCTCTCCGGTACATTCCATGTCTTCGTTCCGGAGACTTCCGTCATCCCGATAATCGTGTTCACGATATCATAACCGTTGATCGACTTCGTATAACCCTCAACATCTTCCTCATCGACCGTGTAGGTATACGCTGTCCTGCCATCTGCGCTGTGAGTCGGAAGATTTTTCCAACTATATGCCCAGTTATCGGCTGCCGTCACTTCTTTGCTCTCCGTGTGGCCGTCGCTGCGCCGCAGAATCACAGTAATACTGTCAGGCAACTCCGTCCCTGCAGGTACATTCCAGGTCTTTGTCCCAGAGACTTCCATTTCATCTGTCATCGTATTAACGATATTGTATCCGTTAACCGATTTCGCATAGCCGACTACAGGCACTTCATCGACCGTGTAAGTGTACATTATCTTGCCATCTGCACTGTAGAGCGGAAGATCCATCCAGCTATACTTCCAGTTATCGGCTGCCGTCACTTCCTTGCTCTCCGTGTGGCCGTCGCTGCGCCGCAGGATTACGGTAATACTCTCAGGAAGCTTCGTCCCTGCAGGTACATTCCAGGTCTTTGTCCCGGAGACTTCCGTCGTGCCCGTGATCGTGTTCGCGATATTATAGCCATTAACCGACTTCGTATACCCTTTAAC
>CANQFM010000009.1 GCA_947598825.1 uncultured Eisenbergiella sp. | reverse complement strand
CCCTTTGCGATGCACTTTTTAATGACTGTATAAGTCGTGTTCATGTTCCAGCCGATCTCTGCTTTGAGAATGTCAGAAATCTGTTTTGCGGTGGTGTCGCCTTCTTTCCACAAAACGCCCATGACCTTCAGTTCAGAATCAAAGAGCTTGATTGCCATATCATCCTATCCTTTCGTCAAGTTGAACTATTGCAATAGTTTGCACTTCTATACTATTGCAATAGTTTCCACCTGTCAATACTATTCTGATAGTTTCAGAAAAATATTTTGACCTGGACGAGTTGCCACCCGCTGTGTTGAATGATATGGGAAAGGCGATATATGTCCATACGCCGGATCAGTCAAGCGGACGGGAAACGCCATTTTAAACGCCCCCTTTATGCCGGACAGCGTTTGCTGTCTCTCATAAAGGGGGCGTATGTTTCGGATGGCTAGATCCCAATGCGTATTTTTATGCGCCTGCTGCCTGGCGGTCCTTAGACAACCTGTCCTTTCGCCACATAGATCGGGAAAGTATCGGTGCCCTTTAAGGACTTGCCGCCGGAAACGGTGACGTTTTTATCGGTGATGAGATATTCCACGTCCGCGCCGTCTTCGATGACGGTATCCTGCATCAGGACGCAGTTTTTGACCTTCGCGCCCTTGCCGACCTTCACGCCGCGGAACAGCACACAGTTTTCGATCTCGCCCTCGATCACGCAGCCGTCAGCCACCATGACGTTCTTTGCGGAAGAGCCGTTGATATAACGGGTAGGATTGTCGTCACGGATCTTGGTGTAAACCGGGCTGGGGGAGAAAAGGCCGTCCAGATTCGCATCATCCAAAAGCTTCATATTCTCGTCAAAATAACTCTTCATATCGCTGACCCGGGCGGTGTAACCGGTGAACTCAAAGGCATGAACATGCAGCTTCTCCAGCCTGGGGGCCAGAATGTCGCGCTCAAAATAAATATAGCCGCGGGCATAGGCGCCGGTCACCTGCTCCATCAAAAATTCGCGGTCCATGATGTAGATATTCATGGAAACGTTCTGGACGCCGGGTTCGGGCGAGTTGATGAAAATGCGCTTCACCCGGTCGTCGTCGATAGAGAGGGTGTAGTACAGATCCCCCTTGCTCACCTGGATGTTCTTAAAGCCGGTGGGAATCGCCTCTTTTTTGTAGGCGATGCTCACGTCCGCGCCGCTGGCGATATGTTCCTCCAGCATCTTCCGGAAATCGAAGTTCACCGCGATATGGGTATCGGACAGGATCACATATTTCTCTTTCTGGTTTTTGAGAAAATCCAGGATGCTCGCCACCGCTTCCACACGGCCGCTGTAAATCTTTACGTTTTTCTCGGAATAGGGCGGGAAAATATTCAGACCGCCGTTTTTGCGGGCCAGATCCCATTCGCGTCCGGAGCCGAGGTGATCCATCAGGGAGTGGTAATTCTTGCGGACGATGATGGAGATATTGTCAATGCCGCTGTTCACCATGCTGGACAAAAGGAAATCCACCATGCGGTAACGCCCTGCAAAGGGGATGGACGCCATCAGGCGTTCGCTGACCAGTTCAGGGACAAGGGAATCATAACTGTTGGGGAAAATAATGCCCAGAGCGCTTGTATTCGTATTTACCATTGCACGTCACCGTCCTTTACATTGTTATTGACCATGGCGTTGGGGCCGATCTTGGCGCCGTCTCCGATATAGACGCCGGAGCCTACCGTGGCAACGCCCTTTTCGCCGTCTGCGGGCATGGCGCCGACGACGGCGTTTTCCCCGACGACAACATTTTCCGCAATGATACAGTGCTTCACGACGGCGCCGGATTTGATCACGGAGCCGCCCATCACGACGGCGTCCTCCACTTCTGCGCCTGCTTCCACGCGCACGCCGGAGAACAGGATGGAATGCTTCACGGAGCCGCCGATGCGGCAGCCATCGGTGATCATAGAGTTTTCGACGACCGCTTCGGGGCTGATCTTATGGCCGGGCATCCCGCTGTTGCGGCTGTAGATCTTCCACTCGTCGTCAAACAAGTTGATGCCGGAGTGTTCGGGATCCAGCACCTCCATATTCGCTTCCCAAAGGGAGGAAATGGTGCCTACATCCTTCCAGTAGCCGCTGAAACGGTAAGCGTACATGCTGCGGTTGTCCCGCAGCAGGTTCGGAATGATATTGTTGCCAAAATCGTTCTCGGAGTTGGGATCCGCTTCGTCTTCCACCAGGTACTTTTTGAGGATGTCCCAGTTGAAGATGTAGATGCCCATGGACGCCAGGTTGGACTTGGGCTTTTTGGGCTTTTCCTGAAATTCTGTGATCCTGTCGTTTTCATCCGCTACCATCAGGCCGAAGCGGGGAGCCTCCTCCCAGGGCACTTCCATGACCGCGACGGAGAACTCGGCGCCCTTTTCCTTGTGAAAACGCAGAAAATCGCTGTAATCCTGTTTGCAGATCTGGTCGCCGGAAAGGATGATAACGTATTGCGGATTGTAGCGTTCAATGAAGGAAATGTTCTGGTAGATTGCGTTTGCGGTTCCCTTGTACCAGTCGGAGCCGGAGGCCTGCTGGTAGGGAGGCAGAACGTGTACGCCGCCATAGAGACGGTCCAGATCCCAGGGCTGTCCGTTTCCTATGTATTCATTGAGTACCAGCGGTTGATACTGGGTCAGGATCCCCACCGTATCGATGCCAGAGTTGACGCAGTTTGAAAGCGGAAAGTCGATGATACGATACTTTCCGCCGAAAGGAACTGCGGGTTTTGCCAGTTTTTGGGTCAGGGCATATAACCGGGAACCCTGGCCGCCGGCAAGAAGCATAGCAATCATTTCTTTTGCCATAATAATTCCCCCTGCTTGTTTTTTGTATTGATGTATAAAGTGTATCATAAAACAAAAAAAACAGAAAGGGTTTTGTTGAAAAAGGACTATATTTTTGTTAATATTTTACTTGTACCTACAGAAATTATGAACAGATTGCACATATTTTCTGCTATAAAAATACGCAGAAAAGACCGATGGAGCGGTAAGCGGGGAAAGGAGACGTTTTTTATGAAGATCCTGGTGGTGGGAGGCAGTTATTTTTTGGGGCGCGTGTATACGATGCTGGCGGCGCAAAAGCACGAGGTGACGGTCTTAAACAGAGGCACTTATTCCATGGAAAGCTTTGGCGCGCGCTGTCTGCGGGCCGACCGGCACGACGCTGCAGCGCTGCGGGCACTGTCCGGAGAGGATTATGATGTGGCGGTGGATTTTTGCGCCTACCAACAGGGGGACATTCAGGCGCTGCTTGCCGGCCTGGCGATCGCGCCGCGGCAATATCTCCTGGTCAGTACGGTGGATGTCTATGAAAAGTGGACCGGCCGCAGCCTGACGGAAGAGGCCCCGTTGGAGAAGCGCCATTTCGCCGGGGAGACGGGGGAGTATATCTGGCAGAAGATCCAGTTGGAAAAAGAACTCCGGGCGTGCTGCAGCGGGGGAGATATGGCTGCGACCATTGTGCGGCCCGCGCTGCTCTACGGCCCCTTTAATTATGCCATGCGGGAATCGGTTTATGTGCAGCAGGCCTGCGCCGGACAGGAATGGCTTTGCCCTGTGGGCATTTTGGGCCGCTTCCAGCCGGTCTATGTGAAGGACGCGGCGGCGATGATCCTCTGTCTGACCGGGAAAGAGCAGGCGTATGGGAAAAGCTATAATCTGGCGGGAGAACAAGTCGACTATGAGCGGTTCCTGACCGCCTTTGCAGGCGTTTCCGGCGGCAGGGCCAGGCTGTGCAGAGTGGCTGCCGACGACCCGCGGCTGGCCGATCCGGCGGCCTTTTTGCCTTTTCCCATGCGGGAAGAGGAAACGGAATTTTATGACGGCAGCCGGATCCTTGAGGAAACGGGCTATCCCTGGACGTCCCTGGAAGCAGGGCTTGAAAAGACCTGGAACGCTTTTGCAAAACTCTATCTTTAGAAAGGAGCCGGGTGTGGCCGAGGAACTAAAAATGAACAGGCGTAAAAAAAGATATATTATTCTGCTGTGTATTGGGCTAATCGTGATTATCCTTGCAATTTGGACTATATGGGAAAATACGGCGCTTGTGGTAAGCGGGTTTTCAATCTCCAGTGAACGCTTGCCTGCTTCTTTTTCCGGCTTTCGCATTGCCCATGTATCAGATCTTCACAACAGGCCGGAGATTGTTTTAGTTGAATTGCGCGCCGCTAATGAAAAATGATTGGAGGATTTGAATATAATTTCTCTGCCGCATGACAGCAAAAGAAAAAAGCCGTCGTGCGGCAGAGAATAGTCATGGTGCGCTCGGCCCACAAACAGCGGCGGTATCCTATTTCCCGAACAGATCCCCGTGCGTCCCGGTGCGGGCCAGCGTCAGAACCAGCACATCGTCCTCGATGCGATAGACCAGTAACCAATCCGGCTGGATATGGCATTCCCTGTGTCCTGTCCAGTTTCCGGTCAGAGGATGGTCTTTATTCTTGTCCGGCAGCGTTTCGCCCATAGCCAGGGCAGCGACAACATCTTCCAACAGGCTGATTCTTAATCCGCGTTTTATTGCAAGTTTGTAATCTTTTTTGAATTGTGTGGTGGGTTTGACGGTGTACTTCGTTTTTCTCATTTTTTCAGGTCAGCGAACAACTCGTCGAGATCGGTGTAGCCTTTCACGGACGGGTCTTTTGCGATCCTTTCCGCTTCTAACATGGCGGCAATCGTTTCTTTGTTGGGCGTATTCAGGGAGACGTCAAACGGAATCCGGCCCTCACGAAGCGACTGGCGGACAAAAATGTTAAAAGCAGTGGACAGGTTCATGCCCAGCTCTGCAAAAAAGGCATCAGCCTGCGCTTTCAGATCGGTATCCATGCGGATACTGATATTCGTTGTAGTGCCAGCCATACAATCATCTCCTTTCCTGCTGGTGGTTATAGTATATTCCAACTGCACGAAAAAAACAATATTTTGCACGAATATTTGCTGCTAATTCATTTCAACGGTATGCCCCTGTCCTGTTCGCTGGGAACCGATAAGCAGGTTTCTGGCAAACCGTTTCCCACGCCAGAACCCGCCCTGAGAAGGGAAGCTGTGGACGATTGTGCAAAAAAATCGGAATAATGTGCAAGAATGAGTACCGGATCCGGTACTCATTTTTTTGAGGGAAATGGTATAATGCATAAAACGGCTTTCAGAAGCCGTATCATCCTATCCGTGATATCTTGTATTCCTTTCAGTCTTTCATTCCATTTCATTCAGCAAGTATTCACCGGGGAGAACAAAAACAGGAGGTGCCAATGAGACAGGACGAGAAAATTGAATATGTGCGCCGTTACCTTCAGGACAGGATCAACAAGGAGTTCCCGTACCCGTTCCAGGTCAGTTACGAAGGGAAGAATTTTATGTTCCGGCTGCGCAGCGGCAAAAGGGAATGCTGTGCGAGGCTAAAGCAGAGCCAGGAGATCCTTGACAGCATCAGCAGCGGAACAGAGGACAGCCGCAACGTGGAGGTGGCGCGGCTCTTTGAGATCCTGCAGGCCGCAGTACGGGCGCAGGAAAGCACGGCCCTGGCGGAAGAGAGCAGCTACGAGAAGGTTAAGAACGATCTGATCCTGCGCCCGTTGAATTACCGCCAGGTCAGAGGGGACCTCAAAGACGTCCCCTATTGGAAGATCGGCGATGTGGCGCTGGTGCTTTATGCCGTTATGGCCCATGAGGCGGGGGATTATTATACGGCCAAGATGCACAGAAGCCAGATGGAGAACTGGAAAAAGCCGGAGAAAGATGTGCTGCAGGAAGCGCTGGTCAATACCAGTTTTCTGTATCCGCCCAGGCTGTACAGCGTAGAGGATCTTTTGGCGTGGGATCAGAAGCGTCCTGAGGACGGGCGGTTTATGACCGAGGACGGAGAGGTGAAGATCCGCAGGGGGATGCGCGGCTATATCCTCACGAATACGCTGGAAATTAACGGCGCTATCGCGCTGTTCTATCCCGGGGTGGCAAGAAAGATCGCGGAAGGCTTCGGGGAAGATTTTTATATCGCTTTTACCAGTATCCATGAGGCGCAGATCCACGCTGTCAGCATGATCTCTCCCGATGTGGTGGAAAGCAGCCTGCGGGATACGAACAAACAGTGCAACCGGAAGGAAGAGGTGCTGACCAACCATGTGTATTGTTACCGGCTTGCACAGGACAGCTTTTTCGTCCTGCGGGACGGGGAATTTCTGGAGGCGATAAAGAATGACTGAGGAAAGCTGTATTTTTTATTTTAACAGCGCGGAGGAGGACAGCCTGTACGCCATGTGTTATCTGAGGCGGGAAAAGGGAATGGGGAAACTGTCCGAGATAGAGAGCAGGCAGCTTGCCTTCATGGAAAAGAGGGAAAAGGAAGGCAGGATTTACCTGACGCCTGCGGTGATCTACGCCGCGGCAAACCAGCAGAGCTGTAAGCGCTGGTTTCAGAGTGTGGAGACAGCGCAGCAGAAAAAGTGGTACGACCAGGGGGTGGAGTGGATGCGCTGCCATCCGGCCTTTCTGGAAAAATTCGGCTGGAAGGAAAGAAAGAGCGCCCTTATCGCGGCGGGGATCATGGCGGGCGCGGAAGCCGGGCCGTCGGCAAATACCGTGGATCAGATCCGGCGGATGATGAAAAACGGATGGAAATTCCTTTGGGAACGGATGAAAAAAATACCGGCCCTGGATGCTAGAACCTGGGAGGAAATGTGCGCGCCATGGAAGGATTCCGCGTATATGGGCTGCGCCATGGCAGGGGTGATCCTGCTGATGGCGGCGCTGCATGGCAAACCGGTACGGGAACGGGACCGGATGTGGAGGGATATGCAGCGTCTCCAGGCGTTCACAAAAACCTGCCTGCGCCCGCCGGCGTCAAAGGATCTGCCGGGAGCCTGTTACTGTGAGGAGGATGAGCGGATGACCTGGCTGATGGCCCACTTTAAGAATCCGCAACGTCCGGCCTATATCCGGGAGAAAGGCAGGATAAACAGCGATTGGCTGGATCAGCTTTATCAGGTCATGGCGGTTGCGGGACTGCCCGCGTCGGCCTGCGAGACGATGACGCTTTCCAGCCAGGAGGTGGAAGTGCTGTTGGAGATCATGGAGGATAAAATGACGGAACGCCAGTATATGACGTTTCTGATGCTCTACGCGGTGGCCAGGGAGCTTGCCCAGGCGGGACGGGCAGCGGCGGCCACAGACATGCCGTAATTAAGAGATCTGAGATCGGCATATCGGTTCAGCCAGCAGATTTAGGGACAGATGTGGGAATGCATCTGTCCTTTTTTTGCGTTTTGTGATAAGATATCACAGAAGACTGTCGGCAGAGCGAAAAAGGCGCGGTATCCGGAGGGCGAGAGTTTGCTCTAGCCCGGCGGAAGGAAAGGGGAGAGCGGTTTTGGACCGGGAAGAACAAAAACAGAAGGCGTCCCAGTTGGCGGCCCGGATCCTGGCGCTGGCCAGGGATCAGATCCTGGTGCATCTGCGTTTTCTGGATGTGGCCATGTCGCGGCTGCAGCCGGCCCAAAAGCAGGGCCTTTTGGGAGTGGGCACTGATATGTCCCGGCTGTATTATGATCCTCTTTTTCTTTTGTTAAAATGCCGGGAAGAACCCAATTATGCGGCCAGAGCTTATCTGCATTCACTGCTGCACTGTATCTTTTATCACGGGTTTCGGTACGGGAAGGTGGAAACGGAACTGTGGGATCTGGCCGCAGACCTGGCGGTGGAAAACACGATCCTGGAACTGGGCCTGCCTTTCGCAGCCCTGGAGAGCGACGACGAGGAAGCGATCGTCCTGCAGGAACTGAAAGGGCAGGCAGGCGCGCTGACGGCGGAGCGCCTTTACAGGCATTTTAGCAATGTCCCGCCCGATGAAGAAGAGCGGCTACGGCTGCGGCATCTGTCTGAGAGGGATCTTCATACCCTGTGGGAACAGCCTGAGCCGGAAGAACTGGTGATCACGGAAGAAATGTGGAAGAAGATCAGCCGGCGGGTACAGGCGGATCTGAAGAGCTTTTCCAGCGGGCAGGCGGATTCGGAGAGCCTGATGAAGAATCTGTCGGAGGCCGTCCGGGACCGCTGCGATTACGGAAAGCTTTTGGAACGGTTCACGGTCATGGGCGAGGACGTGGCGGTCAATCAGGAGGAATTTGATTACATCTATTATACCTATGGCCTTTCCCTCTATGGAAATATGCCGCTGGTGGAACCTCTGGAATATCGGGATGCAAAAAAGATCCGGGAATTTATCATCGCCCTGGATACTTCGGCCTCCTGTAAAGGGGAACTGGTGCGCGCTTTTCTGCGGCGAACCTATTCCATCCTGAAAGGGTCGGAGCATTTCTTTCAGAAGGTCAACGTTCATATCCTCCAGTGCGACAGCCAGGTGCGTTCGGACATAAAGATCACCTGTCGGGAGGATATGGATGCTTTTCTGGAACGGGTGCAGCTTGAGGGGTTTGGATCCACGGATTTTCGTCCGGTCTTTTCCTATGTGGAGCAGATGCAGGAGGCGGGCGAGTTTGAAAATCTGAAAGGGCTGATCTATTTTACGGATGGCTACGGCGTCTATCCGGAGCGGATGCCGGGATACGACGTGATCTTCGCCTTTCTGGATGAGGATGACAAAAAGCCCCAGGTGCCGCCCTGGGCCATCCGGGCAGTGCTGGAGGAAGAAGAACTGAAGGAGCAGGAAGGATCATGAATATCAGACAGGCCAAGACTTATATCAAGGATTCTGTAAAAATATATTTAAAGAAGGATGCCGACGGAGAATACCGGATTCCTGTGGTGCGCCAGAGGCCGATCTTTCTGCTGGGCGCGCCGGGTGTGGGCAAGACGGCCATCATGGAACAGGTGGCCCAGGAGCTGGGGATCGCGCTGGTCTCCTATTCCATGACCCATCATACCCGGCAGTCGGCACTGGGGCTGCCGTTTATCCGGCACCGCGTCTACGGCGGGAAGGAAGTGGATATTTCCGAATATACCATGAGCGAGATCATCGCCTCCATTTATGATGTGATGGAGGAGAGCGGTCTGACCGAGGGGATCCTGTTTTTGGATGAGATCAACTGCGTTTCCGAAACGCTGGCGCCCTCCATGCTTCAGTTTTTGCAGTATAAGACCTTCGGTCGCCATCGTGTGCCGGAAGGGTGGGTGATCGTAACGGCGGGGAATCCGCCGGAATATAACCGGTCCGTCCGGGAATTCGACGTGGTGACCATGGATCGTCTGCGGGTGCTTGAGGTGGAGGAGGATTTTGAGGCCTGGAAAGCGTATGCGCTGGAGAGAGGGTTGCACAATGCGGTCACCAGCTTTCTGGATCTTAAAAAGGAATATTTTTACCGGATCGAGACGACGGTCAGCGGCCGGTCCTATGTGACGGCCCGGGGCTGGGAGGATCTTTCTATGGCTCTGACGCTGTATGAAGAGGAGGGTCTTGGGGTCGATGAGACGCTGGTGGAGCAATATCTGCGCAACCAGACGATCGTCCGGGAATTTACGGCCTATTACGATCTATATCAGAAGTATAAAAAGGATTACCAGGTGGAGGAGATCCTGAACGGGGAATTTGGGGAGCGGACGGTAGCCAGGGCTGCTGCGGCCGCCTTTGACGAGCGCCTTTCTTTGCTGGGGATGCTGATGGACCGCGTACAGGGGGATATCCGTCAGGTGATGGAGACCTCCGACCAGCTTTCCGATCTGCTGACCCTGCTCAAGGCGGGACAACGCCTGGTTGCCGGGGAGCCGGAACCGGGGGCCGGGGCGCTTCTGGAACTTCTGAAAAAACAGGAAGAGGGACGGCGTAAGCTGATGGAGTCCAAGGAGAAGGCCAACGCCCTTTCTGCAGTGGAAAAAAGGCGGCACAGGGCTGTGCTGCGTTTTTTACAGACCGCGCAGAAACAGATCCAGGCTATGTCGGACGGAGGGGTCGCCGACGCCTTTTTGCTGCTAAAACAGGATTTTGAAAAGCTGGTGGGACAGATGAAGGAAGAAACGCTGCGCACCCAGGCAAAGCTGGAACATCTTTTTTCCTTTACAGAACAGGCGTTTTTGGGAGGAAACGAAATGCTGATCCTGGTGACGGAGCTGACGGTGAATGAGAACAGCGCCCGTTTTATCGCAAGGTTTGGCTGTCAAACATACCAGCGCTATAGCGAAGAACTGTTGCTGTCCGAGCGGCAGAACGCCCTGCAGCGTCAGATCGCAGAGCTTTCGCTGTAAGGAAGCTGAAACGAGGAGGAAAGATGCAGGAAAAAAGGCTGGAAATGGCCGGGATGTCCTTTTTGTACCGGGAAAACGGGGGCCGGGCCACGATCCTGGGAATAGTGGGCAGCGCGCCCCATCTGAAAGTGCCCGGCGCAATAGACGGATGTCCTGTGACAGCCATTGAGAAAAAGGCGTTCTTTGACTGCCGGAACCTGCGGACCGCCGTGCTGCCGGACTCTTTAGAAGAGCTGGGAAGCTGGGCCTTCGCCCACTGTATGCGGTTAGAGCGGGTGGAGCTGCCCTGGAAAGCTCTGCGCATGGGAAAGGATCCCTTTATCGGCAGCCAGAAGCTGGAGCGGATCGATCTGCGCAAAGAAGGGGCAGAGCGCGCGGATTGCCCGGTCGCCCCGCTTTTGGCATCAGCCGCCGTTCGGATGGAGGATCCCCATCTTTTTTCCATAGAAGAGGCGGGAAATGCAGAGTGGCTCAAAAGATGGGACGCCCGGATGCTGGTCATTCTGCGGGAACCGGACGCCAACGGTTTTGAAAAGAACGTGCTGACCGGGGAAGAGGATTATGCCAGCACGGATTTGGAAAGATTTGTCCATGAGAAGCGGCGGGCGAAGGTACGGCTTGCCTTTTTGCGGCTGCTGTGTCCCGAAGGGCTGCAGGATGGCGTGCGCAGAGAACTGGAAACCTATCTGCAGGCGCATACCAGGGGATGTCCGTCCCAGGAGACCTGGCAGGTACTTTTGGAAGAATACGGGGACAGGAAGGACTATTACGAGAAGTTTGCCCGGCTGGGCTGTCTGACGACAGAAAATTTCGACGGGATCCTGCAGGATATGAAGGGACGGTATCCGGAGATGAAAGCCTATTTCATGCGGTATAAGGAAGAAAACCTGGGCGGTTTGGATTTTTTTGCGTCGCTGTCGCTGGATCTCATCTGAGAAGGGGGAAAAGCAGGGATGGAAAAACAGTATGAACTGCTGGCAGAGCAGATGGAGGCCGTGCTGGAAAAAAGCTGGCCGTTGCTCAGCAACTTAAGCAATACGGCCAGCGTCCTGTATTATGGATTGGAGAAGATCAACTGGGCCGGCTTTTACCTGCTGCAGCAGGACGTGTTATGGTTGGGGCCCTTCTGCGGCAGGCCGGCCTGCGTGCGGATCGAAATGGGGAAGGGCGTCTGCGGTACGGCGGCGCAGAAAAGGGAAACGGTGGTGGTAAAGGACGTTCACGCCTTTCCCGGCCATATCGCCTGCGACAGCGCCTCCCAATCGGAGATCGTCGTCCCGCTGCTTTGGGAAGGGAAGCTGTTGGGCGTACTGGATATCGACAGTCCGGTAAAGGGCCGGTTTGACGGGAAAGACCGGGAGGGGCTGGAACGTATCGCCGGAATCCTTCTGCGTAAGGCCGGCGGGGACTGGAAAGAGCTGATCTGAGCGGGGAGGTTGCGATGAAGGCTCATACAAAAGAAAATCTGCCGCGGATACTGGCGTGGCTGGATCAAACCTACGGCGTGGAAAAGAAAGGGTTTTCGTGGCGCAGCGACTGGCAGCTTCTGGCCGCCATTATGCTGAGCGCCCAGAGTACGGATAAACAGGTAGAGGAAGCGATCCCGGCGCTTTTTGCGCGCTTTGAAACGGCCCAGTCCGTAGCCAAAGCCCCGGTGGAGGAGATCGAATCCTATATCCGTTCGGTGGGCCTGTATCAGACCAAGGCCCGAAACCTGAAAAAATGCTGCCAGCGTATCGTGACGGAATATCACGGAGCTGTGCCGGTTACGATAGAGGAACTGCTGACGCTGGCCGGCGTGGGACGAAAGACTGCCACGCTGTTTCTGGCCGACGCTTATGGCATCCCCGGCGTCACTGTGGACACGCATGTGTTTCGGATCGCCCGGCGTATGGGCTGGGCGGAGGGCAGAAATCCGGCGGAAGTGGAACAGGAATTGATGCGGGTACTTCCAAAGGATCACTGGAACCGGATCAATTTTCAACTGATCTATCACGGCAGGGCCATCTGCACCGCGCGCAGGGCCAAATGCAGCGAATGCGCGCTGGAGCGGTGGTGCGAGAAGAATCTGGAAAAGCAGGCGGCAGGAGAGGAGAACGTCAATGACTGAGGAAGAAATGATCGTCGATATCCTGAGACATCTGGACAGCGAGACAAAGCTGGGCGCGGCCCGCATAAGCGTGGAGATGGAGCCCGGCCGGGCGGGCAGCAAGGAGGTTTCCCATAGATGCTGCAACGCCTACGGAAGACCGGCCAGCGAGACGGTGGCCCTTTTGGATATGTATACGGATATCAGCGCGCCGAAGCAGGAATGACCCTGCCCCCGGGAAAAGCGCGGGGGCAAATTTCCGGCCCGTGCGGTTGCAAAGGGCATGGCGTTTATGATATGATGGACGTTAAGATGAGCGAAAGGAGAAGGTTTCATGCTATTAGACGATAAGGTGATCCTGGTCACGGGAGGAACCGGCAGTTTCGGCAAGTGCTTTACCAGATATGTCATGGAGCATTATGCGCCCAAAAAGGTCATCATTTACTCCAGGGATGAGTTTAAGCAGTGGATGATGCAGGAGGAATTTAAGCAATATGCGGACAGGCTTCGCTTTTTTATCGGGGATGTGCGGGATCTGGAGCGGATGCGCCGCGCTTTTGACGGCGTGGACTATGTCGTGCATGCGGCGGCCTTAAAGCAGGTGCCCGCCTGCGAATATAACCCGAACGAAGCCATCAAGACCAACATCCACGGCGCCATGAACGTGATCGAAGCGGCGCTGGATACCGGTGTGAAAAAGGTGGTGGCCCTTTCCACGGACAAAGCGGTGAATCCGGTGAACCTTTACGGCGGCACGAAGCTGGTCAGCGATAAGCTGTTCATTGCGGCCAACGCCTATGTGGGCAGCAAGGATCTGAACTTCTCCATCGTCCGGTATGGCAATGTGGCAGGCAGCCGCGGGTCCATCATCCCAGTCTTTCGCAATGTCATCCAAAACGGCGGCAGGAAGCTGCCCATCACCGATCCCCGTATGACCCGTTTCTGGATCAGTCTCAGCCAGGGGGTACAACTGGTGATCAAGGCGCTGGAGGAGGCGAAGGGCGGCGAGACTTTTATCAGCAAGATCCCTTCTTTTAAGGTCACGGATCTGGCGGAGGCGATGCTGCCGGGCTGTGAGATCGAGGTGATCGGCATCCGACCTGGGGAGAAGCTCCACGAGGTCATGGTGACGCCGGAGGATTCCTTCAACACCTATGAATACGAGAAACACTTCATTGTCTATCCGCAGATGACCTGGAACAACAAGCAGCAGCCGGACAGGAGCGGGAAAAAGGTGGAAGAGGGCTTTTCCTACAGCTCCGGCAGCAATACCGAATGGCTGTCTGTAGAGGACATCCGCGCCCTGTTGAGGGAACTGTGAGATGAAGCTGAGCGTCATCGTGCCGGTCTACAATATGGCGGCGGATGGGAAACTGGAATACTGTCTGGAATCCCTGGTCCATCAGACGGTTTCGGATTATGAGATCATTGCGGTGGACGATGCCTCAACGGACGATTCCTATCAGATCCTGCGCCGGTATGAGGGACAGTATCCCCAGAAGGTTCGGGCGATCCGCTCGCCGGAGAACAGACGGCAGGGGGGCGCCAAGAACATCGGCCTATCCCTGGCAAGAGGGGAATGGCTGGGCTTTATCGACAGCGACGACTGGATCGCGCCGGATATGTACGAGCAGCTTCTGGCAAAGGCGGACGAGACAGGCGCGGATATGGTGGGCTGCGATTATCAGTTGACTCACGAACACAGCATGGCAGCAGGGCAGGTGGTGGCCAACGGCAGGGCAGAGCAGTGCGGCCCCCTGACGGCGGAAAAGTATCGCTCCCTGATCCTGGACAGCGGCAGTCTGGTGGTCAAGATCTATCGCCGGGAGCTTTTTATGGAGCCGGAGCTTCGTTTCCCCGAGCATATTTTTTACGAGGACAACGCTATCAGTTCCGCCCTTATGCTCCGCGCCCGGCACTATGAATATCTTCCGAAGCCGCTGTATTATTATTACCAGCATGGGGCTTCCACCGTGCATACCATTACCCAGGCGCGCTGTGAAGACCGGATGGAAGCGGCCCGAAGCATTGTGCGCCTGGCCCGGCAGTACGGCTATCTGGAAACGTACCGGACAGAGCTGTGTTTTGAATTTACCATGCTGTTTTATGTGAACACGCTTTTTACCTATATGACGGGCGGCGGCTTTAAGTCCGTTTCCTTTGTCCGCAGAATGGGGGATGAGATGAGAAAGACGTTCCCCGGGTTTCAGGAAAATCCGTATTATCGGGAGCGGACAGGCCTGGAGGAAAAGAAGCTGATCGCCATGCAGCAGAGATCCTCCTTCTTATTTATCCTCTATTATAAGCTGTTGTGGGGATACCGGAATATGAGAAAAACGCTGTCTGTCAAAAAGCGGACGGAAAAATAAAAAACGCCATGCAAAAGGTGCGCTGATTGCATGGCGCTTTTCACGGTATAGGATGCCGGAAACGGAGCTTTTGGCCGGGAAATAGGGAAGAGAAAAAATCGGGAAGAGAAATGACAGGAGAAAAACGAGATGAAAACAGAGGAACCTAAGATCCCCGACAGGATCAAAATACGCGGCGGCCGGGTACACAATCTGAAAAATATCGATGTGGACATCCCGCTGAACAGGATCGTAGGGATCGCAGGCGTTTCCGGTTCCGGCAAATCTTCGCTGGCCCTGGGCATCCTGTATGCGGAGGGCTCCCGGCGCTATCTGGAAGCCCTGTCCACCTATACGCGCAGAAGAATGACCCAGGCCCAAAAGGCGCAGGTAGATGAAGTGCGGTATGTTCCGGCTGCACTGGCGCTGCGCCAGCGGCCCGGCGTGCCGGGCATCCGCAGTACCTTTGGGACAGGTACGGAGCTGTTGAACAATCTGCGCCTGATGTTTTCGCGGCTGGCCAGTCACCGCTGCCCGAACGGACACTATGTCCAGCCCTCTCTGAATGTGGCGGCGGGCCTTCCCCTGGTCTGTCCCGTATGCGGGGGACGCTTCTTTGCGCCGGGCGCTGAGGAGCTTTCCTTCAACAGCCAGGGCGCATGTAAAAAATGCGACGGTACGGGCGTCGTCCGTACCGTGGATGAAGCGACGCTGGTGCCGGATGAGTCTCTGTCGATCGAGGAAGGCGCGGTCGCACCGTGGCAGACGTTGATGTGGTCGCTGATGAAGGATATCGCCCGTGAAATGGGCGTCCGGACCAACGTGCCCTTCCGGGAACTGACCGAAAAGGAACGCGATATCGTTTTCCACGGTCCTGCGGTCAAGAAGCATATCATTTATCAGAACAAAACCAGCGGCGCGGCGGGAGATATGGATTTTACCTACTTCAACGCCACCTATACTGTGGAAAATGCGTTGTCCAAGGTCAAGGACGAAAAGGGCATGAAGCGGGTGGAAAAGTTTTTGCGGCAGGACGTGTGCCCGGACTGCGGCGGAACGAGGCTTAGCAGCGCAGCGCGGGCGCCGAGGCTGCGCGGGATCTCCCTCGCGGAAGCCTGTGCGATGACTCTTTCGGATCTGACGCAGTGGGTCGACGGCGTGCCTGCCTCTCTGCCAGAGGAAATGCGTCCGATGGCGGAAAGCATCTGCGAATCCTTCCGGGGCGCCGCCAGACGGCTGACCGATCTGGGGCTTTCCTATCTGACCCTGGACCGCAGGGCTTCTACGCTGTCTACCGGAGAGCGGCAGCGGATGCAGTTGGCCCGCGCAGTGCGCAACCGTACCACCGGCGTCCTGTATGTTCTCGACGAACCCTCCATCGGCCTGCATCCTTCCAATCTGGAGGGGCTGGCCGGCGTGATGCGCGACCTGGTTGCCGACGGCAACTCGGTGGTGCTGGTGGATCACGATACCCAGGTGCTTTCCGAGGCGGACTGGCTGGTGGAGCTGGGCCCAAAGGCCGGTGTGGACGGCGGAAGGATCATCGCCCAGGGGACTCTGGCGGAAGTGGAAAATAACCCTGCCTCGCAAATCGGCGGCTTTTTGACAGGGAAAACGGTCGTCCACGCTGGAAAGAGCGTTGCGCCGGAGCAAATGTTCTCCCTTGGCGCCATTCACCTGTCCACCTCTAAGATCCACACGGTAAAGCCATTGGAAGTGGATTTCCCGAAAGGGCGGATGATCGCGGTGACCGGCGTATCCGGTTCGGGCAAGACGACAATGGTTCTGGAGAGCCTGATCCCTGCCCTGGAGGCGTCCATTCGGGGGGAACGGCTCCCGAAGCATGTGAAAGCGGTCTCTGCCGATGGGATCGCGCAGGTCAAGCTGATCGACGCCACGCCCATCGGGGTCAATGTGCGTTCCACCGTTGCCACCTACGCCGATGTCCATGACGAACTGCGTAAGGTGTATGCAAGGACGGCGGATGCGAAAAAAGGAGGCTATAAGGCGGGGGATTTTTCCTATAATACGGGGAAACTGCGCTGTCCTGTCTGCGACGGTACGGGAACTATCAGCCTGGACGTCCAGTTTTTACCGGATGTGGAGATCCCGTGTCCGGATTGCGGCGGTTCCCGTTATGCAAAAGAGGCCGGCCTGATCTGCCGTATCCCGAAACAAGGCGGGCGGGCATGCACGCTGCCGGAGCTGATGGACATGAGCGTAGACGAGGCCCTTTTTGCATGCGCAGATCTTCCGCTCGTGGCGCGAAGGCTGCGGGTGTTAAAGGAGCTTGGACTCGGTTATCTGACGCTGGGAGAGGAAACGCCAAGCCTTTCGGGCGGAGAGGCGCAGCGGCTCAAGCTGGCCAGCGAAATGGGAAAGGGGCAGCAGGATACGGTATTCGTGTTTGACGAACCCACCATCGGCCTTCACCCGCTGGACGTGCAGACGCTGCTGCATGTATTTGAATCATTGATCGGAAACGGCGCGACCGTTATCGTTATCGAACACGATCTGGATGTGATAAGAAATGCGGATTATGTGATCGATATGGGGCCGGAGGGCGGCGTCCGGGGCGGAGAGATCGTCGCGGCAGGTACGCCGGAGGAGATCTGCGGATGCAAAACCAGCAAGACCGGCGCCTATTTGAAGCGCCTGTTGCTTTCTTGAGGAAGCGCCTTCTGCTTTCCTGACGTTTGAGCGGTCACAAAGAGGTCAGAGCTTCTGCGATCCGGTCCGCCCCGCGGCCGTCTATGGCCATGCGCATACGCATGGAGACGTCCCTGCGTCGGGGAAGGTCCCCAGCCAGCAGTTCCAGCATCCGGACCGCATTTTCCCAAAAATCCTCATGGCCGCGCACGTCCCCTGCCCAGGGGATCAGACCGGCTTTTTCAAAAGCGCGCACGCCGGGAAGCTGATTGTCGGCCATGGAAAAGCTGACGGCAGGCACGCCGATGGCGCACAGTTCATAGAGGGTGGTTCCGCCGGCGCAGAAGGCCAGGTCGCATTCCGCCATCAATTCCGCCATTTCCGTCACATTTTCATGGAGGATCACCCGGCTGTCCCGGGCGGCCAGGTCGTTTAACGGATCCTTGCCAGCGTCAAAAGGGCCAGCCAGCACATGGAAACAGCAGTCCTGCCACCTGGAGGAAGCGAGCAGATGTCCCAGGAGCTGTTCCTTGACGCGGTAGGGGTCAGTGCCGCCGGTGGAAAGAAAAAAGTCTCTGACGTGATCCCAGATATGACAGGAGTGCGCAGCAAACTGTTCCCGAAGCGGCGTGTAGGCGCCGCCCGTCAGGATGCGGCCGACTTTCGTGTAGCATCCCGTCGGAACGGCCAGGTCGTAATTGATCACCAGATCTACGGGAGGATCAAAAGCCTGCAGATCGTCCAGAAAAGCGACCCGGCATACCTTGCGCACTTCCTCCAGATAGTCGGGAGGGATAAAGTAGGAATCCGCCAAAAAACAGGCGCCGGGGTGGTCGGTGAGGATCCTGATAAGTGCAGGCAGCTCCCGTTTGGGATCCCGGTAATCAGTCTGCATATGGATCAGGGGCAGACCCCGCTGGGAGCGTTCCTTCTGCGTCATCATGCCGCGCAGCAGAGAGACGGAATCCTCATCGGAGACCAGAAAGACCGGCAGGGCATGACGGCGCACGAGCGCCCGGGCGATGGAAAGGCAGCGCATCAGATGGCCCGTGGCGATAGACGCGTTGCCGTCGGTGCGGATGTAGATCACTGGACGAGATTCCATGACAGCGGAGTCCCCTTTCTGATGGCGCAGGCCGCCTTTTTGGTGAGGATTTCCTCATAGTGCAGAGGGGCAAGCCCCGTGCCGGGCCGGATGGAACGCACATTCTTCGGCGTGAACGCTTCGCCGGCTTTCATGTCCGCGACTACAAAAAGGGAACGCGCGTCCCGGCGTTCGGATTCCTGGATCTGCGTCAGACGGTAAGCGGGGGAGCCCAGAGCTTTTTCCAGGATGCGGATGTTGTCCACCATTTCCTTAAATTCCGCCGGCTCCAGGGAAAAGGCGCAGTCCGGCCCGCCGTCGGCGCGGGAAAGGGTCAGATGCTTCTCGATCATGCGCGCGCCCAGACAGACAGAGCCTACCGCCGTAGCGATGGAAAGGGTATGGTCGGAAAGCCCTGTGATGCAGTCAAAGGCGGACTGCAGCGTGGGGATCACCCGCAGATTGACATCCTCATAGGGGGTGGGGTAACCGGAAACGCATTTGAGCAGGATCACATCCTCGTTGCCTTCTTTTCGGCAAACCTCCAGGGCTCGCTCGATCTCTTCCAGCCGGGCGATGCCGGTGGAAAGGATCATGGGCTTGTGCAGTCGCGCCGCATAGCGGATCAGGGGCAGATCGTTGATCTCATAGGAAGCGATCTTGAAGGCGGGCATGTCCAGATCGGCCATAAGATCCACGGCGGAGAAATCGAACGGGGAAGAGAAACAGATCAGATCCAGCTTCCGGGCTTCTTCCATCAGCTTCGGATGCCATTCCCAGGGGGTATAGGCCTTTTGATAGAGTTCGTAATAGGTGGAGCCGTCCCACAGCGTGCCGCCGGAAATGCGAAAAAGTTCGCTGTCGCCGTCAAAGGTGATGGTGTCGGCGGTGAAGGTCTGCAGCTTGATCGCGTCCGCGCCCGCTTCCCTGGCCGCATGGAGGATGCGCAGGGCCCGGTCGTAGTCCTGCAGGTGGTTGGCGGACATTTCCGCTACGATAAAGGCAGGGGAATCTGCGCCGACCGTCCTGCCGCCCAGAGAAATTTCATGATTCATGTTACAGGTTTCCTTTCTTTTTCCATCTGTTCCCGCATCTGCCGGTATTTCGCTTCCGCCACGGCCCAGTCCTCCAGCGTGTCGATGTCCTGTACTTCCAGCTCCGACAGGATCATGGGAACCATATTGGCGGTGTCCGTCGTCCCCTCCCGCAGGAAAGCGTCGGTGCGGCAGGCGTAAAACTGGCCGCAGTCGTGATAAAGCTTTTCCAGATCCTGGCTGCGGGATGCAGCGTACTGGGGCCATCTGTAGCGGATGCGCCCTTTTTCGTCCATGCACAGCCCCCGCCAGACGGGAAAGGAAAAGGGTACCACCGGCATGACCGAGTCGGCTTCTTTTAACAGTTCCATGGCGGTTTTTAATTTCTGAGGCGTGACGAAGGGGGCCGTGGGATAGATGCAGCAGAAGGCGTCAAAGGTTCTGCCCAGCGCCTCATAGGAGGTGAGGACCTCCCGGATCACGTCGTCGGTGGAGGCAAAATCATCTGCCGTCTGCTGGCTGCGCAAAAAAGGAACCTGCGCGCCGGCCTGCCGGGCGATTTGGGCAATCTCAAGATCCTCTGTAGAAACCATGACCTCGGAAAAGAGGCCGGAGGAAAGGGCGGCTTCTATAGAATAGAGGATAATGGGCCGCCCCAGAAAGGGACGGATGTTTTTGTGGGGAATCCGTTTGCTTCCGCCGCGGGCGGTGATGATGGCGAGTGCCGACATAAGCTTACCTCCTGTGGATGAAATGGCCTGTCAAACCGGGCCATACTCAGAGTGTATCATAAAATCCTGCGTTTTGCCACCAGAATGGAAACGCAAATATTTTTTGTTGTGCAGCAGGCGGGTTATGGGGTATACTGGACATGGGTCAGGGAAAGAAAACCGGGGAAAAGGCGCGTAAGGTTTGTAATTCTTTCCGTTTCATGATAAGATATTCTGAATGGATCCATGATCCGGCGGGGAGAGTTGTAAAATGAAGGAGCGGATCTATGTCTGCCACACCTATTATCATGTATATGTGGCCTGTTTAAAGGAACTGACGCTGCCGGGATCCTCACGCGGACAGGCGACGCTGCTTTTGAGTACGATGTCCAACGATTTCGGGGACTTAAGGGAACGGGCCAAAAAGAGCGGGCTGTTCGAGGACGTCCTGATGTTTGAGGAAAAGAAAGCGGACTTTTTTCCTCAGCTTGACAAATTCAGGGTGGATTACGGCAATCTGGTGATCAACCTGTTTTCCCGGATGATCTTTACCAAGAGGCTGGGAAAGCTGCAGGAACCCTATGTGCCGGTGGATTTTGCGCAGTATCGGGATATTTATGTGTTCTGCGATTCCGACCCCATCGGCTATTATCTCAATTATAAGAGGATCCGTTACCATGCGCTGGAGGACGGGCTGGACTGCATTTCCTATTATGACACGGCGCGGTACGACAACCGGGGGCATTTTAAGCTGAAAGCGTTTCTGGCGTCCCGGAACCTGATCTTCATTCAGAACGGATACAGCAAATACTGCGTCGATATGGAAGTGAACAACACAGCCATACTCAAATATCCCTGCCCGAAATATATCGAGCAGCCCCGGGAGGTGCTGGTGCGGCGCCTGACGGGGGAGGATAAAGAGATCCTCACAGGGATTTTTCTGCGGGATCGGGAGGCCCTTTTTCAACAACTGCGAAGCGGCGCCCATCATGAGAACAAGGTGCTGGTGCTTTCCGAACCCCTCTGCAGCCTGACGGTGAGAAAGCAGATCTTTACGGATATCATCCGGGAATACGGACAGGACGCGCAGGTACTCATCAAACCGCATCCCAGGGATGTGCTGGATTACCGGAAAGCCTTTCCGGAGCATATCGTGCTGGACGGCATGTTTCCCATGGAGATCCTGAATTTTGTAGAGGGGCTGGAGTTTAACCGGGTGGTTTCCGTTTACACGGTGACGGATGCCATCCATTTCGCGAAAGAAAAGATCTATCTGGGCGATGATTTTATGGACAAGTATGAAAATCCCCAGGATCACCGGTTCAACGAACAGATATACTGAGGTTTCGGATAGAGAGGGATCGTTTCTGGCATGAAGAAGATCTGGAAAAAAATGATGGTTCTCATGAACCGAAGGCAAAAATGGAAGATGGCGCAGATCCTGGTCATGATGGTCGTCGGCGCGCTTTTGGAGACGGCCAGCATCGGCCTGGTGGTGCCGGCGATCCAGATGATCATGAAGCCCTCCAGCGTGGAGGGGGACGGGATCGTGGCCCGGGCCTACCGGTTCACCGGCCTTTCCAGCCCCACCTACTTCACGGTCCTGATCCTGGCGCTGATCATCCTGGGGTTTGTGCTGAAAAATATCTTTCTGTATTTTCAGAACGTAGTCATGCTGCGGTTTGTCTATACCAACCAGTTTGAGACCTCCCAGCGCATGATGATCAATTTTATGAAGCGCCCCTACGAGTACTATCTGAATGCGGATACTTCCGTGATCCAGCGGGTGATCACCTCGGACGTGAACAATATGTTCGGACTGGTGCTGTCCTGCCTGCAGCTTGCCAGCGAGGTCATCATCTTTGCGCTGCTGTCCGTCACGCTGACGACGATCGCGCCGCAGATGATCCTGACGGTGGCTTCTCTGCTGATCGTGACGCTTCTGATCATCAAATTCATTTTAAAACCCATCATGCGTCAGGCGGGCGTGGAAAACCAGGACTATTACAGCGGGCTGTATAAATGGATCGAAGAGTCCGTGATGGGCATTAAGGAGATCAAGATCGCCAACAAGGAAAACTATTTCATTACGGAGTACGGCAAGTGCGGCAAGGGGTATGTCAGCGCCGTGCAGCGCTATAACATCTTCAACGCAACGCCCCGCCTTCTGATCGAGACGGTGTGCATGGCGGGGCTGATCCTGTATCTGATGATCATGTTTTTGACCGGACAGAACGTTACCGATATGGTGGCGCAGATCGGCGCCTTCGGCGTGGCCGCCATGCGGCTTTTGCCCTCCGCCAACCGGATCAACAATTATCTGACGTCCATTTCTTATTTTGAACCGTTCTTTATGGGAGTCTCCGACAATCTGCAGGAGGAGATCCACGACGGGAACATGGTCTACGACGAGGCGTTTTATAGGCAGAAAAAGAAAGTGGAACAGCTTCCGGTCAAAGAAAAGATCGTGCTGGACGACATCGTTTACAAATATCCCAACACGGATGTGCTGATCTTCGACCATGCCCACATGGAGATCCCCGTGGGCGCCTCTGTGGGCATTGTGGGCACCTCCGGCGCGGGCAAGACCACCATTGTGGATATCATGCTGGGTCTTTTGCAGATCCAGGAGGGACATATTCTGGCAGACGGCGTGGAGGTGCGGGACCATTATGAGTCCTGGCTGAAAAATATCGGCTACATCCCCCAGTCCATCTTCATGGTGGACGCTTCCATCCGCAAGAACGTGGCCTTTGGCTATGCGGACGAGGATATCGACGACGCAAAGGTGTGGGAAGCGCTGCGAAAAGCCCGGCTGGATGATTTTGTGCGGGATCTGCCGGAGGGGCTGGATACCGGGATCGGCGAACGGGGTATCCGCATTTCCGGCGGCCAGCGGCAGCGTATCGGCATTGCCCGGGCGCTGTTTGAGGATCCGGAGGTACTGGTGCTGGATGAAGCCACCAGCGCCCTGGACAACGAGACGGAGGCGGCCATCATGGAGTCCATCAACAGTCTGCATGGGCACAAGACCCTGGTGATCATCGCCCACCGGCTGCAGACCATCGAAAAGTGCGATATGGTCTACCGGGTAGAGAACGGGCAGATCCACAGGGAAAGATGACGCAGAAGGAGAGCGGGCGTGAAAAAAAGGCAGGCCAACTTTGAACTGCTCAGGATCATAGCCATGTATATGGTGGTGATCCTGCATTATCTGAATCATTATGTGGGCTCCCTGTTTTTTGACCTGAAAACGGACGGGCTGACCATAACGGCGGTGGTGCTGGAGTCTTTCTGCATCGTGGCCGTGAATGCGTATGTGCTTTTAAGCGGGTATTTTCTCAGCGCGCGGCCCTTTTCGCTGCGTAGGCTGGTATGCCTGATCCTGCAGGTACTCTTTTATACAATCCTGATTCCGGTTTTGCTGGCTTTTTTGGGAGTGCTTTCCTTTTCGGAGATCCTCGATCCCTATCGTGTCTGGAACAGCCTGTTCCCGGTACAGTCGGGACACTATTGGTTTGTGAGCGCCTATGTGGTGATGGCGCTGTTTTCCCCGTTCTTAAACGCCGCGCTGGATAAACTGGAGAAAAAACAACTGGAGCTTGCGCTGGCAGGGCTGCTCGTATTTTTCTGCGCAGGCAAGTCCCTCAGCCCGCTGCAGTTTGCGACGGATCGATACGGATATGATTTCGGCTGGTTTCTGGTTTTGTATCTGCTGGGCGGATATCTCCAAAAGTTCGGGCTCCCTTTTATGAAATCGGCGGCCCGGGGCTGGGCCGTCTATCTGGGTTCGGCCGGCCTCATCGCTGCGCTGGAGCTTTTACTGCTCTGGGCGGGGAAATATTTTGAGGGGCTTCGGTATTATGCCAGCGTGCCCTTCCATTATAATTTCCTGTTGTGCCTGACAGGCGCCCTGGGGCTGTTTTATGGATTTTCGCATATGCGGATCCAAAGGGAGCGGCTGGCGGACGCGATCCGGTGGCTCAGCCCGGCGGTGTTCGGCGTGTACCTGATCCACGAACAGGCCGATGTCAGTTTGCGCTGGTATGGCTGGCTCAATGCCCTGACGGCCCCGCTGGGGCTTGACGCGACGGCGGTCACGGTGGGAAAAGAAGATCCTTTCCGGGTGCTTTGGTTTTTGGCAGCGCTGCTTGTGCAGGTTACCATCCTGTTCGTATGTTGCGCAGCGGTGGATAAGCTGCGGGGACTGTTGTTTGCCCGGATCCAAAAAAGGATGCGCAAACAGAAGAGCAGCGTTTGATCCTGTGGAAAACAGCGGTCTGTAAACGAAGGGAGGGAAGGCCGTGCGCGCCGCAACCAGACAGAAAATATCGAAATATGTGTTTCCGGTCCTGCTTGCCTTGTATCCTCTCTGGAAGATCGGGTTTGGCATCGATCTGACGGATTCCTGTTACGGACTGGTCAATTTCCGTTTTTTCCCCCATGCGGGGCAGGAATGGACGGTGGCCACCTGGCTGGCCAACGTGTTGGGCGCTTTTCTGCTTCGGCTCCCTTTCGGGGACACGCTGATCGGGATCCGGTTCTATACCTGCCTGCTGGTGAGCGCCATGGCGCTGTTGTCCTATTATTTCCTGAAAGGCAAGATGCCGGCCTGGATCGCTTTCCTGGGGGAGTTTGTAGCCGTCAGCCTTTGTTGGATCCCCACCACCAGCCTTTACAATTATCTGACCTTTGCGCTGTTTCTGGCCGGCAGCGTCTTTTTGTACCGGGGGCTTGTCTGGCACCGGCGTTCCCATATGATCCTGGCGGGCGTCTGCTTGGGGGCGAATGTGCTGACCAGGGTCCCCAATGTGCTGGAATGTCTGCTGATCGTGGCAGTTTTCTATTATGACCGTCTGGAACGCAGGCCGGCGGGGGAGACCTGGCGGGATGTGGGCGCCTGCGCGGCCGGGTTTTTCGGGGCCTTTTTTGCGGGCCTGGGCGTGATATGCCTGCAGTTTGGCAAAGACGCCTATGGGAAAATGCTGGCGGGGCTGTCCGGATATTCTGCGACGGATGCCACTTATTCGCCCTTTTCCATGTTCTCTTCCGTGCTGGGGGCGTACGTCGTTTCGTTTAAATGGGTATTTTTGCTGGCTGCGGCTGCGGCTATGGGCTGCGTGTTGTTTTTGCTCTGGCCGGGAAAGCTTGAAAAGGTCAAATGTGCGGTTTATCTGTGCATGCTGCCGGTGCTTTTGCGCCTCCTGTGGGGCAGGGGGATGTTCGACTTTCAATACGCCTTTTACTGGTGCGTGTTTGAATGGTTCATGGTGTTTTTGTACGCCGCTGTCGGGCTGTGCGTCCGGGCGCTGTTTGACCATACGCTGTTTCGTCGGGATAAACTGTTGGCGCTGTTTGTGCTGCTGATCCTCTTTGTTACCCCCATCGGGAGCAATAATGAGACTTATCCTGTCATGAACAATCTGTTTCTGGCTGCGCCCGTGACATGCTGGCTGGGTTACCGGTGGTATTTGAAGATGCGGGGCAGAAAGAACCTGTTTCCCGTGCGGGCGATGCTGGTCGCGGCCGGCGCCTTTTTCCTGGTTCAGAGCGCAGGCTTCGGCATCCGGTCGTCCTTCAGGGACAGTATCGAAGGACAGCCCCGGGACAGCCGGGTAACGGGGAATGCAAAGCTTGCCGGTGTTTGGACCAACCGGGAAAACGCCGCTGCCCTGCAGGATGTGGTGGATTTTATGGAAAGCAATAGACTGACGGGCGCCTATGGATGGCAGCCGATCCTTACCTTTGGCGACGTGCCGGGCTTTGGCTGGCTGTTCGATATGCCTTCGGCCCTTTCCCACGACTGGCCGGACATGGATACATATCCGGCGGCGAGGATGGAGGAGGATCTGGAAGCCCTGGCCTATCGCGATACGGCCCTGCCCGTGGTCATAACGGACCGTTTGGGGGTGGATTTTGAAAACGAGCAGGAAGCAAAAAAATGGGAGCTGCTGGAGGCATTCCTTCGGCAATGGAATTATACGCTGCAGATGGATAACGGAACCTATCAGATTTATACGGTAAAAACCGCAGGGGAGCAATCGGCGGCAGAGGATGCACAAGGAGGCGCGTGAGCATGAGCGAGGGAAACCTTCCCTTTACCGGGAAAGAGAAAATCAGGTTTAACGTCCCGCCCTTTACGGGAAAGGAATACGAATATGTCCGGCAGGCGGTGGAAAACAGGAAGATCTGCGGCGACGGGGAGTTCACCAGGCGGGTGAGCCGGTGGTTTGAGGAAAAAACGGGCACGGCGAAATGCCTGATGACCACTTCCTGCACCCATGCGACGGAGCTGGCCGCCCTGCTTTGTAAAATCGGACCGGGGGACGAGGTGATCATGCCCTCTTATACCTTCGTGTCTACGGCCAACGCTTTCGTGCTGCGGGGCGCTGTGCCGGTGTTCGTGGATATACGGCCCGATACGATGAACATCGATGAAACGCTGATCGAAGCCGCAGTCACGGAGCGGACCCGGGCCATCGTGCCGGTGCATTATGCCGGCGTTTCCTGCGAAATGGATACCATCATGGAGGTAGCCAAGCGCCATGGCCTGTATGTGATCGAGGACGCGGCCCAGGGCGTGATGGCGTCCTATAAGGGAAAGGCTCTGGGAGCCATCGGGGATTTCGGCTGTTTCAGTTTTCATGAGACGAAAAATTACAGTATGGGAGAGGGCGGCGCGCTGCTGATCCGGGATCCCAAGGATGTGGAGATGGCGGAGATCTACCGGGAAAAGGGAACGGACCGCAGCAAATATTACCGGGGGCAGGTGGATAAATACCGCTGGCAGGAGTTCGGCTCCAGCTATCTGCCCAGCGAACTGAACGTGGCTTATCTCTGGGCGCAGCTCGAGATGGCCGAAGAGATCAACCGGCAGCGGCTGGCCCGCTGGCAGGAATATTATGAGATGCTGACGCCGCTGGCCCGGCAGAAGAAGATCGAACTGCCGACGGTTCCGGAGGGCTGTGTGCATAATGCCCATATGTTTTATATCAAGGTGGCGGATGAAAAGGAAAACGCTGCGCTGCGGGAGTTTTTAAAGAGCCGCGACGTGCTGGCCGTGACCCACTATGTGCCGCTGCACTCCGCGCCCGCAGGCATAAAGTACGGTAGATTTTCCGGCGAGGATAAGTTTACGACAAAGGAGAGCGAGCGGCTGCTGCGCCTGCCTATGTACTATGGGCTGACGGCGCAGGACGCAGCCTTTGTGGCGGATCAGGTAAAGAAATTCTATGGGGCGTAAAGAAGGAAACGCGCTTCTGCGCAAATGGGCGGATCGCGTCAAAGGACATCCCAACTGCATAGGGGCGCTGCTGCTGACGGCGGCGCTGTTTGTTCCCATCGTCCTGCGTTTCGATCTCTATTACGATCTGAACGACGATGTGTTGATCAAGGATATTCTGTCCGGCGTCTACACGGGAACGCCGGAGGGGCATGCGGTGCAGCTTTTGTATCCCCTGGGGCTGCTTTTAAGCCTTTTGTACCGCTGTCTTTCGATCCCTGTGTTCGGCGTCTTTCTGGCGCTGTGCCAGTTTGGGAGTATTTTTGCGATAGGGCTGTGTACTGCCCGGTGTTTTTCCGAAAGGCAAAGGCTCCAAAAGGCGCTGGCCCTGGCGGCGGAGGGCGTCTTCTTCGCCCTGGCCTTTGGCTGGCATCTGGTGTTTCTCCAATATACCGTGACGGCGGGGATGCTGGCGGGAGCCGGTATTTTCTGGGTGCTGACAGGGGATGTTTCCACAGAAGGGCCTGCACCGGGTTCCGCCGGAGTCTTTCTGCGCCGGAACCTGCCTGCCCTTTTGCTCTATTGGCTGGCGTTTTGCCTGCGTTCCGAGATGGCGCTGCTGCTGCTGCCTCTGGCTGGCGCAGCGGGGCTGTGCAGGTGGAGCTGGGAAAAGCCTGTTTTTACCAGGGGAAATGTACGGAAATATTTGCTGGCCTTTGCGGTACTGCTGCTGGGGATTTTCGTCTGCCGGGGGATGGACGCTTTGGCCTATAGCGGGCGGGAATGGCAGGACTTCCTGCGGTTTTTTGACGCCAGGACGGAGCTGTACGATTATCAGATGGATTTTGTAAACGATTATGAGTCCCATGCGGCGGCCTATCAGTCCGCCGGGGTATCCAAGGCGCGGCAGGCTTTGTTGGAAAATTACAATTTCGGCGCGGACGACGGGATCGATACAGAACTGCTTTGTACGCTGAGTCAGACGGCAGGCGGCCTTGAAGAAGGCGGCGGGCTGTTTCGCAAGAGCCTGCGGGAAGGGCTTTGGGATCTGCTGTACGGGCACTGGTTTAACAGGAAGGATCTGGCGTTCAATCTGGTATTCTGGGCGCTGGGGGTGGCTGTGCTTGTCGGCTGTCTGTTGGCAAGGCGGCCGGGGCTGCTCTGGCAGGCTCCCCTTTTGCTGGCGGCGGGGGGAAGCCTGTGGCTGTTTTTACTGCTGCGGGACCGCCCGCTGGACCGGGTGCTGCATCCGCTGTATCTGGCCCAGATCCTGGTGTTTTTGGGGCTTTTTATGATCGAAAGCCAAAAGATGGGCAAAGAAAACGCGTTTGCCATGTTTTGGCAGCAGCCCCGGGGGAAAGGCGCTGCAGCTTTCCTGGGTGCCGGCGTCCTGCTTTTGGTGTGCGCTGTCCATCTGCCAGGGGTCTGCAGGGGGGTGGAGGAAGAAAGCCTGCGCCGGGAGGCGGTCAATGCGCAAAACCAGGCGGTCATGGAATACTGCAGCGCCCACAGGTCCCGGCTGTTTCTGGAGGATGTCTATTCTACGGTGGCCTATTCGGAAAAGATCGGGGTGGACAGGGAGAAGCCTTTTAATTACGACCTTTTGGGGGGCTGGCTGGTGAAGAGCCCTCTGACGGCCCAAAAGCTGGAAGCCTTTGGCTTTTCTTCCATGGGAGAGGCGGTGCGCAGCGGCGGCGTCAGCCTGCTTTGCAGTTCCCAGACGGACATGGAGTGGCTGAAAGGTTTTTTTGACGACCAGGGGCTTGCGCTGCAGGCGGTGAGAACGGGGACCATTGACGGGAGTACGGATCTTTATCAGGTATTGCCTATAGCGGGGACGGAAACCTGGGAGTGAGCGGCGCACCCGGTCCGGGCGGCGGCAGTTTGGCAGGCTGAGGGCAAAATACGGAAATGGGAGGAAAAGCCCGGGAATGGAACAGAATCTCTATCAGGTAAAAAACATATCCGGCCGGTTGAAAAACCGGGAAGTAACCGTGACGGTGCCGGGTTCCAAAAGCATCACCAACCGAGCCCTTCTGCTGGCCACGCTGGCCAGGGGGGAGAGCCTTCTGACAGGCGCGCTCTTTTCCGACGATTCCCGCTATTTTTTGAAGTGTATCCAATCGCTGGGCTTTGAAACGGCTGTAGAGGAGGAAAGATGCCGGATCCGGGTCAAGGGGCAGGACGGCGCGATCCCGAAGCGGGAGGCGTCCCTCTATGTGGGCAGCGCGGGGACGGCGGCCCGTTTTCTGACCGCTTTTCTGGGACTGTCAGAGGGGAACTGGCATTTCGACGCTTCGGAACAGATGAAAAAAAGGCCTATGGAGCCGCTTCTGGACAATTTAACGCAACTGGGAGCCGCGATCTCTTTTGAGGGGCAGCCGGGGCATTTCCCTTTTTGGATGGAAGGGCGGAAGGCGGCAAAGGACAGGATCTGCGTCAATATCGACCGTTCCAGCCAGTTTTTGAGCGCCCTGCTGATCTCCGCCTGCCTGGCGCCCAATGGGCTGCGGGTGGATGTGGAGGGCAGTCACGGGATGGCCTATGTGGATATGACGGTGGAGATGATGCGGGAATTTGGCGTCGTCTGCGAAAAGGGCGTTTTGGAAGGGACGGGAAAAAACGGGAGGCTGTTCTATGAGGTGCGTCCGGGACAGCACTATAGAGCCATGGAATACCGGATCGAGCCGGATCTTTCGGCTGCGGCGTATTTCTTCGCGCTGGCTGCGGTGTTGGGCGTCCGCGTGACGGTGCGGGACGTGACGCTGCACGGGAAACAGGGCGATGTGGAATTTTTGCGGATCTTGGAGAAGATGGGCGCCGTTGTGGAACAAACCCCTCTGGGCGTCGCCGTAACGGGACCGGCAGGCGGCAGGTTAAAAGGGATCGACGTCGATATGGGCGCCTGTTCCGATCAGGCCATTACGCTGGCCGCCATCGCTCCTTACGCCGACGGGCCGGTGACCATTTCCGGCATCGGACATATCCGCTATCAGGAGAGCGACCGGCTGGCGGCCATGGAAACGGAACTGCGCCGCATGGGGATTCGCTGCGAGACGGCCAGTGACCGCATTACCATCTGGCCGGGCACGCCGCAGCCGGCGTCGATAAAAACCTACGAGGATCACCGGATGGCCATGGGGTTTGCCCTGACAGGGCTTGCCGCCCCCGGGATCGTCATTGAGGATCCCGGCTGCTGTAAAAAGACCTTTGAGGGTTATTTTGAGGTGCTGGAAGAGGTCACAGGCAGACTGACCGGGGAAAAGGCATGACAAGCCGGCGGGGAACGTGTATAATAGATCTGTCGGTAAGGGCAGGATCATAAAGGCGGTACAGGACGGTGGAAGAAAAGTATCTGGATGGCGAAAGGATCTACCTGCGCCCCATCGGCCCGGAGGATACGGGCCGGATCGTCGAGTGGCGCAACAAAGAACGGGTACGGCGCAATTTTCTCTATCAGGAGCCTTTTACCCGGGAAGGCCATGAACATTGGCTGCGCACCCGGGTGGCGTCCGGCGAGGTGGTACAGTTTATCGTCTGCGAAAAGGCGACGGACAGACCTTTGGGGAGCGTCTATTTTCGGGATATCGATCCGAAAAATAAAAAGGCGGAATACGGGATCTTTCTGGGAGAGGACGATGCGGTGGGCAAAGGGATCGGGTCGGAGGCGGCCAGGCTGGCCGTGGCCTATGCCCGGGATGTTTTGCGGCTGCATAAGCTGATGCTGCGGGTATTTTCGGACAATACGGGCGCGATAAAGAGTTATAAAAAGGCGGGCTTTGTCCAGGAAGCCCTTTTGAAAGACGAATACCGGCAGGATAGCGCATATCGGGACATCCTCCTGATGGCGGTGATCTTTGATGAGAACAGGTGAAGATGAGGGCGGGAAGGGAATGAAAAAGCAGTTGGTGAGTTTTGTGATCCCCTGTTACCGGTCAGCCCAGACGATCGGCGGTGTGACGGCAGAAATTGCCGAAGCGATGAAGGGGCAGGAAGCGTATGAATATGAGATCATCCTGGTCAACGACTGTTCTCCGGATGATACCTTTGGGGAGATCGACAGGCTGTGCAGGCAGGACAGCCGTATTGTCGGAATTGATCTGGCCCGCAATTTCGGGCAGCACGCGGCCCTGATGGCCGGCTTCCATCAGGCAAAGGGCGATATTCTGGTCTGTCTGGACGACGACGGGCAGACGCCGGCCAGCGAAGCCGGTAAGCTTTTACAGGCCCTGGAGGACGGGGCGGATGTGGTCTACGCCAGATACGAGCATAAGCACCACAACGCCTTTCGGAATTTCGGCAGCAGGATCAACGACCGGATGCTGTGCTTTATGCTCCAAAAGCCCAGGGAACTGTATATTTCCAGTTATTTTGCGGCACGCCGTTTTGTCCTGGAGGAGATGCTGCGCTATGAGAACGCTTTCCCCTATGTGATTGGCCTTGTGCTGCGGACCACCCGCAACATTGTGAACGTTACCGTGGAGCATCGGGACCGGAAAGCCGGCGTATCGGGCTATACGTTTACGAAGCTGTTGTCCCTGTGGTTTAACGGGTTTACGGCGTTCTCCGAAAAGCCGCTGCGGATCGCCACCCTCACCGGCATAGGCTGCGCGGGCCTGGGATTTTTGTATGGGGTCTATACGGTGATCAAGAAGCTGGTGGTGCCGGATGTCCCCATCGGGTTTTCCGCCCTGATGTCCGCCATTATGTTCATCGGCGGTATGCTGATGCTGATGCTGGGGCTGATTGGGGAGTATATCGGAAGGATGTATATTTGTATGAACCATGCGCCTCAGTTTGTCGTCAGACAGATCATAGGGGGCGTTAAGAAAGAGGGCGCGACGGAAGAAACGGACGAGAGAGATGGCGGCTGAAGAAGCAAAAAAAGGGAAAACGCGCAGGCTGGCCTGCGCCATAACAGGCGGCCTTTTTCTGGCGGTCAGCCTGCAGTGGGGGAGGCAGTTGGACAGGACCGGGAATGTGAACTTCCTGTCGCTGTCGGGATGGGCTGCGGTCTTATTGTCCTGGGTGTTGTTCACTCCCCTTGTGTACGGCGGATTTTGCGCGCTTTCGGTGGGATGCAGAAGGCTGGGGCAAAGGGATAGGATCAGGCCGGTTTATAGCAAAACGGCAGCGGCGGCCCCCAGACGGCTGGCAGGCCGCGCCCTGTTGTTGTTTCTGGCATGGATGCCGGTATTTCTGGCCGTATATCCCGGCTTTTTTTCCTATGACGCCACAGACGAGCTGGAGGAGGTTCTGACGGGAACCTATATAACGCGCCATCCGCTTTTGCATGTGCTGCTTTTGGGCAGGACGGTGGCCGGTCTGGGCCGGGCGGCCGGAGACTATAATATCGGGATCGCGGTCTATGTTCTGGCGCAGATGGCAGGAATGGCCTTTTTGCTGTCCTGGTTTCTTTTGCAGCTTGAAAGGCTGGGGGCAGGAAAGCTGTTTACGGCCATGGCCCTTCTTTATTTCGCCGTATTCCCCGTGATCCCGATGTACGTCCTGTGTACCAGCAAGGATATGCCTTATACGGCGGGTATGCTTATGGCGGTAACGATCCTGTGCCGTCGGTTTTCGCCCGGTATAGACGCAGCGGGAAAGCGGAAACGGGGATTCTGGCCGGCGGCCCTTTGCGCAGCCTTTTTTGTGGTGGGGACGTTTCGCAGCAACGGGTTTTATGTTTTGCTCACGGCGGCCCCGCTTCTTTTGCTCTTTGCTCCTCAAAAAGAGCGGAAACGGCTGGCGGCGCTCTGCCTGACCGCTCTGCTTTTATGCGTCGGGACGAGAGAGGGGCTTGCGTTTGCGCTCCATCCTGCGGATACGGATCCCCAGGAGGCTTTTACCGTGCCGATCCAGCAGTTGGCCCGGGCCTGGAAGTATAGTCCCAACATTTTCGATGAGCAGGGGCAGGAGGCGTTGTTTGAGATTTTGCCTCAGGAGGCGCTTTCTTCCTATACGCCGAAGCTTTCCGATCCGGTCAAAGCCGGTTTTCAAACGCGGAGGTTTCTGGAAGCTCCCGGTCGGTATATCGGGCTGTGGGCGCGGATCGGGCTGCGGGCGCCCTTCACCTATCTCAATGCGTGGCTGATGACCTCCTACGGATTCTGGTATCCTTTTACGGTCATCGATGTCTATAACGGTTATCGGGAGTACAAGACCAGTTCCTATTTCAGTTGCGAAACGGAACCGCCCGGCGTGCGGCACAGCATGTTCCCGCTTTTGGAAGGGTTTTATCAGGAGATTTCCTGGCGGGAAGAGTTTCATCGGATCCCCCTGTTGTCCTGGCTGTTTTCTCCGGGATTTTTTTGCTGGGTCTATGTGCTTGGCGCACTTTATCTGTTTTCGGAAAAAAGGGGACGCGTGCTGGCAGCATTGTCCCCAATCTATCTGAACTGGCTGACAGTGCTGCTGGGCCCGGCCTGTCTGGTCCGGTATGTACTCATTTTCTGGTTCGCTTTCCCGCTTTTGCCGGTTGTCATAAAATCCCAAATGTGCTATACTGCTATGGATAATGGGGAAAGTGGGAAAGTCTGCCCGTTGGATATCCCGGAGAGGCGTTATGAACCGTAGGATCAGGATCTGTCACGCGATCGCATATATGGTATTCTTTTATGCAGCCGCAGCATGTTTTCTGCTGGGGCCCTGTGGCGTCCTGAAAAGGGACAGAATGACGGCAGGTAATGAGACGATCCGCGGGACGGCCCAGGTGCGGCTGGATCAGCAGATCCAGCAGGTGTTCATCGCGGAAGGGACATACCTGCGGTATCTGGATCTATATGTTACCTCTGCAGATTCCGCGGGGGAGGTCTACCACCTTTTCCTTTATGACGAACATAACCAGCAATTGATCAATCGGGATGTGACGATGCCGGAAACGAAACTTCCGGGATTTTTGCGGATTCCCCTGGGTGTTGAGACGACGCCGCAGACAGCCTATGTCTGGCAGCTACAGGCCAGGGACGTGCCGATGGATCTGGCCTTTGAAAACACGGGGGAGACGGGGCTTTTTACCTTTGGCAATTATTATGTCCTGTATGACGGACAGACCCGGATGCAGGAAGCGCAGAATATCGTCATGCGCCTGACCTATACGGACAGCCCTTCCGCAGGCAGGATGGGATTTCTCTATTCGCTTTGCCTGCTGACGGCTGCGGTTCTGGCGGGAGTAGCGCTGTGGAGAGGGCGATCCGGCGGGAAGCTTTCGGAGACGGTTAGTTGGCAGCGGGCAATACAGATGACGGCAGGGCCGGTGGGACTGGTATTTACGGCTTTTTTGCTCTATGCAGTTTACTGCCGGGATCTGTTCGGGGGGAAAACCGATGATAAGATCGTATACGGCGCCGGAATTGTGATCGCCGCCGCCTTTTTTTCCTGGGTCCTGTTTGGGAAACGGCCGCCGCAGAGCGCGCCGTCCCTGCGCAGGATGGCGGCTTTAAAAGGGATGGACTGGCTGCAGGAGATCTGTTTTGCGGGCGTGCTGATGGGGACGATCCACTTTATGAACGCCCAGTTCCAGCTTCAACAGGATCTGGCGTACCGGGAAGTACTCTTCTGGGCCTGCCTGGTGCTTTTGACAATGGGGTCTGCCAGGGCGTTTCTGAACAGACGGGGAGCCGTCTGGCTGACCGTTTCCGCCCTGGGTGGCATAGCCTGGTATCTGTACTGCCGTTTTGGCAGGGCAGATGCAGGGGAAAGGCTGCCGCAGATCAAGTATGAGATCCTGATCGCCATCGCAGCAGGGTTTGTCCTGCTTTCCCTGATCGAGAAGATACGCAGTCTGCAGTTTGCCTGGCATAAACTGAACCGTTTCTATGCCGGCGCGCTGTTTTTGCTCCTGTTTCTTTTGGTATTGTTCCGAAACACCCGGGGATGGCCTGTCTATCTCGCCGTGTATTTCTCTTTGTTTTATGTGTTTTATATTGGCTGGGAGGGGCGGGACCGGCTGCTTAGCAATTTTTGCGGCGGCGTCACCTTAAATTTTGCCCTGGCCGTGATATTTGCGCTGGCGCGCCGGCCTTTTCGGGCCTGGGTATACTCCCGATATAATTTTGTGTTCCATACCGTGACCATTACGGCGTACTATCTGACGCTGGTGCTTTGCGCGCTGACGGTCCGCCTTTTGATCGGCCTGTACCGGGACAGCAGGCACCCGATCCGGATGTGGGGGACGCTGCTGCTTTATGGGATGGCGGCATCCTTTTTGTTCCTTACGTTGTCCAGGACAGGCTATCTGGCCGTGATCGTGATGACGGCGGTGGTCGTACCCTTTGCGGTGCTTTGGTGTTTCCGGCAGCGGATACGGGATCTGATCCGGGATATCCTGGTTATGGAGGCTATAGCCCTGCTCTGCCTGCCTGTGACCTATACCGGCATCCGTATCCTGCCCGCCCTATACAACGATCCGTATATTTATGAAGTGGAGGAATCCGCCGCGGCGATCCACAGGGACGATCCGAAGGATTCCAGCGCCTATATGTCGGTTTCCTATTTTAAATATGTTTTGGAGAACAAATTGCTGGCGGATGCGTCTATATTGGAAGAAACGGGAGAATTCCTGCAATGTTTGGGGGATACTCTGTATGTGGAGCCAACGTCCGTCCTTGTAGCGGCAAACGGCGACGCAGGGCTTTCCGATGTGGAAGAATTTTCCAACGGCAGGATGGAGATTTTCCGGCGCTATATCGGCGCCTGGAACCTGTTTGGACACGATGAGATGGGCGTAGAGCTGGGAGACGGCAGCGTCAGCGTACATGCGCATAATACCTATCTCCAGGTTATCCATGACCACGGATTGCTGGTGGGGGTCTGTTATCTGCTCTTCGGGGCGCTCAGCGCCGGATCCATGTTCCTTTTTGCATACAGGAATGGCAAAAAAGACGGATATGCGATCCTGCCGTTGGCGGTTTTTCTGGGTTTTGCCGTAGCGGGGCTGGTGGAATGGCTGTTTCATCCCTGCAACCCCATGGGATTTTCCGTGATGGTAGTCTTTGCCCCTCTTTTATTCACAGGGCGGGAAAAAAGGATACGAAAGTGACAAAATAACGATGCGTAATGAAAATAAGGGGAAGAAAAAGTTTATCATAAATTATCAGAAGTTCTATCGGCGGACAGCGCTGATCGCCTATGATATCATCAGCATTGTGGCGTCCAGTTTCCTGGCCCTGCTGTTTCGGTACGATTTCAATCTCGGGGAAGTGCAGACGGAGTTTCTGATCCCGGTGCGCAATTTCCTGGGGATCAACATCCTTCTGACGATCTTCATATTTTATCTTTTCCGGCTCTATAACAGCCTCTGGGCCTTCGCCGGGGAGACGGAGCTGCAGAATCTGGTGCTGGCCTGTCTGACCTCCAGCGTTGTCACGGGGATCGGGGTCAACTTTTTCCGCCTGGAGGGTATGGTTAAGGCGGTGCCGGACAGCTATTATTTCGGCTATTTCTTTTTCCTGCTTTTGTTTATGTTTGCCAGCCGCTTTTCCTATCGTTTCCTGCGCAGCCAGAAGCACAAGCGGCAGAACCGCAAGAACAGCGTTTCCGTCATGATCATCGGCGCCGGGGAAGCGGGCAATACGATCATCAAGGAGATCATTACCAGCAACTATTCCACCATGGTGATCCGCTGCATCATCGATGATGATAAGAATAAATGGGGCCAGTTTATCCAGGGCATCCGGGTGGTGGGAGGCCGGGACAAGATCATTGAATCGGTGGATCTTTACGATATCGACGAGATCTTTCTGGCGATTCCGTCCGCTTCGCCCACCCAGATCCGTCAGATTTTGGAAATCTGTAAGGAGACGAGCTGTAAGCTGCGTTCCCTCCCCGGTCTGTATCAGTTGGTAAACGGAGAGGTCAATGTCAGCAAGCTGCGGGATGTAGAAGTGGAGGATCTGCTGGGACGGGAACCCATCCGCGTGGATCTGGATTCCATCCTGGGATATGTGCAGAATAAGGTGGTTTTGGTGACAGGCGGCGGCGGCTCCATCGGCAGCGAACTGTGCCGCCAGATCGCCGTTCATAAGCCCTCCCGGCTGATCATTTTTGATATTTATGAAAATAACGCATATGATATTCAGCGTGAACTGCAGGAAAAATATCCGAGCCTGAAACTGACCGTACTCATCGGCAGCGTCCGCAATACGAACCGGATCAACGCGGTCTTTGAGACATGGAAACCGGATATCGTCTATCACGCGGCCGCCCATAAGCATGTGCCGCTGATGGAGGATTCCCCCAACGAGGCGGTCAAGAACAACGTTTTTGGCACCTTTAAGACCGCCATGGCGGCGGCCCAGAACGGCACCCGCAAGTTCGTCCTGATCTCCACGGATAAGGCGGTGAACCCCACCAATATCATGGGGGCCAGCAAGCGCATCTGCGAGATGATCGTGCAGACCTTTAACCGGCATTATGAGACGGAATTTGTGGCGGTGCGCTTTGGGAACGTGCTGGGCTCCAACGGCAGCGTGATCCCGCTGTTTAAAAAGCAGATCGCGGCGGGCGGGCCGGTGACGGTGACCCATCCCGATATCATCCGGTATTTCATGACGATCCCGGAAGCGGTATCTTTGGTGCTGCAGGCAGGGGCCTATGCAAAGGGCGGGGAGATCTTCGTGCTGGACATGGGCGAACCCGTGCGCATCCTGGATCTGGCAAAGAATCTCATCCGTCTGTCAGGGTATCGGGTGGATGAGGATATTAAGATCGTCTTTACGGGGCTGCGTCCCGGAGAAAAGCTTTACGAAGAGCTTTTGATGGAGGAAGAGGGACTGCAGGAAACGGAGAACAAACTGATCCATATCGGCAGGCCCATCGAACTGGACGAGGACAAATTCTTTGTGCAGTTAAAGGCGCTGGAGGTGGCTTCCAAAAACGAGTGCCAGGATATCCGGCCCATGATCCAGGAGATCGTGCCGACCTATCGCTATGAGAACAGACAGGCAGAGACGGAGAACAGGATATGAAGATTCACCATATCGGATATCTGGTAAAAAAAATAGAGCGGGCGGCTTTGGCCTTTGAAGGGCTGGGGTATCTGCGGATCGGGGAAACGGTACGGGATGAAGGACGGGGAGCGGATATCCTGTTTCTGGAAAAAGACGGATACCGGATCGAACTGATCAGCCCCTATACCCCGGGATCGGTGGCGGCAGGCCTTTTGAAAACCTACAAAAATGCGCCCTATCATATCTGTTACGCATCCCGGGACTTTTGCGCGGACATGGACCGGCTGGAGCAGAGCGGATATGTCCGCATGGGGGAACCTCAGGCGGCTCCCGCCATCGGCGGCAGACGGGTCGTATTTTTCATGCATGCGGCAATGGGCATGATCGAGCTTTTGGAGGAATTGCCTCCAACATAATTTGCGGACAGCGTGTTGTGAGCGCGGCAAGGAGGAAAAGATGGAAAGAAAGCGGATCTATCTGTCGTCCCCCACGATGCATGGGGACGAGCAGCGGTTTGTACAGGAGGCCTTTGATACCAACTGGGTGGCGCCTCTGGGCCCCAATGTGAACGAATTTGAAAAAGAGCTGGCAGCCTATACCGGCTGCGGATACGCGGCTGCACTGTCTTCCGGAACCGCGGCCCTGCATCTGGCCATGATCCTGGCGGGAGTGAATCAGGGGGATATCGTGCTGGCCCAATCCCTGACCTTTTCTGCCAGTGTGAATCCGGCCTGTTATGAGAAAGCGGTCCCGGTCTTTGTCGATTCGGAGCAAGAGACCTGGAATATGGATCCGGCGGCGCTGCGCCTGGCCTTTGAAAAATATCCCCATCCGGCGGCGGTGATCGCGGTGCATCTTTACGGCACGCCGGCAAAGATCGATGAAATCCGCCAGATCTGCCGGGAGCATGGCGTCCCTTTGATCGAAGACGCGGCGGAATCCTTGGGCGCCACCTTCAAGGGACAGATGACGGGGACGTTTGGCGATTTCGGGATCTATTCCTTTAACGGCAATAAGATCATCACCACTTCCGGCGGCGGTATGCTGGCGGCGAAGGATCCGGCCCTGGTGGAACGGGCCAGGTTCCTGGCCACCCAGGCGAGAGATCCGGCGAGACACTACCAGCATTCCAATATCGGCTATAATTACCGCATGTCCAATCTTGTGGCGGGGGTGGGCAGAGGGCAGCTCCTTCATCTCGGGGAGCATCTGGCCCGCAAACAGGAGATCTACCGGCAGTATCGGGATGCTTTTAAGGATATTGAGGAGATATCCATGAACCCGATGAATCCCGACGGAGAAGCCAATAACTGGCTTTCCTGTATGACCCTTACGCCGGGCTGTGGGGTGACGCCGGAGCAGATCATGGACGATCTGGCGGAATATAACATCGAGACCCGTCCCATCTGGAAACCCATGCATTTGCAGCCGGTTTTTGCACAATGTGACTTTATCCAGGCAAAAGAAGGTCTCAGCGTAGCGCAGGATGTGTTTGACAGAGGGCTGTGCCTGCCCAGCGATATCAAAAATACGCCGGAGGATATGGAACTGATCATTTCCCTTATCCGCCGCCGGTTCGGAAAATGACAGGTGGCCTATGTACAGGAAATATATCAAGCGGTTATTGGATATTCTGCTCTCTCTGGCGGTGCTTGTCGTCTTAAGCCCGGTTCTGCTTTTGCTGGCGCTTCTGGTGCGCCTGAAGCTGGGAAGCCCGGTGTTCTTTTGCCAGGAGCGCCCCGGACGGGGGGAAAAGATCTTCAAACTGTATAAGTTTCGGACGATGACCGATGCGCGGGACGCAAAGGGCGATCTTTTGCCGGATCAGGACCGGCTGACCGGCTTCGGGCGGTTTTTGCGTTCCACCAGCCTGGATGAACTGCCGGAATTTTTCAATATCCTCAAGGGCGATATGAGTTTTATCGGCCCCAGGCCGCTGCTGGTCTCTTATCTTCCCTATTATACCCAGGAGGAATCTTTGCGTCATACGGTGCGTCCCGGGCTGACGGGGCTGGCCCAGGTGTCGGGACGCAATTTCATCGACTGGGATCGTCGGCTGCAGAAGGACGTAGAGTATGTCAGGGGCCTCTCTTTTTTGATGGATCTGAAAGTGCTGTTTCTGACCGTCCGGGTCGTCTTTGACAGATCCCAGGTGGCCGAGGATACGAACCAGGCAGAGGGCAATTTTGCCCAGATCCGAAAGGAACGCCTGCAGCGCACCGGTCGGCTGGAGCCATGAAAGAATGGAAAGCGAAAGGAATACGGTATGAATATTCTAATCCTGAGCGCCGGCACCCGCGACAAAGTGGTGCAGTATTTCAAAAAAGAACTGGCCGGACAGGGGAAAGTCATCGCCACGGACTGCAGCGAGCTGGCCCCTGCGATCTATGAGGCGGACGAATATGTTCTGGTTCCCCGGATCACGGAACCGGGTTATCTGGAAAGGATCCTGGAAATCTGTCGCAAAAAGCAGATCGACGGCGTTTTTTCCCTGATCGATCCGGAGCTGAGCCTGCTGGCGGCGCACCGGGAAGCGTTTTTGGAAGCGGGCGCTGTCCCCGTCATTTCGGATCCTGAGGCGGTGGAGTTGTGCTTTAACAAATTTGCCATGTACCGTAAGCTTTGCGAATTGGGCTTTAAGACGGGCCGCTGCTTTATGGATCCGACTGCTTTTTTTAAGGAAGTGCAGGCGGGCAGGATGCATTATCCCGTTTTTGTAAAGCCGGTCTGCGGCAGCGCCAGCCTGAACATCAATAAAGTGGGCTGCCGGGAAGAAGTGGAATTGTTATGTAAACTTAACGACGACCTGATGATCCAGGAATACATGGACGGACAGGAATACGGGGCGGACGTTTATATCGATATGATCTCCGGGGAAGTGATCTCCATTTTCGTCAAGAAAAAGATCAAAATGCGGGCGGGGGAAACGGACAAATCGGTTTCCTGTAAGGATGAAGCCCTCTTTGCGCTGCTTTGTGATTTTGTAACGAAGATGGGATTTCGCGGCATCATCGATATCGATCTGTTTTACATCGGCGGGGAATGGTATATTTCCGAGGTCAATCCCCGCTTTGGCGGCGGCTATCCCCATGCCTATGCCTGCGGCGTGAACGTGCCCGCCATGATCCTTCGGAATCTGGGGGGAGAAGCCAATCAGCCTGCGGTGGGCGCATACAGGGAGGGCATTGCGATGATGAAATATAATGAGATCATGATCCGGGAGATGCAGGACAATGCGTAAAAATGTGCTGATCCTGGCCAACAGCGACTCCGGGCTGTATGATTTTCGCAAAGAAGTGCTGCAGGCCCTGATGCAGGAAGGATATGAGATCCATGTTTCGGTGCCGGATACCGGCTATCGGGAAAAGATCCGGGCTTTGGGCTGCGTCTGCCACGATACCGTGATGGAACGCAGGGGCATGAATCCGGCAAAGGATTTGAAGCTGTTTCGGTTTTATCTGCGCCTGCTGAAAGAAGCTGATCCGGCGGTGGTGCTGACCTACACCATCAAACCCAATATTTACGGCGGGATGGCCTGCCGGCTAAAACACGTCCCTTATCTGGTCAATATCACGGGCCTGGGGACGACGCTGGAACATGGCGGCCTGCTGCAGAAGCTGATCGTATTTTTGTACCGGGAGAGTCTAAAGAAGGCCGGCTGCGTTTTCTTCCAGAACCGGCAGAACCGCGCTTTTATGATCGAAAAGGGCTGTATATCCCGGGAGGCCGATACGAAGATCCTTCCCGGTTCCGGCGTGAACCTTGAGGAACATGCCTTTCGGCCTTATCCGCCCAAGGAGCCGGTGCAGTTTGTTTCCGTCATGCGGATCATGAAGGATAAGGGCATAGAAGAATTGCTGGCGGCGGCGCGGCAGATCCATGCAGAGGATCCAAAAGTGTGCTTTGAGATATTGGGCGCCTATGAGGAAGAGACCCGGCAGGTTTATGAGCCGCAGATCCGGGACTTGCAGGAACAGGGCTTTGTGCGGTATTATGGATATCGGGACGATATCCAGACATTCTATGAGGGCTGTCAGGCCGTGATTCATCCCACCTATCACGAGGGGATGTCCAATGTCGTGCAGGAAGCGGCGGCGGCGGGCCGTCCGGTGATCGCCAGCGACATCAGCGGATGCCGGGAGATCTTTGAAGACGGCGTTTCCGGGATCGCTTTTGCGCCCAGAAGCGCAGGGGCGCTGACCGACGCGATCCGCGCCTTCCTTTCCCTTTCCTATGAAAACCGCTCGTCTATGGGACGGCGGGCCAGGGAGTTTGTGGAGCAGAACTTTGACCGCAGGAGGGTGGTAGCGACCTATCTGGAGGCGGTACAACGGATAAAACGGGACTGATCCCGCAGCAGCCACAGAGTAGCTGCAAAAAAATGCAAAGGGCGCCGTAAGGCGACGGAAAAGAGGATGGATATGGGATTATATGAAAAACTGTTGGCCGGAGAAGAGAAGCTTTCCCTGGTCGGCCTGGGCTATGTGGGAATGCCCATTGCTGTGGCGTTTGCCAGGAAGATCGCTGTAGTTGGTTTTGATCTGAACGCGCACAAGATCGATCTGTACCGGTCCGGCGTGGATCCTACCAGGGAGGTAGGGGACGAGGTGATCAAAAATACGACGGTGGAGTTTACGGCGGATGAAACGAAGCTGAGAGAGGCAAGATTCCATATCGTAGCCGTGCCGACGCCGGTGAACGACGACAGGACGCCGGATCTGACGCCTGTGGAGGGGGCCAGCCGCATCCTGGGCCGCAATCTGAAAAAAGGGAGCGTCGTGGTATTTGAATCTACGGTTTATCCTGGCGTGACGGAGGAGATCTGCGTGCCGATCCTGGAACGGGAGTCGGGGTTAAAATGCGGCGTGGATTTTAAGATCGGTTATTCGCCGGAGCGCATCAACCCCGGCGACAAGGTGCATCGGCTGGAAACGATCACCAAGATCGTGTCGGGTATGGATGAAGAAACGCTGGATGTGGTGGCCAAAGTCTACGAACTGGTGGTGGAGGCGGGCGTCTACCGCGCCCAGTCCATCAAAGTGGCGGAAGCCGCCAAGGTCATCGAGAACAGTCAACGGGATATCAATATCGCGTTCATGAATGAGTTGTCTATTATATTTAATAAAATGGGCATCGATACCAAGAGCGTACTGGCGGCGGCCGGTACCAAATGGAATTTCCTGAATTTTGCGCCCGGCCTGGTGGGAGGCCACTGTATAGGCGTAGATCCCTATTATCTGACCTACAGGGCGGAGCAGATGGGCTATCATTCCCAGATCATCCTGGCCGGCCGGCGGATCAACGACGATATGGGGAAATATGTGGCGGAAAATGTGGTCAAAAATCTGATCAAGGCCGATGTGGCGGTAAAGACCGCCAAGGTCGCTATCCTGGGCTTTACTTTTAAGGAAAACTGTCCGGATACCAGGAATACAAAGGTCATCGATATCGTGAAGGAACTGCGCGAATACGGCATCGATCCTGTTGTCGTGGATGAAACGGCGGACCGGGAAGAAGCGAAACATTTATATGGCATTGATCTGGCGGATCAAAGCGCGGTCAGGGATGTGGACGCCCTGGTCATCGCGGTGGCCCACCGGGAGTTTGAAGGACTGGATCGGGCGGCCATCGACGCCTGTTTCAAAGCGTCCAATGAAAAGAAGGTGCTGGTGGATGTGAAGGGAATCCTGGACAGGGAAGCGTATCAGGGGGATTCCTATATCTACTGGCGGCTGTAAAGCCGCCCGCCTGGGGAAGAGATATGATGATCCGTAAAAATCCGGCCGGCAGGCGGGACAAAAACCTCTGTCTGGCCTATCTGGTCACGGCCCTGTTTTTCACAGGGCTGTGGCTGTTTGGGACGCTGGGCATATACAGCGACAGCCATCAGTATATCGCCATGCACATCCACAGGGAACCGATGTATCCGTTTTTCCTGTGGCTTTTGCGCACGCTCTTTGGCGAGGGACGGTATCTGGAGATCGCGCGCTTTCTGCAGAATCTGCTGGCCTGCGTTTCCGTCATCTGTCTGACTGCCTGTCTTTACAGGGAGTTTCAGACGGGCCGCATCCTGACGCTTGCGATCAGCCTGCTTTTGCTGGCGCCCCATGTGATCACGCCGCTGTTTTCCGAGAGCAGGCTGGTGTTTTCCAACGGCGTACTCAGTGAAGCGCTGGGGCTTCCTTTTTTTTATCTGTTCCTTTCCGCCTGTATTTCCATGATTTTCCATCCCGGCGCAAAACGTGCCGGGTTTGCGTTACTATACGCCCTGTTCCTGTCGCTGACCAGGGGACAGATGATGGCGGCGATCCTCGTTTGGGCGGCGGCTGCGGTCGTCTGCTGTTTTGGCAGGAAACGATGGAAATCTGTCGCAGCGGTACTGCTTTGTACGACACTGGCTTTCGGCTGCCGGACGCTGGCGGTAAAGAGCTATAATGCCGTTTTTAACGGTCATTTTATCAACAATACATTCGGCAATGTCAGCTTCCTGGCAAACGTGCTTTATGCCGCCGACGAACAGGACGGCGCGCGTATTGAAGATGAGCAGGTATGGGAATACTTTGTATTGTCTTACGGGCTTGCCCGGGAGCGCGGCGCCAATTACAGTTTTTCGCAGCCTGGTTTTTTGAACCGTGCGGCGCATCTGGAACAGTGGCACGACGAATTGAAGTTCAAGATCATCGAGGAGCCGTGGCGGCAGGTGCATGACGCTATGGGGTTTCAGGATTATATTCTGGAAAATGTGGAGCAGGACAGGATCGCGGGCGAGATGATCAAAAGCCTTCTGCCGGCGGTGTTTGGCCGCTGGCTCTACGATTATCTGGCGCTGTCCGTCTACGGGCTGATCCGCACGGTGGCCGTTGTGCATCCCCTGCTCAACTGGTATGCGCTGTTTTTCTATCTTTTCCTGATCGCAGGGACGGGATATTTGCTCTATCGGGACAGGGCGTCCAAAGAGGCGCGGTTTACGGCATTGGTTCTTTTGACGGCCGTGGCGGATGTATATTCCACTTCCATGGTGATCATGTGCCTGTCCCGCTATGTGATCTATGGATTCCCGTTCCTTTATATCGCGGCGCTATTGTCCCTGCGCGCCCTGCGTCACAAATCCGCCTGATGGAATTTTTGTTTAAGATTCTATGAAGGATGTTGCATCAGGGAAAAAACAGGGCTATACTTTAATACGGTAAAAAGACGAGTATACGGAGCCTTTTGCGGTATATGGGAAAATGAGGTGTGGAAGATGAAAAGGATGTCAAAGCTGATATGCAGCCTGGGCCTGACGGTGACGGCCCTTTTGGGGACGGTGTTTTCCGGCTGCGCTCAGACGGGGGATTATACGGAAGAAATCCGGGAATATCAGGCAAAGCTGGAATCCCTGGCAGCGGAGAATGAAGCGCTGCGGGAACAACTGGACGAAGTGCTGGCTGGCGCTTTGCCGGAAACCCAGGAGACGATGGAGACAGAGGAATCCGTTCTGACCCAGATTCAGGAGACGCAGACGGAAAGCGGGACAGAGATTGACGAACTGCAGCAGGAAACTGAGACGCCTTCGACGTTGGAGGAGACGAAGCCGGCGGAGGAAGAGGATCTCAAACGGATCCTGGTGCTGGGCGACAGCATTTGGGGCAATTTCCGGGACGACACCGGCGTGGCGGCTAAAGTAGAGCAATATATGGGTTGGAAAGGTTATAATACAAAGGTGTATAACGGAGCCATCGGAGGTACCCGGGCCACGATCGATCCTGATGATAGCCCTTATACCTTCGGACCGGCCAGCGACAATTCCCTGGTCAAGATGATCTCCATTCTGGAGGGGAGCACGGATGTGGCGCTTTTGGAAGGAAAGGCGGCTTATGAGGACATTAAGCAGGTGATGGAGATCAAGCAAAAGATCGATGTGGTCATACTGGCCTATGGAATGAACGACTTTCTCTGCCAGGCGCCCATCAACAATTCCGACGCGCCCTGGACAGGCTTCGGGACGGCGCTGGTAAACGGTGTGGCCAGGATCCGCGGTATTTTCCCGCAGGCGAAGATTCTGATCATAGCCCCCAGCTTTGCTTCCTACTTTTCGATCCCGGTCATGAATATGGGCGAAAAGGCCCTGTACAATTACGCCAGCGTGGCCTGCGACGTGGCAAAAGGATATGATACGCTGTGTATGGACGCCTACAACAACCTGGGCATCGATATGTATAATGCGGACGAGTATCTGGAGGACGGCGTGCATTTAAATGAAAAGGGGCGGGATCTATACGCCCGGGGCGTGGTGGCCGTACTCCTGTACGGACAGCCGGGGCAGGTGTCCGGCAATGCCATCACCTTTGAATGAAAACAGAAAGCGGGAGATACAATCGATGGGCTATAAGGAACTGAAATTTGAAAAGGACAGCGTTTTTCTGGTGACCGGGGGCGCGGGTTTTATCGGCTCCAACCTGTGCGAAGCGATCCTGGGGATGGGATACCGGGTGCGCTGTCTGGATGATCTTTCCACCGGAAGCTATAAAAATGTGGAGATGTTTCTCGATCATCCTGCCTACACGTTTATCGAAGGGGACATCAAGGATTACGATACCTGTGAAAAGGCCTGTGAAGGCGTCACCTATGTACTCAACCAGGCCGCCTGGGGCAGCGTGCCCAGAAGTATCGAAATGCCTGTTTTTTACGCCCATAATAATATTATCGGCACGCTGAACATGATGGAAGCCGCGAGGCAGCGTAACGTGAAGAAGTTCGTTTACGCCTCCAGTTCCTCCGTCTACGGGGATCATCCAGACCTTCCCAAAAAAGAGGGGGTTGAAGGAAACCTTCTCTCCCCCTATGCGCTGACCAAACGCACGGACGAAGAGTTCGGCAGACTGTATAAAGAACTGTACGGGCTGGACACATACGGGATGCGTTATTTCAACGTATACGGACGCCGACAGAATCCCGAGGGCATGTATGCCGCCGTGATCCCGAAATTCCTGAAGCTTCTGCTGCAGGGTGAAGCGCCCACCATCAATGGAGACGGCAGACAGTCCCGGGACTTCACCTATGTTGACAACGTGATCGAAGCAAATTTAAAGGCCTGCCTGGCGCCGGGAGAAGCCGCAGGAAAGGCCTATAACATCGGTTCCGGTGGAAGAATCTACCTGATCGACCTGTATCACACCCTCTGCGACGCGCTGGGCGTCCAGATCGAACCGATCTTCGGCCCTCCCCGCAAGGGCGACATCCGGGATTCCAACGCCGATATCAGCCGCGCCAGAGAACTCCTTGGATACGACCCTGAATACGATTTTGCCAAAGGCATCAAACTTGCCATTGACTGGTATAAGGAAAATCTGTAAAATAGAAATAGCTACGAGCCGGGCACAACCAAAAATCCGAAGGCCGGCGGCAAGCTTGCTTGTCGGCCGGCCTTCGGATTTTTGGTTGGTGCGCCCGGCGGCGCACGTTTCTAACGGGTGAAAGTCCCGAATCCGCCCGGTAGTGGGAAGGATATAGCCGAAGGCAAGGGTGTCCACCGCGAGGTAGAATCTGAAGGAAGCCGGATGTGGGGAACCTACTAACCCACGGGCAAACCTCTGGCCTGACGAACAGAAACCGCATAGAAGGCTATGCATGAGGGTAAGACTGCCAACCAAGCCGAAGCCCGATAACTACACGGAGTCATGTATGGTAAATGCGGCAGGTGGATGGAGGAAAAGAAATGTGTGGTACCCGGGGAGATCTGTGCGGCATGTCCTGAAAGGGATAACCACTACTAAGAGGCAGTGTTGAACGTACAGAAGTCAGCAGAGGCCATAGTAGCCGAGTGGAACAAGTTCCACTGAGCGAAGGGCCAAATCAACAGGAGTCTTTAGTACGACCCGGAAAGGAAGAATGGGCAGATGGATGCAGAAAACAAAGAAGAAAGCTGCTTGCAGAGAGATAGTGCGGAACACAAAGGGTATGTAAGAGCGCACCGCTCATTCAACCGGATATGGAAGGAAAGGGACAGTGCAGAGCCTGACCTCTTGGGAAAGATACTGGATAGGGACAACCTAAACAGAGCTTTCAAAAGAGTAAAGGCAAACAAGGGAGCGCCGGGAGTGGATGGAAGGACTATTGACGAGACGCTTGCCTTTCTGAGGGAGCATAACCACGAAATCGTAGACAGGATAAAGTCGGGGCATTATACCCCGAAGCCGGTCAGAAGAGTGGAGATCCCGAAGCCTGACGGAGGAGTGAGGAAACTCGGCATACCTACCGTCATAGACCGAACCATACAACAAGCTATGGCCCAGCAGATGATACCGATTTATGAGCCGCTATTCTCGGAAAACAGCTTCGGCTACCGACCGGGGAAAAGTGCAAAGGATGCCATAGGAAAAGTGAAGGAGTATGCGGAACAGGGATATACTCATGCAATAAGCTTGGATTTATCTAAGTACTTCGACACGTTAAACCACACAATCCTGCTGAACCTATTGAGAAGGGACATCAAGGATGAGAGGGTAATCCAGATGGTGAAGCGGTATCTGAAGAGCGGAGTGATGGAGAACGGAGTGGTCATCGAAACAGAGGAAGGCTCGCCACAGGGCGGGAACCTGTCGCCACTGTTGGCAAACGTCTACCTCAACGAGTTTGACCAGGAGTATGAGAGACGGGGAGTTCCCTGCATACGCTACGCAGATGACATTGTATTGCTGGCGAAGAGCGAACGAGCCGCCAGAAGGCTACTGGAAACAAGCACGAAATATCTGGAAGGGACACTGAAACTGAAAGTGAACCAAAAGAAGAGCCGTGTGGTAAGCGTGTTTGCGATCCGAAATTTTAAGTTCCTTGGCTTTGCATTGGGAAGGAACGGAACGGGCATATATGTCCGGGTTCATTCAAAGTCATGGAAGAAGTTTAAGTCTACACTGAGAGAACTCTCTTCCCGGAGACGCTGTCAGAGTATCAGACCCTCGCTGGAAAGGATAAAAGTCTATGCGAGGGGCTGGCTTAACTATTATGGGATAGCAAGCATGAAGAACAACCTTGATGACATCAATGGATGGCTGTACCATCGAATCCGCATGTGTATATGGAAGCAGTGGAAGCTACCGAAGACGAAACTGCGGAACCTAAAGAAGCTGGGGGTACCGGACTGGGCAGCATACCCGACAGCAAACAGCCGCAGGGGTTACTGGTTTGTGACACAAACAGGAGCGGTCAACATGGCACTAACAAAAGAAAGACTGATACGGTCAGGCTTTTATGATTTAGCCATTGCGTATCAGTCTATGCACGTCAACTGTTGAAACCGCCGTGTACCGAACGGTACGCACGGTGGTGTGAGAGGACGGCGGCTAATCACCGCCTCCTACTCGATTATGCGGCGACAGCCGCATAGCGAGTTGAAGCGAAGCGGAAACGAGCGTCGCCCGGCGGACCCTTCCGCCATGCCGGGCGGCGCAGCAATGCCCGGCTATTCTGCCCGGCCGTCCCGCCCGTCTTGCGCCGGGCGAGCGCAGCAATGCCCGGCAATCCTGTTCGCGCCGACCGCCTTGTGCCGGGCGAGCGCAGCAATGCCCGGCTATTCTGCCCGGCTATCCTACGGCAGCGTACACTCACACCGCCAGTAACCATCAGTCCCCAACCCCGCAAAGGAGATCCCCATGCATTACAACCTCGTCCTTTTTGGCGTCAAGGATACCACCGCCACCATTGCATCCTATATCGAGGAAAACCTCTGCAAAGTAGACCTGCTGGTAACGATCCACCCGGACGTGCTTTCCAAAAACCAGGTTTCCGGCTACCGGGGCCTGTCCTTTCTGAAAGACCGATATGGGCTTGCCATTTTTGAAACTCATTCCTATGGCCTGAAGGATGAAGAAACCGCCCGCTTTTTTGCAGAAAACACCTTCGGCCTGGGCATCTCTATGGGATGGCAGAGGCTGATCCCGGCGCCGGTGCTGGATCGCTTTGAACAGGGGGTATTCGGCTTTCACGGAAACAGCGGGTATCTGCCTTTCGGCCGGGGCCGCTCGCCTCTGAATTGGTCCATTATCAAAGGAGACACCCGCTTCATCCTCAATCTGTTCCAATACGATGAAAAGGCGGACAGCCCCAATGTTTTTGCCAATGAAATGTGCGCCATCACGCCTTATGATACGGTGCGCACGATGCAGTATAAAAACATGATGGTGAGCAAACGCCTCATCGCGAAGCTGATCGCAGCCTGGCAGGAGGGAACGATCCGGGTGCGGCGGGATTCCAGGGACTTTGACAGTTGGTATGAGAAACGCACTGCGGCGGACGGAAAACTGGACTTCCATGCGCGCACCAGGGATCTTTATAATCTGATCCGCGGCGTGACCCGGCCTTTCCCTGGCGCTTTCTGCGACTGCCAGGGGGAGAAAATGACGGTGTGGAGCGCCCATCCTTTTGACGAGATGCTGGACTTTTCCATGTACGCGCCGGGAGAGATCGTGGATCTTTACGATGGAAATCTTATCGTGCGCACGGTGGACGGTTCCTTATTGATAGAGGATTACGAATGCGCGATAAGCCCTGCGGTGGGCATGGTGCTTACCTGAATCAGGGCAGGGGTAGAAGGATGAAAGTGACGGTAAGAATGGACGATATCACGCCGGATATGGACTGGGAAAGCTTTGCGGCCTTTGAGCGCATGTTTGACAGGTATCAGATCCGGCCGCTTTTGGGGATCGTGCCCGAGAACCGGGATGAGAAGCTGGCCATAGGCCCGGCCAGGGAGGATTTCTGGGAGAAGATGCGCACCCTGCAAAAAAAGGGATGGACGCTGGCCATGCACGGCTGCCATCATCTTTACCGGACAGAGGAAAGGGGCGCTTTCCCTTTGAATTTCCGTTCCGAATTTGCGGGGCTTTCGGAGGAGGAGCAAAAAAGGCTGCTGCAGACCGGCCGCAGGATCCTGGAAGCCCATGGGATCAGCCCGAAGGTATTTATGGCGCCGGGACATACCTTTGACCGGACGACGATCCGGCTTCTGTCCCAGATGGGGTTTTCCTATGTGACAGACGGATACGGACGGATGCCGTACCGAAGATGGGGGATGACGTTTCTGCCTATTTCTTTCCTGAGAAGCAGGATGTTTCAAAAAAAGGACGGGTTTACCACCCTGGTCATACACTGTAACCGCTGCAGCCAACAGGAGTTGGAAAGCTATGAAAAGATGTTTCTGGAGCATCGTGATTCTTTTGCGGCCTATGAAGCTTATCTGAGCGCGCCCGCAAAAAAACAGTCCTGTCCGGCGCGGGCGGCAGAGTATGTCATGGCCTGGGGAAAAGGGCAGGCAGCGCAGCGGATCGGGAGATGAACGGAGATAGAGCGATGGAGAGGCCAATTCGCGTTTTACAGGTGTTTGGCACCATGGATCTGGGCGGGGCGGAGAGCCGCGTTATGGATCTGTACCGAAATACGGACCGGGACCGGGTACAGTATGATTTTATGGTGCATACCGCAAAAAAGGGTTTTTTTGAGGAAGAGATCGACTCCCTGGGCGGCCGGGTCTATCGGATGCCCAGATTTGCAGTCTATAACTGGCTTTCCTATCGGAACGCCTGGAAACGTTTTTTTGCATCCCATCCGGGTTATGCCTGCGTACACGGACATATGACCAGCACTGCTTCCCTTTATCTGCCGGTGGCCAAAGCGTCTGGGGTGCCGGTCACGGTGGCCCATGCCCGAAGCGCGGGGGTGGACGGAGGGCTCAAGGGACTGGCTACGCGGATCTTGCGGCGTCCGCTTTCCCGTCGGACGGATTATTGTTTTGCGGCCTCTCAACTGGCGGGAGAAGCCGTGTTCGGGAAAAAAGCCGTGGCACAGGGAATCGTCCATGTGATCCCGAACGCCATAGCTTTGCAGAAATACCGTTACGACCCTGAGAAAAGGAAAGAAATGCGCCGCCGCCTTTCTCTGGAGGGAAAATTTGCCATCGGCCATGTAGGGCGTTTCAATCCCATGAAAAATCACGGCTTTTTGCTGGATGTTTTTGCAAAAGTCTGTCAAATATATCCGGAAAGCGTTCTTTTGCTGCTGGGAGAAGGGAGCGGTATGGAGGAAGCCAAAAAAAAGGCGAAAGACCTTGGGATCGCGGATCGCGCGCTCTTTTTGGGGCAAAAGGGCAATGTCCAGGACTATTATCAGGCGATGGATTATTTTGTCTTCCCCTCCCTTTACGAAGGGCTGCCCGGCACAGTGCTGGAGGCCCAGGCGGCGGGGCTGCCCTGCCTGCTTTCCGATACGATCACACGGGAGGTCGGCCTGACGGGGCTGGTTTCCTATCGGAGCCTTTCAGAAGGGGCCGAAAGCTGGGCCAGGGCGGTGTGCAGGGGACTTCGGGAAAAGAACGGGACTTTTTGGGAAGAGGGTTTTGACGCGCTGGGACAAAAGCGCGCCACCCGGATCGGGCAGCTTGCCGACGCGGGCTTTGACGCGGCCAGGCAGGCGGCGCTGATGATGGATTTTTATGAAAAAGGAGATCCTCCATGGGAAAGAAAAAACTGCTGCTGATCGTACCCATGCTGCATCAGGGCGGATTTGAGCGGGTATGCGTGCGCACAGCCCGGATACTGGAACCGTATTTTGACATAACGATCGCGATTTTTTGCGGAGACGATATCGCCTACGATATCAGCGGCCTTAACGTGGAAGATCTGAATGTGCCCGCAGGAAAAAATCGCGTCAAAAAACTGTGGAACGTGGGGAAACGGGTCCGAAAGCTGGCGGCGCTGAAAAAAAGGCTGCGCCCCGATATCAGCTACAGCTTCGGGCCGACAGCCAACCTGATCAATGTGCTGACGCCCGTCAGGGACCGGATCTGGACGGGGATACGCAGCTATATGGATATGGACAATCCGGGGAAATTGAAGCTGTTCATCCGGCGTTCCGACCGGGTGATCTGCTGTTCTGAGCTGATCGCCCTGGAACTGAAGGAAAAATTCGGCGCGGACAACCTGGAGGTCTTATATAATCCCTTCAATTTTGCGCAGATGGAAGCGCTTTCCCGAAATCCGGACCCGGGGATGCCCGATTTTTCCGGGAAAAAGGTTATGATCAATGTCAGCCGGGAGGACGACTGCAAAGAGTTCTGGCACATGATCAAGTGCCTCTTTCTGATCAAGGATGCCGTCCCGGAAGCGATGTTATGTTTTGTGGGAGAGGGCAGCTTCGCAGAATATAAAAGGCTGGCGGAGCAGCTTGGGATCCGGGATCGGGTCTGTTTTGCCGGAATGCAGAAAAATCCCTTCCCCTGGATGCGGCAGAGCGCGCTGTATCTGGGACTGTCCAGTATGGAGGGGTTCCCCAATTCCCTGGTGGAAGCGATGGCAAACGGCCTGCCGGCCGTACATTCCAACTGCAAAAGCGGGCCCGCGGAAATCCTGTCGGACCGGTTTTTTGAGGTGAAGGAACGGCAGGAATATCTGGAAGAGGCTTTCGGCATCCTTGTGCCGCTCATGGACGATCAAAAGAACCTGGATCCGTTGACGGTCACGGAGGAGGAAAGAAAGCTGGCTTCTTTTCTGCAGGAACTGCTTACGGATGAAAGGCGGCTGAAACGCCTGTCGGCGGCGGCCCAAAAAAGGGCGGGACAGTTTTCGGACGAGGCGTATGGAAGGAATTTTCTGCGCATTGCCGCAGAGTGCTGGATCGCTGCAAAAAAGGACGCATGACGGCGGGAAAGCGGCAAAAATGCCAGGCGGCGGATCAAGGGCGCGTTGGCACAGGAGAGCGGATATGCGAAAAATTGCGTTTCATTTGAATTGCCTTGAACAGGGCGGAGCGGAGCGGGTGGTGACCAATCTGGCGCACCAGTTTGCCCGGGAAGGGTATGAAGTGATCGTGGCGACGGAATGGAAGGCCAGGGAGGAATTTGCGCTGGATAGCCGGGTGCGCCGCGAGGTCGTGGGCCCTGTGGAGGCGGACGAAAAGAAGTCCAGGCTTGCCCGGATCTTTCTGCGCTATGCCAGATTACGACAGTTCATCCGAAAAGAAAGGCCGGATGTACTCATCGCTTTCGGGCGCAAGGCCAACTATCGGATCCTGGTGTCGTCATTATTTTTAAAGCAAAAGACCGTGGTATGCGTGCGGACGGATCCGACGGGACACTATGACAGGCTGATGGATAAGATCCAGATCCCGCTTTTGTTCCCTACCGCTTCCGGTTTTGTCTTTCAGACCGAAGGGCAGAGGGATTTTTTCCCGGCCTGTGCGCGTAGAAAATCCAGGATTATTTTAAATCCGATCCATGAGAAATATATCCAGGCGTACCGGCAGGGGGCGGGCGAGGTTCCCATGCGCAAGGAAGTCGTGCAGAGCGGGCGGCTGGTGGACTTTAAAAACCAGCCCATGCTGATCCGGGCATTTTTGCGGGTGCATGAAAAGCACCCCGATTATGTACTTCGGATCTATGGGCCCGATTCCGGGGATGGGACGAAGGAGATCCTGGAAGCTCTCATCCGGGAGCGGGGCGCCCAGGACTGCGTTTTTCTGTGCGGCGGCAGCGACCGGCTGGAAGAACAGCTGCCGGGAGCGGCGGTGTATGCGTTTTCCTCCGACTGGGAGGGGCTGCCCAATGCGCTGCTGGAAGCCATGGCGCTGGGTCTGCCTATCGTATCGACGGACTGCCCCTGCGGCGGCCCCAGGACCGTCATCCGGGACGGGGTCAACGGCCTGCTGGTGCCGATCATGAATGAGGAAGCGCTGGCCGATGGGATGCTGCGGCTGATCGAGGACAGGCAACTGGCACAGCGGTTGGGAAAGGAAGCGGCAAAGATTGCCGAAAAGGCCAATGGAGACGCCGTTTTTGCCCAGTGGAGGGACTATCTGGAGGAAGTCGTCTGCGCATAGAAGCAGGCGGACAGGACGAGGAGAATCGGGAAAATGTTTTCATATGAGGATTACAGACAGATCATCCGGATCATTCAGGAGAGCGGCAGGGCCGCAGGATATGAGGAGGCGCTTTATCGGGACAGCTTTGTGATCATGCGCCACGACGTCGAGTACAGCGTGGACCGGGCCTATGCGCTTTCCCGGGTGGAGAGTGAGATGGGATTTGTTTCCACCTGGTTCTTTCAGTGGACGAATAATTCCTATAACATCCTGTCCCGGCGCAGCCAGGCGATGATCCGGGACATGCATGAGAGAGGGCACCGCATCGGCCTGCATTACGCGCTGAACGGCCTGACGGACATGCGCCAGGTGCGCCGCCAGCTTGTGAAGGAGATGCGGATTTTATCCGATATGTTCGAGTTTGAGATCACCCAGTTTTCCGTCCACAGGCCGACGGCGGCGGTACTGGCCGAAAATATCAAGCTTCCCAACGTTTTAAATGCCTACCAGAACGATTTCTTTTCGTTTGCGCCGGATGTGACGCCCGAGACGAAGCTGGAGGTAAAATATATGTCCGACGCCAACCATATCTGGCGTTACGGCTATCCTGACCGGAAGACGATCCTGGGCAACCGGAAGGTACAGATTTTGACCCATCCGTTCGCCTGGAGCGAAAAGGGATACGATAACCACGACAACTATGTAGCGCTGGTGCGGGAAAAGTACGCTGAGATGATCGAAAGCATCGACGGGGAATGCAAGGATTTCTGTGAATACAGGGACGAATTTATGGGTGCAAGGCTGATCTAGGAAGGAAAAAGGTATGTGCGGGATTTGCGGGTTCCTTTCGGAAAAGGAATACTGTCTGGAACAGTTGAAGCGGATGAACGACACCATGCGCCATCGGGGGCCGGACGACGGGGGGGAAGAGATTTTTCCCTGGAGCGGGCAAAGGCGGCTGGGCCTTGCCCAGCGGCGGTTAGCCATCCAGGATTTGTCCCCGCTGGGACATCAGCCGATGCATTCCGCCGATGGAAAGGTGAGCGTGGTCTTTAATGGGGAGATCTACAATTTCCATTCCCTGCGTCGGGAACTGGACGGATATCCCTTTCGTTCCAACTGCGATACGGAAGTCATCCTGGCGGCCTATCAGAAATGGGGGATCTCCTGCGTAGAACATTTCCGGGGGATGTTTGCCATCGCGCTGGCGGATCACAGCGATCAGAAATTATACCTGATACGGGACCGGATCGGGAAAAAACCGCTCTATTACTGGGCGGAACCGGGCAATCTGGTCTTTGCCTCCGAGTTAAAGCCGATCCTGGCCTGCGAGGGTTTCTCTGGGCGGATCCGTCCGGACGTGCTTTCCCGCTATCTGTATCAGCAGTATATCAACGCCCCGGAAACGGTCTTTGAAAACGTTTATAAGCTGGAGCCCGGTTCGATCCTTATCTGGGAAGAAGGAAAGCTCTCGCTTCAAAAGTATTGGGATATTCGGACGGTCTATGACCACTGTCAAAAGGACCCGGTATCGGATTACGCCCAGGCGAAGGAGGAACTGAAGTCGCTGTTAAAAACGGCGGTAGCCCGACGGATGATCGCGGACGTGCCGCTGGGCAGCTTTTTAAGCGGCGGTTATGACTCTTCCCTGATCACGGCCCTTGCCCAGGAGAATTCCGACAAACCGGTCAAAACGTTTTCCATCGGATTTTATGAGGAAAGTTACAACGAAGCGAAATATGCGGCCGCGGTGGCCCGGCATCTGGGCTGCGATCATACGGAGCTTTATATCGGGGAAAAAGAAATGTTCGATCTGGTGGACAGTATCCCGCAGTATTATGACGAACCCTTTGCGGACAGTTCCCAGATCCCTTCCATGCTGGTAGCAGGGCTTGCGAAGAAGGATGTGACGGTGGCGCTCTCCGGCGACGGCGGAGACGAATTTTTCTGTGGTTATAATCTCTATCAAAAAGTGGCCCAAGCCCAGCTTTTGGACCTGCCGGGAACGCTGGTGCATGGGGCGTGCAATCTGCCGGGCATAAAGGGCCTTCATATAGAGGAACGGCTTCCCTTCGCGGCGCGTATGATCGCCGGAAACCGGAATTGTCAGACCAAAACCCAGTTCGGTGTCAATGACTATATCCGATGCGCGCAGAATATGGTGGCGCAGAAAGAGGGAATTCTGCCCTGCCATTATGAGGTGGAGAGCGGATATCCGGTAAAAAACTGGCAGATTCGCAGGATGCTGTTAGATATGGACACCTACCTGCCGGGAGATATCCTCTGCAAGGTGGACCGGGCCTCCATGAAATATTCCCTGGAAACCCGGTGCCCGATCCTGGATCAGGATGTGATGGAATATTCCTTCCGGATCGACCATTCCTTTAAATATCACAGAGGGGATAAAAAACGCATTTTGAAGGATATCGCCTATGATTACATTCCGCGAAAGCTTCTGGACCGCCCCAAGACCGGCTTTGGCGTGCCGCTGGATAAGTGGCTGCGGGGGCCGCTGCGCGAACAGTTGCTGGCGTATGCGGACGGCGGTTTCCTGAAAAGGCAGGGACTTTTTGACGCCGGTTTCGTACCCCGGATGATTCAGAATTATCTGGATACAGGTGACGCCGGCCCTGCCACAGGCGCCAATTATTCCAAACTGGCCTGGTCCTTTTTCGTGTTCCAGCAGTGGTACGACCGGTACATGCCCTGCAGCGGAAGCTAAGCGGCAAAAAGAGAAGAAAAGGCGATCAAGAGGGAAAACGGAATGAACCGGGGAAAAAAACATATCGCATTTTATATCGGCTCTCTCAGAAAAGGGGGAGCCGAACGGGTTTTTTTGAATCTGGCCCAGTATTTTCTGTCCCGTGGATACCGGGTGACCATGGTGACCCAGTACCAGAAAGAGGATGAATATGAACTGCCCTGCGGCGCCCTGCGGGTGATCTCCGACATCACGGAGGAAGAGTCGGGAGGGCGGATCGGCAATCTGTGGCGGCGTTATGCCAAGCTGCGTCGGATCTTTCGGGAGATCCGGGCGGATCTGGTATTGTCTACCATTGGCAAAAACAATTTCATGGCGATTTTGGCCAACGCTTTTTTGCCGACAAAGGTCGTCGTTTCCGTGGTGGCTGAACCGACAGAAGAGTATCCCAACGCCCTGATGCGGTTTCTGGCCAGGACGCTGTTTTTCTTTGCGGACGGCATCGTCATGCAGACCACGGCCGCGGTGCGCTTTTTCCCGTCCTGTCTGCAGAAAAAGTGCGTGATCCTGAAAAATTCCCTGGCGCCGGCCTTCGTGCGGCCCCGCTATGAAGGGCCAAGAAGTCAGGAGATCGTGGCGGTGGGACGTCTGGATGAAAACAAAAACCAGGGGATGATCTTAAGGGCCTTTGCCGCCATAAAAGACCGGTTCCCTGGGAGCCGGCTGATGATCTACGGCGACGGGCCGCTGCGGGAACAGTTGGCAGAACAGGTGAAAACACTGGGGCTGACCGGCCGCGTTTTTCTGTGCGGCACGGTGACGGATGTGCCCGGGCGCATCGGTCGGGCTTACGCCTTTGTCCTGTCTTCGTTTACGGAAGGGATGCCCAATACGCTGCTGGAGGCCATGTCCCTTGGACTGGCCTGCATTTCCACGGACTGCCCCTGCGGCGGCCCCAGGGATCTGATCGAAGACGGCGTCAACGGTTATCTGGTGCCGGTGGACGATGCGGCCGCGTTGGCGGACCGGCTGGAAACGCTGTTGGCCGATCCGCAGAAGGCGGACGCGATCGGAAGAAATGCGGCCGGACGGATGCAGGAGTACCGTCCCGAAAAGGTGAACGCCCAGTGGGAGTCCTATTTTCAGAAGATCATGTCTCCTGCAGGCCGCTGACGATCCGGTAGTAGGTGTTGGAAGTGATCCGGTAGATCAGCAGATAGAACAGGGCAAAAAGGGCAAAGCAGACGGCCGTGATCCTGCCCAGCAGCGCGGTATTGCTGAGATTGAACACATGCAGCATGGTGTTGATGATGGGAAAGGAAAAGCACAGGTGGAGGGCCGAAAAGGCCAGCGGGAGAAAAAACACCGTCAAAAGCTGGGAGTTTACGCTCCTTTTGATCTCCCTGCGGGTCATGCCCACCTTCTGCATGATGGCAAACCGGCCGCTGTCCTCATAGCCTTCGCAGATCTGCTTGTAATAGATCATCAGGACGGCCGCGGTCAGAAATACCAGGCTGAGCATGATGCCCAGATAAAACAGCCCGCCGTGCATGGTGAAAAAATCGTTCCGGTTTTGTATTCTGGTTTCGCAGAGGACGGAATCTATCCCAAAGCGTTCCCGGGAAGGGGAGGACAGGAAAGCGTCCAGCAGCTTTGTAGAAAGGGAGGCCTGGCCGTTTGCGTCGAGGTCGGTATCAAAATGGCAGGTCCACTGGAGGGAAACGGCGCGGTTGCCCGTAAATTCCGCCAGAGAACCGTAGTTTTGAAGCAGCGGCGCGATATCGGGGACGACGATGGTCATGCCGGGCAGGATCGACATGGAGCGCTCCCGGGAGGAATAAAAATCGTCGATCCGGCGTTTGATCCGGCAGGTGGTCCTGTCGAAAAAGGAGAGGGTGTCCCCTTGGTAGTCCATCCTTTTGGCGCCCAGCAGGATTTCATCCTCCTTCAGCGTTTCCGAAGAGCCGGTGAGGGCGTTGTAGTCCGACAGGGGGATGAAGGAAAGCAGCGTCAGGCTGCTGTCAAGCAATTCCCGGTAGCGGGGCAGATCTGCAGCGATATGCCCGTCGGTCAGAGTGCCCGCCATGGAGACTTCGCGGCACAAAAAGAGGTTTTTGGGTTCCGTGCCCATATCGTCAGCCAGGGAGCGCACCTTTTGGAGAAAGGCAGCGGTGTTGGAATTGGAAAGAAGATCCGCCGTGGCGTCCTCGTTTAAATGTACTTCCAGGTTGATCTCCCCGGGATAGCGCTCCTGCAGGGCGTCCTCCGTACCGAAGTAAAGGCAGGCGGTGGAGGAGATCATCACCAGGACCATGGTGGACAGGATGCAGATGGAGGCAAGGCCCGCCCCGTTGCGTTTCATGCGCCAGGCCATGGACGCTACGGAAACGAAATGCGCCGGGCGATAGTAATAGGCGCGGTTTTTCTGCAGGAGGCGGCACAGCAGCACGGAACCGAAGATCATCGTAAGCCAGGTGCCGGCCATGACCAACAGCACCGCCGTAAAGAAGATCTCAATGGCGGTTATCGCATTGTCGCCGTAGGCTATGGCGATATAGTAGCCGCATCCCAGGATAGCGACCCCCAGAAGGCCCAAGGCCCAGTTGGCTTTGGGAGGCTTTTCCCCTGCCTGTTCGCTGGAAAACAAGGCGATGGCGGAGGAGAACCAGAGCTGACGCAGGGCGTTGAAAAAGATCAATAGAAAGATCACGCCGAAAACCTTCAACGTCAGCAGGACCGATTGGGGGGAAATGCGCAGCGTATAGTCTATTTCCCCTTTCAGGATATTTAAAAGCCCCAGTTCCGCCAGCTTGGAAAAGGCGATGCCCCCCAAAAGCCCGGCCGCCAGGGAGGACAGGGAGAGAAATGCCGATTCCCAGAAAAGGATCCGGCCCAAATTGCGCCGGTTCATCCCCAGGATGCTGTAGAGGCCAAATTCTTTTTTGCGGCGCCGCAGCAAAAAGGCGTTGGTATAAAACAGAAAGGCGCAGGAAAATACAGCGATGACGATGCTGCCCAGGCGCAGGATGGAGGCTATGAAAGCGCTTAACGCCATCCCGGATACGCCTTTGCTGTAGGAAAGGAAACAAAGCAGGTAGAACATCATCACCATGCCGGAACAGGTCAGGAAATAGGGCAGATAAAGCTGCCTGTTTTTTTGGATGCCGCTTAAGGCCAGCCTGGGATAAAACAAAATTTTCATCTCTTTTCCCCTCCCGCAGTCAGCATCAAAAGCGTGAGAGTGTCGGAGATCTTCTGATAGAGCCGCTCATCGGTATCGTCGCCCCGGTAGATCTGGTGGAACACTTCCCCGTCCTTGATAAAAAGCACTCTTTTGGCTGTGCTGGCGGCCCGGATGGAATGGGTCACCATCAGAATGGTCTGTCCCAGGCCGTTGACCTCGGCAAAGAGGCGCAGCAGCTCGCCGGTGGATCTGGAATCCAGCGCGCCGGTGGGCTCGTCCGCCAGGATCAGCTTGGGATCGGTGATCATAGCTCTGGCAACGGCGGCCCTCTGTTTCTGTCCGCCGGAGACTTCATAGGGATATTTTTTCAGAAGGTCCGAAAGTCCCAGCCGGGCGGCGATGGGGTCGAGGCGGGACTGCATTTCGGCGGTGCGTCTGTTGGACAGCACCAGAGGGAGCAGGATGTTGTCCTCTATGGTGAAGGTGTCCAGCAGGTTAAATTCCTGAAACACAAATCCCAGGTTGTCCCGGCGGAAGGCCGCCGCCGCGCTCTCCCCGACGCGGGAAAGATCCATCCCGTCCAGGGTCACGCGGCCCGCAGTGGGCTTATCCAGCGCGGCCAGGATGTTTAACAGGGTCGTTTTCCCGGATCCCGATTCGCCCATAATGGCCACATATTCTCCCCGGTCTACGCTGAAATTCACGTTTTTCAGCGCTTCCACGCTGTGGCCGCCAAAGCGTGGCGCATAGGTTTTTTTCAATCCGTTTACTTCCAAAATATGCATGGCAGATGCCTCCTTATCTTTGGGGGAAATACGATAGGGCGCTTTCCCCTCATGCGGACATCATAACAGAAGCGGGAAATGGGCCGCCATGGAATCGGCTTACATTTCCCGCCTGTCATCTTACACTTTTGTAAGGCGTTATTCTTTTGAGGGTTCGTATTGATCCAGGCGGATCGAAACGCAGGTGCCTTCTCCGGGAACAGAGGACACGGAAAGCTGCGCGCCCAGATTGTCGCAGACGCGCCTGCACAGGTAAAGCCCCAGGCCGCTGGCCCGTTTGTCCGCGCGGCCGTTATAGCCTGTGTATCCTTTTTCAAAAATACGGGGCAGGTCCTCGGGCGCAATGCCGATCCCCGTGTCGGCGATGCATACCGTGCAGGGCGCCTTCCCATAGATCCGGATGCTGCCCCGGCGGGTATATTTGAGGGCGTTGGACAGGATTTGGCCGAACACGAAGGAAAGCCATTTTTCATCGGTGACGGCGGTGAACTGCAGCGGTTCATATTCCAGCGCGAGCTTACGGCCGATAAACTCCGAAGAAAACCGGGCCACCGCCTGGCGCAGGATCGGGTCTATGGGCTGGCTTCGGAACACATAATCGCTGGAATCCGAATCCAGCCGCAGAAAAGTCAGCGCCATGTCCACATATTGTTCGATGGATAAAAGATCTGAGGCCAGCTTCCGGGAAAGAGCGGAATCCTCATTTTGCAGGGAGAGCTGCATGGAAGAGATGGGCGTCTTGATCTGATGGACCCATGCGCCGTAATAGTCCATCAAATCCTGCCTGCGGGACGTAAAAAGGGTTTCCTGGCTGTCAAGCTGCTTTTGCAGCCTGCCGATGAGCGCCTGATAACCTGCGTCTGCCAGGCTTTCGACAGGGGGCAGAGCAGAGTCCTTGTCCGTCCGGTTATCCAGAAGCCGCCGGTACTTCCTCTTCTCCCGGAAGAAATCCGAAAGCAGAAACCAAAGCCCGGCAGCGCTACATAGAAGCGCTGGATAAAGCACGGCGCCCAGAGGCAGATGACAGAGGGAAAATACGGTAAAAAGGAGCAGCGCGCACAGAAAGAAGTAGATCAGCGCTCCCTGCTTTTCTTTCAGATACAGTTTGACAAATCTCATAGGAACATTATTCCTCCGAAGGGTCTGCCCCGACCAGATAGCCGACGCCGACCCTGGTTTTGATGAAATCCGTAAGGCCGGCAGCCTCCAGCTTTTTGCGCAGCCGGTTGACATTGACGGTCAGCGTATTTTCATCGATGAAGGTTTCGGTTTTCCAGAGCCGTTCCATCAGCTTTTCCCGGCTGGTGACCTTTCCCCTGTTTTCCATGAGGCACAACAGGATCCGGTACTCGTTTTTGGTCAGGGCGATGCGTTTTTCTCCGAAGAGAAGGGTTTCGTCTCCGGTATCCAGGAAAACGCCCCGGCATTCCAGAACAGGGGCGCTGCCGGAGAAATCGTAGGTCCGGCGCAGCATGGCCTGTATTTTGGCCGTGAGTACGTTCAGGTCGAAAGGCTTGGCGATGAAGTCGTCCGCTCCCAGGTTCATGGCCATAATGATATTCATGTTATCAGAGGCCGAGGAAAGGAAGAGGATGGGGACGTTGGAAAGCTCCCGGATCTTGCGGCACCAGTGGTAGCCGTCAAAAAAGGGCAGGGAGATGTCCAGGATCACCAGATGGGGATTTAAGGTCGCAAACTCTGCCAGCACATCTCGAAAGTCTCCGACGATATGCGCCTGCATATTCCACATTTCGGCCTGGTTTTTGATCGCCCCGGCAATGCCGGGGTCGTCCTCCACGATCAGAATCCTGTACATGGGACGCCTCCTGCTTTTTTTTCGGGAATATTCCCGGTCATTCTGATTATAGCCCCTGGCCGGGGGGAAGGGCAAGCCTTTGGGGGAGGAAAGTTCCTCATCCCGGACGGAAGATAGCCATTTTATTTTGGGCGGCAACGTGGTATGATAGCTTTTGGACGTTAACCTTTATCGGAGATCGGGAGAGGCCTATGGGCGGGCAAATGATTCGGGACACAAAAACTTATATCAATATCGGACTCCTGGCCCATGTGGACGCCGGGAAGACGACGCTGGCGGAAAATTTGCTGTATCTTACGGGGAGTATCCGCAGGCTGGGCCGGGTGGATCACAAGGATGCCTTTCTGGATACGGATGCCATGGAAAAGGCCAGGGGTATTACTATTTTTTCCAAGCAGGCCGTTTTTTCCCTGGGCGGGTGGGAAGTGACGCTGCTGGATACGCCGGGCCATGTGGATTTTTCGGCGGAGATGGAGCGGACGCTGCAGGTGCTGGACTATGCGGTGCTGCTGATCGGCGGCGCGGACGGCGTGCAGGGCCATGTGGAAACGCTGTGGCGGCTGTTGTCCCACTATCGGATCCCGGTCTTTGTATTTATCAACAAAATGGACCAGCCGGGCACGGACGCGGCGACGCTGATGGAGGAGCTGAAAGGGCGGCTGGACGGACGGTGCGTGGCTTTTTGCGTGCCGGATCTTGAGGACGGCGGGGAAGGAGAAAGCGCAGGACAGGGAGAAAAAGAGGTGTCCATGCGCCGTCCCGCCGATTTCTGGGAGGAAGTGGCGGTCTGCGACGACGGGCTGCTGGAACGGTATCTGGAAGGTGGGCGGATCTCGGAGGAAGAGGTCGCAGGGCTGATCGCGGCCCGACGGCTGTTTCCCTGTTTTTTCGGCTCCGCGCTGAAAGGATTTGGCGTGAAAGAGCTGCTGGAGGGGCTTTCGCGCTATATGCGCGCGCCCTCCTATCCGGAGGCCTTCGGCGCGCGGGTCTTTAAAATCACGCGGGACGCCCAGGGCGGCCGTCTGACCCATATGAAGATCACAGGGGGGAGCCTGAAGGTGAAGGGGGTGCTTTCCAACCGGCGGGAAGGGATGCCCCAGGAGGAGATATGGGAGGAAAAGGCGGATCAGATCCGGCAGTATTGCGCTGCCTCCTATCAGGCGCTTCCGGAAGCCTGTGCCGGGATGATCTGCGCGGTGACCGGTCTGACAAAAACCTTTGCAGGGCAGGGGCTTGGCATCGAAGAGGAATCCGTGCTGCCGCTGCTGGAACCGGTGCTGACCTATCGGATCGCATTGACACAGGACGACGTGAAGCAGGATCCCTACAGCGTTTTCCTGAAATTAAAACAGTTGGAGGAGGAGGAGCCGGAGCTGTCCGTTTTCTGGCAGGAGGAAACCAGGGAGATTTACGCCCAGGTCATGGGCGATGTGCAGATGGAGATCCTGCGGGATCTGATCCGGGAGCGTTTCGGCGTGGGCGTGATGTTTCTGGAGGGAAGCATCGTCTACAAAGAGACGATCGCCAGCGTGTCCGAGGGCGTGGGACATTTTGAACCCCTGCGCCACTACGCGGAGGTACACCTTCTGCTGGAACCGGGGGAGAGGGGCAGCGGGCTGCAGTTTGCCACCAGCGTCAGCGAGGATGAACTGGACCAAAACTGGCAGCGGCTGGTGCTGACCCATCTGGAAGAAAAGAAACACCGCGGGGTGCTGGTGGGCGGCGAGATCACCGATATGAAGATCACTCTGGCGGCGGGCCGCGCCCATATCAAGCACACGGCGGGCGGGGATTTTAGGCAGGCCACTTACCGGGCGCTGCGGCAGGGGCTTATGAAGGCCCAGAATGTGCTGCTGGAGCCTGTTTTTTCCTTCCGCCTGGAAGTCCCGGCGGAAAATATCGGCAGGGCCATGAACGATATCCAGAAAAGGGACGGAAGCTTTGACGGGCCGTTCCAGACGGGGGATCTCTGCGTTTTGACCGGCAGCGCGCCGGCGGCCCGAATGACGGATTATCAAAAGGAAGTGACCGCCTATACCCATGGCAGGGGCAGGTTAAGCTGCGCCCTTAAGGGCTATGAACCCTGTCATGATGCGCAGCGGGTGGTGGCAAAATCCGGCTATGATCCGGAAGCGGATACCGAAAATCCCGCTTCTTCCGTTTTTTGTGCACACGGCGCGGGATTTGTGGTATCATGGGATCAGGTGGAGCAATATATGCATCTGGAGAGCTGCCTGTCAAAAAGCGAGTACAGCGCGGTTTCCACCGGCAGGACAAAAGGCTCTGCAACGGCTGCGGCCGTTTCGGACGAGGAGTTGGAAGAGATCTTTCTGCGCACCTATAAAAGCCAGGGAGAGCGGACGGGATACAAGAAAAAGCGGCTGATGGAGCCACAGCGCCACAGCCCCAAAGGCGGTTCCATAAAAGAGGAAAAAGAACGGCCGCAGGAGGAGTCCTATCTTCTGGTGGACGGGTATAACATCATATTCGCCTGGGAAGAGCTTCGGGCGCTGGCGCAGACCAATATCGAGGGGGCGCGGAACCGGCTGATGGAGGTGCTGTCCAATTATCAGGGGTTCTGCCAGGATACGGTGATCCTGGTGTTTGACGCCTATCGGGTGGAAGGCGGCCAGGGAAGCGTAAATAAATATCATAATATTTATGTGGTCTTTACGAAAGAGGCCGAGACGGCGGATCAGTATATTGAAAAGACGGTCCACAGGATCGGGCGCAACGCCCGGATCACGGTGGCCACTTCGGACGCCCTGGAACAGGTGATCATCTACGGCGAGGGCGCGCGGCGGATGCCCGCCCGGGAGCTTTTGGAAGTGGTGGAACAGATCCGGGCGCAGATCCGGGAACTTTGGGAAAAGAAAAAAAGCAGGGAAAAAAATTATCTGCTGGACAGCCTGCCGGGAGATATGGCGGAATGGATGGAAGAGGTGCGGCTGGGCAAAAAAGGGTTCGGAGAGGACTGACCCGCCGGACAGGCAGTTGGAAAGGGGGATGATCATGCTGGAGGATCGGGCGGCATTTTTGAAAAAATATGCGCTTACGGAAGAACAGTTTGAGGAGGCGGCGATCTCCTGGGAAGAACTGTGCGCCATTGCCCGGGACTATGAAGGGCGGATGGAGGAACTGTACCGCATCCGGGAGCTTTTCGTACGGGAATTTATAGAAAACAAAGAAGTCCAGGCGGGACTTCATTCTTATAGAAGTCGGGTGAAGGAGCCGGAGCATCTGGTGGAAAAGATCATCCGCCGCCGGATCGAGAATTATCTGAAATACCGGGAACTGGACAGACACAATTACCTGCAGTTTGTGACGGATGTCATCGGCTTTCGGGGCCTGCTTTTGTATCGGGAAAACTGGGTGATCTTTCACAAGTATCTGATCTCCCATTTCGAGAACCGGCCCGAATGGTATGTCAGCGACCCGCTGCGGGATTATGCGCCGGACAGGGACCGTTATATGGCGGAGGCGCCAAAGGTACACATGCGTTCCGGGGATTTCGGGGATATTTACTCGGACTGGATCTCCAGCGACAATATTTACGATCAGAAGTATTACCGATCGGTGCATTACATTCTGAAATACCGGGGCGCTTATCTGGAGGTCCAGGTCAGGACGCTGTTTGAGGAAGGCTGGGGAGAGATCGATCATCACATCCTTTATCCGTATAAAAAGAAGGACCCGATGCTGACGGAATTTTCGGAGCTTTTGAACCGGCTGGCGGGGATGGGGGATGAGATGGCCTCCTTTTACCGTCGGCTGCAGCTTGTACCCGGCGACGCTTTCCCGGAAAAACGCAGCGTAGTGGAGACGAGAAAGGAATATGTGCCAAGGCGCAAGGTGGTTTCCCGGATCGCGCCGGAGGAGATCGGGACGGCGGAGGATGCGATCCGTCTGGTGATATCCCGGTGAGCGCGCAGGAGGAGGACGGCATGAAAAGCATTACATACGCGGGCATTCCCGACGATATCTATGAAAGCGCCAAAAGAATGCTCATCCTGACGAAAGAGGGCAGGATCAAACAACATTTGCTGGGGGACACTTCCCAGACCCGTTACGGCACCATAGAAGACCGCGGGATGAACAGCTACCGCGATTTTTTGAGGACGAAGCTGTGCTGCGAGATCCTGAATCTGGAAGGGAAAGAGGAATATGAAGAACATTGAGAGCATTTATCTGAATTATGGGGAACTGTTGGAAGAATTTGGGGATGATGTGATCAGCAGCCGCTATGCGTTCCTGTACGAAGAGGCGGAGGAGTTTCTGCGAAGCCAGGGCATGACCGGTGAGGTGACGGTCAACGAAGTATTGATGATGCATGCGGTGCTGGATTATTTTTCCGATGTATCCCGGTTGAAAAAATTCCACCATATCCACCACATTAACGAGATCAAAGTGGTGGCCTATGAGAGCTTCTGGCTGCTGAGGCGCAAACCGTTGCAGGTGTGCGCGCAGGGGCAGCAGGACGATCTTCTGGCTTTTGTGAACGAGAAGTTCGTTTTTTCCCGGATCGCCGCATTCCTGGTAAAAGAACACAAAAACCTGGTCCTGAAACAGGAAGATAAAAAATCCTTTGTCAATTATCTGGATACGTTGTATTATTATCTGAAATACCGGCAGTACGACCCGCAGATGCTGGAATTGATGATCCTGGGGTTCAAAGCGGGAGAGATCTGGGGCGGACAAAAGGAAGGAAGGTAAGGAACCGTGAAGAAAAAAAATCTGATCCCATGGGCGTCCGGGGCAGCGCTGGCGGGCGGCTATCTGTTTGCTATCGCTCCCCGCGTCCATAAGCGTCCGGCGCCGATGAAAAAGGTGTATTACGCCCATCGGGGCCTGCACGATAACGATTCGGAGGCGCCGGAAAATACGATGGCGGCTTTTCAGAAGGCTGTGGACGCAGGATACGGCATGGAGCTGGACGTACAGTTGACCAAGGACGGCCAGGTGGTGGTGATACACGACATGGACCTGAAACGTCTCTGCCAAGTGGACGCAGAGGTGGACAGCTTTACCTATGAGCAACTGCAGCAGTTTTCCATCTGCGCAAGCAGCCAGCGCATCCCTCTGTTTCGGGATGTGCTTCGCCTGGTGGACGGCCGGGCGCCGCTGATCGTGGAACTGAAATATAAAAAAGGGAGCCGGATCTGCGAGAAGGCGCAGGAGATCCTGCAGGAGTATCGCGGGGAGTATTGTATCGAATCCTTTTATCCCGGCGTGCTTTTATGGTATAAAAAGCATTACCCTGAAATTTGCCGGGGCCAGCTTTCCATGAACTACCAGAGGGATGACGGCAGGAAAAACGCCGTATATTATATCATGCGGTTCCTGCTGACCAATTTTATAACGCGGCCGGATTTTATCGCCTATGACTGCCGCGCCATGCGGGCGCTTTCCAAAAACCTCTGCCGGAGGCTGTTTGGCTGCCCTTCGGTGGCCTGGACGATAAGGAGTCAGGAGCAGCTTGACTCCTGCCGCGGTTACTACGATTATTTTATCTTTGAAGGATTCCTGCCGCAGGACAGGGCAAAGGAAGGGCAAGACCATGCATAATCAACTGACCAGGGATGATATCGGAAAGATGCAGGAGGAGATCGAATACCGGAAACTGGTGGTGCGCAAGAATGCGCTGGAGGACGTTAAGGCCGCCAGGGCCCAGGGGGATCTTTCCGAAAATTTTGAATATTATGCAGCTAAAAAATTCAAAAACGCCAACGAGAGCCGGATCCGTTTCCTGGAGCGGATGATCAGGACGGCGGAAGTGATCGAGGACGATGCTGCGGCGGATGAAGTGGGCGTGAATAAACGGGTGGAGGTTTTCTTTGAAGAAGAGCAGGAGACGGAAACCTATAAGATCGTCACCACCATGCGGCAGAACTCTCTGGAGGGGCTTATCTCAACGGAGTCCCCGCTGGGAAAAGCGCTGATGGGCCATAAGGCCGGGGATCGGGTATTCGTGGAAGTGGAAAAGGGAAACGGGTACTATGTGACGGTCCGTGCCGTAGAGGCGGCAGGAGATGAAGGAGAAGCCCTGCGCAGCTTCTGACGGCCGCGCCTTTGTTCAGAGGGACAACATCCCTTCCAGATACGCCATCAGCAGTTCGCGCTGGTGGGGCGAAAGGCGGCTGAATCTCAAAAGCAAAAGCTGTTCCTGCTGTTTCATGGCCGCGCCGGCGGGATGGCGCAAATCGGAAAGCCCGAGAATATAATCACAACTGGTATGAAAGATCTCGGAAAGACGGATCAGGATCGCGACGCTGGGGTAATGCTTGCCGCTCTCATAGGCGCTGACCGTCTCCTGAGATATTCCCAGTTCGATGGAGAGACGGACCTGGGTCATATGCTGTTCTTCTCGCAGTTGCTTGATTCGGTTTTCCATTGTGAACTCCCCTTGTTGAGATAAGAATACAGGTTACAGTTGTAAAATTAAGAGGTATATACTATAATCAATATAGCTATAACCTGTATGCGGAATAATAGAACAAAAGAGGAATAAAAAATGGACAGGGTTTTGATCTATTCCGGAGAGATAGAGGATCCGCAGAAGCTGAGAGATCAGATAGAGGAGAGATTCGGGCAATACTGCAGCGTAGACGTCTGTACCCAACAGCAGGAGCTGTTCGCCCGTTTGGAAAAACTGGCCTGCGAAGCCCAAAAAGGCCGGGAGCAGAAGCTGGTAGTACGCGCCAGAAGCACTGTTTACAGCCTGGAAACAGAGGACATCCTGTATGTGGAGAGCTGTTACAGAAACCTGATGATCGTGACGAAAGAGCAGCAGATCCGCGTCCCGATGAAGCTGGGAGAGGTGCAGGAAGCGCTGCCGGATGATTTCCTGCGCTGTCATCAGAGTTTTCTCGTCAACGCCAGGGAGATCGTCCGGTTCTGCCAGAAGAAGATCACGCTGAAAAACGGGATAGAAATCCCCGTCAGCAGGAAAAGGTATGCGCAGGCCAGGGAAGCCTACCGGCATTTCCTGGAAAGATAGGGGCAGGGATTTGCCGGATCACAGCGTTTCCTCGCCGGCCAGTTGTTGGCACAGCTTTAAAAACGGGGCGCCATAGCGGTTAAATTTGGCTTCCCCGACGCCGTGTACGGCCAGCATTTCTTCCCTGGTCTGAGGCAGCAGGACGCACATGGATTCCAGCGTCTTGTCCGAGAATACCAGATAGGGCGGGATCTTCTGCGTCCGGGCGATCTGGGTGCGCAGACGGCGTAACTGTTCAAAGGGCGATCCTCCAGGTTGGAGGGCATCGTCCTTTTTTGTGCCTGTTTGCTCCAAAGCAGAATGCCGCCCCGGGTTTATGGCGGCTTTCATGGTCAGTACAGGGCGAAATTCCCCATTCTGGGAAAAAAAGGACGCCCCCTTTTTTTCTACCCTGACGACAGGGTACTGGTCGTCTGTAACGGACAGATATCCGCCGTTTACCAGATGTTTCATACCCAAATAGGTGTAGGAAACCGGCTCGATGGCGGGCGGCGGCGTGTCAAGAAATATCTATGGAGTTTT
>CANQFM010000008.1 GCA_947598825.1 uncultured Eisenbergiella sp. | reverse complement strand
TTTGTGCCATTTTTATTGGCTAAAGTATTGATTTTTCAAGGTTCATCACACCAAATGGTGTGGGAAGTTTGAGTAAACTTAATTTTTCGCTTGCAAGATACAGGGCATTGCGGTCTGATCGATATCTTTCAAAATCAGCATGGGGATGCCAACTGCATTTCCTGATTTTTTCTGGTGTATCCAATATTTCCCCTATTTGCAGATAACTGTGGATCATATGGACCGCGCCTTTTTTACAGGAGAATCTTAAAACTCCGTTTTTATCGTATTCTGTCTGCCGAAAGATCCCGAAAAACAGGAACAGATCCCCGACTGTTACTTTCGCGTTGCGCAGTATCCCTAGGGCGCTTCCCGTCTGACCGAAAGCAGGCTGCCAGTTGTCCGCTGGCACGGTTCGAACGCCTTCCCGAATATCAGGATCAAGATGGCAGCCGCTGTAAACCGCTCTCGGGTTTAAACCGGCCAAAATTCTATCATAACGAAAACCATTATATTGAAGATCACTATACTTAAGATTCTCCTCATCCGGTATGGGCAAAGATAATAATGTGCCATCCGGCAGGATCGGACTGGGACAGCCGCCGCTTGTGGTATCAAATCCCTTTCTGGATAATATAATCTTCATTGCCACTCCTTAAGGATCAGTCGTAAAGAGAGTCATGCGGCGCACCGACTACTCCCTGAAAAGAACCGATCAACCCCATCGCATAGCTGTGAACACTCTCGTACTCTGAACAAGAATCCGCGTATCTTTTAACCTCCCTGTTTTTCGGAAGCATGCGCAGAATTTCGGGGTCAATAGCAGGAGCGTTTTTCCCAAAGTATGTAAATTGCCGGGAAACTAATACATAATGGCCATTTTTGTCCTGTTCGTTCTGGACAGATCCTTTCGGGTGTATATGCGCTAATAAGTCATTCCGCTTTAATATACCGGCTTCTGCATCATATATTTGGTCGGTTCTGTCTCCATATACGCTTTTCCCCTGCGTTGAGAAATAATCATCCATCGGAATAACATCTGTTATCCTCGCATAATAGAGCATACTATTTTTATAAATACCGAGAAGATATATTTCATCACCGGGGTGCCTGTCATAATATTGTCCAACATGATACCTGAGGCCGGTAATGATATCCTTACCATTCCGGATCTGCCCTCCTTTACAGCAAGCCAAAGTAAACAAATTGTTATCTATACATGGTGCAAAACCCATATCGTAAGCGAGCCTATAGGAAAAGATAATCCTGCCCATTGCATCCCCTTATCCCCTAATCCTCCCCCACCAGCCGGACCGTCCTGTACGCATGTCCGGTCGCCGGAAGGAATTTCTCTGTCACGTCTTTTGTCCGCATCTTCAGGCTGGAGGTGCATACGCAGGGATGGCATCCCAGATATTCTCCCGCCAGTACGTCTTCGTCGATCAAAAGCTGCACGGCGTTTTCCCTGTCATTCATCAGTCCCATAATGCTGACCGCACCGGGTTCAATATCGAGATATTTCAGCATATCTTCCGGGTCGGCAAAGGACAGCCTGGAGGAACCGATCTGCGCCGACAGCTCTTTTGTCTTGAACTTTTTATCCCCCGGCATCATCAGAAGATAAAACCGGGTCTTCTGCCTGTTACAGAGAAAAAGATTTTTACAGATCACGACGTCCAGAACCGCATCGATCTCGTTGCACGCCTCCATGTTGTCCGCCCGTTCATGATCGGTCCGCTGATACCAAATCCCCAGCGCATCCAGAAAATCGTAGGTCCTGATTTCCCGTTGCAGTCTTCCCTCCGTGTTTTGGGGTCTGCCGTCATACAGTTCCATTGTCAAAATACTCCTTTATCCTATGCATCCGTTCCACCTGATCCACCAAAAACGGACAGCGGCTATTACAGTGGCCGCAGCCGATACAATCGACGGCTTTCTTTTCCAGCGCCCGGTAATGCTCCCGCGCCATATCATCCCCGATCTTTGCCAGATCATAGAATTTATTCACGGCGCCGATATCGATCCCGACGGGACAAGGCGCACAGTGATTACAGTACACACATTTTCCATTGGCTTCCGGCGGGGCAAAGCTGCCGATCACGCTGTAATCCAGGGCGCTTTCCGGCTGCTGCTCATATTTCAGCAGAAAGTCCATTTCCTCTACGCTCCTGGCGCCGGGCAGCACCGTCAACACGCCGGGTTTATCCAACGCATAACGGATGCACTGATACTGCGTAAGCGCTTTTCCAAACGGGGAGGTTTTCGCATCCAGGAGCTGACCGCCCGAAAAGGGCTTCATGACGGATATCCCTACCCCCTGCTTTTCACACTGTCTGTAGACTTCCGCCCGTTCGTCGACGCCGCCGTAGGCGTATTCTCCGTGATGATAGTCATAGGCCGGATTGACGGAAAACATCAGCATATCGATCAGATCCGCATCCAATATCCTGCGGATCACGGACGGCGTGTGGGAAGAAGCCCCGATATGCCTGACCACACCCTGGCTCTTCATATCCAGAAGATACTGCAGGACGCCGTTTTTCTGATAGTCCGCCCAATCTGCGGACGAATCCATACAGTGAATAAATCCGTAATTGATATAATCTGTTTTTAAGTCGCGCAACTGTCTGTCCACAGAACGCTTAACCGTATTCAGATCAAGCGTCCAGCCATAAGTACCGTTGGAATAGTCTGCGCCGAAATGGATCTGGTACATCACTTGATCCCGCACATCAGAAAGCGCCTCTCCGAAAATCGAAAAGGCGGTTCCATCCCCGGCGGCAAGGTCAAAGTAATTGACGCCGCCTTCGTATGCCCGTCTTACTGTGCGAACCGCTTCGGCTCTTTTCGCTTCAACGACGTATGCCGTTCCCATTCCGATCTCGCTAATCCGATCCCCGGTTCTTCGGTTTACCCTGTACTTCATACCTGTCCTCTCTCTTCTTTTCCATTCGGCGCGATCAAAACTTTATCTCTTCCGGCGCATGGGTAAAGGAGGAAAATGTCGCTGTTGCATTTTTAAAATAAAAGACCTCCGTGTTCCCATCGTCTGCTGCATACATATTCTGTAAGGACGGATAGGCGTCCAGCATCGACTGCCTTGCCTCCCGCCTGTCGTCCTCTGCCAGTTCTCCGGCGATACGAAGCCATTCCCCATCCTTAAAAGCGCACACTTCCACCTTCGGATTGGCGTGTATCTGTCTGGACACGCTTTTTACCTTGCCCGTCTGGATATAAAGCTTTCCCTCAAAAACATGCGCAGTCCCAAACGGACGCACTCTCGGCTGGTCGCCCTCCACTGTCGCCAGATAATACGTTCCTGCATCCTGTAAAAATTTTGCCACTCTTTCCATTGTAAATTTCCTCCTTGTCAGGGATCATTTTTACGACTCACCCTCCTATGCAAAATTATACCCTTAATTCACATATTTTCAATGCATTTTGAGAACAGGGTCAAAAAATGTCCTATAACAGACGGAAGGACACCTCTGCCGTTTCCGGCTAAGATGTCCTCCCTCGTATCAGATATTTTGCTTAATGCATATAGCGTTAATGACAGTGTCCGCTGCAATGGCTGCAGTCGCCGCCGCACTGCAAGGATTTCCCGCTCTTCTTATCCCGGATCATGCTCCTGACAGCGAATCCGACGCCCGCCGCCAATAGGAGAAGAACCACAACCGTTCCCATTTTGATGCCTCCCAAATTTTTTAAGTCTCAACGATCTTATGCTATTCTTTCCGTCATCAGCATACCACATTCAGCGCGCGCCCGCCAGCCTTTTTACGTTCACATTCAGACTGTTACTTTCATGATACGGCCGAAACAACAGCCACAGCATACCGGCGATCAGAAGGATCGCTGCCACTGTGCCGATAGAGAAACCGCCGCCCGCAAAAAGGCTGCCAATCTGATAGATGCACAGGGATACGACATAGGCCAGGCCGCACTGATAGCCGATGGCAAACCAGAACCATTTGGCGTTGTTCATTTCCCTCTTGATGGCGCCCATGGCCGCAAAGCAGGGGGCGCAGAGCAGATTGAATACTAAGAAGGAGTATGCCGCCGCCGCTGTCATGCTGCCGGCCAGTTCGCCCCAGATCTCGGCGCCGTCTTCCGCCACTTCCGCAAAACCGAACAGGATTCCGAAGGTGCCTACCACGTTTTCCTTTGCGATCAGGCCGGTCACGGCCGCCACCGCCATCTTCCAGTCGCCCCAGCCAAGAGGAATGAAGATAGGGGCGATCACGCTGCCGATCCGGGCCAGGATGCTGCCGTCAAGTTGTTCTGCTTCCAGCATACCGAAATGCCCGTCTGCCCAGCCGAAGCCCTGTAAAAACCAGAGGACGATGGTGGACAGCAGGATGATGGTGCCCGCCTTTTTGATAAAGGACCAGGCCCTCTCCCACATGCTGCGCAGTACGTTTCCGACGGTGGGCAGATGATAAGCGGGCAGCTCCATCACGAAGGGAGCCGGATCGCCGGCGAACATTTTTGTCTTTTTCAGAATGATACCGGAACAGACGATAGCCGCAATCCCTACGAAGTAAGCGCTGGGCGCGACCCAGGCCGCTCCGTTGAACAGCGCTCCGGCGATCAGTGCGATAATGGGCAGCTTCGCGCCGCAGGGGATAAAGGTCGTCGTCATAATGGTCATCTTACGATCCCTGTCGTTTTCGATGGTACGGGAAGCCATGACGCCGGGGACGCCGCAGCCCGTGCCGATCAGCATCGGGATGAAGGATTTCCCGGAAAGGCCGAATTTACGGAAGATCCGGTCCATGATAAAGGCAACGCGGGCCATATAACCGCAGGCTTCCAAAAACGCCAGGAAAATGAACAGTACCAGCATTTGAGGCACGAAGCCTAAAACCGCCCCTACGCCGGCCACAATGCCGTCCAGAATTAAGCTCTGCAGCCAGTCGGCGCAGCCTATGGCGTTTAGCAGATTTTCCACCAGCACGGGGATGCCGGGGATCTCAAGTCCGAACAGGCTCCAGCCCTCTCCGAATACGCCGTCATTGGCCCAGTCCGTCGCCCAGGTTCCCACCGTGGTCACGGAAACATAATAGACGCAGAACATGACCAGGGCAAAAATCGGCAGAGCCAGAAAACGATTGGTCACGATCCGGTCGATCTTATCGGAGACGGTCATTTCCCGTTTTTTATTTTTGGTACAGCAATCCCCGATGATAGAGGAAATATACACATATCTCTCGTTCGTGATGATGCTTTCCGTATCGTCGTCGCAGGCGTCTTCCAATTCCTGGATCAAATTGGAAACATCCGGAACGCTTTTCATCTGCGCAGCGATCTTGTCGTCTTTTTCCAGAAGCTTGATGGCAAAAAACCGCTTCTGTTCCTGGGGAATATCCGTCAGCAGAGCCGCCGCCCTCTGGATAACGCTTTCCACCGCCGGGGCAAAGGAGTGTACCGGCGTTTTGACGGCCTTCTGTCTCGCCAAATCCACGGCCTTATCTGCCGCCTCCCGGATCCCGGTGCCCTTGAGAGCGGAGATTTCCACTACGGGGCAGCCCAGCTTTTCGCTCAGCTTCTTTGTATGGATCACGTCTCCGTTTTTCTGCAGAACATCGACCATATTCACCGCCATCACAACGGGGATGCCCAGCTCCATGATCTGGGTGGACAGATAAAGATTCCGTTCGATGTTGGTGCCATCCACGATGTTAAGGATCGCGTCCGGCCTTTCCTGGATCAGGTAATTCCTCGCCACTACCTCTTCCAGCGTATAGGGGGACAGGGAATAAATGCCGGGCAGATCCATGATGGTCACGTCCTTATAGCCCTTCAGCCGCCCTTCCTTTTTCTCCACTGTGACGCCCGGCCAGTTGCCCACAAACTGATTGGAACCGGTCAGGGCGTTGAACAACGTTGTTTTGCCGCAGTTGGGATTCCCTGCCAACGCAATTTTAATCGCCATCTCGATACTCCTTTTTCTCTTTTATTTTCTGTGCCCATGAGGGCATAATCTGCGCCGGTTTGCCCCTGCTGTTTTATGTATGAAATAACTATTTATTATTAGCATTGGCTAACACAGGCACAAAAAAATTACTCCACCTCGATCATTTCCGCATCCGCTTTGCGCAGAGAAAGCTCATAACCGCGCACGGTCACTTCTACCGGATCTCCCAGAGGCGCGACTTTGCGGACAAAGATCGCAACGCCTTTCGTGATCCCCATGTCCATGATGCGCCGCTTGACCGGGCCGTCTCCCGACAGCTTCTTCACCGTCACGGTCTGCCCGCAGGCAACTTCTCTCAATGTCTTCATCTTTCTTTCCTTTCTTCAGACTAAGATTTTGTTCGCCATATCTCTGCCGATGGCCACGCGGGCGTCTTTTACGTTCACGATCAGGTTCCCGCCGACAGCCGACACCACCGTTACGGTGCCGCCGGTCACAAACCCGAGATTCTCCAGGAATCTGCGCGTGGCTTCTTTTCCGCCGATCCTTTTGATCGTATTGAGTTCTCCCTCTTTCACCATCGTCAATGGCATTGTCCGTTCCTCTCTTTCCCCCATATTTATGGATATTCTTTACTTACATTGGTTAGTATACGCTTACTATTTTTAGTTGTCAATGATTTTTGTAAGATTTCTGAAATTATTATGAAAAATATGACCCGGTATTGGACAGGCCATTCCGATCGTGACGGATACGTCCATTTGTCAATTGCGGTTGATTTTGGGCCTGAAAAGTTATATATTTAATTACAGGAAGAAATCACGGCATCAGAAAGGAGAAGGATATGATCTTGGATATGTTTTCACTGGAACATAAGACTGCTGTTGTCACCGGCGCAAATACGGGGCTCGGACAGGGCTTTTGCATAGCTTTCGCCCAGGCCGGCGCTACGGTCATCGGCGTGGCGCGCCGAAGTATGCAGGAGACGCGGGAAAAGGTGGAAAGCGTCGGTGGCGCCTTTAAAGAGATCATCGTCGACCTCTCCTCCCCCGATGCGATCTCTGTGATCATGGAGCAATGCGAGAAACTCTGCGACCGCGTTGACATCCTGGTCAACAACGCGGGCATCATTCACCGGGAGGATGCGAAAGATGTTTCCGAAGCGGACTGGGACAAGGTGATCCTGTTAAACGAAAGGCTCGTCTTCTTTCTCTCCCAGGCAATGGCTAACCGGTACTTTCTGCCCAACAGAAGCGGCAAGATCATCAATATCGCCTCTATGCTCAGCTTCCAGGGCGGCATCCGCGTACCCGCCTATGCGGCCAGCAAGAGCGCCGTTATGGGCATCACAAAGGCGCTGGCCAACGAATGGGCGCCCTATCAGGTGAATGTGAACGCCATCGCCCCCGGCTACATGGCTACGAACAATACCACAAACCTGCGCAGCGACGCGCAGCGGAGCGAAGCCATTCTGGAGCGGATCCCGGCGGGCCGCTGGGGAACGCCGGACGACATCATGGGGGCAGGCATCTATCTGGCGTCCAAAGCTTCCGACTATGTGAACGGATTTACGTTGGCGGTAGACGGCGGCTGGCTGGCGCGCTGACAAAGGACCTGTAAAGGATCAGGCCGCCTTTTCTTTCATAGCCAGTGTTCCAGAGCGCATCAAGATCCAGCCAGGCGGCCTTCCCGTAGGTCACGGCTTTGACAAAAAAACGCTCCTTTTCTATCCGGTATCCGGTCAGCATAAACCAATGCCAGTCGTAATCCTTAAAGGCAGGATCTTTGTGCCGCAGCGTCAGGCAGGGGATGGGATAACTGCGGTCGATCTGCGAAACGATCCGCCGCCTGGCCTCGGATACCGGCTCATTCCCCAAAAAAGCCTCCATTCCCACGGTATGACAGCCCTGGTCCGCCAGGTACCTGCCATACCCTTTTATATAAATCTCCAACCGGTCAATGCCTGTAAGCCGCGGGCGCAGATACGGTTTCATGATCCCGGAAAAACGCACATAATCGTCCCTGGACAGCGCCTTAAGATCAAAAGGATATAATCCTTTCGTCCCGTGATACAGATCGAAACAAATGCTGCTGTCGCAGGCAGCGGCGGCAGCGCACCCGCCCATCTTCATAAAGGGATCGATAAACCAGTCCTGACAGCCGCCTGCAGCGCCTTCGATCCGAAAATAATCCAGTTCTTTTTCCATTCGCCTGATCCCTTCAAAGCCCTTTTTCCTGCCACTTCCCTCTCTTATAAAAGAATGCTGTGACAGCGGCGCCCAACAGCCAGGATAACAGCAGGGAAATGTATATGCAGTCGCTGTTGCCATTGGGAAGCTGCGGCGTCCTGGTCAGCCAGGAGATCCCATAGGCCACAGGGACCCGGATGCCCACCGTCGTCAGAAGGGAGATCCACATGGGCGTCACGGTGTCCCCGGCTCCCCGCATGACCCCGGAAAGGCTCTGGGTCACCGCCATCGCAATATACCCCACGGCCAGGATCCGCATCAGATGCATACTTAAGTCCACCAGCTCCGGCGTCGTCGTAAAGATCCCCATCAGATATTTGCCAAAGAGCAGGATCAATCCTGTGATGAACGCAGATACTCCCACAGCGATCAAAGTGCCCTGTTTTGCGCCGCTCTTAACGCGGTCAAATTTGCGCGCCCCCACGTTTTGACCCGCATAAGTGGTCATAGCCGTGCCGAAGGAAAAATTGGGCATCATGGCGAAGCCGTCCACGCGCATGACGATGACGTTGGAGGCGATAAACATCTCCCCGAAGCTGTTGGTCAGCGACTGCACCACGATCATGGCCATGGAGAAGATCGCCTGGGTCACGCCGGAAGGAAGGCCGAGGCGCACCACCGCTTTGGAATATCTGGCGGTGGGGATCAGGTCCTTTTTGCGCAGGACAAAAACCTCTTTCATATGCATCAGACGGTACATACAAAACAGGGAGGAAACCGCCTGGGCGATGGCCGTGGCAAGCGCCACGCCCGCCACTTCCATATGGAAAGACGTCACGAAAAGCACATCCAGAAAGATGTTTAACACCGTGGCGATCAAAAGGTAAACGAGCGCGGAAACGGAATCCCCCAGGCCCCGCAGAATGCCGCTGAGAATGTTATAATAGGCCATCCCGACGACGCCGATAAACAGGATATTCAGATACGAAGCGCACCAGTCCATGATGCTGTCCGGCGTATTTAACAGGCGCAGCAGGGGCCGCGTCACGATGGGTCCGACGATCATGATGAAAACGCAGGACGCAGCCGTCAGGGTAATGCAGGTGCCGATGGCGCTGGCCAGCTCTTCCTTTTGCCTGGCGCCAAAGTACTGAGCGACGATAATGCTGGCGCCGGCGGAAATGCCGATGAATAAGACCAGGAGCAAATTCAGCACCGGCCCGGCGCTGCCGACGGCGGCCAGGGCGTTATCCCCTACATAACGTCCCACGACGATGGAATCCACCGTATTATAGAGCTGCTGCGCGATATTGCCGATGAGCATGGGGATCGCAAACAGCGTGATCTGTTTCCAGGGCGCCCCCTGGGTCATGTCGATGGGCGCAAATAATTTCTTCAGTAAATTCATAAAAACCTTCCCTCTGCCGATGATTAAGGGAGCCGGATATACCTGCGCATATCCAACCCCCTTTCATTATTACATAGATAAATATTCTTTGCAACAGATACTTTGGCCGTCTTTTCAAATGATGATACAGACCATGCCGCCCGTGGAATCGTTGACGATCTTCTGCATCGTATCCTGGAGCTTTAACTGGCTTTCGTCCCCGATCATGGAGATCTTTGCCCGGATGCCGTCGTTGACGAGCTGTTCCACCGTCTTTCCAAAAATATTGGTCTCCCAGATGCCGTCGTTTTTCCCGTTCTCGTCTATGTAGCCGATCAGGTCCTTCGCCTGCTGTTCCGTCCCCACGATGGGCGCGATCTCCGTCACCACATTCGCACGGATAAAATGCAGGGAAGGGCTTTGAGCCTTGATCTTCACGCCGTATTTATTGCCGTGCCGGATGACCTCCGGCTTTTCCAGACGGATCTCATCCCTCTGGGGCAGCACCACGCCGTATCCCTTGGATTTGACGGCCTGCATGGCGTCCAGCACCCTCGTGTACTCCCGCTTCATAACCGCCATTTCCCGGATCCGGTCCATCAGTTCATATTCGCTTTCGATATGCTCTCCCGTCATTTCCGAAAGCATCTCATAGTAACATCTTTCATTCATATCCAGGACGACCCGGACGCAGCCGTCCGCCATATTGATATTTTCCACCATACAGCGCCGGATATCGTCCCCCTGCAGGCGGATGGGATGCTCGGTCACATCCCGGATCGTATCGATCTGTCCCATCAACTGCCGGATCCCGGCGATCATCTCCGCCTTCATAGGATGGCTGACCGGCAGCATTTCCACCCATTTGGGCATATAAAATTCCACCGTCGTCACAGGAAACTCATACAGCACCTTTTCCATGATGCGGAAAATATCGTCTTCCTTGAGCTGGGCGCAGTTTACGGGGATAGCGCAGACCTGGTATTTCTGCCGGATCTGCCGGGCGGTCTGTTCCGCCTCCTGCCCGTAGGGCCTGGCGGAATTGACAAGCACCAGAAACGGCTTGCGAAGCTTTTTTAGTTCCAGAATCGCCTTTTCTTCCGCTGCCAGGTAGTTTTCCCTGGGCAGTTCCCCGAAGCTGCCGTCTGCGGTCACGACAATGCCGATGGTGGAATGATCGGTGATCACCTTTCTCGTCCCCACCTCCGCCGCCTGGGTAAAGGGAATATCCGCCTCATACCAGGGCGTTTTGACCATCCGCTCTGCGCCTTCCTCCAGGTGTCCGGCGGCGCCCTCCACCATAAAGCCGACGCAGTCCACCAGCCGTACCCGCACGTTTACATCCCCGCCCAGCCGGATCGACGCCGCCTCCTGGGGGATAAATTTGGGCTCTGTGGTGGTGATGGTCTTTCCTCCCGCGCTCTGCGGCAATTCATCCATCGCACGCTCTTTCGCGGCTTCGTCCCCCATATACGGCAGGACGGCCGTATCCATGAACCTCTTGATAAAAGTGGATTTTCCGGTACGCACAGGCCCGACCACGCCGATGTAGATCTCACCGCCTGTCCGTTTCTGAATGTCCCGGTAAAGATTTTGTGTATACGGATTTTCCGTCTGTTTCTGATCCATAAAAAAAGTCCCCTTCCGTCCATAGTGGCAACAGCGCTTTTTGCTGTTACCACTATATGCGTAAAAAGGGGGCCTTTAGAACTTTAAAGATATTTCCTATAATCGATATAACCTGTCTCATCCAACTGGTGGGAACAAAGCACCGCCATGGAGCCAGCGCCGATGTGGCAGGAAACGCTTAAGGAAAGACGGTCCAGATATACGTCATAGCCCGGAAAGCGTTCCTCGATCTCCTGCTTCCATTCCCGCATTTCCTCCTCGGAACAGGTGTAGGCGCCGCGGATGTAAACCTTTTTACCTGCAAAGCGGCCGTTGATATCCGCCTCCAGGGCATCCAGCATTTTTTTCTTCGCCAGCTTCATGCCGCGCACCTTCGCATAGGCATCCAGCTTACCGCCCTGGATCTGCAGGACGGGCTTGATGTTGAGTACCGTGCCGATGGAAGCCGCCGCCGGCGTCACCCGGCCGCCTTTTTTCAGATATTTCAGCGTATCCACGGCAATATAGATGCTGGACTCAAGCGCCTCCCTTTCCAGGATTTCTTTGATCTGCGCGGCGGGCATCCCTTTTTCGGCCAGCGCCATGGCGTCCAGCACGGACTGCTTCTGGCTCCAGGAAATACGCCGGTTATCCACTACCTGCACCTTTCCGTCGTAATCTGCGGACAGCGTGATGGCCGTCGCACAGGTGCTGCTTAAACCACTGGACATGGGAATATGGACGATCTCTTCGTATTCTTCCAGAATCTTATTCCAGAGATCCAGCACATCCCCTACCGCCGGCATGGAGGTCTTGATATCCGCATCCCGTTCCAGATATTCATAAAATTCGGGCTGCGTCAGGGAAATATCTTCCAAAAACATTTCCTCGTTGATATAAAACGGCATGGGGATCACAAAAACCCCCAGCTTTTTTGCCTCTGTCTGCGTGATCCCGCTGTTGCTGTCCGTCACGATCGCGATCTTTTGCATCTGTGATTCTCCTTCTTATTCCATGATGACCTTTTTAAAACTCTTCTTGCCGCGTTTTAGGGTGATACCCTCGCCACGCAGTGCCTCCGGCGCATAGAGCGTCCTGATATCGCTGACCTTCTCCCCGTCTACGGATACGCCGCCCTGCTCCACCGCCCGGCGCGCTTCGGAACGGGACGCGCACAGGCCGGCCTTTACCAGCAGGCCCAGGATATCGATGCTCCCGTCCAAAAGATCGGCTTCCGTCACCTTTGCCGTAGGGATCTGTGCCTGCCCGCCGCCGGCAAACAGCGCTTTTGCGCCCGCCTCGGCCTTCTTTGCCTCCTCTTCTCCGTGTACCAGCGCCGTCAGCTCCTTCGCCAAAATCTCCTTGGCGGTATTGAGCTGGCCGCCTTCCCACTTTTCCATCTCTTTGATCTGCTCCATAGGCAGGAAAGTGAGCATCTTGAGACACTTCATCACGTCCGCGTCGGACACATTCCTCCAATACTGGTAAAAGTCGAAGGGCGAAGTCTTGTCGGGATCCAGCCACACGGCCCCTCTGGCGGTCTTTCCCATCTTCTTGCCTTCGGAATTTAATAAAAGCGTAATGGTCATGGCATAGGCGTCCTTACCCAGCTTGCGCCGGATCAGCTCCGTGCCGCCCAGCATATTGGACCACTGGTCGTCGCCGCCGAACTGCATATTGCAGCCGTATTTCTGGTAGAGCATATAAAAATCGTAGCTCTGCATGATCATATAATTAAATTCCAGAAAGCTTAAGCCCTTGGCCATACGCTGCTTATAGCACTCCGCCCGCAGCATGTTGTTGACGGAAAAGCAGGCGCCCACCTCCCGCAGAAGCTCCACATAGTTAAGATTTAACAGCCAGTCCGCATTGTTGACCATCAGCGCCCTGCCGTCCGAAAAGTCGATAAATCGGCTCATCTGTTTTTTGAAGCACTCGCAGTTGTGCTGAATGGTTTCCACGGTCATCATTTGCCGCAGGTCGCTGCGTCCGGACGGATCCCCGATCATGCCGGTGCCGCCGCCGATGAGGGCGATGGGCTTGTTCCCGGCCATCTGCAGGCGCTTCATCAGGCAGAGCGCCATAAAATGCCCCACATGCAGGCTATCCGCCGTAGGATCAAAGCCGATATAAAAAACGGCCTTTCCGTTGTCGATCAGTTCGCTGATCTCTGCCTCATCGGTCATCTGGGCGATGAGGCCCCTTTGTTTGAGTTCTTCCGATACTGTCATTTTTTCCTCCATCCCGGAGCGTTTACACGACGGGGCAAAGAGGAGTCTTCGCCTCCTCTCGAGAAATCCGCGAATGCGGTTTCTCATCTGCCATCAGGGCTATTTGTGACGCTCCGGCACAAATAGCCAAACGAAGGAACTTCGTTTTGTGAAACAATGAGTTATCGAACTCATTTTTCACACTATCCTCCATCCCGTTTCCAGGCCTGTAGCGGAAAACATTCCGCTTCCGGCCGTTAAAAAGCCCGTCTGTAACGGGCGTATGAAAAGGCCCTCCATCCGAAAAGGACGAGGGCCTGCGCTTCGTGTTACCACCTTTTTTCACGGACAGCTCGTACTGTCCGCCTCATGGAGTACGATCCCTGGCCTGATGGCGCCGGACGATACCCCTGCGCGATAACGGGCGCACCCGTTGCAGCCTACTTGCAAAAGATCCCAAACTGCAGCATACGGATCTTACGCAACAGCTTACGGAAGTAAGCCATCGCCTGCTTTCGATGCACGACTCCGGGATGTATTCAGATCGCGTTCCCCTGCGCCTCTCATCAGCCGGCGGCTTTCTGTAGGTTCCCTGCCATCTTACTCTTTCCCTTCACAGTCTTATCCCAAACCCCGAAAGGATCCTGATTTACGGATACTCTAGCATAACGGCGCAGGACTGTCAAGAGAAAAATTACAATGCTGATACCTTGCTCCAAGTACTACTGCTAATACCCTAGGAATTGCGCTTCCTCCGAGTATCCTTAGATCTGTGTTCCATCATTTCCCCACGTCTTCACGAACCACCGCAGCCTCTCTTGAAGTTCTTCGCTGAAATCCGAAAGATCCTCCAGCGTAATGACATCTTCTCTCAACAAATCTATAAGTAGTTCGTACATATTGGAGCGTCTCATATCGCGTGCTATAACTCCAGTCAGCTTCTTGTCACGTTTGATCCTGCCCTCCAGCTCCCAGAAAATATCTGATGGATTTTTACCTTCTTGAGACAGGATCTCTATATATTCTTTGTTTAAACGATTCATGCAATCTTCCTGCCAGACCGACAGTTTCTTCCGAAACAGCTTCCAATCTTTTTCATTGATTTCACCATTCACACTATACATCCTCCCATTTCACATAGGTTAATTCGACATCGTAACCCAATTTTTCCATCAAACGAAGAAACATTTTCTTGATAATTACTACAATTGTATCCTGTATCTCCGTGCCGTCCCGGAATGTGACGGGATCTCCTTATCCCTACCGACCGTGACGAAATCCGCCAGGCTGCCCCGCAGCGTCTCGTCAAAATCGTTAATCGCTCTAAAATTTCCATTGTGTTATCTTGTAATCAGCCCTTAAGGGCCAGGCTCCCAAAACGGGTAAGCGGTTGGCCTTTTGCCGGATTTGCATCCGAGAACTTCCAAAATCATCGGAGGTGATTCAGATGGAAAATAAAGCGAAAGGTACATAGGATGAATACTATTCTCCGCATTATGGAGATCACAGCGTCCCTGATCGGCTCTGCCGTCAAGGTCGTTGAGATCCTCCAGCGGATGAAAAAGAAGCATCAAAAAAGCAACCGCCCCGACTAAAGTTAGGTTGCTTTTTTGAAAAGTAACATTCAACTGAGGCCAACCGTTTGCTTTACGGGAGCCTTTTCATTTATTATACTACCACTAGCGTTTTTTCCTGTCAACGTGATTTTGTACGCTATACGGCAGTTTGACCCGTTACATTTTTCCTTGCCATTTTTTCCTTTGTGTGATACAGTAAAAATATCTCAGAACCGCAGTCGCAAAGCTGCCGGACTTTTCATCGGGATCGCCAGATCCCGGTCTTATGCGACAGGGCACTATGCTCTGTCGGTATCCGCGCCCGCTCCGGGCCGCTCTTTTAAACCCTTTTCATCACATTTTATACTCAGCTTTAAGGAGACTCATGGGTCAAAAAGACAAGCTTCTTTCCGCCTACCTCAATCGGGAATCCGTGATGGCGGATCTTCTCAACGGCGTCCTCTATCACGGACAGCCTGTCGTCTCTGCCCGGGATCTTTCAGATGTTCAGACCTTCTCCCGGGAAACCTTCCGCTCCAGGAGCGGAAACAGCTACCGCGCCACAAGACAGCGCGATGTTCTGAAAATGCTTCATCGAAACGGCCGTTTCCTTCTTTTCGCCGTGGAAAACCAGGAGCGGATCAACTACTGCATGCCCTTCCGCTGCGCCGAGTACGATATCGCCGACTACCAGAAACAGCTCCGGCGGCTGAAAAAGCTCCATGCCCAGCAGCAAGACCTCAAAACGCCGGAAGAGATCCTTTCCGGGATCAGGGGATCCGACCGGCTGATCCCTGTCGTAACGCTGATCCTCTTCCACGGCTCCGGCGAATGGGACGCCGCCCTCAGGCTCAGCGATATTCTGGATCAGGGGGCCATGGATGACCGCACGCGGGCGCTGCTGCAGGATTATCGCATCCATGTGATCCACCTGGCCTCCCTCGATGAAACATTATTTCAGACTAATCTCCGGGAACTGATCGGCCTGCTGAAACGCCGTAATGACCGGAAAGCTTTTATCTCCTATCTGGAGGACCATCGGGATCGTTTTGCCGCCATGGACGAGGACGTCTACGACATGCTCTGCGCCATGCTGGACTTAAGATCCCTGGAGATCAACAAAAAACATCATCAACGTGCAAAGGAGGATAAACTGAATATGAATCGGGCATTTGAAGAATGGGGCGAAATGCTCCGAAATGAAGGAAGGGCTTTGGGAAAAGCGGAAGGGCTGGCCGAAGGAAAAGCCCGTGAGGAACGCTTCGGTAAATTGATCGGGCAACTGCTGGACGAAAAAAGATTTCAAGACGCAGCTAAAGCCGCCAGAAGCGCACGAATAAGGGCAAGGCTGTATAAAGAATACGGAATCTGATCGGCCAAACCGCGCCATCAGAGCCGCCCTTTAATCTCTTTGCAAAGGAGGATAAACTGAATATGGATCAGGATTTTGAAAAAGGGGACGAAATACCCCGTAATGAAGGAAGTGCCAAAGGCAAAACCCTGAAAAAAGCGGAAGGGCTGGCCGAAGGGCAAACCGATAAGGCCAAAGGGCAAACCGAAAAGGAACGTCTTGACAAACTGATCGAACGCCTTCTGGACGAGGGACGTTTCCTGGATGCGATCGCCGCTACCAGATATGCCCGCACGAGGGCAAGGCTATACAAAAAGTACGGGATCTGACCGGATGCTCTCTGCTGTAAGACTGCTTCTCTTTTTCAGTTCCAACGGGCGGTAGATCTTCCTACCCCAATATGAGAGCCGCTCAGACACAGGCAATAAAAAAACAGGCCTTATACCTGTTCTTTTATTGTCTGTCAACCCGTGCAAAAATAACGACAAACCGATGCAAAAAATAGCGGCAAACCGAAAAACAGCAGATCGTGACATTTCAGCCGCCGATCCCGTTTAGCGGAACCACTGTGAACGTCTCGCTCCACAGGCTGGCGCCGTCCCTATTGACGGAAAGGCTGACTTCAACGTTTCCACTATCAACTTCTTTAAAAGTCAAACCGTCAAGCAGTAAGCCGCTGTATGCCTTGGCGCCAAGGATCTGATTGCCCCCGGCTATCAGCTTACCGCCATCAAGCTTCAGATCGATGCCCTCCCCGAAAGAGGTGCTGTCCAGATGGACATAATCGCCAGAAATGGAAATGTTCTGTCCAAACCGCAATTCATCGGCAATGACCTGGGCTGCGGTAGAGCCAAGTATCTCCGCGTCGGCGGCCTGGATCATATTGTTGCGGCTGGCCAGCACGCCGCTGGCGCCTGCAGCACCAGCGGCAGACACCAACGCAAGAATGGCCACCACCATCAACATTTCTGAAAGGGAAAAGCCGCTCCGGCAGGATAGCTTTTTTTTCATCTCAATCCTCCTTCGCGTAGGATGCCAGACCGTTTTCGCCGTAAACATCTACATCCTTAAATGTCCAATCGATGGGAACGGAATCTTCCGGTGTCCATGTGACGGTAACATTTACCGTCACCGGCGAACCCTCGTTTCGATGATGTGTCTCGGCGTTAGTCAGATCCTGGTAAAACTTTTCATCGCGTTCCCTGGTGGAGAGGTCGATACTGCCGGAGGCGCTGACCATGGATGCCAAAAGAAGCACGGCAAAGGCGATGACCAGTATGGAAACCAGCACTTCCGCCAGCGTTTCACCGGCGCGGTTTTTCAGTTTTCCACACATCAGCCATCCCCTCCTTTGATCCGGGTGATCTTCACGTCCTCTTTATCCCACTTCACAATAAAAGTCAATGTAGTGGTCGTTGTGCGCGTACCCTTTTCGTTTACATTGATGCCGCCCGGCCCGGGTGGCGTTGGGGGCGCAGGGCCAGGCGACCCGCCCACTCCCTCTTCTATTTCCACGATCTCTTCCTTAACCTCTGTCACAGTCGAACTCTCTGCAGAAGCAGGGATCTGTATCGAAGTAGTATAAAGCAGCTTTTCATCGCCACCGGAACCACCGCCCCCAGAGCCGCCAGAACCACCGCTGCCGGAAGCGTCAGAATCGACGGCCCCCAGCGTAAGCGTCATGGAATAGCCGCCGCTCGGGATTTCCATCTTCCCATTGACTTCGGACAATTTTTCAGCAAGATCTGTTCCTACCGACAGTTTCCTTTTTAAGCCGGTTTGTTTCGGATATTTGTCTGGTGGTATCTCCACCTCGGCGTTATCAAACCACTCACCTGGAACCACGTCATTTAAAAACATGCTTTTCAGATAATTTCCCAACAAAGATTCAAACATGGAAGCGGGAGCATCTTCGTTAGCCACTCTCCATCCACTTTTCTCTTGGTACTCATAGGTCGCTTCCTCAAGGTCAAGTTCATACTCCGTTGTCTCCATAAGAGTGTATTCGACCGTCTCCTCTTCTTCGGCGGATTCCGATTCGTCGGGCGGATCCGATCCTTCAGAGGACTCCGTTTCCTCTACGGGTTCGTACCACCACTCATATGTTTCCACATATTTGATCTCAGCCTTAAATTCCCGGTCGCTAAGTTCCCCCCGCAACAGGTCCGTGGCGGAGGATACCGACAGATATTTCTGCTGATCGCTCTCCAGATGCGTGTAGCGTCCGGCGTTGGACGCGGCGGCGGTAAGGGCCGCCGTCCCGGCCAGTATGCACAGAAGGAACACCAGAAGCGCAAACAGGATCGTCACGCCCTGACGGTTTTTCAGTTTATTGAGAATGCGTTTCACAGTTGCGCCTCCTTTCGTTAAGCATCAAGGATCTTTAGGAAGTTCGCCGTAGTGGACGTATTGCACATCGCCTGCCCCATTGATCGGTACTGACACCACCGCGCCGTTAAAATCCTTATCAGCCGGCGCCGGATCTGGCACCTGTTCACCGTTGATAAAGGACGCAGGGTGGAAGATAAGCTGGCCCTCGCTGTCCACCTGTTTGAACCGTTCATTTAACGCTTCTATATTGTCTATAGGATCCACATCATCCTGTGTCCCCATACTGTTATCACTACTGTCATCTTTGAGATAAAATAGATTTTTATTCTCTAATTCAACAGTTGTTCCTTCCTTGTAAGGATTCTCCGGATCAATGATCGGAAATACTGAAGTGTTTGTCCCCTTTTCACCAATCCAACCCATGTAAGAATAACAGTTTGTCAAATCTAAATTATGACTACCCATTCGTAACCCAACAATACCGCCAGCTCTGATAAGGGCAGTCCGATTACTGCTATCGTCCCAAATCGTACCTCCGGCATAGCAGTTTTTAATCCAATCCTTCCCACCATTACTTACATGACCGACAATGCCTCCCATACACACCCCAGTAGTTTTAGTCTCCCCATCTACCGAAGTTACAAGAAGTCCGACATCGTTCCTGGTGTTCTTCAATGTTACAACAGCTTCACAATTATTGATACCGGAGTTACTACCTAACCAGCCGACAATACCGCCAATACACCAGTCCCTGATTTGATGGGAGTTAGTTTTATATTCTGCCTGCATCGTATACCCCGCCACGATACAGTTTTCGATAATACCGCCGTTATAGAGGTCACCTGCAATACCTGCAACGCACGCCTTACCGTTGGTAAGTTCCTTGATCGTTGCGCCATGAGTGGAGTACATGATCACATTCTTAACAATGCCAGTATCTGTCACACCAGCAAACAATGCAGCGTTTTTTTCGTCGCTTGCTATGTTCAGATCCAGAATGCGATAACAGTTCCCATTATAAATTCCTTTAAAGTCAGTACCATTAACAGCAGGGGAAATTGTCTGCATAGTACCGCTATCGCTCTGATAACCATTCAGGTCATGTCCCTGCACAAATGCACTGTCAAGATAATTTTGAACATGTGTCAATTGATCGATGTTCCGAACCTGACAAGGATAAGCCGAAGTTCTCACACCGTTCTCGTATGTTATTCTCCCATACTGATCACGTTGAGTCGGTACCTCGCTGACCTTATTACCATCCACATCCACAGCACCGTTTGCTGTCGCCAACGCCGCGCCAAAAGCCAGATTGAAGCCAACCTCCACACGATGATTATCATAGTTAAATGTCACGCCCTCCAGGCCAAGGCCGCTTGTCACAACCTTCTTTACATTAAAGTAATCCACGGTCGTAACCTGCCCTGTTAACTTATCCACAGTCGTAAAATCCTGCCCTGTTTCAGATGTTTGCAGATATTGAGCAAGCGCAGTCTTTAATTCTGGATATTCTTCCTCTGGTTTGTAATTTCCATTCACGCTTAACTTGCTCCCATCCGTGGCAGCCGTAAAAAATCCATACCCATAGTCCGTAATAGGATTGGTATCGTAATTATGACAAAGATTTTCGATACGCGTGGCGCTATTTTTACCACTAAATCCTATCGCATGCCAGTCATCATCCTCGATTTCCAATTCCAACAGGTAGAAATGATACTGTCCGTCTTCAATCTCCCAATAAAAACACCCCGCCGTGGCGCCGCCCTGCGGCCAGTCACCGTAGTGCGTCGTCTGATTGCTCGGATAAGGATACTCCTTTCCGTTCAACATACTGTCATAAGGGTAGGAAGCTTTACCCGGCTTTTGCACGGACATAGTAGTTTGCACATTGTTTTCAGTTCTCGGATCCTGTTTGTTCCCATCACTATCAAATGAATCACCCAGAGCATATATGGTCGCGCCCGTATTGACATTCCCTTCTCCGGCGAAACGTCCACGACTGCTTTTGCTTTGATCGTCGCTTTTCACAGAGCAGGTGGAATAACATACTCCGCTGAAAGTAGTGCTGCTAATACTCCCTGCAAATCCGCCCACTTTTCCGGTGCCGGAAACGTTCCCATCGCTGCCGTCATACTTCTTGCCCACGGTATGCCCGCCAGAATAGCAATCCTTGACGGTTACCTTGTCAAGCTTACCGGCAAAGCCGCCGATGGATCCGCTGGGGCCGCTGACCTTTACAGACGCGAAGCTGGAACTGATATTTGCGCTTTCATCGGCAGAACCGATCAAACCACCTGTATTTGTATTAGCTCCGGTTGAAGTAATGGTGCAATCTCCATATTTGGCCGCACGATCGGCCGGTTCGTTCGCCTCCACATAAATCCCGCAGTCCTCCATCTCGACATTGCTGACCGCACCGGCCATACCACCGGTATTTCCGTTAGCGCCGATCACTTCTGTGTTCGTCAGGCGGACGGTTGACGTCTTGCCGCCCGTGATTTTACCGGCCATGCCACCGGTGTCCGTCGCATAAGTAGATGTCACTGTCGATTCTTTGATAACAATGTTTGTCAGCGTACTTCCATTAGTGACTTCACCAACCATACCGCCGGTATTTTCAACGCCGTTCGCGTCGCTCACGGCCACCGTCTCCAGGGTAATGTCCTGTAAAGTCCCTCCATCGACCACACCTGCCAGACAGCCGAAATTCCCAGGCACGCTGGCGGATAAAGTATTGGAAACATCGATCTGGAGCATATGTATATTTTGCAGCGTACCGCTGATAGCAGCGCCTGTGACAGGGTCTGCCGCCGCTCTGACCGTGCCGAACAGTCCCGCGTTGTTATCAGCACCGGCTGTGAGATACAGATTGCTGATGGTGTGCCCATAGCCGTCATAGCTGCCGCCGACAAGCTGGGCGGGGAGCTGGGCATAAGCCTTCTCCTTACCAGTCTGGAAAGAATGCCCCGTATATGTCGTATAATCGATATCCAACAACTGATGATAATTCCATGCCAGCGCCTTTTCGTACACGGCGTTTGCCGTGCCGCCAGCGACCGACGGATCCACATATTTTGTATATGCCGCCAGGTCGGCCAACTGCCGCGCCGTGCGAATGATCACATCATTCGCGCTGGTGGTTCCTGTGGGAAATGCGGCAGGCAAGGTCACTGTTTTAGGTTGAGGTACGGCAAGCTTCTCAGCAAGCTGCTCAGGCGTAGAAGTAGCAAACGGCTCGCTGTCGAACGCTTCGCAGGCAAAATGAGGGTTGAAGTAATAGGGTTCACTTTCATTTCCGCCCACGACAACTTTTGTATAATAGGATTCGACCGAAGCCGGAACTTCCAGCGCTGCGTCCGGCAGGGCGTAAAGCTGATAGGTTTTGCCATCGATTTCGACGGTTCCATTGGTGAGCTTGATCAGCTTATTGGGATCTGCCGCAGACGCCGAGTATTCCGTTGCGCCGATCTTTATGCTCGGCTGCGCATCGCCCTCGCAGAGAATTGCGTAACCGTCATCCTCAACCACACCATCGGTCAGCGTGTTGATAGCGGTTGAAGCCGCATCATCTCCCACCGCATAATTCGTATGCAGCCCATAAACATTATTATCCTTATATTTCTCATAGTACGCCAAAAATCCTCCGCTCTCCGCTTCCAGCCAGTCGCCGTAGTGGATCATGGGCATACTACCGCCGCTGCTGCCTTTGAGCATGGGATAAGGATAAGGCGGCTGGAGCGTGGTTGTTTCCTTCGTCTGCCAGTAAGGGAATACCGCGAAAAGAGGATTGGGATTTTCTTCGGTTTTTTCATGCAGCCAGGTTCCGCTGGTTCCATTTTTCTTCAGTTCGCTGGTGGTTACCGGCTTGCCATAACCTTGATAATTCATTTCGGGCTGTCTGACATAAGGGATCTGATTGCCCGATGCCTTCGTCGTACCGATTACCGTCTTTCCTTCCAGCGATTTTCCGTACCGCACGGCGGCGTAGCCGTTTGTGATCGAAATAGCGTCCGGGCAAAGTCCGGCTGCCGCCAAGACAGTCGCCGTACTGTCAACCTTGGCGATGATCCCCGCAGCATAGCAATCTGATACCGTCACGGTTCCGGACGCGCCGCCCAGCAAGCCTCCTACTGTACCGCCAGAAAGATACCCCGCCGCATAACAGTTTTTCACTGTGCCGCCGCTGACAGTCCCCAGCAGGCCGCCTACCGTGTTTCCATTTTCCACGGTAGATGCGAAACTATTCTCAATCGTACAATCCGTGGCGCTGCCGATCAACCCGCCCACAGTCGTGCCGGAAAGCATATCCGCCGGAGCATCGTTCGTAGCGCCGGTAGCCTTGCCCTCCGTTGCTAGATACACCTGGCAATTCTCAACCGTCACGCCCTGGGCCGTTCCGGCCAGTGTGCCGACAGTGGTTCCATTCGCTTTACCGTCGATAAGAACAATATTTTTCAGTGTGCAACTGTTCGTAATATCCCCAAACAGTCCCGCGCTCCCCGAGCTGTTTTGCGCATTCAGCTTACGGATGGGCAGACTGCGGCCATCGTAAGAAGTCAGTTTCGCGTTCTCAATAGGATCAAAGACCAAGTCTCCGTAAGTAGCGGCCCAGGATTCGATCCCTCCGCCCGTTTTTTCAAAGTCGATCTCTCTGACCTGCTCGGCCTGGGTGATATCACCCTTCACGCCGGAAACCGCAGGATCCAGGTTCTGCAGATGCCGTCCGTAGGCAACTTTGGCAGTCGTGCCGTCCACACTGGCAAACAGACTGTTGCCGGTCACCACCACCGTCTGGGGCAAAAACTGCACGCTGCTGCCGCCGTTGGCATAGGACACGGTCACGGTGACCTTAATATCGTCCCCCGGCTGAATGCCAGAACTGCCAACCCAATCCTTGAAATGCGCACCGAATTTATACTCGTTGGTCAGGGCTGCATTCGGATCTACCAGTGAAGAAAGAAGCGCTTCAGCATTATTAGAAGGTTCCAGCGTATCCAATGCCAGATGGATCGTGGTGCCGTTTCCAGGTTTGCCCTCAACAATGGTTTTTTTTGCGGAAGTCGCGTTGGAGAGCGTCACTTCCAGTTTGAGCTTCTCTGCCTTAAAATCCGGTGATGAAGAAGTGATGGGGGGCAGCACGATATCCAACATCAATTCCTCGGCGTTTGTCAGCGTCACCTGAGGGACTGGCAACTGTCCCACCTCAACGCGGTCGATCTGCCTTTCCTCGCTGTCGCCGTAATACCCCACCAGCGGTTTTTTCTCCAGACGGTCCGTCCTGCCGCGCGATTGCAGAGTTTTGTAAGAACCGGGATAGTCCTTGATCCCATCTTTATCATCCGTAAAAAACACCGCGTAAACCGCGCCGCTTTCCGGGAAATACTCTATGATATAATTTCCCTGCGCCAGATCCGATTCGATGGAACCGGCGGGCAGAAGCTCGCCGGTAGAACCTTTCTCAAGAAAACTGACGGTAAGACTACCTATACCGGTCGTACCGTTCGGCGTCAGCTTTTCCATTTCCCCCGCGTTGATCATCGCGGTCATGCGGTTCTGCGCGGCCATGAAGATGGCGCGGGCGCTGTCGTCCAGTTCGGCGAGCTTGAGCCTTCGATAGTAGGCCAGCACGTTGGGCACGGCAAGAGCCAGCAGGATCGTCAAGATCGCTACCGCTACCAGTATTTCGGCCAGGGTAAAACCGGCCCGGCGTTTTTGGTTTGAAGGCCTCTTCATTGCGCTCACCTCCCTAAGACTGCCGCAAAAAGCTTAAAACGCTGCGCAAACAGGCGGGTCAATCCGCCTGCTCGTAGAATGTGATCGTACCGGACACCTGGAGAACGTCGGTTTCCAGATTTCCTTCCTCCGGGGTGATGGAAAGGCTGTCGAGCAAACAGCGATATCCCGTCCCCGTGAGCCGCGCCAAAATTTCCTTGGCCCGCTCTAAATCGGAGGTAAAAGTAAAACGCATCACCCGGACGGCAACGCCGTCCTCGACGGTCACCGGATCAAAACTCAGTTCCGGATCGGCCCCATCAAAAATAACGTTAAATTCACGCATCAAAGCCTGGATGTTGTCGTACTTGGGCATGACGGTGATCTCATCCTCCGGCATGGAGAAAATTTCCTCCAGTTCGGCTTTCATGGACTGATACACCTGTTGGCGCGCCTGGGCGATAACGGTATCGTCGGCCACGGCTGCCCGCTGCTCTTCGATCTCAGCAAGCTGCGTCGTCACGGGGAAGTGGACCAGATAAAAATACACCCCCACCATTCCGACCAGCGCCAGCACCAGCATCAGGATCTTTTCCCGGCGGGAGAAACTGCGGTTCATGAGATTTGCCATCAGTCCTCACCTCCCTCCAGCGAATCTGCGTCCGCCAGCTCTACCGTCATATTGGCCACAGGGACCGCCGCTGCCGTTTCGTCCTGCGGCGTTTCGCCGTAACCCGCCGTGGACACCGTTACCTGGTTCACCAGCGGTTCGGCTTCCAGCCGTTTCAAAAGGCCCGACACCTGTCTTAAGCTCAGCCCCGTAATGGTCATGGAAAGCGTCTTTCCGGTGACCGACATCCGCTCCACATCCCCCATAGGGAATACCTTGTTTTCCAGTATCGCCAGGATATCCAGCCGATCGGCGATCGTCCTGTCAAAACCGGTGTAATTGTACTTGCGGTATTCCGCCAGCACTTTATCATAATCGGCATAGGTTTCCCGGATCGCGTCCAGCTCGGCCTGTTCGGCGGCCAGCTTTTCCTGGGCTGCGGCCACCGCCGCGTACCGATCCAGCACCGCGAACTTTCCGAACAACGCCGCCAGCAAAAGCACCGCCAGCACGCCGGGGATCAGCCTGGAGAGCCGCAGCGGTTTTTTCTCTTTTACATACAGATTCAGGGTGATCTTAACGGGGGGCTTCCCTTTCTTTTCCCTGGTTTGTTTCTTTCCGGCCATCGCCCGCTTCCTCCTTTACTGCATGGTGGCGCCGACTGCCGCGGCGGCCAGCGGCGCGCCTTCGGGCAGATCTTTTTCGCCCCAAAATTCGCCTATATCTTCTACCGGCAGGGGAAGGACGTCGCGCAGCGTTTCCAGCAGGACAGCGTTTTTAGCTCCTCCTCCGCAGCAATGGATGTGGGTCAGTTCTTTCCCCTGGTTATTGAAACGATAAAAGTTCACCGCCTTGAGGACCTCCGTTGCGATGCTGCCGTAAATATCCTGACAGGCGGGCAGGGCGGACGCTTTTTCATAATCCTCTTTAAGATACGTTTCCGCCAGACGGGGATCCACGCCAAAATGATCCGCCACCGCGTCCTGTACCTCCGCGTAGCCGTAGTCCAAAGCCCGGACGCTCTCGTAACGATCTCCGGCGAACATATACAGGCGGATGCCGGTATGGCCCAGATCCAAAATACAGTGGCCGTGGCTTTCCTGCCCGGCGGCGCGGATCAGGTTGATATACGACATCTCCACGGGCACCGCCGCGCGCAGCCGAAATCCCGCCCGGTGAAACATGGCGTTGTATTCCGCCATCAGATCCTTGCGGACGGCCCCGGCCAGCAGATCCAGTTCTTTGGGCGCGCCGGTTTCGTCCCGGACCGTTTCCACCACGGAATAGTCATAGTTATACTCGTCTTTGCCCGACGTGATATAATCCCTGAACTCATAGGGCAAATTGAATTTCAACTGTTCCGCCGTCATATAGACCGTCGTGAACCGGCGAAAATAACACGCCTGCTGGGGCAGCACCAGGGATACGTCCCGCACCCGCAGCTTTTCCTGCTTGCGCAGATCCTTCAAAAAATCGCTCATCGCCTGCCAGGACAGGATCTGGCCGTCCCGCACCAGTCCTTCCGGCGTGTCGGTCACAACGATACGCCCCGGACGTTTCCTGTTTCGCACGGCGATATGCAGGTTCCGGCCGCCAAGGTCGAACCCCACGCATTTTCCCTTTAAGTCACTCATTCCTTTTTCTCCTTCCCGTCTACAGGAAAAGTCCCAGATACCACGCTGCGATCTCCCGCCCCCATAACGCCGCAGGCCATGCGGCCAGCGCCAGCGCCGGGCCGAAAGGAAACGCCCCTTTTTTTCTCCCCAAAAAAGCAAACGCCAACCCGATGAAACAGGCCAGAAGCAGCAAAAACAGCCCCGCCGCCGGGCCGGTATACAGCCCCAGCATGGCAAGCAGCTTGATGTCCCCGCCGCCCATGGACTCCCTGCCCAGCAGCCGGTCCATGACCAACACCACGAGCAGCAGCCCGCCCCCCAGGGCAAGCGCGCCGACGATCCCTTCCTTTAACCGCAAAAGGGGGGCTTCGTAAGCAGGAAGAAAGACCAGAAACGCCGCCGTTCCAGCCAATATCGGCCCGTCGGGCAGCTCCATCACGTCCCAGTCCACCAGGGACAAAAACAGCAGGATCGAAAACAGCAGACAATGCTCTGCCGTCTCAAAAGACAGGCCGAACCGGGCCGCCGCGCTGACCCACAGCAGGGCGCACAGCACCTCGGCAAACGGATAGCGCCTGGACACCGGCGCTTTACAATACCGGCATTTTCCTCTGAGAAAAACCCAGCTTACAACGGGGATCAGATCCGCCGCCCCCAGGGCGTGGCCGCAGGCCGGGCATCGGGAACGCCCCCGCGGGAGTTTTTCCCCCGTCGGCCAACGCAGGGCGGCGCAGTTGACAAAGCTGCCTGCGCAGGCCCCGGCCAGGGCCGCCAAAAACAGCAGATAGGCCGCCGCGAAGGGCGGCAGGGCGCGAAACGCCATGAACTGCCTCCTATGGTTATCTTTTTTGTTTAAAAAACATGGCTCAGGGCCACGGCCGGAATGTCCGCGCCGGACAGCCCGCCCCTGGCTCCGATCCCCGGCCTCAAGCCGTAAGCGGATGGGTGGCATAAATAAAATTCTTATTTCTGCAATAAAAGTCAGTCGCCGGAAGAAGTTTCTAAATCAATGGGGCTAAGAAAGACAAAAACTGTCATATTACCATCTCCACCTTTATTGACGACAGCATATTCTGATATTACTCTGGATCCCGGCAAACTACTGAACCCATCAACATAGTTTTCCTTAAATCCTCCGCCAGAAGCCTTAAAATACTCTTCTGCCTATTGATCAAATTTGCAGTAACACCAATACCAACCAAATTCCCCGCGAAGGGGCCCCCGCCGCAACCCGTTGGCGGGGGAATCATGAACCAATATCTGTTTGACCAGCAAATAATAAACCGTATATGTTGATATAGTAAAAAGAAAATGATAATGATGTTGAAAGCAGAAAATTAATCTGTGGTTACAGTTTCTTTAACCGTGACTTTCAAAGTTACAGGTGCGTTTTTAGTGCGAGTTTTCCACTCAGTATCGTAATCTGTCGTTTCATCACCACTAGCAGCAGCTACTGATACGCCGGTTATATCACCATTTACGCTTACAGTTCCAGTGATAGTCCAACCATCTGCACTCGCCGGAGGAACTTTACTTGTATCATCATGATTATACAAAATGTAAGCAATACCAGCAGCTTTAAGGGAACGAACATCAGCATCATAAACCGCACGTTCTGCCTTTTCCAAAGCACCAAAGAAGATCGGCATCGCAATCGCCACCAGAATGGCAATAATCGCTACGACGATCAGCAACTCGGCCAGCGTGAAGCCCTTTCTATTGAGCTTCTTTTGAAGTAAATTTCTCATTTCTTCTCTCCTCCTTTTTCAGAATAAGAACATAAAGAACCATCTATTTCAACAGCCGCCGGGTTGCTAGCAGCCTTTGAAACCTGATTTAAAACGCCCCTCCGATGCTGGTGGACATCGTAAAGATAGGGATGTAGATGGAAATGACGATGAAGCCCACCACCACGCCCATGATCACGGTGATCATAGGCTCCAGCATCCCCAGGGCGCGGTCGGAAGCCCGTTCCGCCTCCGCGTCATAGAAAGCGCCGATGGTGCGCAGGGTATCTTCCAGCGAGCCGGACTCCTCTCCCACCTTCGCCATTTCCAAAAGCATATCGGGCAAATAGCGGACGTCGCCCAGGGCTTCGCCCAGGGATTGGCCGGACTCCAGACGGGCCACGCGGCGGGCCAGCTCCACGCCTACGCAGCGCATATCCAGCACCCGGCTGATGATATCTATTACCTTGGTCACAGGCATACCGGCCCCCAGCAGGGTAGCGGCGGTGTTGGCGAACTGGGAAGCGGTGTTCATCCGGGCGATACGGCCCAGGATCGGCAGCTTCATGCGCACTTTGGACAGGTTGATCCGTCCGTCCTCCGTCCGCCCGTAGCCAAACAGCCCGATCCCAACGGCCGCCAGCAAAATGAGCATCAGCGGCCAGAACTTCTGGAAGAAATTGCTGATGGCGATCAAAATCCGGGTGGGCAGGGGCAGATCCCCTATGTTCCCCAGGACCTGGATCAGCACGGGCACCAGCACCACCATGACGATGCCGATGACCACGGCCGCCAGCACCAGCAGCACGATCGGGTAAGTGAGGGCGGAACGCACCTTGGCTTTTACCTTATGCGCCCTGTCATAATATGCCTGCAGGGACACGAAGGACTCCTCCAGCGTACCGGATTCCTCTCCCGCCCGCACCGATTCGATGAATACGGCGGGAATTTTTTGGCCGTTCTTTTCCAGGCTGCGGGCCAGGGAATAACCGGCGGCCACATCGGAGGCGCAGGCGGTGAGGATGCGGCGCATGAGCCGGTCCGTGGTCTGGGCTGCAATCAGCTCCACCACCCGGCTCATGGGCAACCCTGCCCGCAGCATGATGGCGAACTGGCTGGCCACCAGAGAAAGGGTCTTATCCTCCACCCACAGCGGTTCGGTCAGATCGATGTTGATATGGCGCTTTGCCTGGATGGGGGTCAGCTTTTCCACGATGGGGAAGCTGCGGTGGAGCTGTTCCACCGCTTCGTACTCGTCGTAGGCCTCGATCACGCCGGAAACAGTGGAGCCGTCGGCGGCCTGTGCCCTGTATTTAAAAGTAGTCAAAGGTCAGTCCCTCCCTCGAAAAGAAACGGCGTTCAGCGGATGCTGCGCCGGACATACTCGGCGTCCCTGGCGGCCTGCCGGGCAGTCTCAGCGGAAATGACCCGCTGGCGGCAAAGGGCGATCAGGCTGTTGTCCATGGTGATAGAGCCTTCCGCCGCGGAAGTACTCAGGGCGGAGGCGATCTGAGGGGTCTTGCCCTCCCGGATCAGGTTCCGGATGGCGGGGGTGACGATCATCAGTTCACAGGCTGCCACCCTGCCCTTTTCCCGCCGGGGAAGAAGCTGCTGGCTGAGTACCGCCATGAGGGTGGTGGACAACTGTAGACGGATCTGCTTCTGCCGTCCCTCAGGGAATACGTCTACCATCCGGTCTATGGCCTCCGGCGCGGAGTTGGTATGCAGCGTGGCGAAAACCAGATGGCCGGTCTCGGCGGCGGTGAGGGCCGTCTCGATGGTGTCCAGATCCCGCATCTCGCCGATGAGGATCACATCCGGGTCCTCCCGGAGAATGGCCCGCAGGCCGTCGGCGTAGCAGCGGGTGTCGGTGCCCACTTCCCGCTGATTGACGATACAGCGGTCGGGAGTGTATATGTATTCGATCGGATCTTCCAGGGTGATGATGTGCGCGTCCTGGGTGTGATTGATCCGATCCAGCATCGCGGCCAGCGTAGTGGATTTGCCGGAGCCGGTCTCGCCGGTGACCAGGACGATGCCCCGGTTTAAATCGGGCAGGCCCTGCACCGCGGGAGGCAGGCCGAGACTGTCCAGTTCGGGAATGGATTCCGCCAGCAGACGGATGGCGGCGGATACGGCCCCCTGCTGTCTGAAAAGATTGATGCGGCAGCGCACCCCGCCGGGAAAAGGCAGGGCCAGATCCAGTTCCCCGATCTGGGACATTTCCGGGTAGGCTTCTCCGGCCATCAGCCGGGCGTATGCTTCACAGTCGTCCTCCGTCAGCGGCAGGGCGTCGGGCAGATCCCGAAGCACGCCGTCGATGCGCACCCGCGGGGGCAGCCCCCGGACAAGATGCACGTCGGACGCCCGCAGGGCGCGGGCCTGGGAAATAATATCGTTAAGCGGCAGGGCCAAAGCGTTTTCCTCCTTTTGGTTTCGTTCCGGCAAAAAATCTATGGCGTCATCAGTCAACGGTGGAATTGAGGATGCGCACGGCCTCCTCGGAAGAGGTGACGCCCTCCAGCACCAGCCGCCGGGCCTCTTCCGCCATGGAAATATAGTGTTCCCGGTTCAGCCCCTGGGTGATCTCCACCCGGTGGCGGCCCTCGGCGATGGCCCGTTTGACGTTGCGGTCCAGCATCAGGATCTCAAACACGCCGATCCGTCCCCGATATCCGGTGTGATAGCAATGGGCGCAGCCCCGTCCCCGGTAAAAGGTGACGTCCGCGTCCTCCTTCATGCCCAGCCGGGCCAGTTCCTCCGCGTCGGGATGATAGCTTTCCCTGCATTCGGGGCAGACCCGCCGCACCAGCCGCTGGGAAATGATGCCTTTTAAGGCTTCGGCGATGATGTAAGGTTCTACGCCGATATCCAGCAAACGATCCAGAGAGGAAATGGCGTCGTTGGTATGTACGGTGGAAAGGACCAGATGCCCGGTGATGGCGGAGCGCATGGCGATCTCGGCCGTCTCGCCGTCCCGGATCTCGCCGACGGCGATGATGTCCGGATCCTGGCGCAGAATGGAACGCAGGCCGCTCGCAAAGGTCATGCCGGTTTTTTCATTGATCTGTACCTGATTGACGCCGTCCAGGTCATACTCTACCGGATCCTCCAGGGTGACCAGGTTGACTTCATCGCGGTTTAAAGAACGGATCATCGTATACATAGTGGAAGATTTGCCGGAACCGGTAGGACCTACGATCAGCACCATGCCGTTGGCATTTTCGATCAGGGCGCGGTAGCGGCGAAGGTTCTCCCCCGTCAGGCCGATGGCGTCGGCGTCCAGAAGCTGGGCGGATTTGTCCAGCAGACGAACGGCTACTTTTTCCCCGTAGATGGTGGGCAGGGTGGACAGACGCAGATCGATGTCCCGGCCCTTGACCCGCACGTTGGCCCGGCCGTCCTGAGGCACCCGGCGTTCCGACACGTCCATGCCTCCCATGACTTTCAGACGGGAGATCACCGCGCTCTGGTGTTCCCTCGGCACGGTAAGGATGGGCCGCAGCAGGCCGTCGATCCGCATCCGCACCGCCAGCTCTCCGCTGCGCGGCTCCAGGTGGATGTCGCTTGCCCTTTCGGCGGCGGCCCGCTCGATGATAGAATTGACCAGCCGCACCGTAGGGGCGGTCTGGGTATCGTCTTCCAGATCTTCGGCAACGGGAACCGGGACGTTCTCCCCCTGGCCCGCCTCCCAGCGCATCTCTTCGATGGCTCTGGCGGCGTTTTCGTTGCCGTACAGGGTGGCGATAGCCCGATCCACCGCCGCGACGGTGGCGATCCTGGGCGTCACCCGTTTGCGGGTGGCGGCGCGGACGTCCTCGATCGCTACGAAATTCAGCGGGTCGGCCATGGCCAGAACCAGTTCGTCCTTCACCAGCTTCACAGGCACGACGCTGTGACGCCGGGCAATGCTTTTGGGAACTAACTGGGCCAGATCGATCGGAATATGTACCTTGCTCAAGTCGATAAAATCGATGCCCAACTGCAGTTCCAGCGTTTCGATGAGGTGCTGTTCGCTGATGATGCCTTCTTCGATGAGAACGGCGCCCAGCCGTTTGTGATTTTCCTTTTGAACCGCCAGGGCGCGTTCCAACTGCTCTTCCGTGATCAGCCCCACCGAGGTGAGCAGATCTCCCAGCCTCATATATGCCATAGTCAATTCCCTCTTATGTCCGCGGTTTTGGTTAAACCATATATGGTTATTATACTCTTGACACCTTTTGAACGCAACAAAAAACAACAGAATTTCCCTTTGTTATTGCGCAAATTGTTATGTTTTTATAGCTGATAAGGCCCCGCCCTTTCAAAAAACCATTTTTTTGCACAAATCGGCCCATCCTGGGCGCGTCGGTTTAGGAGGATTGTTTCAAAAAGACGGTAATCTCTTCTTCTGAAATCCGTATTTCCTGAAAAACAACGAATGCGGCGTTACCTTGATGGAGGCAGCGCCCAATAGAAAAATAATGTTGAGAAATGAGTTACTTCTGAGTATAATATTGATTTGTGAGAAGACTGGAGGAGCAGATATGAGATACAATACAGCCGAAATTATGGATAAAGGGATGGCCTGCCTGGTAGAAAAATTAGGCGTTGTGGAAGCTGAACATTTTATTTCTGTGATATTGCGTGAAAGCTTTGATTATACAAAGTGGCAGCGCGAGCATTTTGATAATGTGGATCCGGATGAATTTCTGGAGACAGCGTATGTTTATGATGACACCCATCCGATCAGATAAGATTTGATCAAGGATAAATTTTGGGGCGCCTCCTTTTACCCCCCAAACTGCTGCCTGGCGATGGAAAATAGATTGTGCAGATAGGGGTAATCCCACTCCTCAGCCCCCGTGTTCGGTCCGGCATCCTCTCCCCAGCCCATCCCCGGCCTGCCGCCGTAGTCCGTAAAGCTGGCCGCCATGTAGCGTGCCGTGTTGCGCAGCACCTCGTTTGGCTCCTGCCTGCGCACCCCGATCACTTCCGCCATGTTGTCCCTGCCCAGCCGGAAATAATCCGCATATTCTATGGTCTGCTCCCCGGCATCATAGAAAAAGGAGTAGCCGTACAGATTGCCGCCGTCCTCCATACAGTATTTTTCAAAACGCAGATCGGACACCCGGCCGGGGCAAAGCTCTGCCGCGCACCGGGCTGCCTCCCTCTGAAACGCGGCCCATTGCGCATCGTCGGCAAGCGTATCCTCTCCCGTCGGATTTTCCACCGGCAGGGTGTAGATCACGTTTTCTTCCTCATAGGCAAGATACCTGACATTGTCCGGCGCCAGGAAGTGATGGGAAAACCCGTCCGGTATCTCGATGGAGAAGCTGCCCTCCGACCGCAGGCCGCCCCGGGAAAAGGGATCCTTACGGATATATAAAATCTCCGGCAGATAGACCGTCTCCCCGGTCATAAGCGGATTCGGATCCTGTGACGCCCCCGTTTCCCGGATGATCCTTTTCCACAAAGCCCCGTTTCCGTAGCAGTCCCGGCTGATGCGCCACAGGCTGTCCCCTTTTTGTACGGTATATGCCCTGGGCCTATCGGCGGCGATTCGGATATACGCCTCCGGGTCAGCTCCCGCCGGCAGACACGATGCCGGCGCAAAGGGATCGGGCCTTTCCCGCTGGCTTTTCAGGGCCTGTTCCTCCTGGGTCAGGCCATTTCGGTTTGCCAGGAGGCTGTTTTCCACTTCCTTTTTTGTCCTGGATACAAATTCGCTCTGTTCCGGATCCCACAAAAGATAAGAAGGCGCAGAGTACCCCGTGATCTGCGCCCGCATCCCGCTTTCGTGGACGGGGGCCTCTATCTTCATATCCGAATACCCGTCGCCGTCCAGATCAGTAAACGCTACCGTATCCGGCAGTTCGATGCACAGAGAAACGCTCTTTTCCTGCAGCAGCGCGCCGCTGGCCGCATCCTTCACCGTCATGGTATAGGGTTCGTCCATACAGTAGCCGTTCAGCAGAGAATAGCAGTCGGCCTCCGGCGCGTCTTTTCCCTCCAGGGAAAAGGAAACCGACAGTTTCCGATGGTCCAGGGGGATCAGGTACTCGGCGCTTTTGAGCAATCCAAAGTACCCCAGGAGGGTATCGTCCCAGTTTTGATCGAACCTACGCACTTCCAGAAAGCTGCGCTGGGGATCCTCTTTTTGGGTCAGACGGCTTTCATGGTCGATCCAGTACAAATTTTCCTCGTCCAGCCCCCATCCCCAGAGATTGCCCGCAAAATGCCGGTAAAAGGCGCGAAAATACAGTTGCAGTTCCTCTTCTTCGATCTCTTTTGGGGCATAGGCGAGGGCAAGGGCGTAGGCGCGTCCGTCCTTTACGATGAGATTGATCCCGGCGTCCCAAAAGGACTGCTTCGTCAGTCCCTCTTCGTCCGTCTTTTCCTGAGTAAAATAATAGGCGTTCCCGCCGTCCGCGCTGCAAGCTGTGACAGGCCGCTCATCGGAGGCGTACTTTTCTAAAAGCGCATGGTACAGATCCAGGGCGTGGATCCCTGCCGTGGGAAAGGAACAGAACAACAGCCGGACTGCCCCCGTTTGCAAATCGGCCCCTCTGTCTGCCCGCTCCCCGCCGTCTAACGCCTCCTGCATTTCCGTCAGGGAAGGATAGGAACGCCGCTCGATCTTAGCGTCTCCGCCAAACGTCAGCTCCGTTTCCCATTCGCCATAAGAAACTTCCTTTCCCCAATAGTCCGAAATGTCGATCCGGGCGCTGAAAGAGGGGGAGTCCGTCGTGTACCCCTCCAGACGGGCGAACAGATCCCCGGCCTGACAGGCGATACTTTCCCCGTTTGTCCCTGCCGCCGTTTCGCCTTCGGAGATCTCTTTAAGCTTCCAGCCCTCCTGGCCCTGCGCCAGAGAAAAGGCCGCCTTCGCCCCGGGGGTCAGCCAGATCTCCTGTTCCTTCGTGACCAGGATCAGATCGAAGTCCCGGTACTGCCGCCAGTGGGATACCGCCTTATCTGCTCCCATCACGAACAGCGCCGTGGAAAGGGCGTCGCAAAACCCGCCGTCCGGCGCGATCACTGTAACGGACAACAGATCGTTGTCCACCGGCTGCCCGCTGGACGGATCCAGGATATGCCCGTAACGCTTTTTATCTTCCCCGATGAAAAACCGCTCATAAGCGCCTGAGGTGACCACAGCCTGATCGGTCACCGACAGCCGCCCCAGCACCCCGTCGGAAAGCGGGTCCCGAAGCCCCACCTGCCAGGGGGTGTTATCCGGCTTTGCGCCGATGGCCTGCACATTGCCGCCGATATCCAAAAGGGCGCTCGTTACGCCGTTTTCCCGCAAAAAAACGGCCGTCTTCTGTCCGGCAAAGCCCTTGGCCACGCCTCCCAGATCCAGCATCATCCCGTCGGGCAGAGATACCTTTTCTTCGCGCAAATCGACCCTTTCATAGCCCGTCTGCTGCAGCAGGCCCTCCAGTTCTTCCGGGGACGGGATGCGGTTTTGTCCCGTGGTAAAGCCCCAGGCGCATAAGACCGGATACAAAGTGGGATCAAAAGCGCCCTCGGTCCGCTCCGCCATCTTGAAAGCAAAGGCGAGCAGCTCCGCCGTTTCTGCGCTCACCGATTCCGTTTCTCCTGCGGCATGATCGATCCGATAGATCTCGCTGCCCGGATCCGTCACCGACCAAAGCCCCTCCATAGATTCCAGTCCCTTTTGCGCCTGTTCGGCAAGCGCCTCTCTGTCCGGCCCGTACACGGTAAGGGTGGCATAGGTATCCATCGTAAAAAAAGAAGTCTGATAGGCTTTTTGGCCTTTTTGGATCCCTGCGAGCCAAACCGCCCCTGCCAGCAGAGCCAGGCAAAGCAGTACCGGCAGCAGCCTTCCGCCTGCCCGGTGTGTTTTGGAAGGCAGAGGCTGTTTTTGTGCCGTCATCTCGTCTTGTTTTGGCGCAGCGCCGCCTGCATCAGATGCCCGGCCAGCACCGCCGTGGTCACGCTGCCCACCCCGCCGGGCACCGGAGTGGCCATGGACGCGGTATCCAGAATGTCCTCATAGGCCACGTCGCCGCAGAGCGTTCCGTTTTCCTCCGCATGGATGCCCACGTCCACCACGACCGCCTGTTTTTTGACATAGGCTTTGGTGATCATCCGCTTCTGACCGGCGCAGGCCACCAGGATATCCGCTTCCCGGCAGACCTTTTCCAGTTCCCTGGTACGGGTATGGCAGACCGTCACCGTCGCGTTTTCCTTTAACAAAAGCATGGACAGGGGCCTGCCCACCACCAGGCTGCGGCCCACCACGGTCACCCGCTGTCCCGTAAGTTCGATCTCGTTCTGCTTCAGGATCTGCACCACCGCCTCCGCCGTACAGGGAGCAAAGCCCTCCGGATTACCGGCAAAAACCTTCGCCATATTGACCGGGGAGATCCCGTCCACGTCCTTGTCCGGATCGATCCGCTCCCGGATCCTCTCAGTCCGGATCTGGGACGGCAGAGGCATGAGCAAAAGGATGCCGGCCACCTCGGGATCGTCGTTGATCTTGCAAAACGCCCTGTAAAACTCATCGTCGCCGATCTCTTCCGGATAAGCGTAGGACTCTGCCATTAGCCCGAAGCTTTCCAGCTTCTTTTTCGCTCCCCGCTCATAGGAAAGATCATCGGGCTTTTCCCCCACGCGGACGATGGCAAGCTTCGGAACCGGCCCATCATAGGCCGACAGGGCGGCCTGTACCTGTTCCTTTATTTTTTTAGAAACCTCCGGCCCTCTTAACTCGATCATACCTGGTCCCATCCTTTCAACTGCGCAGCTTATGCAGCACCCGGTCGTAAATTTCGTCCGCCCGCCGCGCTCCCTCTAAAAGCAAACGATCCGCCTTTTCGTTGAACGCCTCCGCCCTTTGGCGGTCTTTCATGGATTTCGTGTTGATATAGACGTTCATCACGGCGCCGGTCAGGGCAGTGCGGACGAACTGGGCCGCTACGCCCACGTCGGAGGCCGCCATGCGGCTGCCCTTCTCTTCCAGCAGATCCAGGGCATCCAGGGCCTGGAACGCTTTTTCCATCACCGCAAGAGGCGCCTTGCTGGCATCGATCAGGCATTCCTGCAGGACGCTTTCCTTCCTGGCCCGTTCTGCTTCGGTGTCCTCCGGCAGCCGGTATGCCTGCGCCAGCGGGGAAAACACTTCTGCGTCCCGATCTGCCAGGCGCAGCAGTTCCTCCTGCAGCTCTTCCAGCTTCGCCAGGCTTTCCCGGACCTCGCCCTCTGCGTCTGCATAGCGCTTTTTGCCGACGGTCAGGTTGGCCACCATCTGTCCCAGAGCGGTTCCCAGGGCGCCGGCCAGGGCGCTGGCGCCGCCGCCTCCCGGCGTAGGCGCTTTTGAAGCAAGCTGCCCGATCCATTCTCCGAGGATCTCTCCTTTGATCATCCCGGTTTTCTCCTCCTTTCAGCCTTGCTCTTCTGCCTAAATTATGTCCGGGGGCGCTGTGTTTGTCAAGGATTTCCTGACACAGCGCCCCCGGAGGGATATGACAGCCTTATTCTTTTTCTTCCAGAGCCTCGTAGACCCGCAGGATCTCCCCCACGCTCCAGGCCTGGGCAAAACAGCCTTTGGAAAAGCACGGCCTTTCCCCGTCGTAGATTTCGGGGAGCTGCCCTATGCAGCCCTCCCACAGCGCCGTTTCCAGCCAGGAAAGCTGTTCTCTCACCACGTCCTTTGCCTCTCGGGAATAGCCGTGGCATTTCAGATAGGCCAAAAAGTAGCCGCCCAGCGGAAATACCCACACGGTACCCTGATGATAGGCCAGATCCCGGTCCAACTGAGCGCCGCTATAGACCGGATGGAAGGCCTTGTCCGCCGGGTCGAGCGTCCGCAGGCCGAAGGGCGTATACAGTTTCTGAAAGACCGTCTCCGCCACCCGTTTCTCTTTTTCCGGGGAAAGCAGGGAAAAAGGCAGCGAAACCACCCAGATCTGGTTGCAGCGGATCTGATCCTGGGCAGTCGTATTTTTCCCTGCGTCCGTTTCCTCCAAAAGCGGGATCACATCCCTCAGACAGCCCAGCGCTTCGTTCCAGAAGGTCTTTTCAAAACTGTGAAAGACAAGATCCGCCGTCTTTTCGTACTCTTCTGTTCCTTTCTGCAAAAGCTTCTGAAACAGATCCATGATGCGCAGCGCGTTGTACCAGTACGCGTTAAGCTCCACGGCCTTGCCGTGCCGGGGCGTCGGAAGAATATCGCCGATCCGCACGTCCATCCAGGTCACCTGATCATAGCCCTGCCCCGCCGTCAGCAGCCCGTCCTCTTCCATCCGGATGGCATAATCCGTCCCGTTCTTATAACAGGAGACGATCTCTTCCATGACCGGCCAGGCCCGCTCCAGAAAGGCCAGATCGCCGGTGCGCCTGTGATATTCATAGACCGCCAGGATAAAGAGCAGGGACGCGTCGGCGGTATTATAGACGGGTTCCTTGCCGCCCTCTGGGAAAAGGTTCGGCAGCAGCCCCTTTTTGCAGTAGGCCATAAAAGTTTCCAGGATCTCTTCCGCCAGGGCATACTGCCGGGTGGAAAGACAGCAGCCCGTCAGGGCGATCATGGTGTCGCGTCCCCAGTCCTCAAAAAAAGGAAAACCGGCCAGTAGAGTGGCTTTTTGGGTGGACGCCCGCAGGGAGATAAACTGGCTGGCCGCCAGGACCAGCGCCCGCTGCGGTTCCCCTTCATAGCCCGCCCTTTCGATCCAGCTTTTCCGAAACAGGCGGACGCTGTCCAGGATCTTTTCCATGTCCGGCAGTTCTTCTTCCATCCCCCAGACAGTTTCATATACCGCCGTCTGTCCCGCCTCTGCCTCAAAACAGATCCTCTGATCCGCAAAACTGCGGCCCAGCTCCATTTTCCCGTCCCTCTCGTCGGCCGCGTAGCGCAGCGTCTCGCAAAACCGTTCCGGTGTCCTTTCCCACAGGCCGTCGGTACGAAAATACAACGTCAGCCCGTTGGAACAGATCTTTCCCTTCCAGGATCCGCCCTCAAACCCGGCGCTGACCGCAAAGCGCTGGCCTGCCGACAGACGCTCCCCCTTTCGCACGAACTGAAGGTGCGGCGTCATTTCCAATCTTATCGGTCTTTCCCTCCGGTTGCAGATCTCATAGCGCAGCCCCACCGTGTTTTTGCCCTGCATCAAAACCAGCGTTCGCCTGACCCGTACGCCCTTAACCTGATAGGTCCACTGGGGATAGTCCTCAAAGGAAAAGCTGACCTGATACCGATAGCCCTCTTCCCGCTTCCCCGGCTGCGCAAGATCCTGACTGGAAAGAAAAAGCTTTTTTCCCTCCAGACACAGGACCTCCTCCAGCCTGTGGATCATAAGGAAACGGTGGTTCGGCGGCTGGACGCAGGCCATCAGGACGGCCTGATCGTTGCGGCTGCAGGAGCCGATCTGGCTCAGGGAGGAAAAGCCGCCCAGACCATTGGTCATCAGGCAGCAGTTTTCCTCTCCCCGTTCAAATGTATTCCAATTCCTTGTTCCGTAAACAAACCTCATGGCGCCCTCCGTTTGCACAAAAATGGCCCGGCTTTCAGCCGGGCCAACCTTAAGCCTATCGAGGCAACTCTCAGCCTACCGGGACGGTTGTTAGCCGACCCTGCCCAGCATCATGCCGCTGAGCGCTTTGACCGACAGCTTATCCGCCGCATGGCGCACCGCCTTTTCCCGGCAGTCTGCCTTTGTCCCGTCGGCGAGCAGTTCCCAGTCCCCGCTGGGGAAATCCAGAAGAACGTCCGTCCTGCCCGCATTGTAGGCGATAAACAGTTCCTTCCAGCCGCCTTCCGCCGTCTGGCCGTCCTGGGGCGCTGCGTTTTCCACGACAAAGGAGACGACGCCCTCGCCGTGGACCGTCTCCTGCCGGATCCGCCCTGCGGCGTCCGGCGATTTGTCGCACAGTCCGGGAAGGCGTTTCCGAAGCCGGAACAGCCCCTTGTAATATTCCACCAGATCCGAAAATTCCACGGTCTGACGCCAGCGCAGCATATTGATCTCGGGCCTCGAGCGGTAACTGTTGCCGTCTCCCAGCTTCGTCCGTCCAAATTCCTCTCCCGCCTGCAGAAAGAGCCTCCCCTGACAGGTGGAATAGATGAACGCCGCCAGCTTGTTCGCCGCCAGGATGTCCTGCCGCTTGACGGTAAAATCCTCCGTCCCTTTTTCCGTTCCGCCCCGATCCTGGATCGCGTCCCTCTCCGGCGTCCGGCCCGGCCGCATGGATAAGACCAGCTTATCCCACAGCGTATAATTGTCGTGGGCCGAAACGTAATGAATGACCTGGGAACAGCTTTTGGGGCAAAACCCCTCCTGTCCCTTCCGCCATCCGCTCACGGCGTGCAAAACCTGCCGTTCCAGACCGTGCCCGCCGTTTACAAAGCCGGGGCTCTCCCCGTGAAACACGTTTCCCTTGAGCAGATCCCGGGTATCGTCGCTGAATACGGAGATTTCCGCATCCAGATGCGCCACGTTGTCCTTCAGCGGGGCCATCGTCCCCTTTTCCATGGGAGAGTCGTTGGCCCGCCAAGGTTCCCCGTAGAGGATCTTTTCTCCTTTTCCGAAAGCTTCGTCCAGTTCCCGCCGGATGCGGTTCATCAGTTCCACCGTCAGAAGCCCCATGAGATCGAACCGAAACCCGTCGATATGGTATTCCCTGGCCCAGAACAGAACGGAATGGACGATATAGTTATCCACCATGGCCCTTCCGGCGGCGATATCGTTGCCGCAGGCCGAACCGTCCGAAAGGCTGCCGTCCTGCCAGCAGCGGTAATAATAGCCCGGCGCCATCCTTTCCAGCCAGGAATCCTTCCGGTAGGTGTGGTTGTATACCACGTCCATGATGACCCGGATCCCGTTTCTGTGCAGCGCCTGGATCATTTTCTTGCACTCCGTGATCCGCACCAGCCCGTCAAACGGGTCGGTGGAATAGGAGCCCTCCGGCACGTTGAAATTGAGCGGGTCATACCCCCAGTTATACTGCTGCGCGTCGCCCGCCTCGTCCAGCGCGCCGAAATCAAAGATCGGCAGCAGATGCACATGGGTGATCCCCAGGTTTTTCAGATATTCCACGCAGGTCGGATACTCCCCGTTGGTCTTTTCCACCGTAAAGGCCATGAATTTTCCCCGGTATTTTTCCGGGATCCCGCTGTCTTTGTCGTAGGAAAAATCCTTGACGTGAAGTTCATAGATGATCTGTTCCGTTTCCGGCAGCGGCGCCCTGTCCTGGGAAAACCCTTCCGGATCGGTACAGCGCAGATCCACCACCAGGCTGCGGCCGCCGTTACAGTTGCAGCCGACGGCGTAGGGATCCGCCGTGCGCTTTTCCTCTCCGTCCACCGTCACCAGATAATCGTAATAGGTGCCGTGCAGATTCTGAGGGGTTTCGTATTTCCAGGTGCCCCGTCCGTCGGGCACAAGCTCCCGGCTCTCGAAACAGTCCGTCATTCCGTCCTGAAACAGCCGGAGCCGCACGCTTTTAGCGCGCGGGCTCCAGACTTTAAACACGGTTCCGTCCTGCGAACAGACCGCTCCCAGATCGTCTTTATCGTATCGGAACTGTTGATCAAATTTTTCGATGTCGATGTTTTCTTTTCTGCCCATTGCGTCAGCCCTTGACCGCTCCGGTCACACCCTCCACATAACACTTCTGCGTCAGCAGAAACAGGATTGCGATCGGGATGGAGATCACAACGCAGCCCGCATAAAACTGGGTGTAATAATACTCCACATATTCCTTTTCCAGCATCGTCCAAAGCCCGATGGCGATGGTATAATAAGGGGTATCGTTGCCCATGATGACCTTGGCGAAGATGTAATCCACCCAGGGCCCCATAAAGGAAGTCAGCAGCGTATATGTGATGATGGGCTTTGACATGGGGATCGTCACATGGATGAACGTATCCCATTTCGTCGCGCCGTCGATGTAAGCCGCCTCGTCGATGCTCTTGGGGATGGTGTCAAAAAAGCCCTTGGCCATATAAAATCCCAGGCCCGCGCCGCCCGAATAAACCAATACCAGCGCCACCTGCTTCAACACGCCCGTCTCCAAAAATCCCAGCCCCTTTAAAATATAGTAGACCGCGATCATGGACATGAAGCCGGGGAACATGCCGAGGATCAGCGCGATGTTCAAAAAGGTCTTGCGCATCTTGAAACGCAGGCGGCTCATGACATAGGAAACGCACAGCACAAAGAAGGCGGAGATCACCGTGGAAAAGATCGCGATGACCAGCGTATTGGCAAACCACCTGGGGAAGTTTACATTGCTGTTGCCGTTGAACAGGTTGATGTAATTGTCCAGGGTGTACCCCCTCGGCCAGATATAGCTCTTATAGGAACCGCCCTCTTTTCTGAATGAGGTCAGCACCACATAAAAGATCGGCAGGACCCAGATAAAACTTAAGATCGCCAGCAGGATATGGCAGGCGGTATTGGTCACAAATCTCTTTACTTTCATTATTGGAACGCCCCCTCGTCTTTATAGGAACCGGTATGACGGTAAGTTGCCAGTGACACGACGGCCAGGATGATGAACACCAGGATACCGATGACAGCGCCCAGGTTGTAATCCTTCTGCGTGATCGTCAGCCGGTACAGCCAGGTGACAAGCAGATCCGTCTTTCCCGCGTAGTAGTAATCCAGCGAATCCGGCCCGCCTCCCGACAACAGGAAAATGACGTTGAAGTTGTTGATATTGCCGGTGAATGAGGTGATCAGGTTGGGCGTCATGATAAACACCATGTAAGGAAGGGTGATCTTCCGAAAGATCGTGGGCGCGCTGGCGCCGTCGATCTTGGCCGCCTCATAGAGTTCCGCCGGGATATTCTGCAGGATGCCCGTGGTGGAGAGCATCGTAAAGGGCACGCCGATCCAGATATTGATGCAGATGATCGTGATCTTGGCGTACAGCGGATTGGTAAAGAAGGGGATGGACTCCGTCGCCCCGATGATCCCGAAATCGCGCAGCAGCACGTTTACAGGGCCGTTGGCGTTGAAGATCGTCCGCATGCTCAGCAGGGTGACAAACTGCGGCACCGCCACGGACAGCACGAACATGAAACGCCAGAACCCCTTGCAGCGGGTTCCCTTGCGGTTGATCAGAAGGGCCAGCAGCAGTCCGAGGATATAGCAGGTGGACGTGGCCAGCACCGCCCAGATCAGCGTCCAGGAAAGGACGGGCCAGAAGGTGGCCGCCAGCTTGCTGCCCTGGGAGAACATGGCGGAGAAATTCTGCAGGCCGACCCACTCGAACAGGTTGCCGGGCGGCTGATGCTCATGGTCATAGCTGGTAAAGGCGATCAGGATCATGAATACCAGCGGTACGATGGTAAAGACTACGATACCTGTGATCGGCAGGGCCAGGAAGAAGGAATGGATGTTTTCCTCCTTCAAAGAGGCCAGGTCGTCCTTAAAGGTCGGGATGTGCTGCCCTCTCTCCTTGCGAAATTGCGTCGCGTAGGCGCTCTTGCCGGACATGCAGCCGACAAAAATGATGGCGAAGGTCAAAAGGATCGTGATCACGCCGTACAACAGGCAGAGCATGGAATTATCGCCGGTCGAATACTCATAGATCCCCAGCGCTTCATTATAGACCTGCCCCTGCTCCACCGTCCCCAGCGTTATGAAATTGCCGATGGCGCCGATGCCGAAATCAAACAGATAGACGAAATAAGCGATTTCCATCGCCAGGAAAATGACGCCCCTGGCGATCTGTTTGTTGATGATATTGCCCAGGCCGAAGATCAAAAAGGAAAGCCTTGTGATCTTATCGCCGTGCCCAAAGGCCTGCGCCACCGAAGCGTCGCTGCCTCTGAAATAGACGGGCTCCTTTTTTTTCTTAAAGATTCCCATGGAACACCTCCCGCTTTTAAAAACAGGGATGCCGGATGAATGGCATCCCTGTTTCGTTTTTCTGCTGCCTGCGCAGCAGAGGAACTTATTCTGCCGTCATGGAAGCGACGAAGTCGTCCAGCTTCTGCTGCACATTGTCCTTCGTGATCTGGCCGCTTCTGATCTCGGTCGGGATCGCGTTGGCATAGGTCCAATATCTGCTGGAAAACACGGTGTTGGTCGGCTGCGCCACGCTGGCGTTGTTGGCCTCGTCTACGATAACGGTCGCCAGAGGATCGCTGGCAACGGCCTCGCTTGCGCCTGCCGCCATATTGGCCGGGATCTGACCGGACAGTTCATAACGCAGCAGTTGGTTCTCTTCGTTGCCGAGGAAGGCTGCAAAAGCAACTGCGGCCGCCATGTTCTTGGACTGGGCGTTGACGCCGATGCACTTGGAGCCGTAGAAGCCGAGCATCTGATAGTCGTTGCCGTCGGGATTGAAGGTCGGGATCGTCGCAAGGCCCAGATCGTCGCCCAGAATGCCTTTATACAGGTCATAGTTCCAGGAACCGTCGAACCACACGCCCAGCCTATGATCCTCGATCAGCTCGGAAACCGCGATCTCGCCGTCGTAGGCGACCTTCGGGTTGTTGATCAGGTCGATCAGATAGTTGGTGACCGCTACGCCCGTCTCGTTGTTCCAGTCCACGCCTGCGGACAGGTCGCTGCCGTCGGGCCCGAAGATGCTCAGTCCCGCCCCGTAATAGTAAGCGCCAAGCTTCCAGCCGCCTGCGGACTCAAAGTAGAAATTGTATACGTTGTCGGGGGTGTCCTTCCCTACGATCCCCTCCAGGGTCTTGATGTCGTTTTCATCCATCAAGGTCTTATCGTAAAACATAAAGAACGTATTATGGGTGAAAGGGATCCCGTAAAGGGCGTCGCCCACCTTCGCCGTGGCAACGACGGACGGAGCGATGGTTTCGTTGACCATAGTCTCGGTATCGCCGCCCAGCCGCGCGATGGCCCCGGCATTGACCAGCTCTTCCAACTGGTCGTTGGCAAAGAAGAACACGTCCGCAGCCGCGCCCACATCCTTAAGGATCTGTTCTTTCGCCGTATCCTCGCCGACGATCTCGGTGGTCCAGGTGATATTGTACTCCGGATGCGCCTCGGCAAACGCCGCCTGCTGCTGTTCCATAGTCTTGGTATCCACCTGGTTCTGCGGGCACCAGACTTTCAGCGTAATATCCTGCACCTGCGCGGGAGCTTCCTGGGCCCCGGAACCGCAGCCCGCCAGCATGGTGAGCGCCATTGCAGATGCCAGAACTGTAGCCAATACTTTTTTGAGTTTCATTTCCTTCCTCCTTCATAAAATTTGTGAGAACTGGCTTGTTTTGTAAAGTTTCGTTCACCTGCAGATTAGCACAGAATTTTATAGTCGTCAAGGCTATTTTTTCGTTACTATGTACAATTTTACTGCCCATTTTATTTATTTTTGTTCATTTTTGTTTGAAAAACGAATCTTTTTTACCGGTTTGTTTCGAAACTTAAAGTTTGCAAATTTCGTATCAAAAAAATGGGAAAGCTTCGTTTTTATGCTTTTTCCCGTTCCGTTTTCTTTTGGCGGACGGGCGTAAAGTTTAGGAGACATCCTTGTTTTTCCTATGTCATCCTGCTATAATGAAAAAGGATCTAAAAAATTTTTTCGTCATTTTCACGAAATATTTGGGGGACTTTCCTATGGCGACGATCAACGATATCGCGGCAAAACTCGGCGTTTCCAAGAGTACGGTTTCCAAGGGCTTAAACGGCGCCACCGATATCAGCGACGAAATGCGGCGCAGGATCCTGGAAACCGCCGTGGAGATGGGATACGTCAACAGGCGGCTTCAGAAAAAGGAACGCAAGCTCTGCATCATCATCGAAAACATGGACTTTGACACGCCCAACCAGTTCGGGTACGACATCGTCCTGGGCTTTAACCAGATGGCAAAGCCGGAGGGCTGGACCGTCGATATCATCCCTATGACCGAGGATTTCCAGCGCATGACGCCCTATAGCGTTTTCATGATGCAAAAGGGATATCAGGCGTCTTTTATCCTCGGTTTTTCCCTGCTGGATCCCTGGATGAAGGAATTTGGCGCGACCCGGATCCCCACCGTCCTCTACGACAATTATGTCAAGAGCAATCCCCACATCGCCTCCGTCGGCTGCGACAGCCAGGAGGGATTCGATCTGGCTGTACGCCATTTGATGAAGCTGGGGCATAAAAAAATAGGCCTGATCTCCGGCCCTCTGGATTCCTATATCCTGAAGGCCAGATACAGCGCCTATTTAAACGCGATGAGCAAATACGGGCTGGAGATCCGGGAGGAGTATATCGGTCTGGGCTACTACGTCGCGGAATCCGCCCGCACCTATATCCCGAAGCTGGTCGCCCAGGGCGTCACCGCCATCCTCTTTTCCCACGATATGCGCGCCATCGCCGCCCTGACGGAATGCGATGACCGGGATATCCGCGTCCCGGAGGATCTGAGCATTATCGGCTTCGACGATCTGCCGATGACCGCCTACACCTTCCCGCCGCTGACCACGATCCGGCAGGACCGTCTGGCCCTGGGCAAGTGCGGTTACTACGCGGTTTCCAGCCTGCTCAACCATGTTCCCATCGGCTCCATCCTGCTGCGCGCCACGCTGGTCGTGCGCGATTCCACAGGGCCGGCTCCCGGAACGGCTTCTATTTCTCGTACAGATATTCCTCAGACAACGTCACATGGAAATCCTTCGCCAGATCGCGGAAGTTCTCGACGGTGATCGTCTGGAGCTTGTCGGGACGGACCGCCAGCACTTTTAACAAAATCTCGGCGGATTTCTCCACGGCGTGCATCAGGCCGAAGGTCAGATCGAAGGTGGACCCGGAACAGAACATCCCGTGATGGGCCCAGATGACCACATCGTGGTATTCCATCCGTTTACTGGTCTCTACGGCGATCGCGCGGCCCCCCGGCACCATCCAGGGCACTACGCCCACGCCCTTGGGAAACAGCACCGGACACTCCGTGGCGGATTCCCACAGCTCTCTGGTAAAGATCTTATCCTCCAGCGGAAGCACAAAGGTCAGCGCAATGATATTGGTGGTGTGCGCATGGTAAATGACGCGGTGCTGATCGTTGGTGGTGCGCTTTTTCACTTCATGGTTCATCAGATGGGCAGGCAGCTCGCTGGTCGGCCTGCCGCCCTCCACCAGTCCCCAGCGGACGCGGTAATTTTCCCCTTTGTCGTCGATCTCTACGATACACAGGCTGGCTTCCGGGTCTACGATGATATTGCGGAAATATTTGCCGCTGCCCGTCACCAGGAAATACTCTCCTGCCAACCCCGGCACGCTGGTGCCGATGGGCTTCCAGGGGTCGTGATCGCTCAGACGGTTCTGGATGCTCTCCGCCTCGTTTGGCGTCAGACGGTAGGACAGATTGCCGCCGTTGGCCTCATGCCAGCCCTGCTGGAAGCCGTCGTCCGCCATTTTGATAAAACCTCTGACAAATTTTGTATCCATGATCCTCATAACTGATCTCCTCCCATCCTCATGCTTTCAGATGCAAAACCCTCCCGCCAACAGGCGGGATAACCGCAGGAGGCGGCGCCGGACGCGCCGCCCCCTTTAGGATCTTATTTTCTCTTGCTGAGTACATCCGCCTCATACTTCTGAATCGTGGCAAACCAGCCGCCGTCTTCGGGAGCGCCGCAGCTCTCGCAGAAATAATCCCAGACATCGCCCATCGGATAGAGCTTGAGTTCCTCCTGGCGCACCATCAGTTCGGTGAAATTCTGCGTATCCTGCAGCTTCTTCAGCATCTCGGCAGGCTGCAGCAGCGCATTCAGCAGCGCCTTCTGCACGTTGCGCACGCCCACGACCCAGGCGCTGATGCGGTTGATGCTGGCGTCGAAATAGTCCGTGGCGATGAAAACGCGGTCGATCGCGTCATTGCGGACGATCTCCTTCATCATTTCCTTGGTCTCGTCGTCCAGAAGCACCACATGGTCGGAATCCCAGCGCACGCCCCTGGTCACATGCAGCGCGATCTTGTCGTTAAAGAGCAGCATGGACGGGATCTTATCGGAAACCACTTCCGTAGGATGATAATGGCCGTTGTCCATCAGGCTTAAAATGCCGCGGCTGGCCGCATAGCTTAAGCAGAACTCGCTGGAGCCCACCGTATAGGATTCCAGGCCGATGCCGAACACCTTGGACTCTAAGCAGACATAGACCTTGCTCTTATCATAAGGTATGGAAAGGATCTGATCCAGGGAGTCCGCAAAGCGCTTGCGGGGGCCGAGGCGGTCCGCCGGCACGTCCTTTAAGCCGTCGGGGATCCAGATGTTCATGACGCAAGGCTGTCCCAGTTCCTCCGCAAAATACTGGGAGATCCGGATGCATGCCTGTCCGTGGCGGATCCAGAACTGGCGGATCTCTTCGTCAGGGCTGGAAAGCGTATAGGACGCCGCCTTTTCGTGGGAGAAAAACGTGGGGTTGAAATCGATGCCCAGACCTCTTTCTTTTGCAAACTCCACCCACTTCTTAAAGTGCTTCGGCTCAATGGCGTCCCGATCCACCGCCTCGCCCTCTTCAAAGATGGCATAGCTGGCGTGCAGGTTGATCTTATGCTTGCCGGGGATGAGCTTTAATGCCACATCCATATCGGCCATCAGCTCTTCCGGCGTGCGCGCCCGTCCCGGATAATCGCCGGTGGTCTGGATCCCCCCGGTAAGAGGGCCGTCCTGATCGAATCCAACCACATCATCCCCCTGCCAGCAATGGATCGCGATGGGGATTCTCTTTAAAGTCTCCAGGGCCTTGTCCGTGTCCACACCGATCTGTGCATAGCGCTCCTTGGCGTATGCATATCTCTCCTGTGTCGTCATGTGTTTCCTCCTCCTTTTCCATGACTGATTTTCTGCAATACCTGTATTTATTTTACTAAATTTTTCCGGCCAGGTAAATATCTTTTGTGATCTTTCACAAAAAATATGGCGGCCGGTCGGTTCATTCCTTCGGATAGACGCATTTTACCCCGAACCGTTCAAAAAAGTTCAGCCAGCGCTCCTTAGGCTTTTCATCCGTAATGACCGCGTCCACGTCCGCCGCGTTCGCCATCCGGGAAAAAGCGATCCGATCGAATTTCGTATGGTCGATGCACAGGATCTTTTCCCGGGCGGACTGCATCATGACCTGTTTCACATGGGAAAACATTTCGTTGCCGTCCGTAATGCCCCGTTCCATATCGATCCCCTTACAGGAAAAAAAGACCTTATCCGCATTGAAACCGGAGAAGCTTTCCGTGGTCTTTGGCCCCACCAGGGCCAGATAGCCTTCCCTGAGGCTGCCGCCGGAGCAGATGATGTTCCAGTCGGTCACGTCCGACAGCTCCAGCAGGATCTCCACGGAATTGGTAAGCACCGTCAGATTTTCCCTGTCCTTGATGGCACGGGCCAGAAATACCGCCGTGGAACTGGCGTCCAGGATGATGTGGTCGCCGTCGTGAATGAACGTGGCGGCCAGCTCCGCCAGCCGCTGCTTGGCGGCCATGTTCGCCTTTTTGCGCACCTGAAAGGGCATATCGATGCCGATATTTTCCTTCAGCACCGCGCCGCCATAGCTTTTGGTCGCCAGTCCGTCCTTTTCCAGCTTTTCCAAGTCCCGCCGGATGGTTTCCTCCGAAACGCCAAAAAGGGCGCTCAGCTCGCTGACCACCACTTTTTTTTCTTCCTGCAGTTTTTCCAGTATGAGGTTCTTGCGTTCCAACGCCAGCATATCTTATCTCCCCTTTTATAAGATTGCCTTGCAAAGCTGCGCGTCCGGGCGGGCGATCACGGTGGAATCCAGATACATACCGCCCTCGGCTGCAACAGCCTTTGCCTTTTCAATGGCGGCGGACGCCGCGGCCACCTCTCCGGTCAGATACAGATAGGATTTGCCGCACATTCCCTTGGCGATGCGCAGTTCGATGAGTTCCACCGCCGCGGTTTTGGCCGCTGCGTCCGCCGCCACGATGATCGAGGCAGCGTCATAAGTCTCCAGGATGCCCAGCGCGTCCATCCGTTCCACCTTCGTCGCGCCGTAAATGGCCGGGAAAATGGCCGGATGGGGATTGCCCAGCACAAAGCTGTCGATGAAATGTTCCTGGGCCGTCTCCTGGGAAGCCTCCACCGCGCTCTTTACCGCGCTCAGCTCTCCCGCGATCAGGGCGATGTATTTGCCGGGACAGACCACCTGGGCCTCCAAAAGCTCCACCTGCGCGGTCTTTACCATGACATCGGCCGCCCTTACGCCCGCCGATACCGTCTTAAATTCTATCATTCCAATCGCTTTCGACATATTCTGCGCTTCCTTTTTCAGTCTGCCGTGATCTCGATCCCGCTTTGATCCATATCCGTGACAACGCCGCTGATGGAGGCGTGTACCGGAACGCTTAAGCCCTGGGCCGCCTGGGCGATGACCTGGCCTGCTTCCACCCGCTCGCCCCTGCTCACAATACACTGGGCAGGCGCGCCGATGTGCTGGGAAAGCGGTTCCTTCACCCGTTTTGCTTGCTGTACGTTATCGTCCAGCAGCGCTTTGGACTCATAGGCGGACAGTCCCAGTCTCGCCGTCAGCCTCATTTCCGGCACTTTCCGGTATTCCCTGGCCTCTGTCACCGGAGAGGGCGCGACGCCGGAGGGGGCTTTCAATCCCGCTCTTTTCAGCCCGTCCTTGCACTCTGCGATCAGCGTCCTGGGGGAAAGCCCCTGCGGACAGGCAAACAGCTCGCAGACGCCGCAGCCGGAACAGAAAAACAGGTTTTGATAGGCCGCCGTATCCTTGCTGTCATGGCTGCTCATGGCCCGCATGAACCGATGGGGTTCGATAGGATGCCCCAGATTATGTCTGGGACAAAGATCCGTGCAGGTCTCGCACTGGCAGCAGGCGGAGGCCGCCCGTTTCATGCCGACGGAGGCCGGCATGAGCCTTTTTTGAATGAGCGGATGTCCCTTTGGCAGCACCAAAATGGCATTGGTGGTCTTTGTCACCGCGTCCTGCCGGCTGCCCAGCCGTCCCATCATGGGACCGCCTACCAGATAGGACAGTTCTTCCGGTGCAAACTCCTCCTTTTCTCCCCCTGCAAGGGCCACTGTCTCTCCCAGAGAGAGTCCCAGGGGCACGCGCACCGTCCGGGGACTTTTCACCTCTCCCACGACGGATACCAGCTTATCGGTCACGGGGTGTCCCCCGTTCAGGGCGCGGCTGACGTTGTAGACGGTCTCCACGTTAAAGACCGCGACGCCCGCCTCTATAGGAAGGCCGCCCGGAGAGATGACCTTCCCTGTGGCTTCGTAGATCAGCACCACCTCATCCCCCATGGGGTAAGCGCTCTGCAGCAGATGGATGCGCATATTGGGGTAACGGGGCACATACTGTTTCAGCGCCTCCACAGTCTCCTGATATTCTGCCTTCACGCCGATGATGGCTTCTTTGGCGCCCACAGTGGCAGCGATCTGGGCAAAAGCGTCCAGGATCTGCTGCGTATGCAGGCAGAGAAGCTGCCGGTGCAGCCGCAGAAGGGGCTCGCATTCCGCGCAGTTTAAGAGGATCGTCTCCGCCCTCTGATCGATCTTTGCATAGGTGGGAAAACCGGCTCCTCCGGCCCCCACAATCCCGTTTTCCTTCAGGATCCTGCTGAGTTGTTCTGCCGTCATGACTTACTCCATGCCGTCGGATCATCGAGGATACCGACGATTGCCGCATCCACCGGCGCGCTTTCCATCTGACAGCCGATCCGCGCCGCGCTTCCCTGCGCCACCAGCACATATTCCCCGATCCCGGCGCCGATGTTGTCGATCGCCACCAGGCTGCCTGCCGCGCCCATGGAGGCGACCGGTTCTACGACCATGAATTTGTTGCCTACCAGATTTTCATTCTTGCGCGTGGATACCACGCTGCCCGTTACTTTTCCGATGATCATAAACGCTCCCGTCTCATCCTTTTATGAGGATCACTTCATCGCCGGTTTTGATCTGACCTGCGTTGGCTTCATCCGTGTCGATGTGCATTTCCAGCGTAAAAGCAGGATTGACCCGGATCTTGACCTGATTGAAGATGGTCCCTCTCTCATTGTCCGCCTTTACGGAAACGATATCCCCGTCGTGTACGCCCGCCGCCTGGGCATCCGCCGGCGACATATGGATATGGCGCATGGCCACGATACAACCCTCTTTTAAGTACAGCGCGCCTTTGGGGCCCACCAGGGCAATGGGGGCGCTGCCTGCGATATCGCCGGATTCCCTTACCGGCGCCTTGATCCCCAGCTTGATGGCGTCTGTGGCGGAGATCTCTACCTGGGAAGCCTTTCTCACGGGCCCCAGCACCCGGACGTTCTCTATCGCGCGAAGCTTTAAGCCGACCAGGGTCACCAGCTCATTGGAGGCAAACTGGCCGCCCATCAGCTCTTTTTTCTTTGTCAGATGATACCCTTCTCCAAACAGCACCTCCACATGCTCCTGGGTCAGATGGACGTGCCTTGCGGATACGCCCACGGGTACCACAAATCCCTTTTCATTTGGTTTTTCTTTCTCCAAAGCGGCAATGACCGCTCTTGTGATAAATTCGATCTCACTCGTCTGCATACCGTCACCTGTTTTCTGCCGGACAGCCCAAAGACCGTCTCATCGTCTTCAAACCGTTTTGCAGCCTTCAAACACGCGGATGCCGCTGTAGGCGGCATCCGCCGTTTTAAAGCCCTGTCCCTTATTTCTTGATGCTGGGCAGGATCATTTCCACATCGTTGTGGGGCCTGGGGATCACATGCGTCGCGATCAGCTCGCCCAGCTTGCCGGCCGCGTTGGAACCGGCCTCAACGGAAGATTTCACCGCGCCCACATCGCCGCGCACCATCACGGTCACCAGTCCGGATCCGATCTTTTCCGTCCCGATCAGCGTCACGTTCGCGGATTTGCACATGGCGTCCGCCGCCTCAATCGCTGCGACCAACCCTCTGGTCTCCACCATTCCCAATGCTTCCTGTGCCATTTTTTTCTCCTCCTTTTTCTCTACAGACCTTTCGTCTGCAACAGACTTTGTTTTTCCTGTATCATGGGCTTTTTCGGAGAAAGCCTCCGAAGCTGCCCCGGCTTTTACGGCCGCAGACGCCGCATCCGCCTGTTTCACCGCCCGGCCCCGCCTTGACCTGGCCTGGCCGGGAACGGTTACTTTCTCCTGGTTAGAAGGTGATTTCCTGTCTGACATCGGTATCTTCTGTAACCTCCTCTTTTCTGAACCGGCTGGCGCTCTTATGGACCAGGCGCACGATCTCCGGATGGGGATTGGCGATCACGCCGTGGGAGACCGGTTTGCGGATCGCCTGGCTGCAAGCCGCTTCCACCGCCTGCTTGACCGCCGCGACCTGGCCTTCCACCACCAGCGTCACCAACCGTCCGCCCAATTTGCGCTCCCAGGTGGCCAGCGTTACGTCCGCCGTTTTACACATGATGTCCAATGCGTCCATCGCCGGCACGACGCCCGATATCTCGATAAATCCGTAAGATGTGCCCATCGCTCACCCCTGCCCTTCTGCTTTTTAGATGTGCGGAAGGATCTGCTCCACATCCGCGTGGGGCCTGGGGATCACATGCGCCGCTACCAGCTCGCCCAGCCTGGTGGCAGCCGCGCTGCCGCTTTCCACAGCCGCTTTCACAGCGCCTACGTCGCCGCGGACCATCACGGTCACCAGTCCGGAACCGATCTTTTCCGTCCCGATCAGCGTCACCTCCGCCGCCTTGGTCATGGCATCCGCCGCCTCGATGGCTGCGGTCAGCCCTCTCGTTTCGATCATGCCCAGTGCTTCTTTGCTCATTCTCTCTTTTCCTCCTTCTGATTCCGGCGGCCCTGCGCCCTTTAGGCCCTGCCGCCTGCCTGCTCACTTTTATGTCCCGGTAACGTCTATGCTTTATCGAAGCCGCTCAGCTTCAGCATCTTACAGGTATCGTCCGTCGGGTTCGGGATGATATGCGTCTGTACGATGCCCGTTACCTGTTTTGCCTTTTCGATCCCCGCTTCCATGGCTGCCTGTACGTCCGCGACGCTTCCGCGGAATTTGACGGTCACAAGCAGCGGCACGGGAAGGGAATCCGCGTTGGCCGGTTTGTTTTTGTCAAAGGTCTCCAGCGTCACATTGGCCGCCTTACATCCGGCGTCCGCCGCCAGAAACGCGCATACCAGCCCGTAGACCTCCAGTATTCCCACCGCCTGGTTCACTTTTTTCTCCGCCTCCTGCGTCCGTTGCCCTCATGTCACTGATTGATGATGGCGATCTTTAGGCCGCTCATGGCCAGGTTCGTCTTGTGCGCCTCGTTGATCTGATTCAGCGGGAAGGTGTGGGTGATCAGCTTCTCTATCGGAAGCCCGATCTGCTTCGCGCTTTTCAGGAAATCAAAGGTGGTGGCGTAATCCCGCAGGGTGTATACCCAGCTTCCCACCGTGGTGATCTCCTTGGAGCAGATGTCAAAATGCGGATTGATGGTAGCGTCCCCGCCGTTGATGAAAAATCCCAGCTCGCACAGGCCGCCGCCGTTGCGGATAAACTTATAGATGTTGGAATGTCCCGCAGGGGAGCCGGTACACTGGAAGGCAAAATCCGCCAGATAGCCGCCAAACGCGTCCTTCACGCCCTGGGTCAGCGCCTCGATCCCCTTAAATTCCTTAAAGTTGACAGTCCCGCTGGCGCCCAACTGCTTCGCAAAATCCAGACGTTTCTGTTCGCCGTCCACCGCGATGATATGCTGGATCCCCATGGTGCGCAGGATCGCAATGCAGATCAGGCCGATGGGGCCGCAGCCCTGCACGGCCACCCGGGAATTGAACCGCAAAATCCCCGTACTCTTCGCCCGCTCCACCGCATGGACCAGTACGGCGCAGGGCTCGATCAGGATCCGGGAATACAGGTCCAGATCGCTGACGTTAAAGACCGTAGAACCGCCCCGGATGAAGAGGTAGTCGGAGAACCATCCGTTTAAGTGGATGTCGTCGTCGGGCAAAAGGCCGTATACGTCCGCACCGCCCACATTCTGTTTGTTCAGATCGAACATGGTGATGTCCGGATTGTCCTTAAAGATCATGCAGGTTACGACCTTGTCACCGATATGAAGATCCTTGCCCGCGCTGTCTTTCTTGACATTTTTGCCCATGCGGACGATCTCGCCGGTGCCCTCATGGCCCAGGGCCACGGGGATGAGGCCGAAAGGATCCTTTTTAAATTCGTGGGCGTCGGTGCCGCAGATGCCGCAGCCCTCCACCTTCACTAAAATGTCGTCGTCTCCCACCTCGGGAATGGGAAATTCCTTGATATCATAATGCTCCAGGGCCGTCAGCATCGCCACCCGGGCTGTTTTGGGGATCGCTTTTTCTCCCTGTCCGGACGGGGCTGCTGCGCCATTTGGCGCGGACGCCGACTGTCCCCTGCCCTCCATGCTGAGGAGTACCTGTCTGACGATCTCTTCCACGTTTACATTGTTTACGTCCATCCCATTCTCCTTTCTAGCGGATGCACAGGCTGTCGGTCATGACGCAGCGCCTGCTCTTGGTAAAGCTCTTGGCGCTGGTCAGCCCCTCGCCGGTGCGGCTCGCGATGGTAAAGGTACAGTAGCCTTCCCCGCCGAATCCCAGGGCGGAATAGGAAGGCCCGTTCTTGACCAGGATCGCGGTATCGATGGCTTTTGCATACTTTGTGATATTGTCGATGTTCTTGGAATGGATATGGGCGGAATGCCGGTTGCCATGCTCCAGCCAGACGGCCTTATTTACGGCGTCGTCAAAATCCTTCGCCCGCACCACGCCCAGTATGGGCATCATCAGTTCCTCTGAGATCAGGGGATGTTCCTTTTCCCCTTCGAACACGATACAGCGGATGTTGTCCGGCACGCTGACGCCGATCATCCCAAGCAAAGTCCTGGCGTCCCGTCCCACACACTTGCGGTTTAAGCCCTTGGGCGTCAGCACCGTCTTTATCAGTTTATCCTGTTCCTCTTTGGAGGCCAGGTAACAGCCCTGTTCCGTGAGCATGTAGTGCATCAGTTCGTCTGCGATGCTGTCCACCGCCACGATCTCCTTTTCCGCGATACAGGGGAGGTTGTTGTCAAAGGTGCAGCCGTTTACGATGTCGCCCGCCGCTTTGCGGATATCCGCCGTCTCATCCACCAGGGCCGGCGGATTGCCCGCGCCGGCGCCGATCCCCCGCTTGCCGGAGGAAAGCACCGCCGTCACCACCCCGGGACCGCCTGTGGCCACCAGAAGGGGGATATCCTTGTGCTTCATCATAACGGCGCTGGTTTCCAGGGTAGGCTTCTCCACCGTGCAGGCCACATTGTCCGGCCCGCCCGCCGCCAGAGAGGCCTCGTTGATCAGGCCGATGGCGTAAATGGTGGTCTTAATGGCCGCCGGATGGGGGTTAAACACCACGCAGTTGCCGGCGGCGATCATGCCGATGGCGTTGCACAACACGGTCTCACTGGGATTGGTGCAGGGGGTAATGGCGCCGATGACGCCGAAGGGCCCCATCTCGATCAGGGTCAGCCCCCGGTCCCCCGACCAGGCTACCGTGGTGATATCCTCCGTGCCCGGCGTCTTTTCCGCCACCAGGACGTGCTTTAAAATCTTGTGCCCCACGTTGCCCATGCCTGTCTCCTGCACGCCCATGCGCGCCAGGGTCTCGGCATTTTCCTTCGTCAGCTTGCGAATGTTGGAAATGATCTTCTCCCGCTGATCCATGGACATGACGCGAACCTGGGCCTGGGCGGCCTTGGCCGCCGCAATGGCTTCGTTCATATCGGAAAATACGCCGTGCTTTCCGGCCGGCGCCTCCGCGATCTGCATCCGGGCGATCACTTCTTTTACGATATCATTTACCATTTGCTCATTCATGCTTCTCATACTCCTGTGCTTGCGATTTCCTCAAAGACGCCCTGGGCATACCGGGCCAGCTCTGTGTCCTGCTGTGCGCTGCCGCCGCTGACGCCGAAGGCTCCGAGGATCTGGCCGTCTTTTTTAAGCAGGACTCCGCCGCCAAAAATGACGATCCGGCCCCGGTTGGTATACTGGATGCCGTACAGTTCCTTTCCCGGCGCGCTTAAAAGTCCCAGTTCCTCCGTGGACATCTGAAAAGCGATGGCGGTATAGGTCTTGTTTAAGGCCACGTCAAAGCTGCCCATATAAGCGCCGTCCATACAGCGCACCGCCACGGGATTGCCGTGGGAATCGGACACCGCCGTCACCACCCGCATCCCCATCCGGGCCGCCTTTGCTTCCACCCGTTTCATAAGGGCCTCCGCCGCGTCCAGGGTGATATTCCGGGTGCTGTAAAAAAGGGGCTTACCGCCCTCTGCCGGACGGGACTGTCCCTCCTGCCGATCAAGCACCTGCCGGACGATATCGGCGATCATGGCTTCTTCGCTTTTCATGGCTTTACTGCATTCCCAGTTGGGAAAGCACCTGTTTGGTGATCTCCGCCACCACTTCGGGGCTGTAGGTCTTGGCGTCGCTGTTGACGGAACCGGAACAGCCGTTTGTGGCACAGGCGCCGGCGGCGCTGCCCTTCCCGCAGTTATGGCAGTTTAACGTATGCTTGTTTAAGCACAGGTTGGCGGGATGCTTGCCCGGCAGGTTGAACTGGCGGCGGATCTCATAGAGGCGTTCCACCGTCTCTTTGTCAAATTCCTTGGGCCCGCCCAGCATCTTGGATTTATACAGAAGCTCCGCATAAAACTCCACGGATTCCATCTTGTGGTAGGCCGCCAGCAGATCCACGGACCAGGTAAGAGCGCCGTGGCTTTCCAGCAGCACAGCGTCATAATAGGGAAGATATTTTTCCACGTTATCCGGGATCTCCATGGTGGAAGGGGTGCCGTATTCGGCGATGGGCACGCAACCCAGGGCGATGACCGCTTCGGGCATGATAGGCTGGGTCAGCGGGATCCCCGCAATGGCGAAAGCCGTCGCAAAGGTGGGATGGGCGTGTACCACGGCGCCTACATCGGGACGCTTCTCATACACCCTCATGTGCATCTTGATCTCGGACGAGGGCTTAAATCCCTTGTTGGCCTGGATGACATTGCCCTTCTCGTCCACCTTACAGATGAACTCCGGGGTCATAAAGCCCTTGGATACGCCGGTGGGCGTACACAGAAACTCGTGGTCGTTGAGCTTGACGGAAATATTGCCGTCATTGGCCGCCACCATGTTCCTGTTGTAGATCCGTTTTCCGATGTCGCAGATCTGTTTCTTCAATTCATATTCGGTAGCCATACCTGTCTTTCCTCCTCTTTTCTTTTTCTTTCTGGCCGTATCATTTTGCTACATTATACAACACATTTCCACATAATACAACATATTTTTATCTGTTTTTATGTGGTTTTTCCCAGGGCATCACATCTCCCGCTTCCCGGAGATATTCCAGGATATCCGAAACCCCCTGGCCGGTTTTGGAATCCACGAAAAACACCGTTTTGCACCCGGCCAGACGAAGCCACCGCTCGGCTCTGTCCGGATCCGCTTTCGGATCGTTGATCTTGGTCACGATCCCCACCACATCCCGGTTGCACATACAGGTAATGCAGGGGGGATAGAGGGAAAAGGGCTCCGTGGCCGAAAGCAGAAGCCCCACCACCTGGGCTTCGTAAGTATAGAGGGCCAGCGCGTGCCCCAGCGTGTGGGTCTGCAGGTATTCCCCCGGGGTATCGATGATCACGTCGAAGTGATTAATGTACTGGGTTTTATGATAGAGGATCTTATTCCCTCTCATCGCCTGGGTCAGCGTGGTTTTGCCGCATTCGCTGCGCCCCATGAAAATGATCTTTTTCATGGCCTGCCCTCCGCGCAGGATCATGTCCTCGTGACCGGACATACCGTGTAGTGCAGCGTCTCCTGCACATAGGAAAGGATCGCCGTGGTGGATGCCTCCACCTCCGAAACCGTGCCCGTCACGATCAGCGAACCGCTGAACCGGTCCACAAAGCCCAGTTCGATGCCGGAGGATTTCACGGCAATATCCGCCAGGATAATGGCGGTTTCCGCCGGGGAGACCGTCATCACGCCGATGGCGGACTTTGTGTATTCTACCCTCGGATCCAGCCCCAGCTTTTCATATAGGATGGGATCGGGGTTGGCGATGATGTGGGCCAGCGTGATCTGCCGTCCCGGCACCAGTTCCTGTACGATCCTCTGCTTTGCCTGATCGTCCATGCCGTTTAAAACGCTCATTTTTCATCCTCCCTCAGCCGCCGATCTGGCAGATGAGACTGCTGTTTTGCTCCACCGTCCGTTTGAGCATCTCCATATGTTCGTTGGTGGGCGGCAGAATATCCTTCATCAGATATTCCCGGCCCAGCCCCTCATACTTATCCTGTCCCAGCCTGTGATATGGCAGCAGATGGATCCGCTTTACGCCCGGCAGCTTATCCGCGAACCTGGCGATATCCCGGATCTCCTCCGGCGTGTCGTTAAAGGTCGGGATCACCGGCACCCGGATGCTCAGCTCGGTCATGCCGGAACGGGCTACCTTTCCGGCATTTTCCAGCATCAGCCCGTTTTCCCGGCCGGTAAAAGCCTTGTGCTTTTTCGGATCCATATGCTTGATATCCATTAAATATTGATCCAGATAGGGCAGGAGGCTTTCGATCGCCTCATATTTCGCACAGGCCATGCTCTCCATGGCGGTGGGGATCCCCACCGACCAGGCGGCCCGCAGAAGATCCCGGGCAAACTGCGGCTGACAGAGGCTTTCCCCGCCGGAAAGGGTCAGCCCGCCGCCGCTCCTGCGGTAGTAAGGACGGTCCTTTTCCACTTCCTCCATCGCCTGCGCCACAGTGATATCCCGGCCGATGATCTTGGGTTTTCCCTGTACCATCATGGTCTGTACCGCATATTCCTGGGATTCCGGGTTGCAGCACCAGCGGCAGCGCAGCACGCAGCCTTTCAAAAACACGATGGTGCGGATGCCGTTGCCGTCATGGATGGAATAGCGCTGGATGTCAAAGATCCGGCCCTTTGTCTGCAAATATTCGTCCATGTATGGTCCCTCTTTTTCCCGGTCAGAATCCCTGCTCCGTCCGCCGGATGATATCGTCCTGCAGCGATTTGGAAAGCGTGGTGAACAGCGCGCTGTAACCGGCCACGCGCACCACCAGATGCCTGTACTGATCCGGATGGGCCTGGGCGTCCAGCAGGGTTTCCCGATCCACTACATTGAACTGCATATGGCTTCCCTTCTGGTCAAAATAGGAACGGATCAGCGCCACGAAATTATCCAGCCCCTTTTCTCCGCTCAGGGCCGTGGGATGGAATTTCTGGTTGAACAGCGTGCCGTTGGAGGCGATGCCGTGATCCAGACGGGCCACGGAATTGGCCGCCGCCGTCGGGCCCTTCACATCCTTGCCCGCCGATGGGGAAACGCCGTCCGCCACGGGCATATGGGCCAGCCTGCCGTCCGGCGTGGCGCCGGTCTGGGCCCCCAGGGGCACGTTGGCGGAAACCGGATACAGCCCCGCCTGGAACATACCGCCTCTGGGATTTTTGTATTCCTGCAGCGGTTTGGTATAAGTATAGGCCACATCTCTGGCAAAGGCGTCCACCTCCGGAATGTCGTTGCCAAATTTGGGCACCTGATCGATCAGCTCCAGCATTTCCTGGAACTTCTTCTTATCCTCCTCAGAGACCTCCATCCGCTTCACCTGGGCCACGATCTGGGCGATCTCCTGCGCCCCCACATCGACGCCCTGCTCCTTTAGAGCGCCTACGATGCGCAGGGAAAGATCCTTTACGCTGGCGTCGTCCAGCCCCTTGCCGTAATTCAGCGCAAGGGCCCGTTTTAAATCCGCCATGGAGATCTTCTTCTCCTCAAATACCAGCTTTTTCACGGCATAGAGGGCGTCCGCCATATTGGCGATGCCAAAGCCCTGGGGCCCGGTAAAGTTGTAGACGGCGCCGCCCTCCTGCAAGGACAGCCCCCGCTTCATGCAATCATCCACCATACAGGATTCAAAGGGCAGCGGGCACAGCGTGGCATGAGCCACATCGATGGCGTTGTCCGCGTTCACCAGCAGGGAAATAAAATAGTTTTGCTGCTGCTTGTAGGCGTCGTAAAATTCTTCAAAGCTGGTCATCTCCTCCACCGGCTTGGTGGCGACGCCGATAAATTCCCCTTTGTCCCAGCCGCTTTCAAAAACCACCTCCAGAGGACGGCACATATTGTAGAAGGCGGCGTCGTGCCAGCCCTCCGTCTTGCCCGCCTTTTGAGGCTCCACACAGCCGATGATGTTGTATTCCCTGGCGTCCTGCAGCGTCAGCCCCCGGCTCATCAGGGACGGAATGATCACCTCGTCGTTATAGTAGGCGGGCAGGCCGATGCCGGTACGGGTCAGGGCCGCCGCCCGCAAAAGAAGCGACTGGGGAGAACCGTTCCACACCCGGATGGACAGGGACGGCTGCGGCAAAAAGACGTGGGCCGAAGCGCTCAGGCACATAAAGGAAAGGTCGTTGGTCACATCCTGCCCTTCCCTGTCCTGTCCGCCCACGATCAGGTTCTGGAACAGGCTGTAGCCTGCAAAGCCCTCGGCGCTGGCCGCGTCCCTGCACTTGTTGAGATCGTTCAGCTTCACCCATACGCAGTCGATCAGCTCCTGGGCCGCTTCCCTGGTCAGCCTGCCGCTGTCCAGATCCGCTTTGTAGTAGGGATACATATACTGATCGAACCGGCCCGGCGAGATCGAATGTCCGCTGGACTCCACCTGCAAAAGCTGCTGCACGAACCAAAAGCTCTGACAGGCCTCCCAGAAGGACTTCGCCCCCTTTGCCGGCACGTTCGCACAGTTTTGGGCGATCTGTAACAGCTCAGCCTTCCGCTGGGGCTCTGTTTCCTTCTGCGCCATCTGCTCTGCCAGCGCCGAATAACGGCGGGCATAGCGGATCACGGCTTCGCAGCTTATGATCACCGCCTGCAGGAAACGGGAGCGTCTGGCGTAATCCCCGTCGCCTACGCTGCAGGCCTCCAGCAGCGCCTTGGCCTGGGCAATAATGCCCTCATAGCCGATGGCCAGCACCTTCTCATACTGCACGGTCACATGCCCCACGCCGTTATAAAAGTAATTGCCCGGCGTGAACATATCGTGCGCCATGGCCCGCAGCGCCTCCGGCGCCATATAGGCGGTCGCCAGTTCGCTGGTGGTCTTGCCCTTCCAATATTTATGTACCTCCCGCAGCTCCTTCTTGGTCTGTTCGGAAATATAAAACGGATCCGCCGTCCTGTTGGCTACGGTATCAAATTCCGCCTCCAGCCACTCGAAGGAAAATTCCGGATAGGTCTGACAGCCCCGGGGTGCAATAGTCGTGCTGCCTACGACCAGTTCATTGTCCCGGATGATGATCGGCAGATGGTCCAGGATGTGCGCAAACGCCCTGGCGCGCCGCATGATGATGGGCTGTCCTTCCGTCTCCCGGTAGCTTTCCGTCAAAAGCACCGCCCTGGCCGATTCGATCTCCGGCATCTTCGCAAACAGATGCTCTACCAGCTTGGGGATACGGTCCGTTTTGGGGATCTCCCGCGTATAATATTTCTCCACGACTTTCCTCCTGTCCGCCTTATTTTCCGGCCTCTATTTTCTCAATCCAACAATATATTTCTGTAAATATCCATCTTTCCACGTCCTATTTCTTTATATTTTAATATGATTCCACATAATTGTCAATATGGAGTGTGGATTTTTGTGGTATTTATAAAAAGGTGCAAAAAAAAGACCAATATCCTTCCTACGCTGACAACGGATATACGTCGGCTGCAAAAAGGATACCGGCCTATTTTAAACTTCTTGCTGCCCTTATCGGAGCATGATCTTTCGTGCGGCGAAGATCCCGAGCTTATAGAGAAGCGGACGCAGGCCGCGGTCGGCTTCTTTCAGCTTTTCGCGGATCGGCAAGTGCTGGGGGCAGTGCTTTTCGCACTTGCCGCAGTCCACACACTGGGACGCGAACCCGGGTTCCTTGCGCATCCCTATGTTCTGCGCAAACTCGAAGCGGGCCGAGGTTTTTTTCTCCATATACATCAGATTATAATAATAGAAGTTACCCGGAATATCCACTCCCTTCGGACAGGGCATACAGTAACGGCAGCCCGTGCATCCCACCTTTTCCTTCTCCCTTAAGATCCCCCTGATCGTTTCCACGATATCGAGATCCTCCCGGGTCAGTTCCCCGGGAACGGTCTCGGAGGCAATGCGGACATTCTCCCTCACCATATCCTCGGAATTCATTCCCGACAGCACGCAGGTGACCTCCGACTGGTTCCAAAGCCAGCGCAGCCCCAGCTCCGCCGGGGTATAGTGCCTGCTGTCCATAGCCAGGGCTTTCTTTGCCTTTTCCGGCAGATTTACCAGCTTCCCACCCCGGAGCGGCTCCATGATGATCACAGGAATCCCTTTCTGCGCCGCGGCTTTCAGCCCTCTTTGTCCCGCCTGGGTATGCTCGTCCAGGTAATTGTACTGGATCTGGCAGAAATCCCAGTCGTAGGCGTCCAGAATACGCAAAAACATATCCGTATTCCCGTGATAGGAAAAACCGATACAGCGGATCTTTCCCTCCGCTTTCTTTTGGGCGATCCAGTCCTCTATCCCCAGCCCCTTTAAATGCTCCCATTCCGCATAGTCCGTAAACATATGCATCAGGTAATAATCGATGCGGTCCGTGCGCAGCCGCGCCAGCTCCTCGCAGAAAGTTTTTTCGACCGCCTGCAGGGAACGCATGAGATACTGCGGAAGCTTGGTCGCAATAAAAACCTTATCCCGGCACTTATTTTCTTCCAGGATCCGCCCCAGACATTCCTCGCTGCCGGGATAGATATAGGCGGTGTCGAAATAGTTGACGCCGTTTTCTATGGCGAGCAAAACTTCCCGCTCTGCCTTCTCATAATCGATGGCGTTTCCTTTTCTGTCAAACCGCATACAGCCGTATCCAAGCTGCGAGATCCGATTGCCGTATCTGTCCGTTCTGTATTTCATTTCCGCCTCCCCGTTGTCTGCAGGATCTGCTGCCGCCCTTTCAGGCTTCCTGCAGGATACCTTCCCACCGGATGCCTTCCCGCCGGGCTATCTTTCGGGCGCCTTATGTTTCAGCGACCAGAACGTTTCCGGCGGCATCAGGTTCAATACCAGCTCCTTCGGAAAGCCCATCTCCGAAAGGAAGGCCCAGGCTAACGGCGCCTCTCCCACAAGGGACGCCCCGTGGCTGTCGCTGGAGAGCAGCACGGGATGGCCTAACCTTTGACATTCCAGCAGGATGGCGCGCATCGTACTGCGGGTATCCCCCCGATGTCCGCCCGGCTCCAGGGAAGCCTCGTTGACCTCCAGCGCAACGCCATAGCGGACGGCGGCTGCCACCAGCGCCTTGACATCCACGGGATAACGCACGTCGTCCGGATGGCCGATGACGCGCACAAAGGGATTTTGCATGGCGCCGATATAAGCCTCGGTATTGCAGCGCACTGCCTCCTGCGCATCCTTCATCACGGGATGGGCTTTCGGCAGCCTGCCCGCCTCATAGACGGCCACCTTTTCATAAAGGGGGACCGGCTCATAGGCAGGGCAGAAATAGGAATTGGGATGGATGCTGGCGATCACAAAATCGAGGCCGCAAAGCGTATCTCCGGAAAGATCCAGCCGTCCCGTCTCATCCAGGATATTGGCCTCTGCGCCGTAATAGACCCGGATACCGGCCCGCATTCTGGGCGCCGTTTTCAATCCTCTGAAATAGGATTCGCTGCAGGAAAGGGGCGTAGCAGGGCCGTGTTCAGAGATCCCCAGCGCAAACATCCCTTTTTTGCAGGCGGCCTTCGCCAGATCCGCCACCGTATCCTTTGTCCCATGGCCGCTGGCCACCGTATGGGTATGCAGTTCAAAGGGCAAAACCGCCGGAAATTCACTTCGTTCCATCGCAAAAAACCTTGATCTTTTCGGAAGCGTAGATGCAGCTTCTGGCAGCCGTCAGATCTGCAAGCTCCCCCTCCTGTATCATCTGTACCGCAAGATTGCCGATGGCCGTAGCCTCCGCAGGGCCGGCATATACGGTCTTGCCCGTGGCCATGGCGGTCAGACGGTTTAAGTAGTCCGCATTGGTGCCGCCGCCGACGATATGAAGCCCGTCGTAATGGACGCCCGTCCGCTCTTCCAGTTCCAATGCTGTCTTACGATAGCAGGCCGCCAGGCTGTGATAGATCACGCAGGCCAGCTCGCCCACCGTCTGGGGCACCTGCTGGCCGCTCTCGCGGCAGAATCCCTGCACCGCCTCGATCATGGAAGCCGGCGCCATGAACCGGGCATCGTTGCAGTCCACGAGGGACGCGATGGATTCCTTCTCCGCCATATCGCAGAGCTGGGCGAAGGAATAGGCGTTGTTCACCTCACGGCGCAAAGACTGGATCATCCACAAGCCCATGATATTTTTCAGATAGCGGAAACGATAATCATACCCGCCTTCGTTGGTAAAATTCAGCCGCCTGCTCTCCGGCGAACAGTCCGCTTCCATACGCTCTACCCCCATCAGCGACCAGGTGCCGGAACTGATATACAGCGTGTCTTGGGAATTGGAAGGTACGGCCACCACGGCGGAGCCGGTATCGTGGGTCGCCGGAAGCACTACCTGACAGGAGAAGCCCACCTCTTCCTCCACTTCTTTTTTCAGAGCGCCCAATACGGTCCCCGGTTTTTGGATCTTCCCGAAGATCCTCTTAGGAAAGCCCAGCCTCTCGATGAGTTCCCAATCCCAGTCCTTCGTCCTGGGACTGACCAGTTGGGTCGTGCTGGCGTTGGTATACTCCACCGCCTTCCGTCCGGTCAAAAGGAAATGGAAATAGTCCGGGATCAGCAGCATGCTCTGCGCCTGCTCCAGATATTCCGGATGACGGCACTTGACCGCCTCCAACTGGTAGATCGTGTTGAACATCTGTTTCTGGATCCCGGTCCTTTCATAAAGCTCTTCCTCAGGAATGCTTTCATATACTTTTAAGTCCATCCCCTCCGTCCGGCTGTCCCGGTATCCTACCGTATTGCCCAGAAGCTGATCGTTTTCGTCCAACAGGGCATAGTCGACCGCCCAGGTGTCAATGCCCATGCTCGACGGGATCTTGCCCAATTCCCGGCATTTCTTCATGCCGGCCTTGATCTCTGCGAAAAGCTTTTCCACGTCCCAGCACAGCTCCCCGTCCCGGTCCTTCATGCCGTTTTCAAACCGATGGATCTCCTCCATCACCATTTTCCCGTCTTCCAGATGGCCCAGGATATGCCGTCCGCTGGAAGCGCCGATATCCACTGCCAGATAATAATTGCCCACCCCGTTTTCCTCCTTTTGCTCCGTTGGCGCCAGTCTCATGCGCCTTTTCTTTATTATAGCAGAGCAGGTGCGATCAGGGAAGAAATTCTTTCCTCTTTTTGTTCGCAATGTATAATTTTCCGAAGGATTCTCTTTTTATTTCTATTTGTGCAATGAAAACGACTGTGCTAAAATAAAATTGTTTTTCAGGGCAGAAATTGTAATGTGACAGCCTGGCGGACCATCTGCCCGGTCAGCTTCATACGGAGGACAGACATGAGCGGCTTTTTTGGAGTAGCATCAAAGGAAAATTGCGTATTCGACCTGTATTTTGGAACGGACTATCACTCCCATCTGGGGACCCGGCGCGCCGGCATGGCGGTCTACGACGATAAGGAAGGCTTCAACCGCGCCATCCACAACATCGAGAACGCCCCCTTTCGGACGAAATTCGACAAGGAAGTGGAACGGATGCACGGCTACATGGGTATCGGCTGTATTTCGGACTATGAACCGCAGCCGCTGATCATCCGCTCCCACCACGGCACCTTTTCCATCATGACCATCGGCAAGATCAACAACACCGATGAGATCGTCAACAAACTGCTTTCCACCTCCCCCACCCATTTTCTGGAAATGAGCGGCGGCGATATTAACGCCACGGAGCTGGTGGCGACCATCATCAACCAGCGCCCAAACCTGATCGAAGGGATCCAGTACGCGCAGGAGATCATCAAGGGCTCCATGTCCATCGTGATCATGACGCCCAAGGGAATTTACGCCGCCCGGGATAAAATGGGACGCACCCCTATCACTCTGGGCCAAAAGGAAAACGCCTACTGTCTGGCCTTTGAAAGCTTTTCCTACTTAAACCTGGGCTACTCACCCCTGCGGGATCTGGGCCCCGGCGAGATCGTCGTCATGACCCCGGAGGGCATCCGGACGCTTGTGGCGCCGGGAAAGGAAATGAAGATCTGCACTTTCCTCTGGATCTACTACGGCTATCCCTCCTCCTCCTACGAAGGGATCAGCGTGGAGCAAATGCGCTATAACTGTGGCGGCGCCCTGGCGAGGCGGGATGCAGGCAGCGTGAAGCCCGATATCGTGGCCGGCGTACCGGATTCCGGCGTCGCGCATGCCATCGGCTATGCCAATGCCTCCGGCATCCCGTATTCCAGGCCGTTTATCAAATATACGCCCACCTGGCCCCGCTCCTTCATGCCCACCCTGCAGAGCCGGCGCAATCTGATCGCCAAGATGAAGCTGATCCCCGTTCACGATCTGATCCAGGACAGGAGCCTGCTTCTGATCGACGATTCCATCGTGCGAGGCACGCAGCTTCGGGAAACCACGGAGTTTCTCTATCGCAGCGGCGCCCGGGAAGTACATATCCGTCCCGCCTGCCCTCCGCTGCTCTACGGCTGCAAATATCTAAATTTCTCCCGCTCGACCTCTGATATGGAACTGATCACCAGGCGGATCATTCGGGAGATGGAAGGGAGCGACAAATACCCGAATCTGGCCGTCTATGCCGACCCCGATTCCGAACAGTATCAGGAGATGGTGCAGCGCATCTGCCAACAGCTCAACTTCACCAGCCTGCGCTACCACCGCCTGGACGACATGATGGAATCCGTCGGCATCGATCCAGACAAGCTGTGTACCTATTGCTGGGACGGACGGGAATAACCAAAAAAGGATGGACAAAAAAGCAGCCATGCCCCGGAAAGCTTCCGGATATGGCTGCTTCTTTATTTCTTCTCTCCGTTTCTTTAATCCTTTCGCATCAGACGGATCATGCCCTCGTTCAACCCCTCTACCGTCAGCTTATACATGGGCAGAAGTTCCCGGATGGCCGTCTCCGCCTCCCGCCAGGGAGCGTGCCCCGGGGCCATTTTGGGATTGAGCCAGACGATCTTCTTATAATGCCGCTTCATGAGCTGCAGCCAGTCCCAGCCGGAAAGGCCGCCGTTGGGCCCCCGGTAATTGCCGCTGTCGGAATACAGCTCTTCCGGCGCCATGGCGGCGTCTCCCACGATGATCACCTTATAATCGCTGTCCAGGTTGCGGAACACCCATTCCGTATCCACCCAGTCGCCGTTTTCACACTCCGGCGTCTTGTAAAGCTTGGAATAGATGCAGTTGTGGAAATAATAGCATTTGACATCCTTGAAATGGTTCGACTTATGCACCGCCTGGAACAGCTCGTTCATCAGGCTGGAAAACGGGATCATGGTGCCGCCGGAATCGAACAGGAGCAAAAGCTTGACCGAATTTTTCCGGGGCTTCTCCATGACGATCTGCAGACAGCCTCCGTTGTTGCAGGTCTTATCCACCGTGCCGGGGATATCCAGTTCGGTCTTTGGCACATCCAGCTTTGTGGAAAACTGCCGAAGCCGCCGGAAGGCCAGTTGGAACTGCCGGTTGTCCAGCATCCGATCGTCCCGAAAATCCCGGTACTTCCGGGCGCCTACCACCGCAAAGGCGGACTGGTAACCGGTCTTGCCGCCTACCCGGACGCCGCCCACGTTGCCGCCCAGATTGCCGAAGGAGGTTTTCCCCATGGTGCCGATCCAGTAGCTCCCGCCGTTATGCTCCGTATCCTGATCTTTCAGGCGGTCCTTAAACTTTTCTTCCACATCCTGCTTATCGATCTGCAGATCCTCGCCCTCGTTGAGCCATTTGCGGGCGTCCTCGTGGGCCAGCTCCAGCATATCGGACTTATCCAGCCAGCGGAGCATCTCGCTGGTGACCTCGTTTTCCGACTGAATGGCCTTAAAGCATTCGTCAAAGGCCAGATCGAACTTGTCAAAATCCGTTTCGCTCTTGACCAAAATCATCCGCGCCAGATAATAAAACTGCGTCAGGCTGCTGTCCGCCAGCCCCTTATCCAGCGCGTCCTGCAGCGTCAGCCACTCGCTTAAGGTGATGTGCAGCCCCTTTGCCTTGCAGGTATAAAAAAACTTCGTAAACATAGCGCTCTTTCCCTCAGGCCATCTTATGCCGCACCGTCTCCAGATCCTCGTCCTTCTTCACAATGACGCCCACAAAGGGCAGCGCCGAACGGATCCGCTCCGTCGGGATCCCGCCCAACTGCAGCGCGTTGATCCAGTCGATCAGCTCGGAGGTGCTGGGTTTTTTGCGGATATCGCGCAGGGAACGGATCTCATAAAAGACGTCCATCGCCTCTTTGAGCAGCTTCTCTTCCACATCCGGATAGTGGACCCGCACGATCTGCTCCATCAGCGTTTCGTCCGGGAAATCGATATAGTGGAAAATGCAGCGGCGCAAAAACGCGTCCGGCAGCTCCTTCTCCGCGTTGGAAGTGATGATCACGATGGGCCGGTGCTTCGCTTTCACCGTGCGCTTCGTCTCATGGATATAAAATTCCATCTGATCCAGCTCCCAGAGCAGGTCGTTGGGAAATTCCAGATCCGCCTTATCGATCTCGTCGATCAGCAGGACTACCTGGTCCTCCTCCTCAAAGGCCTCGCCCAGCTTGCCCAGCTTGATATAACGGGCGATGTCGTCCACGCCCTCTTCCCCGAACTGCCCGTCGTAAAGACGCTGGATGGTATCGTACATATACAGGCCGTCCTGGGCCTTGGTGGTAGACTTGATATTCCAGATGATCAGCTTCTTCCCCAAAGACTGGGCCACGGCCTGGGCGAGCATAGTCTTGCCCGTGCCCGGTTCCCCCTTGATCAGCAGGGGCTTTTGCAGCGCGATCGCCACGTTGACGCTGGCCAGAAGCTGTTCGCTGGCCACATATTGTCCGGTACTCTGAAACCCTTCGCTCATTAAAAAATTCTCCTTTATTTCCTTTCCGGCAAAACCTTTTCTTGCATTGCATCTGCTAACATGGTACGATATTCAAGGACAAAAATCAAGAAAATTTGAGGGAAATACCAATGATCCAGGATCTATTCCAGGCTGGCGGACAAACCCTTTCCTTTGAAGTGTCCCCGCCCAAAACAGAAGAAGAATTTGAAAGCGCTTACGCAAAGCTGACGCAGCTTGCGGCCCTTTCGCCCGATTTTTTCAGCGTCACCTACGGCGCGGGCGGCAGCCGATCCCGCAATACGGCGCAGATCGCCTCCTATATCCAGAATACGCTCCGGGTGCCTACGCTGGCCCATATGACCTGCGTTGGCTCGAAAAAGGACCATATCCTGCAGGTCGTCCGGGAATTAAAAGAAGCCGGCATCCATGACGTGCTGGCGCTTCGGGGCGACCGCCCTGCCTGGATGAGCGAGGAGCAGTTTCTCAGCCGGGATTTTGCCCACGCCTCCGATCTGACCCGGTTTTTAAAAGAATATACCGATCTTCATATCGCCGGGGCCTGCTACCCGGAAAAACACTACGAGGCGGTCGATATGGAACAGGATATCGCCCACCTCAGGGAAAAAGTGGAGGCCGGCGCAGAATTTCTGATCACCCAGCTCTTTTTTGACAACGATTTCTTCTACCGCTTTCTGGAAAAGGTGCGCGCCGCCGGCATCGACCGGCCGATCTGCGCGGGGATCATGCCCATTACCACGGCGCAGCAGATTGGGACCACGGTGCATCTGTCCGGTTCCAGCGTACCCAAAGCCTTCGCGGATCTGGTGGCCGTCCACGCAGACAACAAGGAAGACATGCGCAGGGCCGGCACGGAGTACGCCATCCGGCAGATCCTGGACCTGAAGGCCCATGGCGTTAAGCACATCCACCTGTATACAATGAACCGCCCCAGGACCACGAAGGAGATCGTAGAGGCGGTTCGCATATAAACGCCAGAGCCGCGGTTCTTTTCTCAGTTATGCCTTTCGCGTCCGGGAAAAGAACCGCGGCTTTG
>CANQFM010000007.1 GCA_947598825.1 uncultured Eisenbergiella sp. | reverse complement strand
GAAAAAGGGGAGCAGGCCGGGCCAGAAGAATGGCAGCGCGCGGCAGGCGGAGATCGAGAAGCAGGGGAAGGCAGGAAGAGAAGAAGAGGAAGAGATTCCTGTGATCCGTGAGGAGGCAGAGGGCCGGATGGAGGAAGAGGCATGAAGGGCGGGGGGATCCTGGCAGGGATCTGTGCCCTGGATGTGGCCCTGATGGTAGTAGCGGCAGTGCTGTACCTGGGGCAGGATCGGACAGCGCCGGTGATCTCCTACGGGCCAGACAGCCTGGCGTATGAGGAAGGGATGGAAGAGAGCCTGCTGCTGGCAGGGGTGACGGCACAGGACGAGCGTGACGGGGATGTGACGGAGAGCCTGATGGTCGAGAAGATCTCGGAGACGTCCAACGGGAACGTCATCATCACCTATGTGGCGAAGGACCATACGGACAACGTAGGGAAAGCCAGCCGGACGGTGCGGGCTGTGCAGGGCGGCCAGGATCTTTCCGATGAAACCGAAGCTGATCCCTCCGGAGAGAATGCTGGAAGTAGTGCAGAGCCCGGGACAGTAGTGCAAGAGACAGAGGGAACGGCAGGGGAACCGGAATCCGGGCCAGAAACTGGAACGGGGGACGGGACAAGCCCTACAGAGGGCCAGGATACAAGAACCCCAGATGGAGAAGAACCCGTCGGGGGCGAAGAGAACCGGGAGGACAATCAGGAGGCCAATCAACAGCCTTTGGAAAGAGATAACGGGAATGCCCAGGGCCAGCCGGTAGGAAATGTCCAGCCGCAAGAGCAGGGAGAAGCGCGTCCCGAAGGGCAGCCTCAGGGAGAGAACCAGCAGCCTGGTGGACAGGATCAGGACGGTCAGGGGCAGGGTATCCCGGAAGGTAACGATATAGAAGGCAACGGGGCGGAGGCCAACCAGCCGCCGGTACTCAACCTCCGGACAAGCAGCCTTTCGGTGCAGGCGGGGACCCAGAGCGTGGACTGGAACCAGTGCATCGGGAACCTGAGCGATGACCGGGACAGCCAGGCGCAGCTCTTTTCCAACCTGGTGATGGAAGGGTTTGTGGACTTGAACACGCCGGGGGAGTATCCGGTGATGCTCTATACGAGGGATTCGGCGGGGCTGGAGTCAGCAAGGCAGGTCGTGACGGTCCGGGTGGAAGAATAAAAAATTTTGATGAAGAGAATTTACAAGGGGAGATCATGCCATGGAAATGAAAACTGCAGTGGGCGCGGAGTATATGACAGATAAAGAAATGGGAAAAAATCCCGGCTTAGAGTCGTTTGGGAAAAGGACAAATATGAAAGCAGTGTATGCAAGTAAAAGTCCTGTTTATAAAAAGGTAAAAAGATTTTTTGACATCGTACTTTCGTTGTCTGCACTGATCGTATTGTCTCCTGTGTTTTTGATTACAGCCATCGCCATTTTATTGGAAGATGGGCGTCCCGTTTTTTTTACACAGCAACGGGCAGGGAAGGATCTCAAATCTTTTAAGATATATAAATTCCGCAGCATGTATAAGGACGCGGATTCCAAGTTAAAGGACTTACTCAAGGACAACGAGCAGACGGGCCATGCATTTAAAATAAAAAATGACCCGAGGATCACGAAGGTTGGGAAATTTATCCGAAAGGTATCCATAGACGAACTGCCGCAGCTTTTAAACATTATACGCGGTGATATGAGTATAGTTGGCCCCCGTCCCATATTGCCATGGCAGATGGAAGAATGTAACGAGTATGAAAAACAGAGATCGATCGTTCAACCAGGTCTGACCTGTTATTGGCAGATCAGCGGCAGGGCGGACATCAAATGGGAACAGTGGGTGGAACTGGATCTGGACTACATAGAGAATATGAGTCTTTGGACGGATATAAAGATGATCATTAAAACGATTCCTGCCCTCTTTGTCGGGGGAGGGAATTATTAAACAGAAAATATGATCACAAAATTTTCATCGTACTAATAGTTGAAAGGGGATAAAAATGCCATCTGAACCTGAATTGAAGGTGATCCATGGAGAATTTTTGATTCTCCTGCAGAAATTTCATGAACTCTGCATTTCAAATAATATTAAGTATTCACTTCTCGGTGGTACATTGTTGGGCGCTATACGTGAAAAGGGATTCATCCCTTGGGACGATGATGTTGACGTTGTGTTCATACGGTCCGAGTATGAAAAGTTCTTTGCTGTGCTTCAAGAAATAAAGCTGGATGAAGGAATCCGCTTTGAGTCTTTGGAGAGAACATACAAGTTGATTATGGAACGGAAAGGCAGACCGCCGGTATGGATAGATGTACAGGTGTATGACTATATTTCCGAGAAACCTTTCAGTAAAAAACTTAAAATATGCGGCACCTGCTTCTTTGCAGGTTTTTTGAGAAAACATCGGGAAGAGCTGCTTAAAGCAAAACTGCGCGGACAAGGCGGATTAAAATATGCGGCATATAATATTGCTTTTCTGTTGGGAAGATTATTTCCGATTAAAGTCCGATTCCAAATGTGGAATGCATTCTGCAAAAAGTGGTTTTGCGGCACAAGAAAAATGATTTACCGCAGCAATGATTTATATAGAGGGATATTAATGATTTCTCCTGCAGCAATTATGGAGGACTACATGTTAGTTCCCTTTGAAAATATTGAATTAATGGTTACAAAAGATTACCGTGAAATTCTTGTCCCGCTCTACGGAGAGGATTATATGACTCCTAAAAGATACGGAGAGAATGAGGTAAAAGCACATGAAATAAACAGAAAGCTGATATGACATTAAATTAAAATAAATAATGTATCCCAATACATTGCAAAGGAGCGGAAAGCAATGAGTGAATTGACACCGTTGCGGCAGGTACAGTTAGAAGAGTTGGATCTGGCCAAAAAATTTGTGAAATTCTGTGATGAGCATCATCTCCGGTATTATATGCTGGGAGGTACATTTTTAGGTGCTGTACGTCACAAGGGCTTTATTCCCTGGGACGATGATATGGATTTTGGTATGCTTCGCAGGGATTATGAACGTTTCATATTTCTATGTCGAGAACACGCTTGTGGTTTTGAATTGATTACAAATAAAGACTGTATTGATAAGTCTTTTTTTCAAAATTTTATAAGACTACAGACTCCTGAAGCAAAAATTAAAATGACTTCTGCTACTTGGTGGAATAGAAGCAGTTCGCCCATGGTTGATGTGTTCCCATTAGATGGGTTGCCCAAAAATCGAATATATCGTAATATTTGGAAATATTATCTGTTTTGGCGTAGAGCTACAGTGCGATATGCTGTTTTCAGCAAATGTTTATCATTGGATAGACCTGGTCGTCCTTTGATTGAGCGCAGCCTCATAAAAATAGGAAAGATAGTGCCGGTAGAAAAAATTTTTCATGTTGATAAGGAACTACAAAAACTGGACAAGGCTGCCAGAAGATATTCAAATCCTGAGTCGGACTATTTGATCAATGTGGATGGAGCATATAAACTCAAAGAGATGTTTCCAAAAGAAATTTTTGGAGATGGCGCATTCTATGAGTTTGAAGGATTAAGTCTGTGTGGCCCAAAGGATTATAATGCTTATCTTACGCAGTTGTATGGAGATTACATGACTCCGCCGTCAGCAGAAAGCAAAGAAAGAAATCATCATAACCTTACAACAATTGAAATTGAAGAATAAACATAAACTATGACAGAAAATAGTGAATTATAAGGAATTGAGGTTAAATTCATGAAAATATTGACTGTTTCCATTGCCGCATACAATGTGGAGGATTGCATTCATCGGACGCTGGAATCACTTATTGACGAGAGAATCATCAATGATTTAGAGGTGTTTGTCATTGATGATGGAAGTTCAGATAGGACACTGGAAATCGCAGAAGAATATGCTGAGAAGTACCCCAACTCCATCTTCCCGATCCATAAGGAAAATGGGGGATATGGAACTACGGTCAATTGCAGTATCGCCCTTGCCACGGGAAAATATTATAGGCTTCTGGATGGCGATGATTGGTATGATACGGATCAGTTAGTAAAATTCATAAATATATTAAAACAAACAGATGCAGATGTAGTGATGTCGCCGTGGAAGACTGTAATGGACGGTGTGGAGAAAATCCATGCAGACGTAGATGTCAAAAGACAGGGGGCAGTACGTTTATGCGATGTTGGTAGGACGAAACAAATATCCGCTAAAAGCCTGACTGCCAAAACAACAGTAGTAAAACAGGCGGAAATAGATCTTCCGTCTAAATCCTTGTACACGGACGTGATTTTTACGATGAGCGTGCTGGCTGCAGCGAGAAGTGCCTTTTTTTGTGACACTTGCGTATATTGTTATCGGCTTGGTCGTGGTGGACAAAGTGTCGATGCGGCATCCCGTGCAAAACACTATAAGGAAGGTATTAATGTTTCGCTCATTTCTACTAAGTTCTATGAATCCTGTAAGGCGGACAATAATCCTAATTGTGCATTGCTGTTGTGGGATGCGGCATTTATTTATTGTGTAGGTGCAGTGAAATGTATCATGTGTTTGGATACTAAAACGGCAAAGGCCGTTTTAAAACGCTTTGAAAGGGAAAGCAGAAATCTTTCCCAGGATGTCTATGCCGAGGCTTTGCATTATGGGAAAGCTGGTCTTATGTTAAGGCTTTTACGGATGACAGGGTATAGGATACTTCCCTTGGCAAAACTGATATTTAATATGCAAAATAAGGGCTAATGGAAGTTTTCATATCACATATGAGGTGAAGATATGACACAACTTGGGAATAAAATATACGGAAAGTTTTATATTTCCAAAAAGAACACATTGATGTGGTTATTTCTGGTTGTGCTTACTTTGCCGCATATGAATCCAGCATATCTGGAGCGTATTTCCTCGATAGAATCTATAATGAATATGTGGCGTCTCATGTCTTTTGCTGTAGTTGTTTTTTGGACATTATTCATAAAAAAGCACATCTCGTCAATTGTGATTATTATTGCTGCGTGGGAATTACTTTTGTTCATCACCACATTGTTCCATCAAGGGGAGGTATACAATTCTGTAACAGCAGCTTTTTCTGTACTTAGCATCGTACTGTTGTATGATGTTGCTCATGATAAGGGAGAGATATTTCTTTCTTCTCAGCTTTTTTGTTTTGAAATTGTTATATATATTAATTTAATAACAGAATTAATTTATCCAAATGGACTATACACGGAGAGCAGCAGTACGAAGGCCTTTGTGGGGCGTTTATACTGGTTCTTAGGCTATTATAACAATCATACAAGATATTTTGTTCCAGCACTTTTGTTTGCATGGCTTTACTATCAAACCACAAGAAAAAAGGGCAGGACATTATTTCTAACGGGGGCAATTTTTTTATCCGCCGTTTTAGCTTGGTCAGGTGGAACAATATTATCGCTGCTTGCTATGATAATTGTATTTATTTTTTTCAAGAACAGGGTACACATATTTAATTATTACACTTATTGGATGCTTCATATTATTTTTTTTGTATTTGTTATTATTCTAAAATCACAAAATTTGTTTATGTGGTTGATTGACGATTTTTTAGGAAAGCGAAGTTCGCTCATCGGTCGAATGTTGGCTTGGGATCGAACACTTAAAATTATTTCGGATTCACCATTATTTGGCTACGGGATTAAAGATTCTTTTTTTCGAGTGGCGGAGTACAATGTCGGTTGGGCAGCAATACATGCACATAATATGCTTTTAGAAATATTGTATCAAAGCGGGGTGGTCGGAATTTGTCTTTGGACATTAATTGTTATAATTGCGGGGAAACGTGTATACAAATGTTGTGATAAAGAAGAAAATAAAATTATTGCAATAGCTTTTTTGGGCTGGTGTGTCGCCACGTTGGTTGAACCTTTTACTTCCTGCTTTTTAATGGGGATGTTCGTGATCGCCTATTACAGTAATAGTGCATTGGGAAGTGCTAAAAATCAGACAGAACGTAGGACATTGAAAAGGATGCGGTCTGCAGCCAGGGAGCTTTCCGGGGCATAAGGAGTGAGAGCATGAATGCAAAAAAAATGGTAAAAAAAGCTGTCAAACGAACAATACATGGAATTCCTGTAGCAAAGGACTACGCATATGGTGTTACCCTTTACCGGAAATACAGACGTGATGGGCATTCGGAGGATCGGATCCATTTTTTGAGAGAACATGCATCCCAGTTTTATCTGGAACGTGCCCGTGCGGACAAGGCGACCCAGATCGCCCGCCTGCTGCGGAAAGTGGATATCTGCCCGGTTGGAAACGATACGTTTTTCTACTCTCTGGACTGCCTGAAAACAGCAGATACAAGGCAGCCGGTCTTTGGAAACTGTACAGCCGGTTATGGTACGGTGGTCCACAGTTCTTTTCGCAAGGTCGCGGAGGTACTTGCCGGAACGGAGGATGCCTATGGACGGGAGGAACTGGTAGTCCTTTCCGCCCTGCAGGAGTATCTGGAAAGATGCAGGAAAACCCCGGCTGTGGCATCAAAATTCGGCCGTCAACTGGAGGCTGTCGGGACGTTGTTTCAGCGGCCTGCAGAGAGCTTTTTTGAGGGCCTACAGCGTATTCTTTTTTTTAATCAGTTTCTCTGGCAGACAGGCCATACGCTCAATGGCCTTGGCCATCTGGATTGGATTCTGGAGGATTTATATTATCACGATTTGGCGGCCGGCACACTGACCCGTGAAACAGCATCAGAATTGTTGACAGAGTTTTTTAAGACTCTGCATGAGGATTATTGGTTTAAAAGTGCTGTGCTTATGGGTGATACAGGTCAGATCGTGATTCTTGGTGGTCGTAATGAGGCTGGCAAGTATCATGATAATGATCTGACATACCTATTTATTGAGGTATCAAAAGAGCTTCGCCTCCCGGATCCCAAAGTCTTGCTGCGCTGTACGGCGGATATGCCGCAGGGTTTGCTGGATGCCGCCCTTGACTGCATTTCCACAGGGATTGGCGCACCGCTTTTGTCGAATGATGATGAGGTCATTCCGGCAATGCTTTCCTGCGGTTTTGAGGAAAAAGATGTGTATGACTATGGGACAGCGGCCTGTTGGGAGCCGTTGGTTCCAGGGATCAGCTTTGATGCCAATAACGTGGCGTCCTTGAATTTTGCAGTCCCCCTTGTCAGAATGCTGGATTCGGAAGAGTTTTATTCGGCGGACAGCCTGGAAAGCCTTCTGGCGTCCTATGAAAAAGCGCTGCGCCGTCATATCAAAGAACTGGTCATGCCGCTTACGGAGCGCATTTTCGAGGAGGATCCTCTGCTGTCCCTGGTCAGCCCGTCCGCTCTGAAACGGCGCAGGGATATCACCCGGGGAGGGGCAAAATATAATAACCTGGGGCTGACGTCCGTGGGTATGGGTGCGGTGGTCAACTCGCTTTTGAATGTGGACAAGCTGGTTTTTAGGGAGAAACGGTATACCCTTGGGCAGTTGAACGAGTTTAGGCAGCAAAACTATGCCGGCCAGGACACACTTGTGCAGGAACTGAAAGAGTTGTCGCCCGCTTACGGCAGCGATGCGCAGGAAGTAGTAAATCTCACCCGGCGGATCATGTCTGTGGCCAGTGAGGAATTGGGAAAGTATCAGACCAGGCTGGGAGGGCGATTTAAGGTGGGACTCAGTTCGCCCAGCTATATCATTGGTGCGGAAGCGATTAGGGCCACTTTTGATGGACGGAAAGATGGGGAGCCCTTGGGCGTGCATATTTCATCAGGAAAGGCCATTCCAACCACCGAGCTTATGTCCTTTGCCATGAAGCTGGACTATCGCGCGAACCGTTTAAACGGCAACGTAGTCGACTTTTTTGCTTCCCCGGGCGTGATCGGGCAGAACCGGGACAAGTACGCTGGCTTGATCCGGGCGGCGTTTGCCGGCGGTGTTTTTCAGATGCAGATGAACGTGGTGGACAGCAGGACGCTGGTTGCGGCGAAAGCCGATCCGACGCTGTTTCCCAACCTGGTGGTGCGTGTCTGGGGGTTCAGTGCCTATTTCAACGACCTGCCGGAAGAATACAAGGACGTGCTGATCGAAAGGGCCAGGGAGAGCGAGAGGGCGGCCTGACAGGGCCATAGTAGATATGCCGATGAAAAGTATCAGAAAAAATTATATCTATAACGCGTCTTATCAGGTGCTGCTCCTGGTGGTGCCCCTGGTGCTTACGCCGTACATATCGCGTGTGCTTGGGCCTGACGGGGTCGGCACCGTCAGCTATGCGGAGTCGATCGTGACTTATTTTACGCTGTTTGCCGCCATGGGGATTACGACCTACGGGCAGCGGGAGATCTCCTATGTGCGGGACGACCCGGAACAGCGCAGCGAGGTGTTCTGGAATACGAAGCTCCTGGAGGTTTGTTCTACGGGGGTCACGCTTACCGCCTATCTCTTTTTTGCGTTGACCCGGAAGAACCTGGCGCCGGTCTATCTGGCGCTTGCCCTGAACCTTGTCGGGGTTTTGGCCGACGTCACCTGGTTTTTCCAGGGCATGGAGGAGTTCGGTAAGACGGTAGCGCGCAATGTCATTGCGAAGTGCCTGCAGGTATTGTATGTTTTTGCCTTTGTTAAAGGGCGGGACGACCTGGTGATCTATGTGCTGGGGCTGGGGCTGTTCACTGTCCTGGGCAACATATCGCTGTGGTTCTATCTGCCCCGTTACCTGGAACGAGTACCGTTTGGAAGGCTGCATCCGTTCCGGGACCTGAAAGTAGTCTGGTCGCTGTTCATTCCGACGATCGCCATCCAGATTTACACCGTACTGGATAAGACCATGATCGGCCTGATTACGGGCAGTCCCTTTGAGAACGGCTATTATGAGCAGGCGATCAAGATATCGAAAATGCTGCTTGCTGTCGTCACCGCCCTGGGGACGGTGATGGTGCCCAGGGTCGGATACCATTACGGAAAAAAAGACATGGACGGGATACGCAGGCTCATGTACAGGGGCTATCGTTTCGTGTGGTTTCTGGGGATACCGCTGTGCTTTGGGATCATCATGACAGCGGGCAATTTCGTCCCCTGGTTTTTCGGGGCCGGGTATGGGAAGGTCGTTCCGCTCCTGCGGATCCTGCCGTTTCTGATCCTGTCAATTGGGATCAATAACGTGACCGGGATCCAGTACCTGATTCCTACAAAGCGTCAGAACCTTTTTACCCTGACAGTGATCCTCGGCGCAGGCACGAACTTTGGCCTGAATATGGTCCTGATCCGGTATTTTCAGTCGGCCGGGGCGGCGATAGCCTCGGTGGCAGCGGAAACGGTCATTGCGGTAGTGCAGCTTGTGATCGTGAGAAAGGAACTGTCCCCCTGGCGCGTAGTCAGGGAGGGATTTTATTATTATATAGCCGGCGCTGTGATGGCGCTTGTGCTGTGGCTGGCCGGGAGGGGGCTTTCCCCGTCGGTTGCACATACGGCTCTTATGGTGGCCACCGGGGCGGCCGTCTATTTCCTTACGCTGCTCCTCCTGCGGGACGAGTTCCTGCTTAGAAATATGGAGAGTATAGGGAAGGCGGTTGCCGGCAGGAGATAATATATGGACAGTCAGATTCTGGTAACCAATATCCAGCGTTTTTCCCTGCATGACGGGCCGGGCATCCGTACAACGGTATTCTGCAAGGGGTGCAGCCTGCGCTGCCCCTGGTGTTCCAATCCGGAGAATCTGGAACCGCGTCCGGAGGAATACAGAAAAGATGGCAGGACAGGGACGTATGGGCGTTATATGGCCTGCGATGAAGTCTATCGGGAAGTTATAAAGGACAGGGCTTTCTATGGGCAGAGAGGACAGGGGGAAAGTCTTGCCGCTATGCCGGGGGGCGTCACCTTTTCCGGCGGGGAGCCGTTGCTGCAGGCGCCCGGTCTGGAACCTCTTTGGCGGCGTTTAAAGGAAGAAGGCATCCACCTGTGCGCAGAAACAAGCCTTTTTGCGCCGGGGGACAGGCTGCGCCTGGCGATAGAGTATCTGGATCTGTTCTATGTGGACGTCAAGATTCTGGAGGAAAGGCTCTGCGGCCAGATCCTTGGAGGAAACCTGAAAGAATATCTTTTCAATCTGGAGCTTTTGTTTTGCGCAAAAAAGCCGGTGGTATTCCGGGTGCCGGTGATCGGCAGATATACGGACAATGCCCAGAACCGGGAGAGAGTAGTGGAGCTTATCTGTAGCTATCCGCCGATCAAGGCGGAACTGCTCAAGGAACACAATCTGGGGCGGGAAAAATATCTTTCGCTTGGGAAACATCCGCTTACACTGGACAGCGTCACGGATGAAAAGCTGGAGGAATACAGGCGGGAGATAGAACAGCGCGCAAGGGTGCCGGTACAGATATGCAAGATCTGAATGGTTTATTATAAAGCTTTAATACTCGGAAGAAAATTGATTAGCCAATAGGAGTTAATGATCATGAAAAAAAAGCCAGTTGTATATCTATCTTTTTCTACGGATATTGTTCACAGCGGACACCTTGCAATCTTACATAAGGCGGCAGAACTTGGCGAAGTAACAGTTGGCGTGGTGTCCGACAATGCAGTCGCCAGCTTCAAACGCTATCCGCTATTGCCTTATGGAGAACGAAAAGCTTTGTTTGAAAACCTGAAAGGCGTAGCGCATGTGATATGCCAGGACACGTTAAGTTACCGTAGTGTTATTGAAAAACTGCACCCTGACATAATTGTACATGGTGATGATTGGAAACAGGGGTTCCAAAAACCGCTGCGGGATGAAGTGCAAACGCTTTTGGCTGAATATGGAGGCAGACTGGTGGAGTTTCCCTATACAGACGATCGGGAATTGAAAGCGATCGAAAACCGTAGCCGCGCGGATGCAGCCATTCCGGATGTGCGGCGCGCCCGCTTGAAAAAACTTCTGAGTATGAAAGGGCTGGTGACAGCTATCGAAGCGCATAGCGGTATTACAGGTCTTATAGCGGAAAAAACCGTAGTTTATCAAAAGGGGCAGGCTCGTCAGTTTGACGCTATGTGGATCAGTTCTCTGTGTGATTCTACCGCCAAGGGTAAACCGGATATTGAGCTGGTGGATATGACCAGCCGTTTCCGTACCATCGACGACATCATGGAAGTAACTACAAAGCCCATTATTTTCGACGGCGATACGGGAGGATTGACAGAGCATTTTGTGTATACTGTGAGGTCTTTGGAGCGTATGGGAGTTTCTATGGTGATCATAGAAGACAAGACAGGGCTCAAGAAAAATTCCCTGTTTGGCACGGAAGTACAGCAAATCCAGGACAGCATTGAGAATTTCAGTGCAAAGATCGCTGCAGGGAAAAAGGCGCAGAAAACAAAAGACTTTATGATCTGCGCCAGGATCGAGAGCCTGATCCTGGAACAGGGGATGACGGACGCGCTGGAAAGAGCGACCGCGTTTGTAGAAGCAGGTGCGGACGCCATCATGATCCACAGCCGGAAAAAGGATCCCGCAGAAATCTTTGAATTTGTAGAAAAATTTCGAGCAAAGGACATCATAACTCCCTTAGTAGTAGTCCCTACTTCTTTTAACGAGGTAACAGAAGAAGAATTTAAGGCGCGTGGCGTTAATATTGTAATCTATGCAAATCAACTGACCAGGACGGGTTTCCCGGCGATGCAGAATGCGGCGAAGCTTATTCTGGAGAGTCACCGTGGTAAAGAATGTGACGAGATCTGCATGCCGATCAAAGATATCATTCGCCTGATTCCGGAGGAAATGTAAATGTTTGGAGGAAGATCATGAAATATGCTGTTGTGACGGGTTCCACGAAAGGGATCGGAAAGGCGATCGCCGAGAAATTGATAGATGAAGGATGGTTTGTATTTGTTAATTATGCACACGATATTGTAAGCGCAGAGAAATTTGAAAAAGAACATTCTGTAAATCCTGGAGAGAAACAATTTGAACTTATTCAGGAGGATTTATCCAATTATGCGGCCGTACAGCACTTGATTGAGCAGATATTGAAACGGACAGACAGGATTGATTGCTTGGTACTGAATGCGGCGGAAACTGATAGGACACCGTTTGGAGAGATTCAGGCTGAATGTTGGGAACATGTATTACAGACAAACTTAAATGCGCCGTTTTTTCTGGTACAGGGTTTGCGAGATCATATTAGGGAAAATGGAGGACGAATTATTTTTATTGGATCTATATGTGGAATTTACCCACATGCTATCTCACCTGCATATGGGGTTTCCAAAGCCGCAGTGCATCAGTTGGCTAAGGAACTTGTGAAATTTTTCGCGCCAAAGGGGATCACTGTGAATGCTGTAATTCCGAGTTTTGTAGATACGCCGTGGCAAAAAAGCAAAACGGAAAATCATAGAAAGCGGATCGAAGATAAGCTTGCCTTACATCGATTTGCACAGCCAGAAGAGGTGGCGCAATTATGTTGGGAAGTAATTAATAATTCATACATAAATGGTGCAAACCTGCGTATCGACGGAGGATATAGTTACCGATAGAAAGGGAATAAATTATGAAAGCGATAATTATGGCTGCAGGTAAAGGAAGCAGAATTTCGGATAAGATCGGTGGGATCCCCAAATCAACATTGCCATTATTGGACGGCACGCCGATTTTGCGCAGAAGCGTCAGTAACATGATCGCCTGCGGTATTGAACCGATCATATGCGTAGGATATCAAAAAGATAAAATATATGAGACATTGGAGGGCCTGCCCGTTAAATATTATGAAAATCCGTTTTATTTGATTACGAATAATATTGCCAGTTTGTGGTTTGCCCGCGAGGAAGTCGGCAATGATGATCTGATTCTTACGAGCGCGGATTTATATTACCCATATACTTTTTTGGAGAAGCTTCTTGAGAGCCGGGCAGAGTTATCAATGATCGTGGATAGTGCCCGTATTGAGAGCGGAGATTTTTATTTTCATGTGAACGCTGCAGGTTCGATTCTGGAATATGGACCTGATACGCCCCTGGAACGGCGGGATTATGAATATATGGGGTTGATAAAGGTTGGGCGCGCATGTACGGATCGGGTCCGCGCCTTGATTGAAACATATATTGAGACGGGAAAATATGACAGATATTTTGAGGATATGATCATCTCTTTAAATCAGGAACAGGGAATGCCCATTGACTTTATTGATGTGTGCGGAGATTTCTGGCGGGAATTTGATTTTTTTGAGGACTATGAAATTATTTTAAATTATGAGAGGGGTAAATTAGGAAATGTTAAATGAAAATATACATACCGCTGCCCGAAGAATGCGGGTGGATATCGTGGAAATGTGTTATCGGCTGCATGAAAATGCAGGCCATCTGGGTGGATGTATGTCTTTGGTAGAATTACTGGCTGTGTTATATAAAGAATTTTTGCATTATAATGTGCATGATCTGGTTGCGGAGGATCGGGACAGGATAGTAATGAGTAAAGGTCAAGGTTCTATCGCAATGTATGCGGCGATGCATGAAGTGGGGATCGTGCATGATATGTCGGAAGTTGGGAAACTGCTGGGAAAGGGAAATGTTTATTTTAAACAGTCTGTAAGAGATCCCGGGCACGGGATAGATTTTTCCTCGGGAAGTCTCGGGCAAGGACTTGCCTATGCTGTGGGCATAGCGTTAGGGTTGCGAAAAAAGGGCAATGATCGGTCGAAGATATATGTGTTTGTAGGGGATGGCGAATGTGACGAAGGTTCTGTCTGGGAAGCGGCATCGTTAGCGGGACACATGGAGTTGGATAATATAATTGTCGTGGTGGATCGAAATGGCCTGCAGATAGATGGATATACCCGTGATATTAACCGTATGGATGACCTTGTGGATCGGTGGAAAGCATTCGGTTTTAGCTCTATGGAAATAGACGGGCATAATATTGAAGAGATCCGACATGCATATGCGGCAGAGCAAAATGGGAAACCAAAGGCGATCATTGCAAATACGGTGAAAGGAAAAGGAATATCATTTGCGGAAGATGAGGTGGAATGGCATCAGAATGTTCTGACAGATGAGTTGTATTTGCGCGCGATGGAAGAGTTGGGGGAGAAGAATGTTACAGTATGATTCTAAAATAATAAGTGAAATACATAATCAGGACAGCAGAGGGATCGTAGGATATACACTTGGAAAGCTTCGCAGGGAGAATAACAAAATTGTCGCAGTGTATGCAGACGTGGGAAGCAGATTTGGATTGATTCAAGCGATGGGGGAGCAGGGAATACAGGCGAGTATTGCGGAACAAAGCTTAATCAGTGTACTGAGCGGATTGGCGCATGAGGGGTTTATTCCTTATGGCGTTGCCTATGCGCCTTTTATCACAATGCGCGCTGCAGATCAGATACGCATGAGTGTTGGGGCAATGGGGCTTGGAATTAAGATAGTGGGAGGATCGGCAGGATTGGTTTCGGGCAACCTGGGCGCGGCGTCCATGGCATTAGACGATATAGCCCTGATGCGGGCAATTCCTAATATGATCGTACTTGCCCCTGCGGATTGTTTAGAAGCTGCAAAGATGTTGGATAAGGTTAGCCAGATAGAACAGCCGGTTTACATTCGATTGACGGGAGCAAATCATCTTTCCGTTATATATGATAGAGACTTTCAATATGAAATAGGGCGCTCTAATATAGTCGCCCAAAATGGGAAAGATGTGGTGATTTATGCAATTGGAATGCAAGTGGCCGCATCTGTGCGGGCGATGGAACTTCTGAAAGAACATGGAATAGGCTGCATAGTGGTGGATATGCACACGATCAAGCCGATCGATCAGGAGATATTGGAGCGGTTTTCAAGCGTACCGCTTGCCGTGAGTGTAGAGGAACATAATATTACCGGGGGACTGGGAAGCGCTATTGCGGAATATCTATCAAGCGGTTCGGGACAATATCTGCTCAGGATAGGGATCCGGGATATTTATCCAGAACCAGATTCGTATCCGGCATTATTGCAGGAATATGATCTTACCCCGGAGCGGATCGCGGGAAAAATTATTAAATCGCTACAAGATTGATATTTTAAGGCGGCCAGACATCCTAAGGACACAATTTAGGATCGCGATCCAGAAGATATATATAAAGGGAAAAGGAAAATGAACGCAGAAAACCTATTAAAGCTCATCGGTTCGGATTTTTACACGGGGGTGCCGGATTCCCAGCTCCGCGCCCTGTGCGACCATCTGATGGACGTTTACGGGACCGACCCGAAACACCATATCATTGCGGCCAACGAGGGCAATGCGGCGGCGCTGGCGGCAGGGTATCACCTGGCTACGGGTAAGGTGCCCGTGGTGTATATGCAGAACAGCGGCATCGGGAACATCATCAACCCGGCGGCGTCGCTCTTAAATGGCGAGGTCTATGGGATCCCCTGTCTATTCATCGTGGGCTGGCGGGGGGAGCCGGGGGTACACGACGAGCCCCAGCATATCTACCAGGGCGAAGTAACGGTGCGGCTGCTGGAGGATATGGATATTCGCACCTTCGTTATCGGGAAAGAGACGGGGGAGGAAGAGCTGCGGGAAGCGATGGAAAGCTTCCGGCTTCTGTTTAAACAGGGGAAGCAGGCGGCGTTTGTGGTGAAAAAAGGAGCCTTACAGTATACAGGCCAGGTAGAGTACCGGAATCATTATGAGATGTCCCGTGAGGAGATCATCCGCCATATCACGGCGGTATCCGGGGGCGACCCGGTGGTTTCCACCACGGGCAAGGCGAGCCGGGAACTGTTTGAGATCCGGGAAGGCCGGGGGGAAGGGCACGGAAAGGATTTTTTGACGGTAGGTTCCATGGGCCATGCTTCCTCCATCGCCCTGGGGATCGCCCTGCAGAAGCCGGAAAAGAAGGTCTGGATCATCGACGGGGACGGCGCGGCGCTGATGCACATGGGGGCGATGGCGGTGATCGGCGCGTGCGCGCCCAGGAACCTGGTGCATATAGTGATCAACAACGGCGCCCATGAGACGGTGGGCGGGATGCCGACGGCGGCAAAGAAAACGGATCTGGTCGGCGTGGCGCGATCTTGCGGGTATCCGTATGCGGCATGCGCAGAGGACTATCAGACATTGGATGCAGAACTTCTGGCGGCAAAAGAGCGTGAAGAGCTGTGCCTGATCGAAGTAAAGTGCGCCATCGGGGCGCGGGCGGATCTGGGCAGGCCCACGACGACGGCGCAGGAGAACAAGCGGGCGTTTATGGAATATTTAAAGAAACTTTAAGCCGTCGTATTTGTAAAAACTGGCGGTGGACTTTTTGCCGGAAATCTGATAAGCTTTTTCCTATACGCAGCGAGGGATAGCTTCCCTTTTTCGTTTTCCCGCCCCGGTATGTATGGCTGCCTGCGGGAAGAGGAGGAGACAGAAAAGAAAATGGAGAAACAAAAGAAAAACATATGGGGAAGGGCCGTTCTGACTGTTCTCGCGGCGGAGGCGGCCGTTTTTCTTTTTTTCCTGATCCATTCGCAACTGCTGCCGGGGAAAATGCTGGCGGCAGCGGCGGTTGTACTTTGCCTCTTTGTCTTTCTGGAGGGCGTCTTTCTTTGGAACAAAAGGAAAGGGGCGGTAATGGCGGCGGGCGCTGTTTTGGCGCTGCTTTTTTTCCTTGGAACGGCTATCCTGGGCGGGTATCTTTATCGGACTTCTGAGACGCTGAGGAGAATTTCCGAAAAATCCCAGGAAGTGTCGAGCATCAGTATCTATTTAAGGCAAGACGATCCGGCCGGGGAGATTTCCCAGTTGGCCGGATATACTTTCGGCATATTACAGGTGTTGGATCGGGAAGCGGTGGACGCAGCGATTGGGGAACTGGAAGAGGAACTGGGCGCTTCCCTGCATATTCGGGAATACGGCGGCGTGACGGCGCTGGCAGGGGCTTTGGTTTCCGGGGAGGTGGACGCTGTTCTGCTCGATCCGGTTTATCTGGAACTGCTTTCGGAAATGGAAGGGTATGAAGATATCGGCTCTAAAATGCGCATCCTTTCCAGCAGGCAGATCGTCAGTCAGGTGAAGATCGCTCCAAAAGGGGGGAAGCAGTCTGAAACGGCGGATGCGGAAAAGGGGTCTGAAGAACCCGTCGACCACATCTTTACCGTTTATATCAGCGGCATCGATTCCAGGAGCGAAAAGCTGGCGGCCCGCAGCAGAAGCGACGTCAATATCATCGCGGTAGTCAATCAAAAACAGCATCGGATCCTTTTGGTATCCACGCCAAGGGATTATTTCGTGCCGCTCTCTATTTCCAACGGCGTGCCGGACAAGCTGACCCATGCGGGGATTTATGGCGTGCAGGTGAGCCTGGAGACGCTGGAAATGCTTTACGGGGTGCCGATCGATTATTACATCCGTCTCAATTTCAGCGGCTTTGTGGATCTGATCGATGCCCTGGGCGGCGTGACGGTACATTCGGACATTACTTTTGACACCAAAAATATGAAAGGTTATCATTTTGAAAAAGGGGAAAATGCGGTGGACGGCGCGGCGGCGCTCGCTTTTGCCCGCGAGCGCTATTCCTATGCTTCCGGCGACAGGCAGCGCGGGGAGAACCAGATGGAGGTGATCCGGGCGGTGGTGAAGAAAGCGGTTTCTGCTGATATCCTGAAAAACTATACGGCGCTTTTACAGGAGGCAGAGGACTGCGTGGACACCAATATCCCTTATCCGCTCATCGCCAGCCTTGTCAGGGGCCAGCTTTTTGAAGGAGAGAATTGGGAGGTTTCCACATACAGCGTGGACGGCACGGGCGACAGGCAGGTGCCCTACTCCATGGACAGCAGCGTATATGTGATGGTGCCGGATCAGGAAACGGTGCGTCATGCCAGGGAATTGCTGGAACAGGCCCGGCAGAGATGACATGCTGCATTCCGGCGATTGCCCTTGACAAATCTTCCCGTATTCATTATAGTATCAGTTAACAGCGGCTGGTTTTCCCTGGCCGCAGGCTGAAAGATAAAGACGGAGAAGGGTACGCAGTGGATTCGCCGGCAGAGAGGATGCCTCCTGGCTGAAAGGGCGTCCGGGCGAAGATGCGTCGTGTGGCTCCCGAATCGGAAAGCTGAAGGATGGCGTGTAGAGATTTTTGGCGTATTGTCCGCCGTCTGGGTAAGCAGTCCCGGCCGCTCCCCGTTACCGGAGAGGGGATCGAAACAGATCCCCGTTAAGGCCGCCTTTTGGCGGCGAACAAAGGTGGTACCGCGTCTCAGAACGCCCTTTGGTGAGCAGGCTCATCAAGGGGTTTTTTTATTCGGCGGGAATTTTCGTTTTAAACGCAGGACCGGGCGTATGCCGCCCGCAAAAGGAGGCTTTATGAGCAGAGAAATGGCCAAGACCTACGATCCCCACGGGATCGAGGACAAGATTTATGAAAGATGGATGGAAAAGAAATATTTCCATGCCGAAGTGGATCCTTCCAAGACGCCCTTTACCATCGTGATCCCGCCCCCAAACATCACGGGGCAGCTTCATATGGGACACGCGCTGGACAATACGATGCAGGATATCCTGATCCGGTTCAAGCGGATGCAGGGCTATAACGCGCTCTGGCAGCCGGGCACGGATCACGCCAGCATCGCCACGGAGGTCCGCATTATCGAAAACCTGAAAAAGGAGGGGATCGACAAGCACGATCTGGGCCGCGAAGGATTTTTGGAGCGGGCCTGGGCCTGGAAAAAGGAATATGGCGGCCGCATCATCAACCAGCTCAAAAAACTGGGCTCTTCCTGCGACTGGGACCGGGAGCGCTTTACCATGGACGAAGGCTGCAACCGGGCTGTGACGGAAGTGTTCTGCAAGATGCATGAAAAGGGATGGATCTATAAGGGCAACCGGATCGGCAACTGGTGCCCGGTCTGCAAGACCTCCATTTCCGACGCCGAGGTGCTGTATGAGGAGCAGGCAGGCCATTTCTGGCATATCAAATATCCGATGATCGAAGAAGACGGCAGCGTCAGCACCAGGGATTTTCTGGAGTTTGCCACCACCCGTCCGGAGACTATGCTGGGGGATACGGCGGTAGCGGTCAATCCCGAGGATGAACGGTATCAGCATTTGATCGGCAGGAAGGTGCTGCTTCCCATCGTCAACCGGATCCTGCCCATCATCGCCGATTCCTATGTGGATATGGAGTTCGGGACCGGCGTGGTAAAGATCACTCCCGCCCACGACCCCAACGACTTTGAAGTGGGCAAGCGCCATGACCTGCCCCAGATCAATATTTTAAACGACGATGCCACCATCAACGAAAACGGCGGCAAGTATGAGGGAATGGACCGCTACGAGGCCCGTCGGGCCATTGTAGAAGAGCTGGATAGGATGGGGCTTTTAGTGCGCATCGAGGATCATACCCATAACGTGGGCACCCATGACCGCTGCGGCACCACCATCGAGCCCATGATCAAAAAACAGTGGTTCGTGAAGATGGACGAGCTGATCAAACCCGCCGTAAAGGCGGTGCAGGAGGGCGAGATCCGGCTGATCCCCGAACGCATGGAGAAGATTTATTTTAACTGGACGGACAACATCAAAGACTGGTGCATTTCCCGCCAGTTGTGGTGGGGACACCGCATTCCGGCCTATTACTGCGATGCGTGCGGGGAAACCGTGGTGGCAGGAGAGATGCCGTCTGTCTGCCCGAAATGCGGATGCAGGCATTTTACGCAGGATCCGGATACGCTGGACACCTGGTTTTCCTCTGCGCTGTGGCCTTTTTCCACGCTGGGCTGGCCGGAGCAGACGGAGGATCTGAAATATTTTTATCCTACGGACGTGCTGGTCACCGGATATGATATCATTTTCTTCTGGGTCATCCGCATGATCTTTTCCGGGTATGAGCAGATGGGGGAAAAGCCCTTTAAGACGGTGCTGTTCCACGGCTTGGTGCGGGATTCCCAGGGCAGGAAGATGAGCAAATCTCTGGGCAACGGGATCGATCCGCTGGAGATCATCGACAAGTACGGCGCGGATGCCCTGCGCCTGACGCTGATCACCGGCAATTCCCCCGGCAACGACATGCGCTTTTATATGGAGCGGGTGGAGGCCAACCGCAATTTTGCCAATAAGGTCTGGAACGCATCCCGGTTCATCCTGATGAACATGGAAGGAAAAACGGGCATCGAGACGGGGGCAGAGCATCTGCAGCCGGTGGATAAGTGGATCCTTTCCCGGCTGAACAACGTGGTGCGGGAAGTCACCGACAATATGGAAAATTTTGAGCTGGGCATTGCGGTGCAGAAGGTTTACGATTTCATCTGGGACGAATTCTGCGACTGGTATATCGAGATGGTCAAACCCCGGCTGTACGCCCAGGACGACGCAGACAGCCAAAACGCGGCCCTCTGGACGCTGCGGACGGTGCTTCTGGACGCGCTGAAGCTGTTGCATCCTTATATGCCGTTTGTGACGGAGGAAATCTTCTGCGCGGTGCAGTCCGAGGAGGAATCCATCATGATCTCTTCCTGGCCCGTTTATCAGCAAGACCGCTGTTTTGAAAAAGAGGAAAAGCAGATCGAGCTGATCAAGGACGCGGTGCGGGGCGTGCGCAACGTCCGCACCCAGATGAATGTGCCGATGTTCAGAAAGGCCCATATCTTCGTAGTCAGCGACAAGGCCGGGGTACGGGACGTGTTTGCAGAAGGAAAGCTGTTCTTTGCCTCCCTGGCCGGGGCATCAGAGGTGACCTGTCAGGAGGACAAAAACGGCATCGCGCCGGATGCGGTGTCCGTGGTGATCCCCAACGCCACCCTTTACATTCCTTTCGCGGAGCTGGTGGATATCGCTCAGGAGATCGGGCGGCTGGAAAAGGAAAAGCAGCGGCTGACCGGGGAATTGGAACGGGTCAACAGCATGCTGAACAACGAAAGGTTCATGAGCCGTGCGCCGGAACAAAAAATTGCGCAGGAAAAGGCGAAGCTGGAAAAATATGCCCAGATGATGGCGCAGGTGGAGGAACGGCTGGCGCAGTTGAAAAAGTAAAGGGGGGACAGGCGTATCCTCCGAAAAAAAGGAATCCAGGGCAGGCTGCCGGGGCGCAAGGGTCGCTTTGGCAGCCTGTTGGTGAAAGGATAACACAAATGCCCGGAATGACTTATGAAGAAGCGTGCGAATATGTGCTGGACCTGCCGCTGCATACGAAGAAGAATCTTTTCTGCGAGTCAAAGGCGTTCTACCGCTGGCTGGGAGAACCGGGAAGCAAAAGCAGGATTTTGCATGTGGCGGGAACCAACGGAAAGGGTTCGGTCTGCGCTTTTTTGCACAGTATTCTGCGCTGCGCCGGCTATCGGACCGGAATGTTTACCTCTCCCCATCTGGTGGATCTGCGGGAACGGTTCCGGCTGGATGAGACGCAGATCGACAAAGAAACCTTTGCCCGGCTGTTTACGGAGCTGGACAAAAAGATAGACGCTTACAACCGGCTGGAAGGGAGAAAAGGAAACCCATACAGGCCTACGTTTTTTGAGACGGTGTTTTTTCTGTTCATGAGCTGGATGGAGGAAAAACAGCCGGATTTTATTCTCCTGGAGGCCGGCATGGGAGGCCGTCTGGACGTGACCAACGTGATAGAACGTCCCCTGGCCTGCGTGATCACCCGGATCGCTCTGGATCACTGCGCATATCTGGGCGGGACAGTCGAGGCCATCGCCGGAGAAAAGGCGGGCATTCTAAAAACCGGGGTTCCCGCTGTCTGCTGGGCTGGCCCGGAGGGCGTCAATGAGGTATTTGTCAAACGGGCGGAGGAAATGTCTGCGCCTCTGACTCTGGTGTCGAAAAATCAGGTCGCTTTTTCAAAAATAAGGAAAAATAACGTTGATTTTTTCATGGAGTCTGCGTATTATAGATATATTAAGGCCTGTCTGAACACGGAGGCCCTCTATCAGGCGGAGAACGCGCTTTTGGCAGTACGGACGCTGGAGGCTTCTAGGCTATGCCGGATGATCAGCAACAGCCAGGTGGAAGAGGGGCTTTCGGCCATGCGCTGGGAAGGCCGCATGGAAGAGGTCGCTCCGGACGTGTATGTGGACGGCGCGCACAATCCGGATGGGATCGCCGCATTTTTACGGAGCGTGGAAGCGGACGGCGCGGCGGGGCCGCGGCTCCTTTTATTCGGCGCGTCTGCGGACAAATCCGTGGGGCGCATGACGGAGCTTTTGCTGTCCTGCGGCCTGTTTGAAGAGGTTGCAGGGACCTGTTTTGACAATCCGCGCAGCCTGACGAAAGAGCAGCTTGCAGGGCTGCTGCCCGGCGGGGCGAAGGATGTCTATGAAGATCCCGCAGGGGCGCTTTTATGCCTGATGAATAAGAGAAGGCCACAGGAAAGGATCTATGTGACCGGATCCTTATATCTTGTGGGAGAGATCAAGCGATCTGTCGGCATTGGTATGGGAGGTATGCCATGATCAACTTTGAAGAGGAACTGAAGAAATTTCATCCCAGCCTTGAGATCAGCGAGGCCGAGGATGTTATCATAAATCACAGTTTGACAGACTTCACTGACATTCTTGTACAGATGGTAAAGGAACACGAAGAAGAAACCATGGAGCAGGATGTATAGAGGAGCCGTTTTATGAATTGTTATCGATGCGGTGCAACGCTGACGGAGAAGGATTTCTGCACCAACTGCGGTGCGGACGTTTCCAGGTACAAGCTCCTGATCAGTTTTGCCAATTATTGTTATAATGAAGGGCTGAGCAAGGCGCAGGTAAGGGATCTTTCCGGCGCGATTTCAAGCCTGAAGCAATGTCTGAAATTTAACAAGTATCATATCGAGGCCAGGAATCTTCTGGGGCTCGTTTATTATGAGATGGGCGAGACGGTGGCGGCGCTGAGCGAATGGGTCATCAGCAAGAACCTGAGGCCGGAAAAGAACGTGGCGGATGATTATCTGGACTCCGTGCGCAAAAGCCCGTCGCAGTTGGAGGCCATCAACCAGAAGAGCAGGAAATTCAATTTGGCACTGAATTACTGCCGTCAGGACAGTAAGGATCTGGCGGTCATCCAGCTAAAGAAGATCCTGTCCGACAGTCCGAATTTCGTCCAGGCCCATCTGCTGCTGGCCCTTTTGTATATCGACGTCTCCGACTGGGAAAAAGCCGGGCGGGAGTTGAAACGCTGTCTTCGGATCGACCGTGCCAATACCATGGCCCTGCGCTATATGCAGGAAGTGGAGAACGCTCTGCAGGCGGAACAGGACGGGCGTTTGCCGCGGCGGCAGGACAAGCAGGAAGAAGTGGTAAAGTACCAGAGCGGCAACGAGACGATCATTCAGCCGGTCAATATGACGGAGCCAAAAAGGAGCGCAGGCTGGCTCTGGGGACTGCTCATCGGCCTGGGAATCGGCGTGGCGGCGGCGTGGTTTTTGATCCTGCCCTCCCGCGTCCAGTCGGTACAGGACGAACTGAATGGGCAGCTTTTGGAGATCGGCCAGGAGATCGACGGCAAAAACGCCCAGATCAGCAGCCTGACGCAGCAGGTCGAGAGCCTGACTTTGGCAAATGAAAAGCTGCAGGCCCAGACGGAAGCCCTGGCAGGGGTGGACGGGCAGATGAGCGTGGCGGAAGCCCTTTTGCATACGGTTTACCTTTATCTGGAAACGCCGGAGGATATGGAGGCGATTTCGGAGGCGCTGGAAAAAGTGGACAAGGACGCGCTCTCGGACGAGGGCACGCCGGAGACGGTGCGGGCGCTGTACGATAAGCTTCTTGCCCAGGTGGGGCCCGATATTGCGCAGGCCTATTATCAGACGGGATATGCGGCTTTTTTGGCCGAGGATTATGAGACTGCGATCGAGGATCTTTCCAAAGCGGTGGAGTATGATCCCGCCAACGAAGAGGCGCTCTTTGCGCTGGGCAATTCCTATCGGGAACGGGGGAACAACAGCCAGGCCATCGAAACTTATGAGGAGCTTCTGCGGCTGTTCCCGGATACGCAGAAAGCCAGCCAGTCGCAGAATTATCTGGACGATCTTAGAGGATAAGCTTAAAGTGCCGCAGGGCGGCTGAGGATAAAACATACAGGTTCATTTGAGTGACAAAAGAGAGCTTGGGAGATTTTCCCGAAGCTCTCTTTTTTTGAGGAAAGGAAGGAAAAGCGATGAATGAGACATTTCAGATCATTGACCACTATCTGATGATCCGTCTGCCGGAGGAGATCGATCATAAAAGCTGCCGGGAAATTTCCAGGCAGGCTGACCATCTGATGCTGGACAACCGGATCGAGCATGTGGTATTCGATTTCAGCGACACGAAGTTCATGGACAGTTCCGGGGTGGGCGTGCTGGCGGGACGGTATCGGAAAGTGTCCTGCTTTGGCGGAAAGGTCTACGTCATACACGCGGACAGCCGTATGAAACGGATCCTTCGGATGTCGGGGCTGTCGAAGATGATAGAGTTCATGGAGTAGGAGAGAAGAAGGACATGGAGAATAAAATACGGATCGAAATGGAGGCTTTGCCGGAAAACGAAGGGTTTGCCAGAGTGGCGGTAGCGGCTTTTATCACCTATCTGAATCCGACGGTAGAGGAGATCACCGATGTGAAAACGGCCGTTTCGGAGGCGGTCACAAACGCTGTGATCCACGCCTACGGGGAAAAGGGGGGCAAGATCGTGATCAGATGCGATCTGCAGGGCGACCTTTTACATATAGAGATCGAGGATGCCGGGAAAGGGATCGAAAATGTGGAACAGGCAATGGTTCCGCTCTACACTACCAGGCCGGATCTGGAGCGGTCCGGTATGGGCTTTGCCTTCATGGAAGCCTTCATGGACAGCCTGGAGGTGGAGTCCGAGACAGGCAAGGGCACCCTGGTGATCATGGAAAAAAAGCTGGGCAGCGGTCCCTGGATACCGGATGAGGAATAGCCCATGGACAACGTATCAGTATTGATCGAAAAGGCGCAGGCCGGGGACGGCCGGGCCAGAGACATACTGATCGAGGAAAACCTGGGATTGGTGCGTCACATTGTGAAACGCTATGCAGGGTATGGATACGATACGGAGGATCTGTTTCAGACGGGGACCATCGGGCTGATGAAGGCCATCGATCATTTCGACCTGCGCTACGATGTGAAATTTTCCACCTATGCGGTGCCTCTGATCGCGGGAGAGATCCGTCGCTTTTTGCGGGACGACGGGATGGTGAAGGTGAGCCGTTCCCTGAAGGATGCGGCCTATAAGCTGCATAAGGCCAAGGCGGCCATGATACAGGAGCAGGGAAGGGAGCCGGGGCTGAAAGAACTCTGTGAACGCTCGGGCGTTACCTATGACGACGCCGTTATGGCCATCGGGGCGGCAGGAGAGGTGGAATCCCTCTACCGGCCTGTTTTTGAGGGCGACGGGCGCCAGATCCGTCTGCTGGACCAGATTTCCCAGAAAGCGGAGGACGGGCAGTGGGAGGATCGGGAAAAAAACAAACTCATAGACCGGATGCTGCTGGCCCAGTTGATGGAGCAATTGCCGGAAAAGGACCGGCGGCTCATACAGATGCGTTATTTTGGCGATAAGACGCAGACAGAGGTGGCAAAAGAACTGGGGATCAGCCAGGTGCAGGTCAGCCGGCTGGAAAAAAGGATCCTGGTACGGATGCGGGAAAGCATGGAAAAAGGTTGATGTTTTGAGCAATTTTCGCTATAATAAAAACGGTATGGGTCCTGCGCAGGCTGCGCAGGAGAGGGACGTAAGGAGGAAGCCTTATGGGAAAGAAGGAAAAGAAAAAAAAGAAGGGCGGTTTCCGCGCGCTGGATCTTGTGATCATCGCGGTTGCGGTCGTGGTACTGGCGGTCAGCGGGTATAAGCTGGCGGGCATTTTCCTGGAATATAAAGCGGGCGAGGATGCCTATGACGCCCTGACAGAGCAGTATGTGGTACATATAGAGGAAGAACCGGCGCCTCCAAAGGATGCAGGATCGAAAGAAACGGCAGCAGACGCCGCTGTGGAAGATGTCGAGGCAGAGGAAAGCGTTCCTTCTATTCCCAGGATACGGGTGGATTATTCTTCCCTGAAAAAAATCAACGAGGATTATGTGGGATGGCTGGCGGTCCCCGCCCTGCAGATCGAATATCCTGTCGTACATGGGGCGGATAACGATTATTATCTGCACCGGACATTCGAGAAAGACTACAATTCAGCGGGCTCGATCTTCATGGACTGCGGGGGAAGTCCGGATCTGACGGATTACAACACGGTCATCTACGGGCACAATATGAGGAACGGGAGCATGTTCGGCAAGTTGCGGCGGTTCGGACAGGATGAAACGCTCTGCAGGAAGAATCCTTATTTTTATATTTTTTTGGAGGATAAGATATATCAATATCTGATCATCAGCTATTATGTGACTACAGAGGGCAGCGACACTTATGCCCTGCCGATGGATGAGGCAGCCTATGAACAGTACAAGGCCATGACGCTGCGCAACACGCCTTATAAGAGCGAGATAGAGATCCCGCAGGAGGGCCGGATGGTGACCCTCTCCACCTGTTACGGCGCGGCGGGAGGCGTACAGCGCTTTGTCGTCCACGGTATTCTGGTCCAGGTGTTGGACAACGAATAGGAAAAGCCCGATCCTGCCATACTGAAATAGACCCGCCAGGGCGCCGTAAGGACGGCGGCCCGGCCGGGCGGACAGGAGGTATGGTATGGCGAAGGAAGTTTTATATCTAAAACTGGAACGCAACGTGGAAGTGCAGCAGGATGAAGTGCGCATGAAGGATCTGGGGAAATATACCTGCCGGGATCAGAAGATCCTGGACCGGATCAAGGCCATGAAGGTGATGACCTTTCATCCCGAAGAGGACGGAGGCAGGAAAGTCATCAGCGTGATGCATTTGATCGAGCTTCTGTCAGAGGAATTTCCCAATCTGGACGTGGAGAACATCGGAGAGACGGAAGTGGTGGTGGAACGGGTCTGCACTGCGAAATATAAAAACGCCCGGCAGACGGTAAAGATCTGTTTTGTGTCCTGTATCTGCTTTTTCGGCGCCGCCTTTACGATCATCGCCTTTCATAACGACATCAGCATCATCCGGGTATTCGACCGGATCTACGAGCTGGTGGCAGGTCAGAAACCGGACGGCGTGACGGTGCTGGAGGTGAGTTATTCCATCGGCCTTGCGGTGGGGATCATCGCCTTTTTCAATCATATCGGCGGCAGGCGGCTCACCAAAGATCCCACCCCGATCGAAGTGGAAATGCGGGTGTATGAAGATCAGGTGAACCAGGCCCTGGCGGAAACCGCAGACCGGGAAGGAAAGACGATGGATGTCAGTTGACCTGTCTGGCCTGGGCGTAGAGGGTGAAGATCGACGAGCAGGCAAAGATGGCCAGCTCTGCAAGCAGCAGTCCCAGGCAGGCGCCCGCCGTGTCGATCAGGACGTCCACAGGCGTGGCATAGCGGCCCAGGGAAAAAAGCTGGTGTATCTCGTCCGAGACGGCATAGAGCATACAGACGGCGACCACCCACAGGCGCGGCCGTGCAAGCCGAAAGACGCGAAACGGGATATAGAGAGAGACGGACAGCATCAGGTAAAGGGTCACATGCGCCAGTTTGCGGACTGTGGCATGATAGATGGCCGTATAATAAATTTTTTGCTCCAGGGAAAGATCCAGGGAAAGAACCCTGTCCCAGAACAGCACGAATTTATGGGTCACAGGATAGCTGACGCTGCTGGAAGCCTGGCTGTCCTGACCGGAGAAATAAAAGATAAGACACATGATACAGAGCGGAGGCAGAAAGGTCAGCCCTTTCAGGATTGCCTTCGTTTTTGTTTGTCGGAACTGTGCGGTATCGAGCATGAACGACCTCCTCATTTGGCTTCTTCTAAAATCATATGATCTGACGATTCCGATGTCAATGCCTATCGTTTGCATTTTTTCCGCTTTTCATGCGCATACTAGGGAGGAAAAAGCACACGGCAGGAGGCAGGAATGATCCAACAAATTTTTTTGGCGGTTCTGGGCGTCAGCGCGGGGATCCTGGTGTCGGCGGGAGTGTTTACCGTGCTGCTTTCCGTAGGGCTGGTGCCGCGTTTTGCGGGGAAGACCCATACGGGCAGGCATATTTTTTTATATGAGGAAATGGTCGTTTTGGGTACGCTGACGGGAAACGTTTTCAGCATACTCGGCGAAAGCCTTGATCTGGGCGGTCTGGTCAGGGAAAAAATGCTGTTTGGCGCAAATACGCCGCTGATCTGGAACGCGGCCAGCGTCATAACGCTTTCTTTGTTCGGCGTATTTTCCGGGATCTTTGTGGGGTGTCTGGCGTTGGCGATCGCGGAGATGCTGGATTCCATCCCCATTCTTACCAGACGGATCGGATTTCGCCACGGGCTGGGGATCATGGTGCTTTTTGTGGCGCTGGGCAAGCTGGCGGGCAGCCTGATCTATTTTGCGCTGCACTTTTATGAAACCGGGCTATGAACGCTCCATGGTCCGGATCGAAAACGCATATCCGCAAATATGGGAAAGAGAGGATTTGGAAATGGACGACATGCAGCAAAAGGAATATCAGAAATATGTGAAGGAAATGACGCCGACCCACAATCTGCCGGTGCAGATGCTGCGCGCGTTTCTCACAGGAGGCGCTATCTGCGTCATCGGGCAGGGGATCTTAAATTATGCGGCCTTCCTGGGAATGGATAAGGAAAAGGCGGGCAGCGTCTGTTCGCTTTTACTGGTGCTGGCCGCCGTTTTGCTGACGGGATTTAACCTTTACCCGTCTCTCACCAAATGGGGCGGCGCCGGGGCGCTGGTGCCCATTACCGGCTTCGCCAATTCGGTGGCGGCGCCGGCCATTGAATTTAAAAAGGAAGGGCAGGTATTCGGGATCGGCTGTAAAATCTTCACCATCGCCGGGCCGGTGATCCTTTACGGCATTTTCACCAGTTGGCTGCTGGGGCTGGTCTACTGGGCGTTAAAAGCGCTGGGACAGGCGTGAAAGGCCCCTCTGCAGGGCTGTGGGATGGAAACGCCGGATACCAGAGAACGGAGATGCCAGCGGAAACGTCGGATACCGAACTTGACAGATTCGGGAAAGATAATTATTATAGAAATTAAATTGCAACAAATGAATCTGGATATACGCGGGAGGACAGAGGGCAATGCAGCCACCGAAGAACGGCGGGAACAAGCTGATCACGATCTATGACATCGCCAGGGAGGCCGGCGTATCGCCGGCTACCGTTTCCAGAGTGCTGACAAACAGCGTCAGGGTACGCGCCGAAAAGCGGGAAAAAGTGCTAAAGCTGGTGGAAAAGTACAATTTCAGGCCCAATGCGCTGGCCAGGAGCCTTTCCGACACGCGCAGCAAGACCATCGGGATCCTGGCTGCGGACGTCAGAAACCCCTATTATGCCGAACTTTTTGTCGCCTGCGAACAGGCTGCAAGGGATGCGGGGTATACCGTGCTTCTGGCCAATACCCTGGGGGAGATACAGCGGGAGCAATATCTTTTGGAAAAGCTGCTGGAACAGCGGGTGGACGCCCTGATCCAGTTCGGCGGCAGCGTGGATGCGCTGCAGTCCGACGGCGACTATGTGGAGAGGATCAACCGGGCCATGGTACATACGCCCGTTGTGGTGACCGGCAAGCTGGAAGGGACAGACTGCAGGATGGTGCGGATCGACAGCACCAGGGCGCTGGAACTTCTGATGGATCATCTGCTTGGCCTGGGGCATGAACGGATCGCCCTGGTGGGCGGGCGGATGAATGTCCTGGCTACCAATATGAAATTCAAACGCTATAAGGAGATCCTGGAAGAACACAAGATCCCCTACGATCCAGCCCTGGTGGCCAGGGATGGGGAGTATAACATGGAGAGCGGATACCAGCTCATGAATGAAATGTTGGAGCAAAAGATCTCCTTTACCGCGGTGGTAGCCGTCAACGATTTCGCGGCGGCCGGCATCATGCGCAGCATCGCGGAACACGGCCTGCGGATACCGGAGGATATTTCGGTGGTCAGCTACGATAATACTTATATCGCCCAGGTCATGATCCCGCGGCTTACGAGCGTGGATTATCATTATGAGGAATTTGGCCAGAAGCTGGTGGATACGGCGATAGACCTGATCGAAGGCAGGGAGACGACGTCTCTGCAGACGGTAACGCCGCAGCTTGTGGTGCGCGAAAGCAGCGGTGTGGCGTGGCGGAAGTAGGAAAAAAACATAGATCGGTTGGTCTGCAGAGCATACAGGGACGACGGGAAACGAAACCGCCGTTCTTTTTTTTGTGCGTTTTTTACAAAAAATAAAAAATTGTTTTGTGGAAAAGGCGAAATCATAATGGGCGCAAAAAGAAAAAGTTGATTTTGTACGTTCAAAGTGCTATAGTAAAAGATATGAAATCGGTTGCAAAACCAACAAATAATTATGAGAGTGAGGGTGAGCCATGAAAAAGAGAAAAAGCGAACTGACTTTTTTCCAGAAAGTGGTCAGATCCCGGACGCTGCTTCTGATGTGCCTGCCGGCGGTCATTTTCTTCTTCGCGTTCAACTACATGCCCCTGCCGGGCATCTGGGTGGCGTTCGTCCGGTACAATTACCGGAAGGGCATTTTCGGGAGCGACTTTATCGGGCTTGACAACTTCAAGTTCCTGATGACCTCCGGTAAGCTGCTGGAGCTGACCCGGAATACGGTGCTGTATAATCTTGTCTTTATCCTGCTGGGCAATTTCCTGGCGGTGTTTGTTGCGATCCTTCTGAACGAAATGCGCAGCAAATATTTCAAGAAGGTTTCGCAGACCATCATGTTTTTGCCGTATTTTATTTCCCAGGTCCTTGTGGGTATCCTGGTGTTCAACCTGCTCAACTACGATACCGGCTTTGTAAACGGGATTCTGACCAGCCTGGGGCTGGAGCGGTGGCAGCCTTATGCGGATCCCAAGGTATGGCCTGTGATTTTGGTCATCGTGTATCTGTGGCAGCAGACCGGCTATAACTCCGTGGTTTACTTTGCGGCGATCATGGGCATCGACGGCGAGATCATCGAGGCGGCCAAGGTGGACGGCGCCAACGGGTTCCAGAAGATCCGCTACATCATCCTGCCTTCTCTGAAGGGGACGATCGTCATCCTGCTTCTGTTCGCGCTGGGCGGCATTGTCAAGGGCAACTTCGGTCTGTTCTACAACGTGGTGGGTTCCAACCCGATGCTGTATTCCACCACCGATATCATTGAAACCTATGTATACCGCGCTACGGTGGTAGACTTCAACTTCTCCAGGGCGTCCGCGGTGGGGCTGTATCAGTCCGTCATCGGTTTCATTATCGTAATGACCGTCAACTATATTGTCAAAAAGATCGAACCGGATTATTCCCTGTTCTGATCGGAGGCGGAGGTGAATTATGGCGAAACAGAATTTGGACCTGATGGAATCCGGCGCGAAAGTGAAGCTGGGCACATCGGATAAGATCATCCGCGGATTCGGATATGTATTTATCACTTTATATGCGATCTGCTGTATCGTCCCGTTTATCATCATCGTAAGCTCTTCCTTTACGGCGGAGACGGTGATCCGCGCAGAGGGCGTACAGTTTTTACCGAAAGAGTTCACGCTGGAAGCCTATAACATGGTCGTAAAGGGCGGCGGGATCTGGAAATCCTATGCGCTGACGATCCTCATGACGGCTGCCGGCACGTTTCTGGGCCTGTCCATCATTTCCATGACCGGCTACGCCCTGCAGAGAAAGGATTTCCCGTTCCGTAACGTGATCTCCTTCTACATTTACTTTACCAGCCTGTTTTCCGCCGGCCTGGCGCCTTACTATCTGGTCATGACCCAGACCTATCACCTGCAGGACAGCTACCTGGCGGTGCTGCTTCCGCTGATGATGTCGCCATGGCTGATCATTCTGATGAAGAACTTCGTGAAGGCCATCCCGCATGAGATCACAGAGTCGGGCAAGATCGACGGCGCGGGGGACATGAAGATCTTTACCTCGCTGATCCTGCCCATGTTAAAGCCGGCTCTGGCCACCATCGGCCTGTTTTTGGCGCTGGGTTACTGGAACGAGTGGTATCAGTCCTCCCTGTTTTTAAGCTCCAAGGTGGAGGTAAAGCCCCTGCAGTATACGCTGTATGAGATCGTCAACAAGATCGACGCGCTGCGCAATTCCGTGGCGGGGCAGTATGTGACCCTGACCGATATCCCGCAGGAGAGCGTCAAGATGGCAAACGCGGTGCTGGCTACCGGCCCCATCGTCCTGCTGTATCCCTTCGTGCAGAGATACTTCATCAGCGGTATCACGGTAGGCGCGGTCAAGGGCTGACGGGCATGGGCTTTGGTATTGGGGAGCGGCCCTTAAGCTTTTAAGGTTATGATATGTTTTTGCTGCGGTTATTACTCTTTTGGGAGAGTGATACATAAAAAATAAAACGGAGGTAAAATGATGAAGAAAAAGTTATTGGCTGTCCTTCTGACAGCGGCTATGGTCATGGGCCTGGCGGCCTGTGGCTCCGGAAGTTCCGGCAGCAATTCTGCGCCTGCGGCGGATTCCGGCAGCAAGACCGAAGAAGCCGGCTCCGGCAATGCGGCTTCTTCCGACGATCCCTGGGCGGATGTGGACACATCCGAGCATGTGGTCATCAGCTATATGACCACCGGCGATGCGCCGACCCAGACGAAGGAGAGATATGAAGAGATGATGGCCCAGCTCAATGAAAAGCTGACCGAAAAGGTGAACGCTGAGCTGGAAATCTACTTCATTCCCTGGACGGATTATCTTTCCAACTACAACCTGACCCTGGCCCGTATGGATGGGACGGTGGATCTGGTCGGCACCGCTTCCGACTGGCTGGATGCGTGGCCCAATGCCAAGAACGGCGCTTTCCTGGAGCTGTCCGAGGAAATGCTGCAGAAGTATGCGCCCAAGACCTGGGCGAGCGTTCCCGCTGAGAACTGGGATCTGTGCAAATACAACGGCGATATCTATCTGATGCCCGAGGACAATTATGCGCAGTGGACCAACCACGGTTTTGCCTATCGTCTGGACTGGGCGAAGGAAGCAGGGCTCAACGACGGCGTTAAGAGCTGGGAAGACATGACCACCTATTTCCACTATATCCGGGAAGCCTATCCCGACATCATCCCCTGGGATTCCGACGCGACTCAGTACGGCCAGATGTCCGGCGGCTGGATCTCCTCTCATTCCGACTACGTTTCCATCGACGGCATTAACGCCGGCGCAATGTGGGGCGGCAAGAGAAGCGACCTGTATACCGTATACTGCCCTTACATGACCGATACCGATTCCCTGGTTGAATATGCGAAGATGATGAAGGAATGGGACGAGATGGGCGTATGGCGCACCGACGTTTTGAACAACACTTCTTCTACCAACCGTGATGATTTCAGAGTCGGCAAGGTTGCGGCAGAGCAGCATCATACCCAGACCTGGACGGATCTGTGCAGCCCGCAGAGGCCTTCCAACACGATCTTCCAGGATGACGACGATGCGGAAGTCGGGTTCTTCTACTTCGGCGAGGAAACCGGCAACGTGACCGCCCTTTCCATCACCCACGGCGCAATGGCAGTTTCCGCCGGCAGCGCGCATCCTGAGAGGGCGCTGATGGTTTATGACCTGATCCGCAACGATCCGGAGCTTTATATGCTGTTCAACTATGGTATCCAGGGCGTGTCCTGGGATGTGAACGACGAAGGCATGAAGATCACTCCCGAAGGCTACAACGCGGACACCGACAATATCGCCGGCACCGTGAACTTCTGGTGGGGCCGTAACGACGATCTGGAGATCAAGGACGCAACCCTCAACTGGGATGCGATCGATAAGCTGTACGCGGAATACGACAAGATCAAGATCGAGTACCCTTACGGGCAGTTCGTACCGGATGTGACCGAGATCGACGCTTACATTTCCAACATCAACGAGATCTTTGAAAACTACATGAAGCAGATTTCCTACGGGAAGTACAACGGCACCGCCGAAGAGATCGTCGCCGAATTCCAGAGCGCTCTGGAAGCTGCCGGTGTCAACGAGGTGACCGCAGAGCTGCAGAGACAGTTCGACGAGCTGTATAAATAAGCGGCATTTTGTGTAAAGAATAACAAAAGGGGCGAAAGCGCAGGCTTTCGCCTCTTTTCGTGGGACGTTTTGCCAGATACGGCGTCCAGCGGGAGAGGAGCGGTCCGGTGTCGGCATACTATGAGATCAACGCGAATATCCTGCCGCAGGTGCGGCTGGTGGATAAGGCGGTCCTGGAGCCTCCCTATGTGCATCGGAGGAGGAAAACGGACGAATATATCCTTTATATTATGAAAAAGGGGACGCTGTATCTGAAAGAAAACGGACAGGATTACGAGCTGCGGGAGGGGGACGTGATCCTTTTGGATCCAGATTTCACCCATCAGGGTAACAAAGCCTCCAACTGCGAATTTTTTTATGTGCATTTTCGCCATTCTCAGATCAGAAGGCGGCGGGAGGACGCAGCGTTTTGGCCGCGGTGCTTAAAAGTGCGCAGCGAGAGCCTGCAGGAAGACAATGGCTCCTGGCGGCGCTATCAGGACTGCTGGCTTAAGTTCCCAAAGGTAACGCATCTCAAAACGGGGCCGAGGTATCTGAAAGTGGCGGCGCTTCTGGAAAACGCCATGGAAAGAAACTGCGACCAGATGGAAAATTATAAGGTTTCCTGTGCCTGCCGCATTATGGAAGCCATGGTGGAGATCGCCCGGGAAGCGGTTTCTCAAAATACGCTGCCGCAGGTGACGGGGATGCCCGGATCTTACAGAAAGGTGCATGAGTTGTTGAATTATTTAAACGTCCACTACCGGGAACCTGTCAGCAGCCGGACGATAGAAGAAGCCTTCGCCTGTAATTTTGATCATTTGAACCGGGTATTTAAAAAGAACGTGGGAAAGACGATCTTCGTTTACCTCAACGAACTTCGCATTTATCATGCGCGGGAACTGATCGCCACCGCCTCCATGAAGATGGCGGCGGTGGCGTACCGGGTGGGGTTTGAAGACGAGAGTTATTTCAGCAAGGTGTTTAAAAAATATACGGGCGTTTCCCCGGCTTATTACGAAAAATATATGGTGCAGGGGGAAACCGGACAGAAAAAACCGGGTTAATCCCTCTGGCCGGTCCTTTGGCAGAGGGTCACAAACGGATCCTGTGCTGTCCGAGAAAAGGCCCCGTTACGGTGACGACAGGCGAGCTGCCCTTTTCCGTCGGAACGACATAGATCAAAAGCTGTCCGCGGTAAGCCCGGCGGTCGGGAGAACGGTAATCCGTATTATCCGAGAGGTCGCCGTTTTCCAGCCCCAGGAGACGGCCGTTTCTGACCTCCACATGCAGCGGGCTGCTGCCTGTATAGACCCGGTTCCCGTTATAGTCCAAAAGGGTTGCCTCGATCTGGTAGAGGCCGTCCTTTCCGGCGTGGGCGCCATCCCAGCAGGTCAGGCCGATCTGACAGGCGCAGCCGGTGGTAGAGAGGGCATCGCACAACGGTTCCTGATCTTCTTTGCCGCTGCCTTCGGCGCTGTCCGTCTGACCGGTATGTCCAGGGGCGCAGGCCTGCAGCACGCCGGGCGCAAAGGGGACCGTCAGGCTGATGCAGTCGCTGTCTTTGGGCCTGGAATAGGTGCCGAGGCATCTTTCGTTCAGGAAGAAAGAAACCTCCGGCAGATTGGTATAGCATTTCACCGTGACCGCCTCTTTTAGAGGGTAGTTCCAGATTTCCGATACGGGGGCGTCCTCTCCGGTATCCTGGGAGGCCGGAACCGTGACAAGGTGCAGCATGGGACGGTCGCTCCAGAAGCTTTTGCGGCGGAAATAGCCCGGCTTTTCAAAACCCGCCAGGGTCAGAAGGCCCGCGCCGGAACCGTGGATCGGCCAGCCGTGGGCTTCGCCCAGATAGTCGATGCCCGTCCATAAAAACTGGCCGGAAATATAGGGATGATCCGTTACCGCCCTCCAGGCCGCCAGCGTATGCCCGTTCTCGCTGCCGAGGAACGGTTTGTCGGGAAAGCTTTGATGGCTCTGGGCATAAAGGTGTTCTTTGTAGTTATAGCCCGCCACGTCCAGGCAGTCCAAAAATCCCAGCTTGGCGGAGAGTTCAGGGAAAGCGGCGGCCAGCGTGACCGGACGGGTAGCGTCGCTTTTCCGGACGATGCAGGCCAGTTTCTCCGCCAGCACGCGGAGGCGTTGGGCGTTGGGCCGGTCAGGGTTATACTGCCGCTCCTGGAGGGGCTTATTGGCGTCGTTGTTGCCCGTCATGCTGAAAAAGGAAGGGTGGCAGTAGGGGTCGTTGGGATAATCGATCTCGTTGCCGATGCTCCAGAGGATCACGCTGGGGTGGCAGCGGTCCCGGCGGACCAGGTCCGTCAGGTCCTGACGGTGCCACTGAGGGAAATCCATGTAGTAGCCCTGGTTGCGGGGCGGATAGACGTTATGCCCCTGCCACCATTTGTTCTTGGGCCCTTCCCATTCGTCGAAAGCTTCGTCCATCACGAGAAATCCCATTTCGTCGCACAGGTCGTACAGCTCCGGCATATGGGGATTGTGGCTCATGCGGATGGCGTTGCAGCCCATGTCCTTTAACTTGCTAAGCCGCCTTTTCCAGACGGCGGGAAATACCGCCGCGCCGAGGCAGCCCGCATCATGATGGACACAGACGCCTTTTATGAGCGTGGGGATGCCGTTTAAGAAAAAGCCCCGGTCGGGATCGAAGGAGAAAGAACGGATCCCGACTTTCTTTTCCTCCACGATACGAACCACGGGATCGCCGGATGGGAGGATGTAAGAAAGCGACGTTTGCAGAGTATACAAAAAGGGCGTCCTGTCAGACCACAGGGCCGGTTTTTTTACCTGCATGGAGGTATCGGCTGAGGCCTGTTGCCCGGCACAGAGCGTAAGGATCGCGGAACCGGATGCGACGGGTTTGTGGCTTAGAGACAGAAGCGTGTTGGTGACTGTGACGCGCGTTTCCTGTTTGCTTTGGTTGATCAGCTCGTTGTGAACCAGCACTTCGGCCTGGTGGGCAGATACCTTTGGCGTGGTGAAAAAGATGCCGTTTTCCACGGGGCGGATCTCATCCTCCACGATCAGGCAGACCTTGCGCACGATGCCGGATCCGGTAAACCAGCGGGAATCGGAGATGTCCTCATGGCTGACGCTGACGCAGATCACGTTGTCGCGGTCGAAGCGGAACTGTTCCGTCACATCGTAAGAAAAGGAAATATAGCCGTTGGGCCGATGGCCCAGGTAGTAGCTGTTGCACCAGACCCGGCTGTTTTTGTAAACGCCGTCAAAGGCGATGCGGATCCGACGGCCCCGCCATTCTTCCCGGGGCGTGATATAGAGCCGGTACCATCCCAGCCCGCCCGCCAGATAGCCGGTGCCGCTGGAATACTTTCGGGAGAAAGGGAGCGTGACCGACCAGTCGTGAGGCAGGCAGACGTCCTCCCAATCGGAATCGTCGTACCATGCCTGCCAGGCGTCGGGCGCGTCGCCCAGATGAAAACGGCAGCGGTCGTTTAGGGGAATCGTTGTGACATCCATAGCGTAACCTCCCAAAAAAAGATCGTTCTGTCCTCATTATAGGACAACGGAGGAAAAAAGCCATGGAAAATGGAGCGAGTTGTTGTAAAATAGCGACTTTTATTGGATCAGAAGCGTAACGTCGGGGCCGGTAAAGGAAAGCAGGATCCGATAGAGGGAATGCTTCCAGGCTTTCTGCAGCCGGGCGTCCGTGACCGGGATCTCCTCTATGGCGCTGACGCAGGCCCCCTTGACGGTCAGGCTGCCAAAAGCTCCCTGCTGGTCGCCCCCTTTGGGAGCTTCGCCGATCTGCAGGCGCACGCAGCCCTCCGGAAGGTCCGTCCCCTGTTCTGCCACAGGTTTTTCATAGGTCATCAGGCTTAAGACCACCTGATGTTTTTTTTCATCTGAAAAAACGGCCCGGTCCCGGATCGTAATGGCGTCGCCTTCGTCAAGCTGCGCGAAACGGCGGTAGGAGAGAAGACCGGGAAGAGGGGGATAGGCGTTTTTAAGTTCCATCTGGATGGACTTTGCATCCAGGTCCCAGGAAACGCCTGTAGCGCGAAAGACCTCTCCGTCCTTTTGCATAACGCCGTCGATGATGGGCAGATTGTGGTAGGCTGACTGCATGGTCCAGATCTCATAGCGTTGCGCAGAGAAGGTCTTTTGAGTATAGCTTTCCACGCCCACATCGATAAAGAGGGGTTTTGTATCCTTATAGACCGTGAAGCTGCCGGTGTCGTTGTGGTTGTGGCTGTCCCCGTTGTCCCCGGCTTTGACGGCCAGAAAGAGCCGTTTGCCCCGGACGGCAAACAGGCCGGTGCTGGGATAGCAGACGTCCGGATGGCGAAGTGGCGCGAAAGGAGAAAAGGCCTTGATAGCCGCGGCACAAAAACCGTTCTGCAGCCGGTAGAACAGGTTGTTTTCCTCCGGCAAAAGCAGGGTGTCGTCGCCGCCGGCCTTAAAATCTATGGCCGAAAAGGCGGCCATGTCCTCCTGCCGGGTCCTTTGGGCGAACAGAAATTCCCGGACGCCGGCCCGGCCGGCCACCGGCGAACAGTCCGCGAAATTGATATAGTAGATATCGCCGATATGGACTTTAAAGATATACGAAGCGATGTTGCGGATCTTTTCTTCGGCAAACAGGCTTTCAAAGGCGCCCTGGGTTATGCTGTCGCACAAAAACAACACCTGAAAGAGACAGAGCCCGGCGTGGCGGTAATACTGGGCCCCTTCGTCGCAGCAGCCGTCGGTCCCATATTCCGCCAGGAAGTAATCGGCGCTTTCGCAGCCCTTCTGAAAGATCCGCCGCCGTCTGGCGCTGTCCAGATCCTGGGCAGAGGCCAGGAAAGCGGAAAGCAGCACGTTCTGGGTACACCAGATGGTCCAGTTGTTCATGGGAGAGCGTCCGTCCCCCATCCACCAGAAGTGTTCGTTTAAATAGGGCGTGAAAATGCGGCGTTCCAGTTCAAAACGCACCCTTTTGCCGATCAGAGGGGAAATGCGGTCCAGCGCGTCGGACAGAAGATACAGGGCCGTGGCCAGTACCGCTCCGGTTTCGCAGGCAAACAGATCCAGCACGGGGGCCGACAGGTCCGGCAGAAGAAGAGGGGCCGCCTCCCGGGCATAGGAGTTGTGGGGCGGCAGGTTCCAGGCGTTTTCGTCGCAGATGGAAAAAAGGCCGTTTAGGATATCGTCCAGAAAACGGCCCCGATATTCCACGCATTCTGCCAGCACCAGGGCATTTAAGGCATGACGCTTTAAAAAGAAGCGGTCCTCAAACCGCACCCGGTTCCCGGTGCGGGAGAAATCCATGAAATCTGTGGCGCAAAGATAGGGCCAGGAAAATCCGGAGTATTTTTCCCCGAGGGCCAGGCTCTTTTGACGCCATTCCTCGTCCAGCCCCTCCCAGGCTGTCCGGTCAGAGGCCGGAGCATAGGGAGAAAAGGCGGACAGGGGGCGGTTTTGGGACAGATAACGGGATGCGATCTCGGATAACATGTCGGTTCCTTTACTGTTTCGCCTGCTTTAGCAGGGCGTTCCATTCCTTCACGATGGAGCGGTCTTCAAAATAATCGATCCGCATGGCCTTTCTGACCCGGGCGAGGGTCGCGTTGGTGGTTTCGACCGCCTTTGCCGTGCCCTCCCGGATAATGTCGTAGACGGAATCGATGTCCGCTTCCCATCTGGCGCGCTCGGCGCGGATGGGCTCCAGCGTCTCTTCCAATACCTGAATGAGAAACTTCTTGCATACGCCGTCGCCGAGGCCGCCCCGGCGGTAATGCTCCTTCATCTCCTCCAGATCCGCGTAGTCCGGCAGGAACATGGCGAAATGCTCCTTGCGGCACAGGGCGTCCAGATAGGTGAAGACCACATTGCCCTCCGTATGCCCGGGATCGCTGATCGCCAGGTGCTGGGGGTCTGTGAACATCTTTCCGTTGACCAGCTTTTTGACGGTCTTGGGATCGTCGGAAAGATAAATGCAGTTGCCCAGGGATTTGCTCATCTTCGCCTTGCCGTCGATGCCGGGAAGGCGGCGCTGCATTTCGTTTTCCGGGATCATGGCCCGGGGAAGGACCAGGGTTTTGCCATAGATTTTATTGAACTTTTCCACGATCTCGCGGGTTTGTTCGATCATGGGAAGTTGATCGTCTCCCACGGGAACCACCGTCGCGTCAAAAGCCGTGATATCCGCCGCCTGGGATACGGGATAGATAAAAAATCCCGTGGGCAGGCCTTCCTCCGCAAAGCCGCGCATCTGGATCTCGGCCTTCACGGTAGGGTTGCGGGACAGGCGCGCCGTGGTCACAAGGTTGAGGTAATAAAAGGTCAGCGCGTGCAGGGCCGGCAGGGCGGACTGGACGCAGATGGTGGTTTTCGTTGGATCGATCCCCACGGAGAGATAGTCCAGGACGACGTTTACGATACTGTCCCGGATCTTTGCGGGGTTATCCGCATTATCCGTCAGCGCCTGGTCGTCGGCGATCAGGATGTTGATGGCGTCGAACAGTCCGGAATTCTGCAGTTCGACCCTGCGTTTCAGCGAGCCTACATAATGGCCCAGATGTAAGCGGCCGGTCGGACGGTCTCCTGTCAGGATGATGTTTTTTTCTCCCATGTCTCATGTCTCCTTATTGAATGATCGGAACCATTATATCCCGAAGGCGCTTTTTTTTCAATCATGTGTCAAAAAAATGTTGCGGATTCCTGTATCGGCGCTGCTGCCTGCCGGGCAGGACCGCCAAAAGGAGCCCTGCCCGGCGGCAGGACCGCCAAAAGGGACCCTGCGGATATGGACAGCCCCCCAAAAGCATAGTATAATCGAAAAAAGGAGCGGGCGCAGAAGGATGGCGGAAGGGAAGGAAGGCGCGCCGCAAAGGAGGAAAGGGATGGAACTAAAAAACAAATTGGAACGGATCATGGCGCAGGCCGTTGAAACCTGCGAGGTGGCGGGCGTCAACCTGCTGGTGGAAAAGGACGGAGAGGAGATCTGCTATTGCGAGGCGGGCTTTGCGGATGTGGAGAAGGGACGTCCCATGCGGCGGGATACGATCCTGCGGCTGTATTCCCAGAGCAAACCCGTCACGGCGGCAGCGGCCATGCTCCTGATGGAGCGGGGGGATCTGGACCTGTGTCAGCCGGTTTCCGATTTCCTGCCCGCCTATGGGAACCTTATGGTGGCGGAAGGCGGCGGCCTTCGGCCGGCCCGGACGCCCATGCGGGTATTCGATCTGCTGAAGATGACCTCCGGCCTGGTGTATCCGGACAATGTGACGATGGCAGGGATCCAGACGGACGCTGTGTTCCGGGAGATGGACCGGCGCCTTTTGACAGAGGAGGCGATGACGACCCGGGAGCTGGCGGACGCGCTGGCGGGCTGCGCCCTGGCCTATGATCCGGGATCTTCCTGGCAGTACGGCACTTCGGCGGACGTGCTGGGGGCGGTCATTGAAGTCGTTTCGGGAAAGTCCTTCGGCCAGTTTTTGCAGGAAGAACTGTTCGGCCCGCTGGGCATGAAGGACACGGCTTTCTGGGTGCCGGCGGACAAACAGGACAGGCTGGCGGGGGCCTATGAGACGGTGACAGAAGAAAACGGACGCAGAAGCCTTTTGCGCTATACGGGGAACAATCTGGCCATCCGCAACGATATGGCAAAGGAACCGGCCTTTGCCTCCGGCGGCGCGGGGCTGGCCTCCACTTTGGACGATTATATGCGGTTTTCCCGGATGCTGCAGCAGGGCGGGCAGTTGGACGGCGTGCGTATCCTGCGTCCGGAGACGGTACATTATATGATCAGCGGGGAGCTGACGGAGCCCCAGCAGACGGCTTTTGACCGCTGGATCGGATTGGACGGTTTCAGCTACGGCAATCTGATGCGGGTCTGCAAGCGTCCGGACAGGGCGGGCTATCCGGTCAGGGCCGGAGAGTATGGCTGGGATGGCTGGCTGGGCCCCTACTTTGCCAATTTCCCGCAGGAGAAGCTGACGATCCTGATGGGGACCCAGAAGAAGGACGCCGGCACCTTTACGCTGACCAGAAAACTCAGGAACGTGATCCTGACCGAACTGTTCTGATCCAAAAGAGCGTGACAAAATTTATGAAGTAAGTATGGAAAATGGAAGATTTTGCTGTTATACTATAGGTATCGAAAAAAATAAATATCAGGAGGGCTGATCTATGGAATTGAGAACTGCGGCTTCACCCAAAGACGTGAAGCATTATGACACCAAGCGGCTGAGAGAAGAGTTTTTGATCCAGGGCCTGTTCGTACCGGACGAGATCAAACTGGTCTACAGCCATATCGACCGGATCATCACCGGCGCGGCGACGCCTGTGGCCCAGGAGCTGAAGCTGACGGCGGGGGACGAGCTGCGGGCGGATTATTTTCTGCAGCGGCGTGAGCTGGGCCTGATCAATATCGGCGGCGACGGCGTTGTGACCGTGGACGGCAGGGAATATGTCGTGGAGCATAAGAACGGCATGTACATCGGCATGGGTTCTAAAGACATTTCCTTTAAGAGCCTGGATGCGGCCGCGCCCGCGAAATTCTATCTGAATTCCGCTCCGGCCCATAAATCCTATCCCACCGTGCTGATCAAACGGGAAGGCACGCCGGAGGAAGGCGTTGTCATCATCAAGGAAGAGAACAAGGTGGCCTGCGGCTGTCTGGAGGAGTCCAACGACCGCGTTATCAACAAGTATATCCTGCCCGGCCAGGTGGAGAGCTGCCAGTTGGTGATGGGTATGACCGCCTTAAAGCCCGGCAGCGTCTGGAACACCATGCCCTGCCATACCCACGACAGGAGGATGGAAGTCTATCTGTATTTCGATCTGCCCGAGGATGCGTTTGTGATGCATTACATGGGCGAGCCTACCGAGACGCGGCACATCGTGATCCGCAACGAAGAGGCGGTGATCTCTCCCAGTTGGTCGATCCACGCCGGCAGCGGTTCCCAGGCCTATACCTTTATCTGGGGCATGGTAGGAGAGAACCAGGAGTTCACCGATATGGATGCGGTGAAGAACACGGAGATCTTATAATTTCAAATATATCATAAGGAGGGTATTGTTATGGGATTTCAAATGAAGGACTTTTCGCTGGAGGGCAAGATCGCGCTGATCACCGGCGCGTCCTACGGCATCGGTATGGCGATCGCCAAAGCCTATGCGGCGGCGGGCGCCACCATCTGCTTTAACGATATCAAGCAGGAGCTGGTGGACAAGGGGATGGCCGCTTACGAAGAAGCGGGCATCAAGGCCCATGGCTATGTATGCGACGTGACCGATGAGGATGCGGTGCAGAAGCTGGTGGCCACCATCGAAAAGGAAGTCGGCGTGATCGATATTCTGGTGAACAACGCGGGCATCATCCGCCGTATTCCGATGCTGGAGATGACGGCAGCGCAGTTTCGGCAGGTCGTGGATGTGGACTTAAACGCTCCCTTCATCGTGGCGAAGGCCGTGATCCCTTCCATGATCAAAAAGGGCCATGGCAAGATCATCAACATCTGCTCCATGATGAGCGAACTGGGCCGTGAGACCGTTTCCGCCTATGCGGCGGCCAAGGGCGGCTTAAAGATGCTGACCAGGAACATCTGCTCCGAATACGGCGAGTACAATATCCAGTGCAACGGCATCGGGCCCGGCTATATCGCCACCCCGCAGACCGCGCCTCTGCGCGAGCTGCAGCCCGACGGCAGCAGGCATCCTTTTGATCAGTTCATTATCGCCAAGACCCCCGCGGCCAGATGGGGGCAGACGGAGGATCTGCAGGGGCCTGCGGTATTCCTTGCCTCCGATGCGTCCAATTTCGTAAACGGCCATGTGCTTTATGTGGACGGCGGCATCCTGGCCTATATCGGCAAGCAGCCTGGCTGAGCGAGCAGGCAGCTTTGCTGAGCGGTCTTGGGAAACACGGATGCACACAGCGTTTCCCTTATCACGAACAACAGGGGAGCCGCGCCTATGGGCGCGGCTCTTTTGCGGCCAGGACAGTCAGGAAAAAACATTGATCAAAGGAGCGAGAAACGAGATGAAACCCTTGAGCGACCGGGCATCGGCGTTTACCGACAGCGTCATCCGCAGGATGACCCGCATCAGCAACCAATACGATTCCATCAATCTTTCCCAGGGATTTCCGGACGGCAATCCGCCAAAGGAGATCACGGACCGTTTAAAGGAAGTGGCCCGTGAGGGGCCCCACCAGTATTCCCTGACCTTCGGCGCGAAAAATTTCAGGGATGCCCTGGCGGCAAAGCAGGGAAAGGCCATCGGCAGGCCGATCGATCCCGAGAAAGAGATCTGCGTGACCTGCGGCAGCACGGAGGCCATGATGGCGGCCATGATGACCGTCTGCAACCCCGGCGACCGGGTGGCTGTTTTTTCGCCCTTTTATGAAAATTACGGGGCGGACGCGATCCTTTCCGGCGCGCAGCCTGTCTATATCCCGCTGATCCCTCCGGATTTCCATTTTGAAAAGGAGGCGGTGGAGGCCGCCTTTGCCCAGGGGATCAAGGCGCTGATCCTCTGCAATCCCTCCAATCCCTGCGGAAAGGTTTTTTCCAGGGAGGAGCTGTCCTATCTGGCGGATCTGGCAAAACGCTATGACGTCTATGTGATCACCGATGAGGTTTACGAGCATATCGTTTTTGCCCCCTATGAGCATGTGTATCTGTCTTCGCTGCCCGGTATGTTTGAACGGACCATCACCTGTAATTCCCTGTCCAAGACCTATTCCATGACCGGATGGCGGCTGGGATATCTGATCGGGCCGGCGCCGGTGGTGGAAGCGGCCAAAAAGGTACACGACTTTCTGACGGTGGGCGCGGCGGCGCCGCTGCAGGAGGCCGCCGTGACGGGGCTTAGGTTCGGCCCGGAGTATTACCGGTGGCTGCAGCAGGAGTATACAGAGCGCAGGGATTTTCTGTGCGACGGGCTTGAGAGGATCGGCCTTACCTGCAACCGTCCCCAGGGGACCTATTTCGTGCTGATCGATATCCGTGAGTTTTTGGCCCTGCCGCAGTTTGCAGGCTGGACGGATCTGGCTTTCTGCGAATGGATGATCGCCCATGTGGGCGTGGCGGCGGTGCCGGGCTCCAGCTTTTTCAAGGAGCCGGTGAACCATCTGATCCGGATCCATTTCGCCAAGGAAAAGGCCGTGCTGACAGAGGCCCTTTGCCGGTTGGAAAAGCTGAAGGAGCTGACGGCCTAAAGGGCAAAAAGAGAATAGGAGAAAGAAAAAATGAAGATCTGTGTGATCAACGGTTCCCCCAAGGGGAAGTACAGCGTGACCTTTCAGACGGTTTTGTATCTGAGAAAGCATTTTCCCAACGACCAGTGGGCGGTGCTGCACGCCGGACAGCGGATCCGGGGGTATGAAAAGGATTTTTCGCGGGCAAAGGCCGTGATGGAAAAGGCCGACCTGATCCTCTTTTCCTATCCCGTCTACACGTTCCTGGCGCCCTGGCAGCTTCATCGTTTTCTCGAGCTGGTTAAGGAAAACGGCGTGGCGCTTTCGGGCAGGTTTTCGACCCAGATTACCACCTCCAAGCACTTTTACGACGTGACGGCGCATCGGTATATCGAGCAGAACTGCCAGGATCTGGGGCTGCGGGTCATCCCGGGGCTTTCGGCGGATATGGGCGATCTGACCGCAGAACAAGGACAGAAGGAGGCGCTGGACTTTTGGAAATTCGTCCATCACTGCAGCGAGTGTCCGGCGCCCTTGCCGGAAAAGCTGCGCAGCCAGCCCAAGAGGACGGAAAAAAAGGTGATCCTGCTCACCAATGCCGGTCCTAAGGATCGTCCGCTGCAGGAGAAAATGGAGGCGTTTCGGGCGCTGTTCCCCTATGAAACGGAAACGGTCAATATCGCACAATTTCCTTTTTCCGGCGGCTGTCTGGGCTGTCTGAAATGCGCTGCGGACGGGGTTTGCGTCTACCGGGACGGGTTCCCGGAATTTCTGCGGGAAAAGATCCAGAAGGCGGACGCCATCGTCTATGCCTTCCGGATCCAGGATCATTCCATGGGCGCTTCCTTTAAGCTCTACGACGACAGGCAGTTCTGCAACGGCCACCGCACCATGACCATGGGGATGCCGGTGGGGTATCTGGTAGAAGGGGATTACGCTTCCGAGGAGAATCTGCGTCTGCTCATCGAGGCCAGGGCGGAAGTAGGGCATAATTATCTGGCCGGCGTGGCGCAGGAGGAAACGGGGATGGCGCTTTTGGCCGACCGGCTCTGCTATGCGCTTGAAAACGGCTATGTGCCGCCGCAGAATTTTTACGGGGTGGGCGGGATGAAGATCTTCCGCGACCTGATCTATGTCATGCGGGGCATGATGCGGGCGGATCACGCCTTCTATAAAAAGCAGGGCTTTTACCGGGATATGCCCCACAGGCAGTTGGGGACGATCCTGGGGATGACGCTGGTGGGGAAGCTGATGGCCGCTCCGGGGATAAAGGAGAAAATGGGCGATAAGATGCAGGACGGGATGCTGGCCCCTTACCGGAAGGTATTGGCGAAGAAGTGAGGCAGAACGCATAAATTAAGGCGACGGATCGACGGATTTTTTCCGGATATGACATAAAAAAATAAATATAAGTTAAATTTATAGTATCATTCTGCTCAGTGTTGTGATATGATAATAAAAAGTTTTGCCCGTGAAAGGGCATTGCTTTTCCGCAAAAAGATTTACGAAAGCAGGAGATACCATTGAATATTTTATTGATCATTCGCGCAGAATTTGCCTGTTTTATCATATTGTTGCTTTTGTTTATTTACAGCGTCACCTATTGCCGCCAGGAGGACAGGGGCAGGTTTTTGCGGCTGTGCCTGTTTGGGCTGGGCCATGTGATCTTTGACGGGATTACGGTCTATACCGTCAATTCCCTGGATACCGTGCCGGAAATGGCAAACCGCGTCTGCCATATCGTGTTTTATCTCTTTGCGCTGCTGTTCTGCTATGAATTTTTCTGTTATGTGCTGTATCTGTCCTTTTCCCGGGAATTTGCGGCCAAGGTCAGCAGGATCACGCAGGCTGTGCCTGTGGCGTTTTTGGTGATATCGCCTTTCCTGCGGATCGATTATCTCCATGGCCGGGGGACCAATTACAGCTTCGGCCCCTGCGTTTTTGTCGGATACGGTATCGCTGCGTCGATTTTTCTGGCCAGCGCGCTGATCATCGTGTTTCATTTCCGCAAGCTCGCACCCAATGTCCGGGCGTCGCTTTTTCCGACGGTGATGTGTATGCTGCTTGCCGTGATCACCCAGATCGCCGTGCCGGAGCTGCTCTTTACGGGGGTCGATGTGACGCTTGTGACCGTCGGCACTTATTTTGCCATTGAGAATCCGGCGGGCAGATACCGGGAACGGGCGCTGATGGATCTGAACACTTCCGTGAAGAACCGTAACTGCTATGACCAGGATGTGGCCGCTCTCAAAGCAAAATATGGCGACGGCAAGGTCAGCGGGGAAGTGGCCTGGGTGGTCTGTGATCTTGACGAGTTAAAGAAGATCAACGACAGGCACGGACATCTGACGGGAGACGAAGCGCTGCGGCTGGCCGCCTGCGTTTTGCGCAGTGAGCTGAAGCATGCCTACGGGGTCTACCGGATCGGCGGGGACGAGTTTGCGGCCATATATCTGGACAAACCGGAGCCGCTTGTGGTCAGCGAGATCAAAGAGGCAAAGAAGGCCAGAGATGCGTCGGGTACGAAGGGCGGGCTTGCGCTGCGGTTTTCCATGGGCTATGCCTTTTCGGCCGGCGACAGGAGCCTTGTGGAGATCATTGAGGCGGCGGATCAGAAGATGTATGAGGATAAAAAGGCCAGAAAGCAGGCGGATATGCTGTAGAACCGGCTTTGGGCCAAAGAGTGGGCGGAGACGCTATGGGAGTATCCCGTTTGGCGTCCCGCTTTTTTTATACTTTTTGTAAAGAAATACATTGACAGGCGAAGTATATCATGCTATAAAGAGAATAACAGGGACAGAGAGGAGGAATGAAATTGGCGATTTCAGCAGATACCCTGCGGGGCTATACGGATACGATCATCCTCACCCAACTGATGAAGAAGGACAGCTACGGTTATGAGATCAACCGGAATGTCCAGCAGAGGACCGGGGGCGAGTATGAATTTAAGGAGGCGACGCTCTATACCGCTTTTAAGCGGCTGGAGCAGGGCGGCCTGATCAGCTCCTACTGGGGGGAAGAGGGGCCGGGCGCCAGACGGCGCTACTACACGATCACGGAGAGCGGGAGGCAGCAGTGGCGGGAGCGCAGCCGGGAATGGCTGGAGACAAGGGAGCTTTTGAACGCGCTGCTCACATTGGAGGTGGAACATGAACCGGATTGAAACAAAAATCGTCATTATGGTGTCGCAGCGTCTGTCGGCGGCAAAGGAGAGCGAGGAAAAGACGGATCTGATCGAAGAACTGAGCGAAAACCTTTATCAGCGCTATCTGGATCTGGCCGCGTCCGGCCTGCCGGAGAAAGAGGCACTTTCCAGGACGATGGAGAGCCTGGGGGATGTGGAAGAGCTGCTGGCCTATCTGGAAGAGGCGGACGGCCTGGCCGGGAGGGAAAAAAGGGACGTCAGGCCGGATGAGACAGGTTCTACAAGCGCCGGCGGGGAGAAGGAAGCGTCAGGGGAGACAGAGTGGAAATCGGAAAAGGGCGCGGCCTCAGATCCGAAATGGAAGTTTTCTTTCTCGGCAGAGGAGTTGGGCAATGAGATCGAAGAGATGGTAAACGCCGCCATGGCGACGGCCAGAGTCGCGGTGGACTGCGCCAGGGACGTGGCGCGGGATGTGACGCAGCAGTTTCGGAACCGCTATCCCGACGGGGTATTTACCCAGTTCCATACGGAACAGGGGCAGCGAAACGATGGCGCTGCCGTATGGGACGGCAAGATCGATGGGCTGGAGTGCCGCCTGACCAACGGAGACGTCCATGTGAGCGTGACCCAGGATCCGGAGGGCGGCGTAGAGATCGACGGCGATGCGGAGGAGATCGAGAGCATCCTGAAAGAGAACGGGACGCTGCTGATCCGGCAGGGCAGGACGGCGAGTTCTTCCTTCCTGTTTCACAGGGGAGTGCGGCGGACAGATATCGAGATACGGCTTCCTGGACGTCTGTGGGACAGGATAGAGATCTCCACCATCAACGGGGATATCCGTCTGGATCCGGAGCTGGTCTGCCATACCCTTTCCCTCCAGTCGGTGAATGGGGACTGCAGGGTAGAGGGCGTTACCTGCGACCAGGCGAAGGTGCAGTTATCCAGCGGCGATCTGGAGATAAGGCGGATGAAGGGCGCCCTGACGGCGGAAAGCAAAAACGGCGACCTTTCCGTTTCCGGGGAGTTTGGCGCATGTACCCTGGCCTCCGTCAGCGGGGATATCGGTTTTGCAGGAAAGGCGCTAAAACTCGACGGCGGCAGCTCCAGCGGCGATCTGGCCCTGCGGATGGAAGGGCTGCCGGAGGAGCTTAAGGCGGTGAGCAAGTCGGGGGATGTTTCGGTGCAGGTGCCCAGGGACGAGGGATTTTGCCTGACCTACCGGACGATAAGCGGCGATTTTTCAACCAATCTGACGTTGGAGGACCGGGGCCAGAAGGAGAAGAACCGGGAGGCGGCCTATCTGGGCGGCGGCAGCAGCCGGATCGGCATGTTTACCGGCAGCGGCGATCTGCATCTTTTTGCGTAGGGGCTTTTGGCCTCCGGCGGCATAATCAGAAGAGGATAAGCATAGGTTGTACCAGTGTACAGGCCCACTGGCACGACCTATGTTTTTTTATGGAGGAAGGATGGCAGATGTTTGAGACGAAGACGGTTCAGGAAACCTGTGTGCTGCAAAAAACCGATCCGGTAAAGGGACTGTCCCGGCAGGAGGCGCAAAACCGGCTGGGGAGATTCGGCCCCAACCAGATCCGGCAGGCAAGGCCAAAATCTCCCGTTGCATCCTTTATCGCGCAATTGAACGATCCCCTGATCTATGTGTTGTTGGCGGCGGCCGCCATTTCCCTGTTCCTGCGGGAGATCAGCGACGCGGTCATCATCATTGCGGTGGTGGGCCTCAACGCCTTTGTGGGAACGCTGCAGGAGGGAAAGGCCCAGCGGGCCCTGGAATCCTTAAAAAAGCTGACCAGGCCCCAGGCATTGGTGATCCGGGACGGGCGGATGGAGGAAGTGTCGGCCACAGAACTGGTGACGGGCGACCTGGTCTGCCTGGAGGCGGGACGGCAGGTACCGGCGGATCTGCGGCTCACAGAGACACAAAATCTGCAGACGGACGAGTCGGCGCTTACGGGGGAAGCGCTGCCGGTCTTAAAGGACGCGGGATTCTGCGCGCCGGAAAGCAAAAAGGGCAGCGCCCTTTCCCTGGGGGATTGGCGAAACATGGCTTTCATGTCCACCATGGTCACCCGGGGGCGCGGCAGGGGGATCGTGACGGCCGTCGGGATGGAAACGCAGATCGGAAAGATCGCCGCCATGATGGAAGAAAATAAAGAAGAGATGACGCCTCTGCAAAAACGGCTGGGAGAGCTGGGAAAGGTGCTGAGCCTCCTTTCCCTGGGCATCTGCGCCGCGCTGTTTTTGCTGGCCATCCTGCAGCGGAGGGACGTTTTCGATATGCTGCTGACGGCGATCTCCCTGGCGGTGGCCGCCGTCCCCGAGGGGCTGCCTGCGGTGGTCACGCTGTGTCTGGCTCTGAGCGTGACCCGGATGGCCCGGGTCAACACCATTATCCGCCGCCTGCCGTCGGTGGAAACGCTGGGCGCGGTCAACGTCGTCTGCTCGGACAAGACCGGGACGCTGACCTGCAACCGGATGACGGCGGAAAGCTGTTTTTTCGATCTGAAGCTGCAGAAAGCCCGGGAAATGGACGGGGAAACTGCCCGGGAATTTCTGTATGGCATGGTTTTGTGCAACGATGCCCAAAACGATGGGGAGAACCGTCTGGGCGATCCCACGGAACTGGCCCTGTTGGATCTGGCTGCGGCGTATGGGATCGGGCAGAGGGAATTGACGGCCCGTATGCCGCGCACCGGGGAGCTGCCCTTCGATTCGGAAAGAAAGAAAATGACCACGCGGCACCGGGTACAGGGGCAGCAGAAGATTTATACCAAGGGAGCGCCGGATCGGGTGCTGCCATGCTGCAGCCATATTCTGGCGGGAGGCAGGGCGGTACCGCTGACGGAAAGCTACAAACGACAGGCCGAGGCGGCGATTTCCAGCCTGTCCGCCAGGGCGCTGCGGACGCTGGCGGTAGCGTATCGGCCGGACGGCGGGCTGACGGAAGAAAATCTGATCCTGCTCGGGATCGTGGGAATGCAGGATCCGATCCGGCCGGAGGCAAAAGAGGCGGTAGAGCAGTTTCACAACGCCGGAGTCGCCACGGTCATGATCACAGGCGACCACAGGCAGACGGCCTATGCCATCGGCAGACAATTGGGGATCGCCGTGCATACGGATCAGTGTGTCACGGGAGAGGAACTGGCCGGAATGCCGGAAGAGGTATTTTTGCAGAAGCTGGACCGGGTGCGCATTTTTGCCAGGGTTTCACCGGCGGATAAGGTGCGGATCGTCCGGGGCTTTCAGAAGAAGGGCAATGTGGTGGCCATGACCGGGGACGGTATCAACGACGCGCCCTCCCTGAAAGCGGCGGACGTGGGGGTGGCCATGGGGAAAAACGGGACGGACGTGGCGCGCCAGGCCTCGGATATCGTTCTGACTGACGACAACTTCGCCACCATTGAGAAAGCGATCGAGGAAGGGCGGGGCGTCTATGAGAACATTAAGAAATCCGTGATCTTTCTGCTGTCCTCAAACCTGGGCGAGATTTTGACCATGTTCACGGCGGTGCTGATGGGGCTTTCGTCCCCCTTAAAATCCGTCCACATCCTCTGGATCAACCTGATCACCGATTCCCTGCCGGCCCTGGCCCTGGGCGTGGACAGAAACGACGGGAAGGCGCTGATGAGCCGACCGCCCCGCAGGGCGCAGGAAAGCCTGTTTTCGCAAAAAGGGCTGTCCAGGACGCTGCTTTACGGCTTTTTGATCGGCCTGATCAGTCTGACTGCCTATTTTACGGTGCCATACGGGATGCTGCGCGCGGCGGGGGAGGCCGTCAGCCTGGCGCAGCTCGATACCCTGCTGCAAGACGGCCAGGTGTTGATACGGGCCCAGACCTATGCCTTCACCGTGCTTGGCATATCGCAGTTGTTCCACGCCATCGGGATGCGGGATGTGCATCGCTCCGTGTTTTGTATGCATCCGTTGGAAAACCGGATGATGATCGCCGCCTGCCTGACGGGCGTTGCGCTGCAGTTTCTGGTGACGGAGATTCCCTTTTTCGTGGGCGCCTTTTCTACGGTCCGGCTCCTGCCGGCGGAGTGGCTGTATCTGGTCGGCCTCGCCCTGTTTCCGCTGCTTGCCCACGAGCTTTTGGTGGTGTTAAACCAGGATGTGTCCCCAGGATGAACGGTCGGGACAGGAGAGGCGGTAATATGCAGCAGATCGCAGAAAAGATCGGCAGACTGTTTCCGGAAGAGCTGCGTCCGAAATGGGAAAGGGCGATACGCCTGGGCGGGCGGCTGCAGGAGATCCGGCTGCGGGCCGGACAGCCGGCCATGCTTTATCTGGAGGACGGGGAGTGGTTCCTGGAAAAAACCGGGGATCTGACAAGGGAAATCGGCAGGGCGGACCGTCCGGGCAGGGAAGAACTGAGCGCTATTTTAAAAAATATATGCCGGTATTCCTTTTATGCCTATGAGGAAGAAATGGGACGGGGGTATGTGACCGCAGCAGGGGGATTTCGTATCGGTCTGGCCGGGGAAGTGGTTACAGGTCCGGATGGCGCGATCCGCAATATCCGTTACGTTTCCAGCTTAAACATCCGGATCGCCCGGGAAGTCAAAGGGGCAGCCCTGGGCGTCCTGCCCTGGCTGTACAGGGGACAACGCCTGTATAATACGCTCATCGTCTCCCCTCCGGGCTGCGGGAAAACGACCCTTTTGCGGGACCTCATCCGGCTGGTGTCGGACGGCAGCCCTCTGGCGGCGGGACAGACCGTGGGGGTGGTGGATGAAAGGTCCGAGATCGCAGGCTGTTTTCAGGGCGTACCGGCGAAGGATGTGGGGATGCGCACGGACGTATTGGACGGTTGTCCCAAGGCCCAGGGGATGATGATGCTGCTGCGCTCCATGGCGCCCAGGGTGATCGCGGTAGATGAGCTGGGAAGCCTGGAGGACATCCACGCCCTGGAACAGGTGATCGGATGCGGGTGCAGCGTGCTGGCCACCCTGCATGCTTCCTCTTATGAGGAGGCGCTGCAGAAGCCGTTTCTGGAATCCCTTTTGCGGGAAAAGGCGTTTGGGCGTTTTTTGATCCTGCCGGGAAAAGGAGGCCGTTTCGGCGTGGGCAGGGTGATAGATGAAGAGGGCGCTGTATTGGGGGAAAACCTATGAACTGGTCATATCTGGGCGCCTGTCTGCTCCTGGTCGGCAGCGCCGGGGCGGGAATGTGCGTCTGCCAGGAAAGGAAGCAAAGGCTGTATCAACTGTCCCTTTTTGCAGGGGTGTTTGAACAGATCGCGGTGGAAATGGGATACAGCAGGATTTCCCTGCCGGAGATTTTTCTGGAACTGTCGGAAAAAATGGACGGCGGCCCGGATGGAAAGCTGGGGGAAACGCTGGGGCGGATCGGCCGGCGCATGGAAGACGGCCGGGGGCAGGGAGTGGAAAAGCTCTGGCAGGAAGAGATCGGCGCCTATCTGGAGGATGTCAGGATTCCAAAACCGCAGCGGGAGAAGATCCTGATCTTTCCGCGGGCGGTCTGGTATCCGGACGGCCAGCGGCAGCAGGCGGCGGTGTTGGCTTTTTCCGAAGAAATGGAACAGGCGGTGCAGGACGCCAGGCGCAGGCGGCGGGAAGAAGACCGCGTTACGATGGCGTTGGGCGTGGCGGCAGGGTGTCTGTTGGCGATCCTGCTGCTTTAGAATAATTTTGAAGAAAGGTACCGACAGGCATGGAGATCAGTCTGATTTTTAAGATCGCGGCAGTAGGGATCCTGGTGACGATACTGAGCCAGGTACTCAAACACAGCGGGAGAGAGGAGCATGCTTTCCTTCTGTCCCTGGCCGCGCTGATCCTGGTTCTCAGTTGGATCGTGCCCTATATCTACGATCTTTTCACCACAATACAGCAATTGTTTTCGCTGTGAGCGGCGGAGGTGTCTATGGAGTTTGTAAAAGTCGGCGCCCTGGCGATCCTGGGGGTGATGACGGGCGTCCTTTTGAAAAGCGGGAAACAGGAATACGGGACGTATGCGGGAATAGCGGTCTGTCTGCTGGTGTTCTCCTGTACCCTGGCCTATATGGGGCAGATCCGGGAGCAGCTTTTGGGGCTGTTTTCCTATCTGTCATCAGGAGAACGCTATTTTGCCCTGATCTTTAAGGTCGTGGGGATCGCGTGGATCTGCGAGTTCGTATCGGGGATCTGCAGGGACAGCGGTTTTTCGGCGATCGCCTCCCAGGTGGAGCTGTTTGGCAAAATCGCCATTCTCTTTTCAGGTATGCCGGTCTTTTTGGCTCTGATGGAGACGATCGCCGGGTTTGTGGGGTGAAAAACAAAAACGCGCCTGCAGCATGGAGGGAAAATGGAACGCTATCTGGAACAGTTGGATCTGACGGAAATGATGGAGGAGCTGGACAGGTTTTTCCCGGAATTTGCGCTGGATTTTTCAAAGGTATTCGGACAGATCCTGCGGGGGGATGTGAAAGGCGCCTTTGGGAGCGCCTGGGGGGAGATTTCCGGCGCTTTTCTGGCGCAGATGGGCGGGATGCGCCAGATCATGGTTTCCATCCTGATCCTGGGCCTGCTTTCCATGCTGGTTTCCGGCCTGGCCGACGGGGTAGAGAACAGGCAGATCGTGGACATTACCCATTACCTCTTTTTTCTGCTGCTTTTGACGATCCTTTTGAAAATATTCTGGCAGTGCTATCAGACGGCCCAGGGGGTTTTGGACAGGACGACGCAGTTTTCCAGGCTGACCCTGCCGGCCCTGTGCCTTTCCCTGGGGCCTTCGACGGGGACTTTAACAGCGGTAGGATATTATGAACTGGCCATGGCGTTTATCTTCCTGATGGAATCTTTTCTGCTGCGGCTGTGTCTGCCGCTTCTGTCCGCGTTCATGCTGCTTTTGCTGATGAACGGCGTGTGGGAAGAGGGAAAGCTTTCGGCGCTGATGGAGCTGTTGGAACAGGGGCTTTCCGGCGCGGTCAAGGTGTCTCTGACGGCCGTAGCGGGATTGGGGGTCCTGCAGTCTATGGTGGCCCCCGCCCTGGACAGCCTGCAGCGGGATACGGTGCAGAAAGTGATCGCGGCGGTGCCGGGCTTTGGGGGAATTGCGGAAAGCGCGGCGCAGGTGCTGATCGGGTCGGCGCTGCTGATCAAAAACAGCCTGGGACTGCTTTTGCTGCTTTCCCTGCTGGTCCTTGCTGCCCTGCCGCTGTTGAAGCTGTTTCTTTACGCCGTCCTTTTAAAGGTTTGCAGCGCGCTGATCGGGATCGTGGCGGACAAGAGGCTTTCCAACTGTGTGAATAAGACGGCGGATGCGGTTTTTCTGGCGCTTAAGCTTTCCGGCGCCGGTACGGCGGGGTTTTTTATCCTGACAGCGATCATGACCTGTCTGGTGGGGCGGTGACGATGGACAAGATGCTCGGATGGCTCAAGGAAACGGCGGTCTTTATGCTGGCCGCCCAAATGGTCTTTCACTTCATGCCGGGGAAAAAGTATGAACGGTATGGGCGGATGGTGGCAGGCGTTCTGGTGCTGGCCCAGATCTGTATTCCCATGCTGACGTTGGGAAAGGAAGCGCGGATCGGGGATTTTTTGGGACAAATCGACCGGTGGGAGGGGGAGCAGGACATGTTTGTCAGACAGTTGGAAGGATTGGAGGAGATGCAAACCGCGCTGTCTCAGGAGGAACTGACGGGTTATGTGCAGGAAAAAGTGGCGAAAGAAGCTGCCCAAGCGGGCGTGGCCTTTCAGGGCGTTTCCCTGAAAAACGACGTGCTGGTGATCGAAGTAAGCGATAGCCTGCCATCCGCTTTTGCAGATCCGGAAACGTCCCGGGAACTGACGCAGCGGTTTGCAGAGGCCCTGAGCATGGATCCCAAGAAAGTGGAGGTGATCTGTCATGGATAAATTGCGAAACTGGTGCAAAGGAAAGCTGACGAAAAACAACATGATCATTTTGGCGCTTTCCGGGCTTCTGCTCATGATCATCGCGCTTCCTGTACACAACAGCGAAGCGGACCGGGAAAAAACCACACAGTCCGGTCTATTGGACAAAGCGGAGGATAGAATAGAAGAAACAGAGGAAGAAAACAGCCGGGAGGAGGCCATGGAGAGGAGGCTGGAACAGTTTTTGGCCCGCATGGACGGCGTGGGGGAAGTCGAGGTGATGCTCACCTTTTCGGATTCCGGGGAGCGCGTTGTGGAGAAGGATGTTCCCTACAGCCAGTCCCGGACGGACGAAAGCGATGGGAACGGGACCAACAGGACCATAGCATCCAGGGACCAGAGGGAGGAGACGGTCTATACGGAGGGGCAGATCCCCTATGTGAAAAAGACCCTTGCGCCCCGGGTGCAGGGCGTTACGGTACTGGCGCAGGGAGGCGGTTCGGCTGTGGTGCGGGCGCAAATTACCGAGGCGGTCATGGTATTATTTGGGCTGGAGCCACATAAAATAAAAGTAGCAAAGCTGGACGGCGGGGCTGAGAGAACCGCCGCCACAAAAAATCCATGAGGAAAGCAGAGGGAACGGAAATTGAAAAATGTATTCAAGCGGAATCAGGTCATGATCACGGCGCTGGCCATCATGATAGCGGTGGCGGGGTATCTGAACTTTGCTGGGACCAGGATACAGGACGAGGATCTGGTGCGGACGGATGCGGCGGTATCGGAGGATGAGATGACCATGCTCCTGGATCTTTCGGATGAGGATATCGCCGGAGAGATCCCCGGACTGGAAGACGACGGAGACGCCATCGTATCGGAGAATTTCCTGGATACGGATATGCAGGTGGCGGATCAGGCCAGCCTTTCCGTCGTTTCGGACTACATAGATGAAGGGATGGCGGAGGAACTGCAGGAAGATGCGGTGATGAGCCAGGATGCGGAAGTACAGGACGGGGAGACGCCGGGGGAGGCGGTGTATACCAGCAGCTCCGCCATGTCTTCCCTGGCCGGGGCCAGACTGTTGAAAGAACAGACCCGGGCGCGCAATAAGGAGACTCTGCTTGAGATCATCAATAACGCCAACATCAGCGAAAGCCAGAAGCAGGAGGCAGTGGACAATATGATCGCCATGACGGATATGGCGGAGCGGGAGACTTCCGCGGAAGTCATGCTGGAGGCCAAGGGATTTTCGGACGCCGTTGTGACGATTACAGGAGACTGCGCCGATGTGGTTGTGGCGGAGACTTCCCTGACCGATATCCAGTGCGCCCAGATCGAGGATATCGTGTCCCGCAAGACGGGCGTGACGGCGGAGAATATCGTGATCAATCCCTTCTCCGGAGAGTGAGAACTGCTGCATCAGAAAATCCGTGCCAAAACCGGAAGAATGTGGTAGACTGGTTACAGTTCCTTCGTGATGACCGGATGAGGTACGGAGGATGAACTGGCCGGGGATGGTCCGGCAGGAGGGAGAACGGATCGATGAAGAGGGTTTTTTTGATCGTACTGGACAGCGTGGGGATCGGAGCGATGCCGGATGCCGCTTCCTATGGAGACGCCGGTGTCAATACCTTAAAGGCCGCCGCCTCAAGTCCCCGTTTTGATACGCCCAATCTGGAAAGACTTGGACTTTTTCATTTGGACGGGATGGAATGGCATGGGAAAAGGAGCGCTTTTGAGGGTCGGATCGCGCGTATGAAAGAAGCGTCCTGCGGAAAGGACACGACGGTGGGGCACTGGGAGATCGCCGGCATTCGTTCGGCGCGGCCGCTGCCTACCTATCCGGAAGGGTTCCCTGTAGAAGTGATCCGGCGCTTTTCCCAGGCGGTTGGGAGGGGCGTTTTATGTAACCGGCCCTATTCCGGCACCGCGGTCATACAGGATTACGGGGATGAGCATGTGAGGACCGGCGATCTCATCGTTTATACCTCTGCGGACAGCGTTTTCCAGATCGCGGCCCATGAGGATGTGGTGCCGACAGCAGAGCTGTACCGCTGCTGCGAGATCGCAAGGGCGCAGCTTACCGGAGAGCATGGCGTGGGACGGGTCATCGCACGGCCCTTTGCCGGAGAGAGCGGGCATTATTTCAGGACCGCTGGGCGGCACGACTATTCCCTGGAACCGCCCTCCGTCACGATGCTGGATCAGCTCCGGGAAGCCGGAAAGACGGTGATCGCCGTGGGTAAGATCCGGGACATTTTTGCGGGCAGGGGCATTGAGGAAGCCGTGGCGACTTCCGGCAATGCAGAGGGGATCCAGAGGACGCTGGACTATATGGAAAAGGACTTCGAGGGACTTTGCTTTGTCAACCTGGTGGATTTTGATATGCTTTACGGGCACAGGCGCGATGTGGACGGCTATGCTGCCGCCCTCAGCTATTTCGATGAAAAGCTGCCTAAGCTGCTGGACAGACTGGGACCGGAGGATGTGCTGATGATCACGGCGGACCACGGGTGCGATCCCTCCTATGAGAAGTCCACCGATCATACCCGGGAATATACCCCGTTTCTGATGGCCGGCCCAGGCGTGACGGCGGCCAATCTGGGCACCCGGGATACCTTTGCGGATATCGGTGCCACTGTTCTGGATCTTTTCGGGATAGCGCCCGCTTTTACGGGAAAGTCTATGGGCAGGTAAGGCGCTGCAGGGAGAAAAGCGCGTTTTTTGACGCATTTATACAGTTGACAGATTCCGCTTTGCTTGGCAAAATGGTAAAGAATGCAAAGCGGCGTCCGCCTGGAGCGGCGCGGCCAAGAGGCTGGAGGAAAAGACATTGAGCGACATAAGGGAAGAGATCAACAGAAGAAGGACGTTTGCCATCATTTCGCATCCGGATGCGGGCAAGACGACGCTGACCGAGAAATTCCTGCTATACGGGGGTGCGATCAATCTGGCCGGCTCCGTAAAGGGGAAGGCTACAGCGCGGCATGCGGTATCGGACTGGATGGAGATAGAGAAACAGAGAGGGATTTCGGTCACTTCTTCCGTCCTGCAGTTTGAATACGACGGATATTGCATCAATATCCTGGATACGCCGGGCCATCAGGACTTTTCCGAGGACACTTACCGCACGTTGATGGCGGCGGATTCCGCGGTCATGGTCATCGACGGCGGCAAAGGCGTGGAGGCGCAGACCAGGAAGCTGTTTAAGGTATGCGTCATGCGCAGGATCCCGATCTTTACGTTTATCAATAAGATGGACCGGGACGCCAACGATACGTTCGATCTGTTGGACGAGATCGAAAAGGAACTGGGGATCGCCACCTGTCCCGTGAACTGGCCCATCGGTTCGGGGAAGAGCTTCAAGGGCGTGTATGACCGCGAGAAGAAATGTGTGATCACCTACTCCGATACCGAAAAAGGGACCAGGGAGGGGGAAAGCACCCAGATCCCGCTTTCCGAGCTGGACAGGCTCACGGGCTTTGTGGGGGAGGACCTGAGGGAGAAATTGCTGGAAGAGATCGAACTTCTGGATGGCGCCAGCGTGGAATTTGATCTGGAAAAGGTGCGGGCAGGCGTTTTAACGCCGGTCTTTTTCGGATCTGCTCTGACGAACTTTGGCGTAGAGGATTTTCTGCAGCATTTTTTACAGATGACGACTGCGCCTTTGCCGCGCCGTGCGGACAGCGGCACGATCGATCCGGTGGAGAGTGGTTTTTCGGCCTTCGTTTTTAAAATACAGGCCAACATGAACAAGGCCCACCGGGACAGGGTGGCTTTCATGCGGATCTGTTCCGGCAGGTTCGATGCCGATATGGAGGTGCGGCATGTGCAGGGCGACCGAATCATGCGCCTGTCGCAGCCCCAGCAGATCATGGCCAATGACCGCAAGATCCTGACGGAAGCCTATGCCGGGGATATCATCGGCGTATTCGATCCCGGCGTGTTTTCCATCGGGGATACGCTCTGTCTGCCCAGGGAGCAGTTTCGCTATGAAGGGATCCCCACGTTTGCGCCGGAACATTTCGCCAGAGTAAGGCAACTGGATACCATGAAGCGAAAACAGTTTGTAAAGGGGATTAGCCAGATCGCCCAGGAGGGCGCGATCCAGATCTTTCAGGAGCTAAACACGGGCATGGAAGAGATCATCGTGGGCGTGGTGGGCGTCCTGCAGTTCGATGTGCTGAAGTTCAGGCTGGAAAATGAATACAATGTGGAGATCCGTCTGGAGCCGCTGCCCTATGAGCATATCCGTTGGATCGAGAATCACGAGGAAATACAGATCGATAAACTGGTGGGCACTTCCGATATGAAAAAGGTCATGGATTTAAAGGGAAATCCGCTGCTTCTGTTCGTCAACGCCTGGAGCGTTGGCATGGTGCTGGACCGCAACAAGGGGCTGAAGCTTTCTGAGTTCGGACGTAACTGAAGCGATAGAGGGGCGCCACACGGTAGAGGATGGGAATGAGAAGAACACCGAAATGTTTTTTATGGATCCTGGCGCTGACAGCATTGCTGGCCGTCGGCTGCGGCGTCCGGGATAAGGGCATATCCGCTCCGGAAAGGGTGAAAGAAGGAGAAACGGAGGCTCTGACAGGTTCCTCCGACGCGGCACAGGGGGGCGGCGTCGATGTTTGGGACAAGCCCAGGGAGGAGGTCTCCATACCGGAGGCAACGGAGGAGGATTTCTTTTATTATGGATATGAGACGCTGCAGACGGAGGAAGAACAGCAGTTATATGGACAAATCCTTACGTCCCTGTCGGAGTGCAGACAGGAGACTGTCCTGCCCGCAGTAGAGGATACGCTGCTGGATCGCATATTCCAGCGGGTGATGGCGGACCATCCGGAGATCTTTTATGTGGACGGATATTCCGCCACCGCATACAAAATGGCGGGTACGGTGGTAAAGCTTTCCTTTTCAGCCAGTTATACCATGGAACAGGAAGAGATCGAAAGAAGAAAGCCCCTTCTTTCTGCAGCCGTTTCCGGATGGCTTTCCGGGATGGATCCCGGGGCTGGCGATTATGAAAAAGTGAAGTTTTTGTATGAATACCTGATCTTACATACAGACTATGACATGGACAGCGAGGACAGCCAGAATATATGCTCGCCTCTGCTGAGCGGCCGCTCGGTCTGCCAGGGATATGCAAAGACGCTGCAGTATCTCTGCCAGCAGGCCGGGATCCCGGCGATGCTGGTGACGGGGACCGTGAGAGGGCAGGGACATGCCTGGGATCTTCTGCTGCTGGACGGCGACTGGTACTATGTGGATCCCACCTGGGGGGACGCCTCCTATCGTCAGGCGGAAAAAGAGGCGTATACGCAGGGTTCCTTTCCAGCGGTCAATTATGATTATTTCTGCGTGACGACGGAACAGATCGAAAGAAGTCACAGCATCGGTTCCGATCAGCAGCTCCCGGAATGTACGGCGGTGGAAGATCAGTATTACAGACGGGAAGGATTATATCTGGAAAAAGCGGATCTGGATGCGGTGGGAAAGATTTTTGAGCGGGCCGGACAGACAGGGGAGCAGGTGGTGATGTTCCAGTGCGCGGACGATGCCGTTTATCAGGAATTGTACCGGCTGCTGATTACGGAGCAGAAGATCTTTGATTATCTGCCGGAGCAGGATCATTCCACGACTTTTTCGGATTCCGATGCCCAGCGGACATTTACGTTCTGGCTCTAGCAGGCGGTATGCGAAAAGAGGGGGAAACAAATACTAGGCAAAGCAGAGAGGATTTGTTATAATAAAGGACAGCGAAGATCCGAAGGATTCCCGTATGAAGCGACGAAACGGGCGTATCCCGGAGAAAAGGAGGCACCATTATGGAAAAAGAGACCGGCAAAAATTATGTTCTGCAGGAAAATGAGAGCATTGGATCCGTTCAGATCGCCGATGAAGTGGTGGCGATGATCGCATCCCTGGCGGCGACAGAGGTGGACGGCGTATCCGCTATGGCGGGGACGATAACGAATGAACTGATGAGCAAAGTGGGCGTGAAGAAGCTTACGAAAGGCGTGCGGGTAGAGGTCAACGATGCGAAGGTGAAGGTGGAGCTGGCGGTTCTGATGGAGTATGGCTATCAGATCCCGGCTACCAGCCAGAAGGTACAGGAGCGGGTGAAGAGCGCCATCGAGAATATGACAGGGCTGACCGTGACGGATGTAGACGTCCGGATCGCAGGCGTGAACATGGGCACCGATAAACAGTGAGCGCGCATATGCCGGGAAAAATCCATGAACAGACGAGAACTGAGAGAACAGATCTTTAAATTATTATTTCGCGTTGAATTTAATGATAAGGAAGAGATGCTGCAGCAGTGCGCGCTTTTTTTTGAAGACGAAGAGAATGTCGTGCCGGAAAAGGATATGGCATATATCCGGGGAAAATACGAGCGCATTGCGGAGAAGCTTCCCGAGATCGACAGGATGATCAACGAGACGGCAAAGGGCTGGAGTACGGACCGGATGGGGAAGGTGGATCTTACCATTCTGCGTCTGGCTGTTTATGAGATCCGTTATGACGAGGATGTTCCTACGGGCGTAGCGATCAATGAAGCGGTGGAGCTGGCCAAGAAATTCGGGCAGGAAGGTTCTTTTGCGTTTGTCAACGGCGTCCTGGCGAAGTTCGCATAGCGAAAATGTCGATCGGCGTAAATGCCAATTGGCGTAAATCCTAATTGGCATCGGGGAAAAGATGAAAAACATTTACACAGTGACGCAGGTGAATGCCTATATCAGGAATATGTTCACGCAGGATTTTATGCTCCGGTCCGTTCTGGTGAAAGGGGAAGTGAGCAACTGCAAATACCATTCCTCCGGACATATTTATTTTACGCTGAAAGACGACAGGGGAACCATTGCCTGCGTGATGTTTGCAGGCAGCCGGGGCGGCCTGAAATTCCGGCTCCAGGAGGGCCAGCAGGTCGTGGCATCCGGCAGCGTGGACGTCTACGAACGGGACGGCAGATATCAGCTCTACGCCAGGCAGATCTGGCTGGATGGCATGGGCTTTCTCTATGAGCGGTTCGAGCAGCTCAAAAGAAGCCTGCAGGAACAGGGGCTCTTTGCGCCGGAGTATAAACGGCCGATCCCCAGATTCATTCGCACGCTGGGGGTGGTGACGGCGCCTACGGGCGCTGCAGTGAGGGATATCATCAATATCGCATCCCGGCGCAATCCCTATGTGCAGATCATCCTGTATCCGGCCATCGTGCAGGGGGAACAGGCCCCGGCCAGCATTGTCAACGGGATCCGGGCGCTGGAGGCGTTCGGGGTGGATGTGATGATCGTTGGACGCGGAGGCGGTTCTATCGAGGATCTCTGGGCGTTTAACGAAGAAGCCGTGGCTCAGGCCATTTTCGACTGCAGCGTTCCCATCATCTCGGCGGTAGGCCATGAGACGGATACGACCATTGCGGATTATGTGGCGGACCTGCGCGCTCCCACGCCTTCTGCGGGAGCGGAGCTGGCGGTTTACGACTATGGACTGATGCAGGCGCGGCTGGACGAACTGCAGACGGCGCTTTTTGCGAAGATGCGGCGCAGGGTGGAAACGTACCGCAAAGAGGCGCAGCATTTCGGGGTGCGGCTTATGTACTTAAGCCCTGCCGGCCAGATCCGGGAGAAGAGAAACAGCCTGGTACAGATGGAGGAAAGGCTGTCAGACAGGATGGCGGCCCGGCTTCGGGAAAACAGACACAGGCTTCTTCTGGCAACGGAAAAAATGAAAGGGCTTTCCCCTTTGGAGAAGCTCAACCGGGGGTTTTCCCATGTGGCGGATGCAGAGGGCAGGACGCTGACGGATGTAAACCGGATCCGGCCGGGGGATCTGATCACCGTCCATATGAAGAACGGTCGGATCATAGCGCAGGTGGAGAAAAAGGAAGAGTGGCAATGGCAGACGAACAGATGACTTTGGAAGAGGCTTTCGGACAGTTAGAGGAAGTGGCGAAGCAACTGGAAGACGAGAATATTTCTCTGGAAGATTCCTTTGCGGTCTATCAGAAGGGGATGCAGCTTTTGAAGTACTGCAACGACAGCATAGATAAGGTGGAAAAAAAGGTACTCATGCTGAGCGGGGAGGGAAAGCTGGATGAATTTTGAAGAGACGTTAAAGCAGCGGACGCAGGAGGCCCAGGCTATCCTGTCAGCTTACCTGCCTGCAGAGGAAGGTTTTCAGAAGACGGTGCTGGAGGCCATGAACTACAGCGTGCTGGCGGGCGGGAAACGGCTTCGCCCGGTGTTGATGAGGGAAACCTTTTTTCTGTTTGGCGGGCAGGGGGAAGTGATCGAGCCTTTTATGGCTGCGCTGGAGATGATACACTCCTATTCTCTGGTTCACGATGATCTTCCCGCCATGGACAACGATGAATACCGCAGAGGGCGTCAGACGACATGGCGCGTCTACGGAGAGGGCATGGCAGTCCTGGCCGGAGACGGGCTTTTAAATTATGCCTATGAAACTGCAGGGCGGGTCTTTGACCTTCTGGAAAAGCGGCGAAGCGAAGCTGGCGGACAGAACGCAGGTGAGGAGCAGTGGCGCGCGGCGGCGAGGGCCCTGCAGGTGCTTGCCCAAAAAGCCGGCGTATATGGGATGGTCGGCGGTCAGTGCGCGGATATCCTGGCGGAAAACCGCAGGCAGGAGGAAGTGACGGAAGAACTGCTTTTCTATATTCATAAAAATAAGACGGCGGCTCTCATAGAAAGCGCCATGATGATCGGAGCCATTCTGGCAGGCGCTTCCGAGGAACAGATCGGGCGGATGGAACGGGTGGCCGAGGACATTGGGCTGGCGTTTCAGATCCAGGACGATATTCTGGATGTGATCGGAGATCAGGATATGCTGGGCAAACCGGTGGGCAGCGACGAGAAGAATCACAAAACCACCTATGTGACGCTGAAAGGCGTGAAGGCCGCACAGGAAGAAGCGGACAGGCTGACCAAAGAAGCGCTTGCCATGCTCAGATCGTTCGGACAGCGCAATCTGTTTTTGGAGGAACTGGTCGAAGCACTGATGCACCGCGAGAAGTGAAGAAAAGGAGGCAGGATATGCTTCTGGAACGAATACAGCAGACAAATGACATTAAGAAGATCCCTCCGAAGGAGTATGAGGCGCTGGCAGAGGAGATCCGCCAGTTCCTGATCGAGAAGATCAGTGTGACCGGGGGACATCTGGGTTCCAACCTCGGGGCTGTCGAGCTGACAATGGCGCTGCATCTGGCGTTGAATCTTCCGGAGGACAAGATCGTCTGGGATGTGGGACACCAGTCCTATACCCATAAGCTGCTGACGGGGCGGCGAGAGGGCTTTGATACGCTGCGCAAATACGGCGGCATGAGCGGCTTCCCGAAGCGCAAGGAGAGCGACTGCGACTGTTTTGACACGGGACACAGTTCCACGTCCATTTCCGCCGGGCTTGGGCTGGTACGGGCCAGGGATCTGGCGGGCGGGTCCAACACGATCGTCTCCGTCATCGGGGACGGCGCCCTGACCGGAGGCATGGCCTATGAGGCTCTCAATAACGCCGCCAGGATGGAGAGCAACTTCATCATCATCTTAAACGACAACAATATGTCCATTTCTGAAAACGTAGGCGGCGTATCCAAATATCTGAACAATATCCGAACCTCCAACGCTTATCTGGATGTCAAGGACGGCATTTACAATACCATCCGCAAGACGAAATACGGCGACGGGATCGTGACCGGTGTGCGGCGCGCAAAAAACAGTCTAAAGCAACTGGTGATTCCCGGCATGTGGTTTGAAGATATCGGGATCACCTACCTGGGTCCCGTGGACGGACATGATGTAAAGGGCCTTGTGCGCGTGATCCGCGAAGCGAAGCGGCGCAAGAACTGCGTGCTGATCCATGTGCTGACCCAGAAGGGAAAAGGGTATTCTCCGGCGGAGAAGCATCCCGCCCGTTTCCATGGAGCGGAACCTTTCGATGTAAAGACAGGCATACCGCTCAAAAAGAAAACCAAGGCGAACTATACGGACGTATTCTCTACCGTTATGGTCAAGCTGGCGGCCAGGGAACCGGACGTGGTGGCCATCACTGCGGCGATGCCGGACGGCACGGGGCTGAAGCGGTTTCGGAGCATGTACCCGGAGCGGTTTTTCGACGTGGGGATCGCGGAGGAACATGCGGTGACCTTCGCCGCGGGGCTGGCAGTGGGCGGCCTGCATCCTGTCGTGGCCATCTACTCTTCTTTTTTGCAGAGGGCCTACGACCAGATCCTGCACGACGTATGCCTGCAGAACCTGCCGGTGATCTTTGCCATCGACCGGGCGGGGCTTGTGGGAAGCGACGGGGAGACCCATCAGGGGATCTTCGATCTTTCCTATCTTTCTTCCATTCCCAATATGCATATCATGGCGCCCAAGAACAAATGGGAGCTTTCCGATATGATGAAATTTGCCTACGCTTTTAAGGGGCCGATAGCCATCCGCTATCCCAGGGGAGAAGCCTACGACGGGCTGCAGGGAATGCGGCAGCCCATCGAAATGGGGAAGAGCGAGATGCTCTTTGAAGAGGAAAAGATCGCGCTTTTTGCGCTGGGGAGCATGGTAGAGGCCGGAATGCAGGTGCGGGAGGCGCTGAAGGAAAGGGGGCTGTCCTGCACGTTGGTGAACGCCCGGTTTGCAAAGCCCATCGACGGGGAGATGATCCGTTATTTAAGCCGCCGCCATCAGACGATCGTGACGATGGAGGAAAACGTGGCCAGCGGCGGCCTGGGAGAAAAGGTCAGGACGCTCGTAGAGGAAGAGAAGCTGCAGGCACGGGTGCTTTCCATACATGTGCCCGACGAATATGTGGAGCATGGGAATGTGGCTATTTTGAAAAAGGAGATCGGCATCGATGTGGATTCCATTCTGAACAGGATCTTAGAGGAAATCGGTATCGGATGAAAGAACGTTTGGATGTACTTCTGGTAAAGCAGGGATTGGCAGAGTCCCGGGAGAAAGCGAAAGCGATCATCATGGCCGGCAGCGTCTTTGTGCAGGGGCAGCGGGAAGATAAGGCCGGCGCCATGTTCGATCCGGCGAAAGCGCAGATCAGCGTAAAGGACAGCAGTTTAAAATATGTCAGCAGGGGCGGTTACAAGCTGGAAAAGGCGATGGAAGAGTTTCCGCTGGTCCTGACGGGGCTTGTCTGTATGGATATCGGGGCCTCCACAGGCGGTTTTACGGACTGTATGCTGCAAAACGGGGCGGCAAAGGTTTACGCCGTGGACGTGGGGCAGGGGCAGCTCGCATGGGCTTTGCGCAGCGACCCGAGGGTCGTATGTATGGAAAAGACCAATTTCCGTTATCTGACCAGGGAGAGGATACAGGATGATCTGGACTTCTGCTCTGTGGACGTTTCCTTCATTTCCCTGACCAAGATCCTGGTCCCGGCCCGGAAACTGCTGAAGGCGGAGGGCCGCATGGTCTGTCTGATCAAACCGCAGTTTGAAGCGGGACGCGAAAAGGTGGGGAAAAAAGGTGTGGTGCGGGATGCCGGTGTACATCGGGAGGTCATTGCCAAGGTGCTGGATTTTGCGGATCTGGCCGGATTTGCGGTGCGGGGCCTGACCTTTTCGCCGATCAAAGGCCCGGAAGGCAATATTGAATATCTGGTCTTTCTGCAAAAGGATGCCAGAACGGCCGGCATGGAAGTGCCGGATACGGAGCAGGAGGCCGAGGAGGGCCTGCGCAGCGTCCAGGCAGCCGGCACAGGGATTTCTGAAAGGGCAGAGATTGCACAGTGGATCGCCGGGACGGTACAGGATGCGCATCTTTTGCTGCAGGGAACGTAACGGATGCCTGCAGCATGGGGGATGAGATGAAACATTTTATTATTGTCACCAACCAAATAAAAGATCCTGATTTTGAAGTCACCCATGAGATCGTGACTTGCCTGGAGAGGGAATCCTGTACCGCCAGCGTGTATACGGGCGAGATAACGAAGGCCCAGTGGGAGGAGATCCTGCGCAGGGAGGCCAAAGCGACGGATGGGATCCTCGTTTTGGGGGGCGACGGCACGCTGCTGCGCACGGCCAGGGATACGGTAGACAGCCAGATCCCGGTACTGGGCATCAATCTGGGGACGCTGGGCTATCTGGCGGAAGTGGAGCGCGGCAGCCTGGGGCCTGCGTTGGACAAGCTGGTGCGGGGCGAATATGATGTGGAAAAACGGATGATGCTGTCCGGCCAGGTGTTGCGTAGCGGACAGGTGTTGGAGGACACCTGTGCGCTTAACGACATCACCATTACCAGAAATGGGCGCCTGCAGATGCTCTATTTTCTGATCTATGTCAATGGGAAACTGTTAAAGGAGTACTACGCCGACGGGATCATTCTGGCGACCCCGACGGGATCCACCGGATATAATATGTCCGCAGGGGGCCCGATCGTGGAGCCGGGAGCGGAGATGATCCTGTTAACGCCCATCTGCGCCCATACGCTGCAGACCAGAAGCGTGGTGCTGCGGGCGGAGGATGAGATCACCATCCGGATCCGCGAGCGGATGGGCAGGGAAAATCAGCCGATGGAGGTTTGCTTTGACGGCAGCCAGAACCTGGCGTTGAAGCCCGGGGACGAGGTGCGCATCACCAGAAGCGAAAAGCACATCCCCGTCATCAAGCTGGGCGAGGCCAGCTTCCTGGACGTGCTGCACCGTAAGATGAGCGAGTGACCCGCGGACGGTTGGGGGAAGAGTTATGAAGCAGAGCAGACATGAGAAGATCGCAGAACTGGTTGAAGAATTCGAGATCGAAACGCAGGAGGAACTGGCGGACAAGCTTAAAGCCGCCGGTTTTAGCGTCACGCAGGCCACGATTTCGCGGGATATCCGGCAGATGCGGCTTTATAAAGTGCCCTCCGGAAACGGAAAGCAGAAGTACGCGCTGTTAAAACAGGAGGAAGAACTCGCCGGGAAATATACGCGCGTCCTGCGGGACGGCTTCGTTTCCATGGATATGGCGCAGAATATCCTGGTGCTTCGGACGGTGTCGGGCATGGCCATGGCGGTGGCGGCCGCCCTGGACGCCATGCATTTTCCGGAGGTGGTGGGCTGCATTGCGGGGGACGATACCATTATGGTAGCCGTCCGTTCTGCAGAGGAGACAAGGGCGCTGATGGAAAAGATCGGAAAGCTGCTGTGAAAAGGCATTGGGGTCTGTTGTAAGGAGCAGGAAGTGTTAGTAAGTTTACATGTAAAAAATCTGGCGCTGATCCAGGAAACGGAGATTTTTTTCGGAAGAGGGCTCAATATCCTGACGGGGGAGACCGGCGCCGGCAAATCGGTGATCCTGGGATCTGTGGCCCTGGCGCTGGGCGCAAAGGCGGATCGTGATATGATCCGAACGGGGGCGGATTATGCCCTGATAGAGTTGACCTTTGAGGTGACGGACGAGGTGGCGGCCGCGCTTGGACGGATGGAGGTTTTTGCAGAGGATCATCTGGTGGTCCTGCAGAGGAGGATCATGCCGGGCAGGAGCCTCTGCCGCATCAACGGGGAGGCGGTCAGCGCAAAGACGCTGCGGGAGATGGCGGGGATGCTGATCGATATTCACGGTCAGAGGGATACCCAGACGCTGCTGCAGACGAGACGGCATCTGGAGATCCTGGACGATTACGCAGGGCCCGGTCTGCAGGAAAAGAAAGACGCCATGCGCCTGCTCTGGCAGAGCCGCAATGCGATCCTGAGGGACATTTCCGAAAATGAGATGGACGCTGCTACAAGAAAAAGGGAGCTGGCGCTGGCCCAGTATGAATGGGAAGAAATCCAGGCGGCGCATCTTGTGGAGGGCGAGGATGAACAACTGGAAAAGGATTTTTGCCGGATGTCGAACAGCCGGCGGATCGCAGAGAGCCTGGACCTGGCCCATCGGCTGACCGGCTATGAAAGCGCCGACGGCGCGGGAGAGTCTATCGGCAGGGCTTTGCGAGAACTGTCCGGCGTGCTTGCCTACGATGAAAATTTGGAAGAATTTTACAGCCAGCTAAACGAAGTGGACGGGCTGCTCAACGATTTTAACCGGAGCGTTTCGGAATATCTTACCGGACTGGAATTTGAGGACGAGACGTTTCAAACCGTTCAGGACCGGTTAAACTATATCAATCGCCTTAAAGAAAAATACGGGGGAACCATTGAAAAGATCCTGCAGTATGCCGATGAAAAAGAGGCAGAGATAGACCGCCTTTCCAACCAGGACGCCTGGCTGGCAGAAAGGCGCAAAGCGCTGGAAGAAACCTCGCAGCGGCTCCGGGCGCTGGCAAAGGAGGTTTCCGAACTCAGGCACAGGGCTGCCGCCTCTTTTTCTAAGGAAATGAAAAACGCGCTGTCGGACCTGAATTTTTTGCAGGTGGACTTCTCGGTTTCCCTGACGGAAAAGGAAACCGTGGGCGCGGACGGACTGGACGATGCGGTCTTTTTGATCTCCACCAATCCGGGAGAAGCGCTCAAACCGCTGGCGGCCATTGCCAGCGGCGGGGAACTTTCCCGCATTATGCTGGCTTTAAAGACGATCACCGCAAAACAGGAAGCCGTGGAAACCTTCATTTTTGACGAGATCGACGCAGGGATCAGCGGAAAGACTGCCTGGAAGGTTTCCGGCAAGCTGGGGCTTCTGGGCAAAACCCATCAGGTCATCTGCATTACGCACCTTCCGCAGATCGCTGCCATGGCGGACACGCATTTTTGCATTGAAAAAAATGCTGTGGGAGATACAACGGTGACGACGATAAGGCAGTTAGGCTATGAGGAGAGCTTACAGGAATTGGCAAGGCTTTCCGGAGCGGCCGCGATCAGCGAAAGCGTGTTGGCCAACGCCAGAGAGATGAAAGAATTGGCAGAAAAAAATAAATAACAGGAAACATACTAAAGAGGACATTGCGACGATGTCCTCTTTTTTTGTGCAAAAGAAAATGGATGGAAGGGAGTGAGAAAGTGGGCAAAAAAGCGAAAATGGGAAGAAAAAGGCTCAGCCTGGCGGCGCTGGCGGCCCTGCTGCTTACAGGGGGCTGGCTTTGGCATACCTGGGAGAAGATCCCGGCGTCCATCCGTATCAAGGCGGGGGTAGAGCAGCAGCTTTCCCTGCATGTGCCCGCCCTGGGGGAAATCTACCTGACCGGCAGCGAGCGGGAGGAAGCGGTCCCTGCCGCCGATATGCAACTGAAAAGGACAGACGGCCAGGTATCTCTTAAAGTCGACTTTAACAGACCTGTGACGCTGCGGGCCAGCCAGACGCAAAATTACATGATGGACGTAAAGCTGTTTGGAGTGCTTCCCTTCAAACAGGTGGATGTGGAGGTAATCCCTGACGCGATGCTCGTTCCGGTGGGGGTGCCCATCGGCATTTATGTAAAGACCGATGGCGTACTCATCATTGCCCAGGGGGATTTTGAGGGGCTAAACGGCAGCCGGCGGGAACCGGCGGCCCACCTTTTATACGAAGGGGATTATATTTTGAAGGCGGACGGGGAGCAGATCGAGTCAAAGCAGCAGTTGATCGATAAGATCGCTCATACTTACGGCGCGCAGATGGTACTCACGATCCGAAGGGGAGAGGAAGTGTTCGATGTAAAGGTAAAGCCGGAGCAAAATGTGGAGGGGGAATACAAGCTTGGCATTTGGGTACGGGACAATGCGCAGGGCGTCGGAACCATGACGTATCTGGATCAGGACCATACCTTCGGCGCTCTGGGGCATGGTATCAACGATATCGACACGACTGCGCTGATGGACGTCAAGAGCGGAAGCCTATACCGGACGCAGATCGTTTCGATCATAAAAGGGGAGGACGGGAACCCGGGCGAACTGACAGGGGTCATCGACTATAATCCCGCCAACCGGATCGGTACCATCAGCGTAAATTCTACGGGCGGGATATTTGGGGTGCTGAGCGACGAAATGGCGGACAGCATCCAGGGACAGGCCGTTCCCATCGGACTGAGACAGGAAGTAAAGACCGGCCCAGCCCAAATCCTGTGCTGTGTGGACAAGGAAACGGTCCCGCAGCTCTATGAGGTCCAGATCCAGGAGATCCATCTGGATCACGATAACGTAAACCGGGGATTGGAGCTTGTGGTGACCGATCCGAAGCTTTTGGAAAAAACAGGCGGCATCGTACAGGGCATGTCGGGCTCCCCGATCCTGCAGGACGGTAAACTCATCGGGGCGGTTACCCATGTCCTGGTAAACGATCCGACCAGGGGGTATGGGATTTTTATCGAAAATATGCTCTTAACGGAACCGTGAGCCATAGGCGAAATTTCGATATTTTTCGCCGGGATTCGAAAAAAAATCTGTCGCCTTATGGTAAAAAGGCGCGAAAACGTGCGTATTCGCGCGGTTTTTGCCGATACCATTTTCTTGCAGGAAACACCCTTTTAAAGCTATAATGTGCCTGTTAACAGAGAGGATCGCGGTCGGATCCGGCCGTTTGGGATCGGACGGGTGAAGAGCAGGATGGAGGAAAAACATGGAACAGCTTAGCATGACAGCGGGGAAAGAAAGCGAAAGAGTTGTACAGATTTTGACAGATCTGATGAAAAACAATAGAGAATTTCAAATTATGATCACTGTGCCGGCCACAGGCAAGCCGGACAGGGAGGCTGGGACGGAAAAAGAGGAAAATACGCGTCCGTATGCGGCGCGGAATCTGGAAAAAGACGTGACGGATATGATCCATGAGATCGGCGTTCCAGCCCACATCAAAGGGTATCAGTATCTGCGGGATGCCATTCAGATGTCGGTCAACGACATGGATATGCTGGGCGCCATCACCAAGACGCTGTATCCGACGATCGCCCTGAAATATCAGACCACTTCCAGCCGCGTGGAGAGGGCGATCCGGCATGCCATCGAGGTGGCGTGGAACCGGGGCAGGATGGAGACGCTGGATGCGCTGTTCGGTTACACGATCAACACCGGAAAAGGAAAACCTACAAATTCGGAGTTCATCGCATTGATCGCGGATAAGATCCGTCTCCAGTATAAAGAATAAAAAGTGCTTTCATTCGATGTGGAAATAGTGTATAATCAAGTCAGGAAAAAGACTGGATCACAGTATATCTGCATTGGAGGATACGACATGAAGAACATTTTGTTTGTGGCATCAGAGGGGGTGCCCTTCATCAAGACCGGCGGCCTTGCCGATGTGGTCGGTTCCCTGCCAAAGTGCATCGACAGGGAGTATTACGATGTGAGGGTGATCTTACCCAAATACAACTGTATGCATCAGAACAAAAAAGATATGCTTTGCTACAGGGATCATTTTTACATGGATTTCCACTGGAAGAACGAATATGTGGGGATCATGGAGGCAGAGTATAACGGCATCAAGTATTACTTCGTGGATAATGAGTACTACTTCAACGGATTCAAGCCCTATTGCGACAATGCGCTCTTTGAGATCGAAAAGTTCGCCTTCTTTTCCAAGGCGGCGCTTTCGATCCTGCCGGTGATCGGCTTTAAGCCGGATCTGATCCACTGTCACGACTGGCAGACGGGCCTGATTCCCGTCTATCTGCACGAGCGGTTCGGGCAGGGGGATTTTTACAAGGGCATCAAGACCGTGATGACCATTCACAACCTCAAATTCCAGGGGAAATGGAGCATCCGCGAGGTGCAAGAGATCACGGGCCTGCCGGAATATTATTTCACGCCGGATAAGCTGGAGGCGTATAAGGACGCCAACCTGTTAAAGGGCGGGCTGGTCTATGCGGACGCCATTACGACGGTGAGCGAAACCTACGCCAAGGAGATCCAGACGCCGTTCTACGGGGAAGGGCTGGACGGTCTGATGAGGGCCAGGCAGCACGATCTGAGGGGCATCGTCAACGGGATCGATTATGACGATTTCAGCCCGGATAAGGATCGCTATATTGTCAATCCCTACAACGCGGTGAATTTCCGCAAAGAGAAGATCAAGAACAAGAGGGCGCTGCAGGAAGAACTGGGCCTCGAGAAAAATGACAGGATGATGATGATCGGCATCGTTTCCCGCCTGACGGATCAGAAGGGTTTTGATCTGATCGCCTATGTGATGGATGAGTTGTGCCAGGACAGCGTACAAATCGTGGTGCTGGGTACCGGAGAGGAGCGCTACGAGAATATGTTCCGCCATTTCGCATGGAAGTACGGCGGCAAGGTTTCCGCGCAGATCTATTATTCCGAGGAACTGTCCCACAAGATCTACGCTGCCAGCGATGCTTTCCTGATGCCGTCCCTGTTCGAGCCCTGCGGGCTGAGCCAGTTGATGAGCCTCAAATACGGCACGGTGCCCATCGTCCGGGAGACCGGCGGCCTGAAGGATACGGTGGAGCCTTATAACGAATACGAAGGGACCGGCACCGGATTTTCTTTCACCAATTACAACGCGCATGAAATGCTTCGCACCATCCGCTATGCGGAGCAGATCTATTATGACAGAAAGCGGGAATGGAACAAGATCGTGGACCGCGCTATGGCGGCGGATTTCTCCTGGTATGTTTCCGCGCAGAAATATCAGGAGATGTACGACTGGCTGATCGGCAGGTAAAAAAAGCAGCGGTCGGAAAAAGATACATAGTTGCACCAGGGCCTTACCGGGCCCTGGTGTATATTTTTGAAAAAGATGGGCAGGATACCCATAAAAAGACTTCGGATGGAAGCGAGGAAAAACGATGAAGAGAATCCAGAACAGGAAAGGTTTGTTTGCGCTGTCGCTTCTGGCGCTGTTCCTTTTATCCGGCTGTATGAAACGGACAGTGAATCCGCCGTCCGATAAAGAGTCGGCACAGGAAGAAACGACGCAGGAAGCAAGCTACCCCGAGGAAACGCAGAGCCTTGAAGAACCGGCGGATACGGCGGCAAACGCTGCGGGAAACGCGACGCAGGAGGATCAGCTCGCAGGAGGCGGCATTGGGGATCTGACTTTTGAAATCAGCAATGTGGAAAAACAATATACGGCGGAGGACGGCGTCGTGATCGTGGAATTGCGGCTGGCCTATCCGCATTTCCACGGCCGCCAGGAGGGCGTGACGGCGATCAATCGTTACTTTGAGGACTGGGCCGAGCGCAAGGAAAACGAGTACGAAAACGATGACAATTCCACCCGACAGTATGCGCTGGAGGTATACAGGGAGAGCAGGGATAACGAGTGGGTTGCGCCCTGGAGCGAGGAATATCAGGTCACGTCTGTCAAAACGAAAAACGGGTTTGTCAGCATTTTGCTGGACTCCTATCTGTACGAGGGCGGAGCGCACGGGATGCCCTATCGGGAGGGGTATGTCTTTCGCGTCAGCGACGGAAAGCAGGTAGAACTTTCGGAAATGAGCCGGATGACGGGGGACGAATGGGACAAGCTGCTGCGGACCCGCTTTGCGGACCGGATCGCGGCAGAACCGGATATGTTTTATGAGGACGCGCCGGAGCTGATCAAAACCTACGATATGTCAAAAGCGGGTTCCTATTTTGCGGACGACGGGATCGTATTTTATCTTTCGCCCTATGAGATCGCGCCCTACGCCGCAGGTTATGTGGAGATCGTGATCCCTTACGAGGAAGCGGCGCTGGTCAACGCGGAGGACCTGTGACCACAAACGCCTCCGGCGTCCCAAATGCCTTCGATGCCCAAAACGGTCGGGAAAAAATAAAACAGGCGCATAAAACCCTCCTTTGCAAGGCATACTGATAGCGTAATCAAAACGTAAGGCTTAAAGGAGGTAAACAATGGCTAATTTATCGGAACTGGAACTGCAGAACCTGCGCCATCTGATCGGCGGCTACGACACGACCCACTGCAAGATGCAGGAGTATGCGAGCTGCGCGAAGGATGCAAAAGTAAAGCAGTTTTTTGAAAAAGGGGCGAAATCCGCCATGGAAAACAAGCAGACCCTGATGAAATTTTTGCAGTAGCCGGTAAAGGGCAGAATGGAGGCAGTATGATCGAAGAAAAGACGATGGTAGCGGATACCCTGACGGGCATCAACGGCGAGTTGATCCGTTTTGGCGAGATGATCCCGCAGACGGAAAATCAGGAGTTAAAGACGACGCTGAAACAGTTCCGCAATGCCTGCGAACAGTCCCAGGAAGAGCTGTATCAGATCGCGCGGGAAAAGGCCTATTATGTTCCCGCCAGCAAGGCGACCCAGGAAGAGATCGAACATGTAAAGAGCCTGTTTTCCCAGAAGACGATGTAGGGGAAACAAAAAAGGGGGCTGCCGCAGCAGGTCAAAACGTGCGGCGGCCCCGTATTTTTTTATTCTGCCAGGCGGATGCCGGAAATATCAGTGTCGATCAGCATGGAATAGTTGGTATGGTAAATGACGAAACCGGGTTTGGCGCCGGCCACTTTTTTGACCTGTTTTTTTTCTACATAGTCCACTTCCACCTTTTCCTGCCCTTTTCCCCTGGAATAATGGGCGGCCAGCCTGGCGGCCTCCTCAAAGGTGGCGTCCGGCAGGGGCCGGCCTTCTGTTTTTACGATGACGTGGGAACCGGGCATGTCCTTGGCGTGGAACCACCAGTCGTTTCCGGAGGCAAGGCGGAAAGTCAGTTCTTCGTTCTGAAGGTTGTTTTTTCCCACATACATATGAAATCCATCGCTGCTGATATAATGGAAAGGGCGGCTGGTGATCTTCACCTTTTTTCCGCCGCCCCGGCGGCGGATATAACCGCTTTCGATCAGTTCTTCCCGGATCTGGACCAGGTCCTCCTCCTTCTGCGCGATATCCAGCGAGGTGGCGACGGATTCCAAATGGCGGATCTCATCTCCGACTTCTTTCGTCAGCGCAGTGAGCGCCTCATAGGTGCGCTTTAGCTTGCCGTATTTTTCAAAATAGCGTTTGGCGTTTTCCCCGGGCGTCAGGAGGGGGTCCAGAGGGATGCGGACGGTCTTTCCGGTATAGTAGTTGAGCGCGTCCAGGGATTTTGCCCCGGGAGCGCAGCCATAGCCGTAGGTGTTGAGCAGTTCCCCATAGATCCGGTACTGGTCCCGTTTTTCGGTATCCTGAAGCTGTTTTTTTTGCAGATCGTATTTTTTGAGATTGCGTTCCAGGGCGGAAGAGACGATCCGGCGCAGATCCGACGATCTCTGCCGGATCCGGGTGAGACGGTTCTTCTCGGAGTAATAGTCTTCCAGCAGGGCAGAGATGTCCGCATAGTCCTTACGGCAGGCGTCCGGATAGGAAGTCAGCGTCAGGGCCGCGTATTCCGCGGGTTCACGGTTTTCGTAGACGATGCAGGGGGAGAAGCGCCCCTTTTTTACCTCCTGCATCATGGCCGAAAAGGACTCCCACAGCGCTTCTTTCTGCCCGTCGTCGGCGGCTGCAGCGCTGCGGCAGGCGTCCGTATGGCTGCGAAAACAGATCTCGTGGGCGATGGCGGGGGAAAGGCCCGTACAGGAGGTATAGAGCGCCTTATAACAGTCCATGGGCCTGGAAAAGACCTGGGAAAAAAACGCTTCTTTCTCCAGGGAAAGGGGATCCTTTTTCTCCTGGGTCTGCACGATGAACCAGCGTTTTCCGGGAAGCACCTCCCGGACAGAACTGACGAGGGCCGAAACCCGTTTGATGCTGTCCAGGATCGTGTCGTCCTCTTCACAGAAAATGATATTGCTGTGTTTGCCCATGATCTCCACGATCAGCTTCTTGTGCCTCAGATCGCCCATTTCATCCAGATGTTCGATCTCAAAGAGGATGATGCGTTCCAGGCCCGGCTGCCGAATGGAAACGATGCGCCCGTTCTGCAGGTGCTTGCGGAGAAGCATACAGAAATTGGGGGCGGTCAGAGGGCTGGGCTTATTTTCCCGCGTCAGATAGATTAACGGGAGGGAGGCGCTGGCGGAGATACACAGGCGAAACTGTCCCGGGGCCGGTTTGTCCGTTTTGGCCAGGGTTTGTGCGCTGGGTTTGATGGTCAGGAGCAGCTCGTCGGGTTCCGGCTGCGCGATCTTGGAAAGCCTCCCGTCCAGGATCGTTTCGTTGAGCTGGGCCACCAGGCTGGCGATGGTGATGCCGTCAAATGCCATATGAAATACCGCTGCCGCAGGCGGAGGGCAGTTATCCTTTCTAAGCTTTTTGTTTATGTTCTGCTGTGCAGGAACCGCGCAGACATCTTGGAATAGTATAACAGAATACTTGACGGAAAGAAAGCGTTACTTTATAATAATGTAGATAACGGGGTATTTGAGGATGGGGCCTGTGCCTGCAGGCGCAGATGGGGGAACAGATGATAAAGAGCATGACAGGCTTTGGCCGCTGCGAAGTCAGCGAGGCCAACCGTAAATTTACCGTTGAGATGAAATCCGTCAATCACAGGTATCTGGATGTGAATTTGAAGATGCCCAAGCGGATGAATTTCTTCGAGGCGTCTATTCGCAGCGTCCTGAAAGAATATCTGCAGCGGGGCAAAGTGGATATTTTTATTACCTGTGAGGATATGTCGGGAGAGGACGTCAGCATTCGCTATAATAAGGATGTGGCGGCCAGATATCTGGAGTATCTGCGGCAGATGGCCCAGGATTTCGGCCTGGAGGACGATGTCAGCCTGTCGGCCCTTTCCCGCTACCCGGAGGTCTTTTCCATGGAAGAGGCCCAGGTGGACGAAGAAGGGATCTGGAAGGCGCTGGAGAAAGCCCTGCGCGGTGCGGCGCAGGAAATGGTGGAATCCAGGATCCGGGAAGGGAACCATTTGAAGGAGGACCTGGAAGACAAGCTGGAGGAGATGAGCGCCCATGTGGCTTTCATCGAGGCGCGCTCCCCTCAGATCATCGCCCAGTACCGGCAGAAGCTGTACGACCGCGTGCAGGAACTCCTTGGAGGCGCCCAGCCGGAGGAAAGCAGGCTTCTGACGGAGGTTACGATCTTTGCGGATAAGGTCTGTGTGGATGAAGAGATCGTCCGGTTAAAAAGCCACATCCGTTCCATGCAAAAGGCGCTCCGGGAAAGCGACGGCGTCGGTCGCAGGCTGGATTTCGTGGCGCAGGAGATGAACCGGGAGGCCAATACCATCCTGTCCAAGACGACGGACCTGGAAATCTCCGACCGGGGGATCGATCTAAAGACGCTGATCGAGAAGGTGCGGGAGCAGATCCAGAATATTGAGTAATAAGCCTGCAGGCCATAGCGCCCCGGGCGGAGAGGGAGCATTGAGCCAGTTTATCCATATCGGTTTTGGGAATATTGTAAATACGGATAAGATCATAGCCGTGGTAAGCCCTGAGTCGGCCCCGATAAAACGGCTGGTCCAGAAGGCCAAGGAGGACGGCACGGCGGTGGATGCCACCCAGGGCAGGCGTACCAAGGCCGTTCTGGTTATGGAGGACAGCCGGATCATCCTGTCCGCCCTCCTGCCGGAGACGATCTGCGCCAGGACGCAGGGCAGAGAGGCAAGGGGAACGGTCGGCAGGGAAGAGGAAGCCGGGGAAGAATAGCGATTTGTTGATAACAAAAGCCGCAGGCTTTTGCGAAAGGAGAAAA
>CANQFM010000006.1 GCA_947598825.1 uncultured Eisenbergiella sp. | reverse complement strand
CAAATGGCTGGTCGCAAGAGGACTTAGCCGAAAAACTAAATGTATCCAGACAAGCGATTTCTCGTTGGGAAGGTGCAACAGCACAGCCGGATGCTACCAATATTTTACAACTTAGCAAGTTGTTTGGAGTTACCACGGATTATCTTTTGAATGATGAGTATGAAAGCGATAATAACTTACCAAAGGTTAAGGAAGTAAAAAGCGATGGGTTTCATCAAATTATGATTTTCATGATTGCGCTCGAAGTTATGATATTGATTATTCAGTTCATAGCAATTATCATTTTACAAAATATATTCTTTGGTGTGCTTAGCTTCATACCGTTTGTTGCAATTATAGGTGGATTCGAATATTCATATCAGAAGAGAAAAAGTGAAGCGAATGAAAATGCGCAGGCATTTCGTAAAAAATTTTACAAGATTTCAGTATGGGTAGGAATATATTTTCCTATTAGATTTATAGTGAGAACATTGTCAAACTTTTACCCTCGCCCTTATTCCACAATAGCTTTAGAGGGTGTGATACTCGCTATTTATCTAATGACAGCAACACTTATCTGCTTACAGATAGAAAAAATAGCAAAAAATAAGAAAATGCCAGGTTGCTGCTGAGACAACTCCGATTTACAAGTATGGGATGTGCATTTCCGATTCTTTCCCAAAATTCTGCCCGAGTTTTTCTTTTCCCGTTTCGATCGTATCAAAGGTTGTCCCAGAGTATGGAAGAAAATACGATACCCGATAGGGGCGTTTTTGACTCACTCAAAGAGAATCGAAGTTTGTGGAGGTGGAGGTATGATAGACGTTTCTCTCTTTTCGAATCGTTACTTTGTGCGGCGCATGGCGTCAGACGATATTGGGGAAATATATAAATTATGCAGGAACAATGCCCTGTATTATGAATATTGTCCTCCATTTGTCACAGAAGAAAGCATAGCCGATGACATGAAGGCGTTGCCTCCCCATAAGGAGGCTTTTGATAAATACTATCTGGGCTACTATGATGGGGAAAAACTGATTGCCGTAATGGACTTTATTTTGAGTTATCCTGATAAAAAAACAGCATTCATTGGATTCTTTATGACAGATGTTTCTGTTCAAAGGATGGGAGTGGGAAGCAATATCATCCGTGACCTGTCTTTATATTTGAAAGCCTATGGGCTTACAGGCATTCGATTGGGACGGGTCAAGGGCAATCCGCAAGCCGAGCATTTTTGGCATAAGAACGGTTTCACAGAAACAGGGGTTACTTACGACACGGATACATATACAGTAGTTGTGGCACAGCGAGTTTTGTAAATTTGCATTTATAAAGTATCATAGGTTCTGCCCAAAGGGATGAGGTTTGATACAATTCACGCCGCTTTGTATGGGTGATGCCAGCCAGGTACTCAGAGCGGTGAAGAAGATCGGATAGGGCCTATCCTGCGTTTCGGGTCTTTCCCGGAAAATCGGGTTGAAAACAGAGGACTTCAGGCGGTAAAAAAGGCTGCCGGAAGTCCTCTGTTTGTATGCTCGCGTGTTTGCATGAAATTACTTTTTAGAACAGGGCGGAGGTCAGATATTGATAGATCTCTTCATTTCGCTCCTGCCAGTTGTCGCAGATGGCGACTGCCAGATCCTCTGTGGGAACGCACAGGCGGATGGATACCAGGGTCGTGTCTTTGTCGGACGCCGTCAGCTCCGCATAGTAATCGCCAGAAGGCGACCGGTAATAGCTGCCCTGGATCGAGGATTCGCTGCGCATTTCCCAACTGTTCTTCGCCAGGTATTCCCGGACGTCTTTTCGGATTGCGTCGCTGATGCGGTTCCCGAAATAGGAAAGGGAGGTGCGACCTTCCGGCGTAAGCTGTAGCTGCGTGCGGTTCTGAAGCTGTCTGGCGCTGACCAGCCCGGCCTGGATCAATTCGCTGATGACCTGCTGCAGGGTCAGATAATTGGTATATTCTTTTTCCAGGATGAAGTCGCTGATCTGCGCTGTGGAAAGGGGAAAGGACACCCGGTCCAGCAGATAGAGTACGATCAGCTTGTAAAGCGTCAGCGATTCCTGTGCCATGAAAATCCCTCCGTTTGTACGGCGGATCGCCGTATGGCCTCTTAGCGGATCAGATCCTTGACAGCCTGCGCTACCACATCGGCTACCTTGGGATCGAAGGCCTCCGGCATGATATTTTCCTCCGTGATCTCGTCCTCGGGCACGACTCCGGCGATGGCGATGGCGGCGGCCATCTTCATCTCTTCGGTGATCTGGCTGGCCCTGCCTTCCAGAGCGCCTCTGAAAATGCCGGGGAATGCCACCACGTTGTTGATCTGGTTGGGGAAGTCGCTGCGTCCGGTGCCCACGATCCTTGCCCCGGCTTTTTTGGCCAGGTCAGGCATGATTTCCGGGACGGGGTTGGCCATGGCGAAGATGATCGCGTCCTCGTTCATAGAGGCGACCATCTCTTCGGTCACGATGTTGGGGGCGGAAACGCCGATAAAAATATCCGTGCCGACCATGGCGTCCGCCAGTGTGCCCGTCTTATGGGAGAGGTTGGTGATCTTGGTCATTTCCTGCTGCATCCAGTTGAGCTTCGGGTCGCCTTCGCAGAGGATCCCGCGGCTGCCGCACAGGACGATATCCCGGAATCCGTAATTGAGAAGGAGCTTGGCGATGGCCACGCCCGCGCTGCCCGCGCCGCTGATCACGATGGAGCAGTCCTCTTTCTTTTTCTTTACGATCTTAAGAGCGTTGATGATGCCCGCCAGAACTACGATGGCGGTGCCGTGCTGGTCGTCGTGAAAGACCGGGATATTGAGGGTTTCTTTCAGACGCCGTTCGATCTCAAAACAGCGGGGCGCGCTGATGTCCTCCAGGTTGATACCGCCAAATCCCGGAGCCAGCCAGGTGACGGCTTTGATGATCTCTTCCGTGTCCTGGGTATCCAGGCAGATCGGAACCGCATTGACGCCGCCGAACTCTTTGAAAAGAACAGCTTTGCCTTCCATAACGGGCATGGCGGCCTCCGGGCCGATGTTGCCCAGCCCCAATACTGCGGAGCCATCGGAGACCACGGCGATGGTATTGGCTTTCATCGTATAAGTGTACGCTTCGGACTTATCCTGCGCGATGACCTTGCAGGGCTCCGCAACGCCGGGGGTATAGGCCAGGGCCAGATCCTCCCGGGTCTTAACGGGGATCTTGGTGACCGTCTCCAGCTTACCCTGAAGTTCCTTGTGCAGTTTGAGCGCTTTTTCCTGTGTTGTCATACATTCTTACCTGCTTTCTCTTGGATTGTCCTTACCTTGTCGCTGCCGTCCGATCCCGGACCGCGCGCCGGATTCTTTTCCATCATATAATATTTATTTCTTTCAATCAAGATAAATTAAAAAACCTCTTCCTATTTTTTAAAAACTATGATATGATACAGACGTGTATAGCAGTGTCAGAACATTCTAAGGCAAATCGAAGCTGCAATTCCTCAGTAATCCAGCCAGATACCAGGGAAAACATGTAAAAAGTAAGAAGGAGCGCAGATATGTTGAAAGTTATGAGAGCCAGATATGAATCCTTGGCGGTTCATGATCTGAAAGAAATCGCGAAGGCCAGAGGCATAAAAGGGATTTCCGCTATGAAAAAGGCGGATATCATCGAAGAGATGCTTTCTCTGGATGCGATGGATGAAAAGGAACGTCAGGAAAAGGAAAACTCTGAGAAGCAAAAAGAGGGCGCAGCGCAGGAAAACGGGAACGCCGCTCCTTTGCAGGAACCTTTGCCGGCCGGGAAGAGGGCCAGGCATCGGTCCCATACGGCGGCGCCGGTGGTGCCCGAGCCAGGGCCGGGCGCACAGGGCCGGGCGGAGGACGCTGCAGGGAGCCTGGAAGCAGCTCCTGACGGACATAGACGGGATACGGTGGAACAGGGAGCCAGAGAACACAGCCGGGACAGTGAAGAACAGACTGGCGGGGGCCGCAGCCGCGATAGCGCGGAACAGTCTGCCGGGGGCCACAGCCGCGATGGCGCGGAACAATCAGTCGGGAGCCGCAGCCGCGACGGGGAAGAACCGGAAGCCGGCAGAGGCGCAAAAAAACCGGCCCAGCCGCCCAGGGGAACGCCCCGTCCCCAGAAGCCGGAGGGCGGTAAGGTGATCATGTCCCGCAGCCAGGAACCGCGTTATTACAGCCCTTATAATAAAGGAACGGCGCCGTCCACCGACGAAGAGGAGGACAAGTTCCCGGCGGAGCTGGACAGCGGCATTACGGTCAGCGGTATTCTGGAGGTCATGACCGATGGCTACGGCTTTATCCGGTCGGCCAACTACCTGCCCGGGGAAAATGATATCTATGTGGCGCCCAGCCAGATCCGCCGTTTCGGGTTGAAAACGGGGGACATCCTGGAGGGCAATACCAGGATCCGCACCCAGAATGAGAAGTTTTCCGCTCTTTTATATGTGAAGAGCATCAACGGCTACGCGCCGGAGGTGGCGTGCCGCCGTCCGAATTTTGAAGATATGACGCCCATCTTCCCGGACAGCCGTCTGAAACTGGAAAAATACGGCTCGTCGGTGGCGATGCGCATTATGGATCTGCTCAGCCCTATCGGGAAGGGGCAGAGGGGAATGATCGTATCCCCGCCCAAGGCGGGCAAGACCACGCTGTTAAAAGAAGTGGCGATGAGCGTCAAGCGCAATTACCCGGACATGCATCTGATCATCCTGCTGATCGACGAACGGCCCGAGGAAGTGACGGATATGCGCGAGACGGTAGAAGGCCCCAACGTGGAGGTGATCTATTCCACCTTTGACGAACTGCCGGAACATCACAAGCGGGTATCGGAGATGGTCGTGGAGCGCGCCAGACGTCTGGTAGAGCATAAACAGGACGTGATGATCCTTCTGGACAGCATTACCAGGCTGGCCAGGGCTTACAATCTGGTGGTGCAGCCCAGCGGGCGCACGCTGTCCGGCGGTATCGACCCGGCAGCGCTGCATATGCCGAAGCGCTTTTTCGGCGCGGCCCGCAATATGCGCGAGGGCGGGAGCCTGACGATCCTGGCCACGGCGCTGGTGGAAACAGGGTCGAAGATGGACGATGTGATCTATGAGGAATTTAAAGGAACCGGCAACATGGAACTTGTCTTGGATCGCAAGCTTTCGGAGAAACGCCTGTTCCCGGCCATCGATATTCCCAAGACCAGCACCCGGCGGGAGGATCTGCTGTTGAATCAGGAGGAAATGGAGGCGATCAACATCGTCCGCCGGGCTTTAAACGGCATGAAATCCGACGAGGCGGCGGACCGTATTCTGGATCTGTTTTCCAAAACCCGCAACAATGCGGAGTTTGTCCAATCCGTGAAAAAGATGCGGTTTATTTGAGAAAAATGCTTGCATCGTCCTAAAAGCTATGGTACAATGAATAAGCTGTTTACCGATTGAGCGTAAACATTGGCCGTAAGGCATCGTGGATGAGAACAGGCAACTGACAATCACATAGAACGAGGTGAAAGGACATGAAAGAGGGAATCCATCCTAAGTATTATCAGGCGACCGTGACATGCAACTGCGGGAATACCTTTGTGACCGGTTCTACCAAACCGGAGATCCACGTAGAAGTATGTTCCAAGTGCCATTCGTTCTACACCGGCCAGCAGAAAGCGGCTCAGGCGCGCGGACGTATTGATAAGTTCAACAGGAAGTACGGTGTGGCAACTAACTAAGAAAAGCGCAAGGTTGAGGTTTGGACGAAATCTCAACCTTGCTTTTTATCACGAGGTTTCAGATGGCGAAGGCGAAGAAAAAGAAAAGATGCTATTGCGGGGTCGGCGGCCAGGCGGTGCTGGAAGGCGTGATGATGAAAAACGGTGACCGTTACGCCGTGGCAGTGAGAAGGCCCGACGGGCAGATCGAGGTCAAGACCGGGGAATATGATGGGATATGGGGAAGCAAGGCGGTTTCTAGGATCCCGTTTTTGCGCGGCATATTCAATTTTGTGGACTCTCTTGTGTTGGGGATGCGTACCCTGACCTGGTCTGCGGATCTCTATGAGGAAGAGGATCCGGGGAAAGCAAAGGCGAAAAAGCCGGCGAAGGCGCCGGGCGCAGGGGAGAAGTTTGCCACGGGCGCGACGGTGGCATTTTCCATCCTGCTGGCGGTGGCGATCTTCATCGTGCTTCCTTATTATATCAGTTCCCTGTTTTCTTCCTATATCCGGAACGCTTCTCTGCTGGCGATCCTGGAGGGCGTTTTGCGCATCGCGATCTTTCTTGGCTATGTGGCGGCGATCTCCGCTATGAAGGATATCCGCCGGGTCTATATGTACCACGGCGCGGAGCATAAGTGTATTAACTGTATTGAGCGCGGGCGGGAACTGACGGTGAAAAACGTGCGCAGAAGTTCCCGGCAGCACCGCCGCTGCGGCACCAGCTTCCTTTTATTTGTCATGCTGGTCAGCGTGATCCTGTTCATGTTCATCCGGGTGTCCGATCCGCTTTTGCGGCTGGCGGTACGCCTTTTGCTCATACCGGTCATTGCGGGGATCTCCTATGAGATCATCCGGCTGGCGGGCCGGTACGATAATTTCCTGGTGCGCCTGATCTCGGCGCCCGGTATGCTGCTGCAGCGTATGACCACCCGGGAACCGGACGACGCCATGATCGAGGTGGCCATCGCTTCCGTGGAGGCGGTTTTTGACTGGAAAGCGTATCTGAAAGATACTTTTGGTTATGATATAGATGCCTGGGAACGGGAAGACGGGCAGTCGGATCAGGGAGAGGGCAGCAAAGAAGCATGACGTACGGAGAACTTTTTTGGCTTGGGAAGCAAAAGCTGGAAAAGGCCGGGGTCGGCGAAGCGGATCTTGACGCCCGGCTGCTGCTGGAGTTTGTCTGTCAGACGAACCGGCATGATCTGTTGGCGCACGCGGAACGGGAAGTGGCCGATGCGCAGGCGCAGAGGTACCGGGAACTGATCACAGCGCGGGCAGGACATGTGCCGCTGCAGCATCTGACAGGTGTGCAGGAGTTCATGGGACTGCCTTTTTTGGTAGACGGAAGCGTCCTGATCCCCCGGCAGGATACGGAGATTCTGGTGGAAGAGGCCATGAAGCAGCTTCACGACGGGTTTCGGATCCTGGATATGTGTACCGGTTCCGGCTGTATCCTGTTGAGCCTTCTGCACTATTCCAACGATTGTCTCGGAGTGGGTGCGGACATTTCCCCGGCGGCCCTTGCGATGGCGCAAAAGAACGCGAAGGCGCTGGGGGAAGAGCGGGCAGAGTTTGTGCAGAGCGATCTGTTTGCGCAGATAGAGGGGACTTTTGAGATTATCGTTTCCAATCCGCCCTATATCCCTTCGGCCGTGATCGGCTCTTTGATGGAAGAGGTGCGGCTGCACGAGCCGCTGTCGGCGCTGGACGGCGGGAGCGACGGCCTTTCCTTTTACCGGCGCATTACGGCCGAAAGCAGGAAGTATCTGTGCCGGGGCGGTTATCTGTTCCTGGAGATCGGCTATGACCAGAAAGACGCCGTGGCAGGGATGATGGAAGAGGCCGGTTTTGACGATGTGACGGCGGTGCCGGACTACGCCGGACTGGATCGGGTGGTGTATGGCAGATATGATCATTGACGTATGGTTTCGGAAACGCTTGCGTCAGGGAGGTAAAGATGTTTGATAAGCTGGAGGATCTGCTGATCCGTTTTGAGGAGATCGTGGAAGAGTTAAACGATCCTTTTGTGACCTCCGATCAGAAACGGTACCGCAGCCTGATGAAAGAGCAGAGCGATCTGACCCCCATTGTGGAGGCCTATCGGGAATATAAAAAATGCGAACAGGACGTAAAGGACAGCCTTTCCATGCTGGAAGAGGAAAAAGAGGAGGAGATGCGGGACATGCTCAAGGAGGAGCTGTCCGCTGCCAGGACGCGGATGGACGGCCTGGAAAAGAGGCTAAAGCTCCTGCTTTTGCCCAAAGATCCCAACGACGATAAGAATGTCATCGTAGAGATCCGCGCAGGCGCCGGCGGCGACGAGGCGGCCCTTTTTGCGGCGCAGATCTACCGTCTTTACGTCCGGTACGCGGAGCGGCAGCGTTGGAAGGTGGAAACCATGGACGCCGAGGAGATCGGCATCGGCGGTATGAAGTATGTCAGCTTTATGATCACAGGCCAGGGGGCCTACTCCCGCCTGAAATATGAGAGCGGCGTACATCGGGTCCAGCGGGTGCCGGAGACGGAGAGCGGCGGCAGGATCCACACCTCCACGATCACCGTAGCCATTATGCCGGAGGTGGAGGAGGTCGACGTGCGGATCGACATGAACGACTGCCGGTTCGATGTGTTCCGGGCTTCCGGTAACGGCGGCCAGTGCGTTAATACGACGGATTCCGCCGTGCGCCTGACCCATATCCCGACGGGGATCGTGATCTCATGTCAGGACGAAAAGAGCCAGTTAAAAAATAAGGACAAGGCGCTGAAGGTGCTGCGGGCCAAGCTGTACGATCTGGAACAGCAGAAGCGGCACGACGAGGAGGCGCAGCTTCGGCGCAGCCAGGTGGGGACCGGAGATCGTTCCGAGAAGATCCGGACCTATAATTTTCCCCAGGGCCGGGTGACCGATCACCGCATCAAGCTGACGCTTTATCGGATCGACGCCATTATGGACGGGGATATCCAGGAGTTGGTGGACAGCCTCATCGCCGCGGACCAGGCGGCCAGGCTGGCGCGGATGGAGACCGCGGTTTAAGACTGCGGGGGAGGAGAGCATGAGATTATTCTGGAAAGAACTGGAGCTGGGAGACAGGGAGCTGATCGAAAGCTTTTACGAGAAGGAACCGGTCAGGAACTGCGAATTTACTTTTGCGAACAATTATCTTTGGAAACCCTATTATCCGATCTACTGGGGCATTGTGGAAGGGAGCCTGGTCTTTGAGTCCGGGGAAGGCGGCATGTCCGTCAGTTTCCCCCAGGGCGCGGTCAATCTGCAAAAGACCATAGAAGAGCTTTCCGCCTGGTTTGACCGGGTGGGACGGCCCTTCAAGATGCATCTGGTCAGCCCGGAACAGTTCGCCAGGCTGGATGCCCTGTATCCGGGCCGTTTTCAGATCGCGTACGATCGGGACAATGCGGACTATGTATATGAAAGGGAAAAGCTTCTGCATCTGTCCGGCAGGGAGCTGCATGGGAAGAAAAATCACTGCAACCAGTTCTGCAAAGCCTATCCCGACTGGCGTTACGAGCCCATTACCCCTGAAAACGTGCAGGAATGCATCGAAATGGTGCAGGAATGGTGGAAACGTAATAACCACGGAGAGGGCGGAGAAAAAGAGGAAGAGGAGGAAGTGGCGCTTCACGGCCTGCGGGAGATGGAGGCGCTTTCCCTGACAGGGGGGCTTTTGCGGGTCGGCGGAAAAGTCGTGGCCATTACCCTGGGGGAACCCTGCGGCAGGGATATGTTCGTCGTCCATTTTGAAAAAGCTTTCGCCGATGTGGAAGGGGCCTATTCCATGATCAACCAGCAGTTTGTAGAACACGTCATGGAAGGGTATACTTATGTCAACCGGGAGGACGACGCGGGGGCCGAGGGGCTGCGCCGGGCAAAGCTGTCCTATCATCCGGCCTTTTTGATGGAAAAAGGGCTGGTGACCGAAGTGAATCCCGGAAGCTATGAGAAAGAAGGAAAAGAGAAGTCCGATCCCCTGGAACTGACCAGGGAGATGCTTCATTTTATCGAAGAGAGCCCTACCGCGTTCCACGCGGCGGCCAATGTGGAAAAGCTGTTGCGGGAGGTGGGTTTTACAGATATGGACGAGGAAGAGGCGCAGAAAATGGAAGCCGGCGGGAACTATTATCTTTTACAGAACGGTTCCGCCCTGCTGGCCGTGCGCATTCCGAAAGGAAAGATCAGGGGATTTCGTATCGTAGCCAGCCACAGCGATTCACCCTGTTTTAAGATCAAGGAGTCCCCGGAGATCCGGCTGGAAAACCGCTATGTGAAGCTGAACACAGAAAAGTACGGCGGCTCCATTTTCAGCACCTGGATGGATCGTCCCCTCTCCGTGGCGGGGCGCGTCCTTTTCAGAGACCCGGCGAGCGGGCGGACAGTGCAGAAGCTGGTGGATTTCCGCAGAGATCTGTTGGTAATCCCCAATATGGCCATTCATTTCGACCGGGAGGTCAACGATGGCCGGGCCTTAAACCCGCAGGCGGATATGGTGCCGCTGTTTGCACAGGATCAGGGGTTGACGCTGAAGCGGATGTGCGCCATGAGCCTGGGGATCCCGGAGGAAGAAATCCTGGGCAGCGATCTGTACGTCTACAACCGGGACAGGGGCAGGATCCTGGGCGCGGACAATGCGTTTGTGGGTTCTCCGAGGCTAGACGACCTGCAGTGCGCATTCGCTTCGCTCAAAGGGTTCCTGGACGGAAAAGCGGAGCAGTATATCGCTGTCTATGCGCTCTTTGATAATGAGGAAGTGGGCAGCAGCACCAGCCAGGGGGCGGATTCCACTCTGCTTTCCGATCTGCTGGATATGGTCATGGAGGATCTGGGGATGGCCGGGGACGGACGGGCCAGACGCCGCCTTTTGCAGAACAGCTTTCTGCTTTCAGCGGATAACGGCCATGCCGTGCATCCCAACCATCCGGAAAAGAGCGATCCGACCAACCGGCCTTATCTAAACGGCGGCGTGGTGCTGAAATTTAACGGCGCCCAGCGCTATACTACGGACGGCTATTCCGCCGCCTTAGTACGGGATATCTGCAGGGAGCATGGCATTTTGCTCCAGGATTTTGCCAACCGTTCGGATATCGCGGGCGGCTCCACGCTGGGCAACATTTCCACCGCCCACGTTTCCATTCCTTCTGCAGATATCGGTCTGGCGCAGTTGGCCATGCATTCCGCTTTCGAGACCGGCGGCGTGAAGGATACGCTGGCCATGGCGGAATTGGTACGGTATTTCATGAGTTGAGCCATAAGGGGCAAAATCGCTTGCAAGATCGCCCTGCAGCGGGTATACTGAAAGAAAAAGGGGGTTACACACACAATGGAAGAGAATGCTTTGAAGTTTTATTCAAAATCGGGGAATAACATCGTCCTGCGCGCCATACCGGGACATTTTGCCACGAGCCACTCCCATATCAACTATTATGTGGATATGACGGGCTTAAAGACCAGGAGCAGCGAGGCCCAGGCGGTGGCCAGGGAGTTCGTGCAGCGGCTGCCCATCCAGACCGCTCTGGATACCATCGTCTGCATGGACGGCAGCGAGGTGATCGGCGCGTATCTGGCGGAAGAACTGGGCAGGGGGAATTTTCCCAGCCATAACGCCCATAAGACGGTCTATGTGGTAACCCCGGAGTTTAATATCAATAACCAGATGATCTTTCGGGACAACCTGGTTCCCGCCATCCGCGGCAAGAACGTTCTTCTGCTGCTTGCCACCTCCACCACCGGCCTGACCATCAGCCGGAGCATGGAATGTATTGATTACTACGGCGGGCATGTGGAACAGATCTGCTCTGTGTTCAGCGCCATCGATAAGATCAACGGCCACAAGGTGGAGAGTATTTTCACCACGGAGGATGTGCCGGGGTATCAGGCCTACGAGGCTTATGCCTGCCCGTTCTGCAGGAACCGGCAGCGCCTGGACGCCATGGTGAACGGTTACGGTTATTCCAAGCTTTGATCCCAAAAAGGGGATTGCCGGATCAAAACAAAAAGAAAAGGGCATCTTACGGTCGACAGGCCATAAGATGCTCTTTTTGCGTCAGGGGCGCATATTTTAATCTGAACAAAAGGAACAGGGAAGAACGCATGGTCTCACAGAAATTGGAAAATATTTTAAATCTCAGCCTGGAATCCACCGCACAGCAGCGTCAGAAGTCGGATATCCTGGACGTCGGGTACAATCGGGAGGAGGAGACGTGGGAGCTGATCGTCAAGCACAGCGGCAGTATAGAGCGCCTGCAGGAGCAGGGGATTTTTGTGGAAGAACTGTTGGCGGGGTACGCCATCGTGACCCTGCCGCAGCGCCTGATCCCCGTGCTTGTCGCCGCCCCGGAGGTGGAATATGTGGAGATGCCAAAGACCCTGCAAAACGGCCTGTATGAAGCAAAGCGGATAAGCTGTATCCTGCCGCTGACCGGCAGCGGCGCGCAGTCAATCGCGTTTGGCACGTCCGGCGGAGGGCAGTCAACAGCGTCTGGCGGGTCAGGCGGAGGGCGGAATTCTGCCTCCGGCCTTTCGGGCAGCGGCGTGCTGGTCGCTGTGTTGGATTCCGGCATCGATTATTTCCTGCCGGATTTCCGGGGGGAGGACGGCGGCAGCCGTATCGCCTATTTATGGGATCAAACGCTGGACGCCCGGACGCTGAACGCCCGCAGGACGGAGGACGGCGGCCAAGCGGAGGGGACGGAGGGGTCTGACGGAACAGGACGGCCCGTCTATGCGCCCCCGGCGGGCTTTTTGATCGGCGTAGAATTTTCGGGAGAGCAGATCGACGAAGCCCTGGCGGCTGGAAGCCGGGACGCGGCCTTTTTTCTGGTGCCCAGCCTCGACCGCTCCGGACACGGCACCTCGGTGGCCGCCATCGCGGCGGGGAGCAACGCAGATCCGCTGCTGCGGGGCGTGGCATCGGGAGCGCAGCTTTTGGTGGTGAAGCTGGCAAATCTTTCCACCGGATTTCCCAGAACCACGGAACTCATGCGGGCCGTGGCCTGGGCCTTGGAGAAGGCGCGGCAGATGGGAATGCCCCTGGCCGTCAATATCAGTTTTGGCAATTCCTACGGGCCTCACGACGGGTCTTCCCTGCTGTCCCGATTCCTGGACAGCGCTGCCCAGAGCGGACGTACCGTGATCTGCGCAGGCAGCGGCAATGAGGGGGCGGCCTCGGGGCACGCGGCGGGACGGATCCTGGAGGGCGGGAGCCAGACGGCGGAAATTGTGGTGGCAAACTATGAGAGAAGCTTAAATATCCAGTTATGGAAGAATTTTGCGGATGAGATTTCCGTTGCCCTGATCAGCCCTGGCGGACAGGAGATCCCGGTGCTTTTTTCGCAGCAGGGCAGACAGGTCGTGCAGGCGGGAAAAACCCAGGTGTTGATCTATGCCGGGCAGCCCTCGCCCTATTCCGTTCAGCAGGAGATCTTTTTCGATCTTCTTCCGACGGATACCTATATCGACGCGGGCGTATGGGGACTGCGGCTGACGGGACAGCGGATCGTCTCCGGGGAATACGGCATCTATCTGCCGGGACAGGAGGTGCGGACGGCGGATACCCGTTTCGTGCGCCCGTCGCCGGAGCTGACGCTGACGGTGCCGTCCACGGCGCAGTATGTGCTGACCGTGGGGGCCATGCAGCCCGTCTATGACGCCTATGCCGATTTCTCCGGGCGGGGCGCGCCCGTGTTTCGGGAGAACGAAACGGTGTTTGCGGACACAAAACCGGATCTCGTCGCGCCGGGCGTGGATCTGCTCGTTCCCGCCTCCGGGGGCGGCACGATGCGCGTTACGGGCACCTCCTTTGCTACGCCCCTGGTCACGGGGACGGCGGCCCTTCTGATGGAATGGGGGATCGTGCGCGGAAACGATCCGTATCTGTATGGGGAAAAGATGAAAGCGTACCTGAGAAGAGGGGCCAGGCCGCTGCGGGGGGAGAGCGTATATCCCAACGAAAGGACCGGCTACGGAACGCTGTGCGCGGGACAGAGCCTACCGGAGTGAGCGCAGCCTTGGGACAGGGAATGCGATTTTTACCGGCGGGTTGCGATTTTTACCACAGGGTACGCTTGATTAAAAAGGGCCTCTGATGTATGATTAGGGTGTTCCTGTGGCGGTAGCGCACAGCGGCGTTGGGCCGATGAAAATACGGAGGTGATCTCACATGGAAAAAGAGGTGTTCAGGGAACATCTGGTAAAGGATCTGATCCCTTTCTGGAACCGTTTAAAGGACGAAAAATACGGCGGCTTTTACGGTTATGCGGACGGAAATGGGAAGGCGGATCCCGCCAGGGAGAAGGGGGTTATCCTGACCAGCAGGATCCTGTGGTTTTATTCCGCGTCCTACAGGCTGTTGGAAGAAGAGTCCCTTCTGGAGATGGCAAGGCATGCCTATCGTTTTTTAGCGGAGCATTGTGTGGACAAAGAATATGGCGGGGTATACTGGTCCGTAACCCATGACGGGCGGCCGCTGGATACGACGAAGCACAGCTACAATCAGGCCTTTGCGATCTACGCCCTGTCGGCTTTTTACGAAGCGTCCGGGGATAAGGAGGCTTTGGAACTGGCGTATGACATATATCGGGTCATAGAAGAAAAGTGCGTAGACGAGGGCGGATATCTGGAAGCCTTTGAACGGGATTTTGCGCCGGCGGACAACGACAAGCTTTCCGAAAACGGCGTGATGGCGCAGCGCACCATGAATACGCTGCTGCACGTCATGGAGGCATATACGCAGCTCTATAAAACGGACGCTTCCCCTCAGGTCCGGGACCGTCTGGAAAAAATCCTCGGCCTTTTTAAGGAAAAGATCTATGATCCTGAGAAAAAACAGTGCCGGGTATTTTTTGACGCAGACTACCGCTCTCTGATCGACCTGGATTCTTATGGGCATGATATCGAGGCTTCCTGGCTGATCTGGCGGGCCTGCGAGGTGCTGGGCAGCGAAAGCGATAAGCAGGCTATGCGGCCTGTGATTGACGGATTGGCGGAAGGCGTTTACCGCCATGGGATCGACAGAGAACTTTTCGCGCTGAATAACGAGTGCGAGAGGGGCGTCATGAACAGGACGAAGATATGGTGGGTACAGGCGGAGGCTGTGATCGGGTTTTACAATGCCTTTGCGTTACAGCCCCAGAGGGAAGAGTACCGGGAGTGTTCGGAGCGCATCTGGGAGTTCATCCGGAAATATGTGATCGACCCGGAAACAGGGGAGTGGGTCGAGAATATTGAACGAGTGGATCGGATCGATACTTCGCAGGCGTTGGTGCATCCCTGGAAATGCCCCTATCACAACGGACGCATGTGCATTGAAATGACGATGCGGCTGTCAAAAGAACCGTAAAGCGGAAGGAGGAGGAAAAATGCAGTTGCCGGTCAATCAAAATGCGAGCGCGGAGGCGAAAAAGCTTCTGCAATATCTGGAAGAGGTGGCGGGAAAGGGCATCATCAGCGGGCAGCATACGCAGACCGTCCCGATGGAGGAGATCGCCTATATCAGGGAAAAGACGGGAAAGGAGCCAAAGCTGAGGGGCTTTGAACTGCTCTCCTATTCGCCGAACATCAACTACGAAGATGCCGACGAAGCCTGTCTGACGGAAATCTACGAGAACAGAAACACCCTGGAAGAAGCGCTGAAATGGGGCAGGGAGACGGACGGGATCGTCACCTTTTCTTTTCACTGGTATTCACCGCTGGGCGGCAGGGATAAGAGCTTCTACGCCAAAAATACGGACTTTGATCCGGAGAAGGTTCTGATAGAAGGGACGAAGGAGCGGGAGGCATTTTACGCCGATATGCGCGCCATCGCAAAGCTGCTCCTTCCGTTCTGCGAGCAGCATATTCCCGTGCTGTGGAGGCCCTTCCACGAATCCGATGGCACCTGGTTCTGGTGGGGGAGTAAGGGGCCGAAGGTCGCGTGCGAACTCTATAAGCTGATGTATGCCCTGTACGTTGACGAGTACCATCTGGACAATCTGTTATGGGTATGGAACTGTCGTTCGCCGGAAGGCTATCCGGGGGACGAATATGTGGATATTATTTCCGTAGACGTATATCTGCCGGAATATAAAAAGACGGATTACAGGGAGGAATACGAACAACTGGTACAGGCCACGACCCGCAATAAGGTGGCGGCCCTGGCGGAGATCGGATATCTGCCGGATCCTGAGATGATGAGCAAGTCCAGGGTTCCGTTTGCCTACTATATGACCTGGTCGAAGGAGTTCTGCATCGGAGAGCAATACAACACGGTGGAAGCGCTCCGGGAAGTATACCGTCATCCGTATGTGATCACGCTGTGAGTTGCCTAAAATGGGTCGCTCTGGGCGGTGAAGTTTGGCTTGACAGGCCATAGGACGTTTGTTATACTGGGTTCACGCCCGTTTTCGGGCAGAATGTTCCGAAAAAAGGAATACTTTCCAATACAAGGGTCAGGCATTATTGCAGAGAAGCCGGGTGAGAATCCCGCACGGTCCCGCCACTGTGATACGCGCTTGCGCGTTCAGCCAGATCGCTGCGTCTGTCCTGCATGGGTTCACGATGAATGGACTTGTGTGCGTTTTTGTACCCGTCCCAGGGGAATCATCTCTGGGGCCGGTTTCTGACGGCAAAAACACCCCTCGTATTTGGAGGGGTGTTCTTTTTTGCCGGAGGAAAGGAATGGAGATAAGAATGAAAGAAAATGCAAAAGTGAAACCAAAAGTATTGCGCCTGCTCATCGCCCTGATATTGGCTTTGGGCATGACCGCCTGCAAACAGGAGGGAACGTCAGGCTCTTCCGCTTTGCGCACCCTTACGGATCCCAGCGGGGCACAGATCACTGTGCCGGAGGAGATCGATAGCGTGGCCGTGCTGGCGCCGTCTCTGGCTGAGACGGTGGTGGCCCTGGGATACGGAGACGAGATCCAGGCTTATGATACTGCCAGCGTGGGGCTGGAAGGTCTGAAGGAGGATGCCATTGTGCTGGATATGGCGTCGCCTGACATGGAGCAGTTGGTAGATCTGCGCCCGGATGTGCTGCTGGTGACCAATATGACGCTCTATGATCAGGAGAATCCTTACCAGGCCCTTATCGATATGGGAGTGTGCGTGGCGTGCGTCCCGACCAGCGACAGTATAGCGGATATCGAGAGCGACATTGCTTTCGTCGCTTCGGTGTTCGGGGCTGAGGAAAAGGGACAGGAGCTGATCGACGATATGCAGGGGGAAATCGACCGGATCGCTGCGATCGGGGAAACGATAACGGAAAAAAAGTCCGTATACTTTGAAATCTCCGCGGCGCCAAGTATGTATAGCTTTGGCGACGGTGTGTTCCTTAACGAGATGCTGGAAATAATAGGGGCAAAAAATATCCTGGCTTCCGAGTCCGGCTGGCTTGGCGTTACGGAAGAGGCCGTTGTGAACGCGGATCCTGATGTGATCCTGACAAACGTCAATTATATCGAGGATCCCGTTGGGGAGATCCTGTCCCGTCCAGGATGGGAAGAGGTGACCGCCGTTCGGGACGGAAACGTTTATTACATCGATAACATGGCTTCCTCCCTGCCTGACCACAATGTGGTAAAGGCTCTTGCAGAGATGGCGGCTGCTGTTTATCCGGAGTATTACGGTGCGTAAGGCGATGGGGGGCGCAGCGCTCCTTACGGTGCTTGCGATCATGTCTGTTGTTCTCGGCATCGGGGTCGGAAGCGTTTATCTGTCTCCGAAAGAGATCGCTGCGGCTCTTGCCGGGAGAGGGGATGAGGGCGTTCGCGCCCTCATCCTCGGCCTGCGGCTGCCCCGGGTCGTTTTGGCATTCCTGACCGGGGCGGCGCTGGCCGTGGGCGGTACGGTAATGCAGTCGTCGCTGGAGAACCCGCTGGCTTCGCCGTATGGTCTGGGTGTGTCTGCCGGAGCCGGTCTGGGAGCGACGCTTGTCATGGTGACGGGGATCGCCGGCGGGGCTGCGGGAATGATTTGCCTGCCTGTGGCGGGTTTTGCAGGGGGACTTGGCGCGGTTCTGCTGGCTCTGGCGCTTGCAAAGACCTTTGATGCACGGCTTTCGAGCATTACAGTGGTGTTGACCGGTATGGTCATTTCCCTTTTTTTCTCCGCCTTTATGGATCTGATGGCGGCGATGTCCCCGGAGTATGCGCAGCGGATCAGCCTGTGGCAGATGGGCAGCTTTGCCGCCAAAGGCTGGCGCGGAGCGGCAGTGCTTGGCCCGGTCTTTTGTATCTGCCTTTGCCTCTTCCTCGGACGTTCTTCCATGCTGGACGTGATGACCTTTGGGGATGAACAGGCCCAGGTCATGGGGGTGGATACCCAGAAGTCCAAGTGGGGGTGCATTCTTCTTGTGGCCGTACTGACGGGTACGGCGGTGGCCTTTTCGGGCATTATCGGTTTTGTGGATCTGGTGGCCCCGCACATCGCCCGCCGTCTTTTCGGAGCGGGACACAGACGGGCGTTGCCCGGCGCCGCGGTGTTGGGAGGAAGCTTTATGGTGCTTTGCGATCTTGCGGCCAGGACGGTCGCGTCGCCGCGGGAGATCCCTGTGGGAGCGGTCACGGCGCTGCTTGGCGCACCTTTTTTCCTCTATGTATTTTTCCGAAAAAGGAGACAGTAAATGCTCAAGGTTGAAAATCTTTCCTGCGGCTACAGAGGGCGGAAGGTAGTGCAGGATATTTCCTTTACCTTATCGGAGGGACAGAAGCTGGCGATACTTGGCCCCAACGGCTGCGGAAAAACAACTCTCCTGCGGGGGCTTATGGGCATATTGCCGTCTGAAGGGGGACTGGAATTGGAAGGGCGCGATCTGAGGGCGATGACGGTCCGGGAACGCAGCCGGGTCATGGCGATGCTCACACAGATGACTTTTGCCTCTTTTTCTTATTCGGTGATGGAGACGGTACTTATGGGGCGGTATCCCCATATGGGCGGCGGATTTTTTCCCAGACCGAACGCAAAGGACCGTCAGGCGGCGGAAGAGCAGCTTAAGAAAATGGAACTTTGGGAAGAACGCGAAAAGGCGGTTACGGAGCTTTCCGGGGGCCAGCTTCAACGGGTAATGCTGGCGAGGACTTTTACCCAGTCGCCGAAGATCATTCTGTTGGACGAACCGACCAACCATTTGGATCTTAAGTTTCAGGTAGAATTGGTGGAGGCCCTGGATCAGTGGGTCAGGGAGCCGGGCAGGGCGGCCGTCGGCGTATTCCATGACCTTGACCTGGCGTTATCCTTTGCGGATACGGCGCTTTTGATGGACAAAGGAAGGGCGGTTTATATGGGAAAGGCGGATGAACTGGATATCGCGGAACTGAGCCGCGTATTTGGGATCGACGTGCCCGGATATATGCGCGCTTCCAGGCTCAGATGGGAAGGATTGGAAAGATGAATATGGAGATTTACAGAAGCCCTTACGAGGCATATCCTTTTCTTTGCGATATGCCGGATGATCTGCGGTGCGATTTTGAACTTCTGACCGATGAAATGGCAAGCCGGACCGGTCTGCTTCGCGCCAGGACAAAAGACGCTTTTCTGCGGGAGGAGCTTTTATGGGTATGCGAACTGATCTATCATGTCAATCCTGCCCTGCGGACTTCCCTGAAAATAACGGAGAAAGAAAAGGAACGTCTTTTGGCCGCTGTGGAGCGCCTGCAGGGTCAGTGCAGGCAGCGGTGCCAACGTTTCGTTGTCCCACAGGGATGCGAGGCCGGGTGTTTGGCCCATATCCTGCGGGTACAGGCGAAAGAACTGGTGCGGCTCGTATATCGCCATATTTATCAGGGACATTCTGTGGAACCGGGATTAGTGGATCTGATAAATCTCCTGTCGGGATACTTTTTCTATCTTGCCCTGCGGCTCAATGCAGACGAAGGGGTGGACGAGGTCGATTTTATCAGCAGGAACTATTGAACTGGAATGATATCATGGGATCACTTTCCCGGGTGATTACCTGCAAAAATCGGGTTTTCTCGGAGTCGTGACAACAGATTGACAACAAAAAACCAATATTCAAAAGATAAGAGCTAACTGATTTTGATTAAGTCAGTTAGCTTTTCTTGTGCGCCCGGCGGCGCACGTTTCTACCGGGTGAAAGTCCCGAATTCGCCCGGTAGAATGTAGTAGCAAAATCCACCCATTTTTAGCTGTCATCAGTTTTTGCCGGGCTGTCAAAGAAGGTATTTATTCCAGGGAATGTTTCATCAAGCAGAGCGATTAGATTATTCTTCATGGCAGTTTTCTGTTTCATGTAGAAGTCAAACTGGCGATTCATATTTTTTAATTGACGGCGCAATTCATCCATGCTGCTGTAGGGTTTTAAATCACACCAGTTGTCGAGAGTGTAGCGTGCAATTTTTACAGCATCTGCTTTGTCAGTTTTTACTTTACGAAGCGAATTGTTGCCAAAGTCTTTTATCAGTTTGGGGTTAACGGTACTTACGAATAAACCAGCATCCGTTAGCCATTGTGCCATGGGTTCGTAGTATCTGCCGGTGTGTTCCATAACAATCCTTGTATCACCATTTAAGCTTTTTAATTGGTTGATTAGATGAGTTATGTCGGAGGATGTATGATTCACATTAGATGATTTAGCAACAATCTCTCCAAACGGACGGAGGATAGTGACTGTGCTCTTGTTCTCTGATACATCAATACCTACTGCATTCATTGAGTTCTCCTTTTTGTGTTTGATCAATGGTAAGGTCGGCTTTACTCATTGCTTATTCTAACTACTGGCTGACACGAACGTAATGGCTCTATCTGCGTAAAACGAACGCTGCGAATGAGGGCTGGTTGACATTCTACCAGACGGACGCGGAGTCCAAGCGGGAAGCAGTCATACCATTGTCCCCTTCATTCTAACAGCTTGAGCAATAAGAAGGATATGGGCATGGCTGGCTGTCATGTACCTTATCCATAATTCTATTGTAGTGGGAAGGATATAGCAGAAGGCAAGGGTGTCCACCGCGAGGTGGAATCTACTAACCCACGGGCAAACCCCTGGCCTGACGAACAGAAACCGCATAAGAAGCTATGCATGGGGGTAAGATTGCCTTACAAGCCGAAGTCCGATAACTACACGGAATCATGTATGGTAAATGCGGCAGGTGGATAGAGGGAAAGAAACGTGCGGTACCAGGTCTGTGTGACCCGTCTCGAAAGAGACAACCACTGCCGAGAGGCCGTGCTGAGCACACAGAAGTCAGCAGAGGCCATAGTAGCCAAGTGGAATAAGTTCTATTGAGCGAAAGGCCGAATCAACAGGAGTCTTTAGTACAACCCGGAGGATTTGCAATGATAATTTCCTGTGAGTTCAACATAGATACTGCCTGCGTCGAGCTGAAGTACGATGACGGCACCATGATCGCCATCGACACAATTGCGGTGGAAAACGAGATTGCCGACAATATGTATGAACGGTCGGAACTGGACTGGCTGATTTACAACGCGTTACTGGAATACGCCGATCTGATTCTGAACGGCGATCTGGAGAAGTATCTGAAAGCGGTCATGGTATACAGGATGTTTGAAAGCTGAAAACGCAATGTCGCCCGTGGGAGCAATCCTGCGGGCGGTTTATCTCAATATAAATATTGTGCCGAACATCTTGTTTGCATCAAAAAAATATGCTATACTATCCATGAATTCAGCGATAACTGATTTCGACGCAGCGTTTTTTGATTTCAATCTGCTTTTGAGGTGCATTTGGTATGGCAGTTAGTTATAAAAAGTTATGGAAGATTCTTATCGATAAAGACATGAAGAAAAAAGACTTATGTGCGGCTGCCGGTATCAGCCATGCTTCAATGGCGAAGCTTGGGAAAAACGAAAATGTAACAACAGATGTTCTCGTAAAAATCTGTACGGCGTTGCAATGTGACATTGGCGATATTATGGAATTGACCAATAAATCAGATGGATGAAAGGTTGGAATTACAAATGACTAATGTTGAAAAGCTGAAAGATCTTGCCAACCGTTTTCAAACGAATCTGGCTTATTACAAGGAAACCAGAAACAATTACAATGAGCACTCTTGCCGTATTGAATACATAGATCCGTTTTTGAAAATTCTCGGATGGGATGTTGCAAACGAAAGAGGTCTGGCACCTCAATACCGTGAAGTAGTAGCCGAAAACTATTCAACGCCTACTGATCGCCCGGACTATACAATGACATTAAGAGGTGTTGCGAAATTCTTTGTCGAAGCGAAAAAACCTGCTGTTGATATCACAAGAGTAACCGACCCTGCTTTTCAGACAAGAAAATACGGCTGGAATGCCAATCACAGAGTTGCAGTTCTTACAAATTTTGAATATCTGGCGATATATGATACTTGCTATGTTCCCAAAGAGGAAGATGGCTGTGCTGTGGCACGTTATCGTATTTTCCACTTTACCGAATATGCAGACCGGTATGACGAGATCATTTCTCTCATTTCAAGAGATGTTGTTTATTCCGGTGAATTTGATCGGTATTTGGATGATAATTTTCCTGCAACTGGCGGCGAGAAGCAGCAGGTAGATGCCCTGTTCTTAAAACAGATCAACGAATGGCGAGTTTCGCTGAGCAATGAGCTTTATAGAAAAGGCGGACGTTATCATTCACTTGAAGTTCTCAATGATGTTGTTCAGGAGTTTATCAACCAGATTGTCTTCCTTCGGATTTGCGAAGATAAGAATCTCCCTCTGTATCACAAGCTTCAAGATACAGTTTCTGAGCCGAAGCAACTTCAAGCAAAGCTGGAAGACCTGTTCCGTTCTGCAGACCATTGTTACAACTCAGGCATGTTCTCTGGAGATGATATTGTTTTTGATCTGTCCAGTGCTGTAATCTCTGAAATGATAAAAGGGCTCTATTACCCGCAGAGCCCCTATTTGTTCAACATTATCGAACCGAATCTCCTTGGAAAGATTTATGAACTGTTCCTGACGGAACAGTTGGTTCTTCTCCCGGATGGGACGATTGGGCTTGGCAAGAAGAAAGACTGTCTTAATAGATCAGTAGTCACAACTCCGACGGAGATTGTGAAGTATATGGTTGAAAAGACTTTGAGTAGAGCCTGCGAAGGAAAGTCACCCGCGGAGATTTTGGATGTCCATATCGCTGACATAGCATGTGGATCGGGAATCTTTCTTGAAGAAGCCTTTTCTTATCTTCAAAATTATTGCGTCCAGAAATATCTTGCAAATGGTGAACAGGAGCATTTGCTTGAGATTGGAAATGGTTCGTATAAGCTGCCCCTCGACGAAAAGAAGCGTATCCTCTGTTCTTGCATTTACGGTATTGATATAGACATTCATGCTGTCGAAGTGGCAAAATTCTCACTTTTGATAAAGCTGATTGAGAATGAGACAGCACCCTCGGTTGTGGATGAAACACCTATACTGCCTGACCTTAGCACAAATATCCTTTTCGGTAATTCACTTGTAAGTTCCGAGGAGCTTCGAGGAATACGGGCATCCGCTGATGAATTGATTGAGTTGGCTCCGTTTGACTGGGATTCCATCAACAACGGCAACCCCTTTAGCATAATCATTGGTAATCCTCCCTATGTTAATACAGAGGGAATGCATGCACAGCTTCCGATCCCGGAAGTTGAAATATACAAGAAGAAATATAAGACTTCTCATAAACAGTTTGATAAGTATTTCATCTTCATTGAGCAGGCTGTTCGGAAGACTGCGGAAAATGGATATATTTGCTACATCGTTCCAAACAAATTCTTCAAAATTGGAGCCGGAGAGAAGCTGAGAACTCTGATCTCAAAAGATCAGATGCTTGTAAGCCTTGATGACTTTGGCGATGCCCAGCTTTTTGAAGATAAGACGATCTACAGTTCTATATTGCTTCTTCAAAAAAAGAAACAAGATACGTTTGTATATTCAAGCATTGATTCTGCAAACAGGCTTTGGGCTGGTGAAGAAGTAAGCAAGATTGAATTAAACGCATCTATCCTGAACAAGCTCCCGTGGCGTTTGACAACCGATATGGACTTCCTTGCAATGCTCCAAAAGTTAGATCAAATATCGGTTCCTCTCACAAAGCATACCGAGATTTTCAATGGTATTCAAACAAGTGCCGAGCGCCCTGCTCCGATATATTGGTTTTCTTCGAAAAACATTATTGCTGAGTATCGGGATACGATTGAAATCCGTAGAGATGGTCACAATTACACGATTGAAAAGGCAATATTGCGCCAGTATTTTAAGCCTACGCGCCAAGACGAACGCGGATTGAACTCTTATAGTGTTTTGCAGACAGATAAGCGGATCATCTTCCCTTATGACGGTGCAGGGCATCTAATTCCAATCGACGAAATGAAGGCGTCCTATCCCGGAACGTATGCCTATCTTGAAGCATACTATGATCGGTTAGTACCGAGATGCGTATCTGATTCCGGTATTCGTGACGTTCCAAATGCAACAGCAGATACATGGTATCAGTACGGCAGAACTCAGGCACTGACGGCATTTATCAACACGCCGAAACTGATTGTTGGCGTTCTTAGCAAAGAACCGATGTATGTTCTTGACAAGAACGACATCTTAATTGCCTCCGGTGGTACCGCGGGATACTGTGCCGTAAGTAAAAAGGCAGACAGTCCATATGCTCTTGAGTATATTCAGGCGTGGCTGTCCAATCCTATCACGGAGAGAATACTTGAGATTGTCGGCAGCGATTTTGAAGGCGGATTCATTGCACGTGGCACATTCGTTCTTTCGACACTTCCGTTTGTAGAGCTTGATTTTGATAACGCCGTTCAGAAAGGCATTTATGATCGTGTCGTTGAAGCCAGCAGAGAGATTTATGATATTAATGCTACTTTGTCAAGCCAGCCTGCGAAACGCATTTCAACATTGCTTCAAACCAGGAAAGACGCATTGATTAAAGAAATAGAAGAACTGATTGCTAAAGTTTATCAGTTGGATTTTTAAGTGAGGTTATCACCATGAAGCTCAAGAAGGACAGTTCTGAACAAAAATTAAGAGGGGCATATTACACGCCGTTGCAGCTTGCAAATGCAATGGTAAATTTCTGTGCCACCGAAAACATCCATACTGTCCTTGAGCCGAGCTGTGGTGACGGCGTATTTCTTGATAGTCTTAGACGGCTAAACCTCATTGAGCAAATTGGAGCTGTTGATGCAGTAGAAATTGAACCGGATGAAGCTGAAAAAGTTCGGCGTAATTATTGCAACTATCAAAATGTTCATATCCAGAACGAGGATTTCTTTGAGTTCTATTCTCGCATGGTTAGTGCCCAAACGCAGTATGATCTGATTTTAGGGAACCCTCCATACATTCGCTATCAATACCTCACAGAAACTCAAAGAGAGCTTCAATCAAATATCCTTACATCACATGGTATGAAAGCGAATAAGCTCATCAATGCATGGGTGGCTTTTTTGGTAGCATGTGTTCAGTTGCTGTCTGAAAACGGGAGAATAGCATTTGTCATTCCGGCTGAAATCTTGCAGGTAGCTTACGCAGAAGATTTGCGGCTTTTCCTTTCTGAGCATCTTGCGAAGATTACGTTGATTACGTTTGAACAGCTCGTTTTTCCAGATATTGAGCAAGAAATCGTGGTTTTCATTGGAGAAAAGGGCTCCGTAGAAAAAGGCATTCGTATTATTGAGATGAACGACTTTTCTGGCTTTGAAAATCTTAATCTCCAGCAGAACGGATTTCAAAAGATGCAGCATGTAAAAGAAAAATGGACAAGGTATTTCACAACTGCAACCGAAATGGAGCTAATCCAGGCTATCCGCGCAGATAAAAGGTTTGCGAAGTTTGCCGATTATGGGCTCATCAATGTAGGTATCACTACTGGGAACAACGGATACTTTTCAATTTCAGAAGAAGTCTGCGATGAATACGCCTTAGAAAATGTTACGCTTCCACTGATTGGCAGGAGTTCTCATGCTCACGGAATATTTTTTACAGACGAAGATTGGGAAAAGAACAAGGCATCCGGAAAAAGTGCACGGCTTGTTAATTTCCCTGATATCCCGATAGAAAACTATCCGGATAAGCATAAGGCATACATAGCATTGGGCGAAGCAAACGGCGAAAACGATGGGTACAAATGCTCAATTAGAGATCGCTGGTATATTGTACCATCTGTATGGATTCCGGACGCATTCTTCCTCCGTCGGAATAATCTCTACCCAAAATTTGTTCTGAATTGCTGCAATGCAGTATCTACTGATACAATGCATCGGATGAAATTCAATCCCGATGTAAAACCGGAAAACATCCTGCTTGCATATTATAACAGCATTTCTTTTGCCTTTACGGAAATCTGCGGGCGCAGCTATGGCGGTGGTGTCCTGGAGATATTGCCCGGAGAAATGGGAAACATTATGCTTCCCAAACTGGATGATATTGATGAAGAATCGTGCCGGTCTTTGCTGAAACGGATTGATGCAATTGTCCGAGAGGATGATGACATTGAAAAAGCTCTTGATATCGTTGATAAAGAAGTCATGGTTGATGTTCTTGGAATTGATGTTGAATGGTGCAAAAAATGTCGGGTAATTTGGAAGAAAATGCAAAAGCGTCGCATGGGACGCGGATAAGGAAGGGATAATATGTCTTTACAGGATACGTTCGATTCCTCGTTTTAAGGATCTGTCTCTATTTGGAGCCGAGTATTTTAAACCATGAAAATACGAACGATAAATGATTTGCAAGATTTTATTGATGCTGAAATGGCTTGGCGAAAACATGAGCTTTCCGCTATACGTGAGAATGTTGCAAGTGCAAGAAAATCCGCTAAGGATACGGCCATTCGTGCCGGAATAGCATTATTATACGCGCATTGGGAAGGGGCAATAAAAAATATAGCAATATTCTATTTGGAATATGTTGCTATGCTTAAATTACCCTATGGCGAAATAAAGCCCAATTTTCTTGCAATTTCTTTGAAATATAATCTGAAAACATTTGAGGAAAGTAACAAATCAACAATTCACACGAGAATTGTTACAGAGGTAATTAATAGTCGGGATGTTAAATCGACAATACCTGTAGATGGAATTATTAAAACAAACTCCAACTTAAATTCAGAGATTTTTGGTGAAATAATGGCGACAATTGGATTGGATTGTTCTGCTTACGAAAGTTCATATAAATTAATTGACTCTATATTGCTGGACAAACGAAACAAAGTAGCCCATGGGGAACGAATTGAGTCATTAGATTTGGATGAAACACGATACTATGAAATCCACGAAAAAGTCAGAAATCTGATTCTTCAATTTGCTGATCAGGTTTCCAATACTGCTTGCCTAAAACAATATCTGAAATAAGAAAGCGGTCTCATAATTGAGGTGACATTTGTGAAACTTAGGAATTTTCTTTACCTAAATACAAAGGTAGTAGAGGATTATATAGCCGCAATTGATGGCTATACATACGATGAAGAATCTCAAGCAATCGCAACCAGTAAAGAAAATACTATGGCCGGTAAAGGAGTTATTGGTGTTGCTTCTGGAAACGGATCGCATACCGGTAAACAGTCTGAAGAGGTAAAGCGTTCCGTACATATCAGTGATGCTGCAAAGTTTGAAAAAATCTATAAGTACCTTCATTCCGATGAGGAAGATGGGCTGAAATATTATGAGTTTCTAAGTGACTCGGAATATGACAAGCTATCTCGTGATGATTTCTTAGAGGTTTTGGGTACAGCCCGATTCTCAAAAATGAAAGAACTCACAGATAGCGTGAAGAAAATTGCCGAATTGGCGGCGGTATTTGAATCAATCACAGATCAGCAAATCTTGGACCAAAAAGCTACTGAGGCTGTAAATGGCTTTTCTGCGTTAGGGCAGCTAAAATCCGGCAAAGAGATTTCATGTGTTTTTGAATTTGAAGATGGCAATCATCCCCTGGTTGCATATCTCGATGAGAACTATTTTCGCTGTGAGCAAGAGAACTTTGTCGGACAATCATACCTGTTATGCAAGGTAATTCGCAAAATACCTAAAGGGCAAAGCATAAAGCTGGATGAAATATTTGATGATGTGAAAAAACTCCCTCTTAATAGAGCTCAACGCAGAACAATGCCCAAGAATATGGATAACCCCGCGGAACTTCGAGATGTTATTAAAGGGCCCGCACTTGTCGTTCTTCCTATTGCGGTATACCAATGATTGTGCACTTCCTCTGCTGACAACATTTTGACAATAAAAAGTCAGATAGCACATATCATCTGACTAATGGAGGCAATCTGAATAACGTGAGCTAATTCCCATAAACGAATCTGTTTAAGAGACGTTTGAAAAGGACGAACCGCAATTTGCCCTGCGCGACAGGACGCACGCGAAAGCGGCATACTGGGCGGCGGTCAAAGCGCAGCGATGACTCCGCATGCGATCTTTTCGCCCGAATCCCCCGAAGGCTGAGTGGTAAAATCATCCGGCATCTGATGGATCACAACGGACTTGCCCAATATCTCAGGGATCGTCACTCTTGCGTCGAAAAAAACCATCCATGCATACCCGTCGTTAGACATGAGCGGCGGCATATCCCCCGCGTGGTAGGGATGACTGCTGTCCGAGGGGTTGTAATGGCCGCCGGTATTTTGAAACGAATCCGAACAGTCGCCGTTTTCATGGATATGAAACCCGAAAAAGGCATTGGGGTTATCGTCCACGCTGTCAGGGAGATGGTATATCTCCGCTTCAACGATGATCCCCTCATAGGATGTTTCAAAAAATCTTACGATCCCGTTAAGCCCGGGATGATCTTGATTGCCGTTTATATAGGCGAGCGCTTTCAGGCGGGCGTTCTTTAGAATATTGAACTTGGAATAATGGGTATCCGTCATAACAATTTTTCCTTCTTGATTCCTCTCCAAAGTGACGACGGCGAAAAGGGGAGTTTTACGAAAAATTCCTTTATCGTATCAATATGACGCCGCGATAAAAACGTGCTATCCGCTTCCTTATAAAAAATTAAAAGAAAGGCCAGTGGCCCGAAAAAATTTTACAGGTCACTGGCTTTTTCTGTATAGAACATTATTCCGCTCTTAACGTAATCACATCATCGAACAGATATAGTTTTTCTGCGGAGAACTGATGAGACACAACGAGTAACAGCTTTCCGGAAACTGACAAAAGCAAATCTTCAATCCTCCTTGCGGTGTTTTCATCAAGATTTGCAAGCGGTTCGTCAAGGATCAAGACATCGGTGTCACGCAGGAGCGCCCGTGCCAGACAGATTCGTTTTTTCTCGCCGCCGGAAAGGTTTGCGCCGTTTTCCGTAAGGAGGGTGTCAAGCGCCTGTGAATCGGCAAAACGGTCAAGCCCAAGACTTTTTAGGATTTCAACGAGTCTGCCATCGCTGACTTCACGGTACATCGTTAGATTGTTCCGCAGCGTGTCGTGGAATAAAACCGCTTCCTGCCTGCTCACGGTGATCGCTTCATAAGTGGTTCCATATTCGGAGATCGGCACCCCGTCAATCGTGATTTTGCCGCCGGTTACCTCATAATAACGCAGAAGTAAATTGACGGCGGTTGTCTTTCCGCAGCCGCTGGGCCCCTTGATCAGATACTTACCGCCCATCTTCGCTGTGAAGGTAAATCCCTGTAAAAGAGGGCGGCTATCGGTATAGCTGAAAGAAACATCGTCATAGCGGATGTCCTTTTCAACGAAGCGCAGGGACCTTCTGCCCATGCCGGCGCTGCCGTGTGCCACAAACTGCCCCATAGCTTCGCAGGATGGTTTGACAGCGATCAACTGACGGATAATTTCCGCCAAAGAGATGAGGGGATAAGAAAGCTGGTCGATCATGCCGATGGCAACGAAAAAGTCGCCTGCCGAAAACTCTCCCAATAGCACAAGCCATGTTGCCGAGGCGAGTACGATAAAATAGGATAAGTAAGAGATCAGCGTTGTAATGAGCTGTGCTGTCGCTCCTAAAATTGTATCCCGGAGAAGTTTGTCCATCGACACGTTATTAGATTCATCAAACTTCAAAAGAATCTGACGCTCAATGGAATAATTCTTGATGATTTCAAACCCGCCGAGCCAGTTGTTCACCCTGGCCAGGTTTTCTTCGACCGCTTTCAAATATTCCGCCTGTGCTTTTTGTAAACGTTTCTCAATGAGTTTCGGAATATAAAGCGGCGTTGTCAAAAGCAAAATCGTGATGAGGGCAATTCGCCAGTCCAGGATAAATAAGGCAATGCTTACAAAAAGAATCTTCAGCAGAATCTCCCAAAACAGGGGTAACATTTGAAAATAGCGGGTTTTTATCATATCGGCTTCATTGGTATACTTCGCCACATATTCTCCCTGCTGTTTTTCTTTATAGGTTACATAGTCCTGCCGCACGATGCTGTCGAAGATATCACGTTTCAGAAGCTTTGTGCAGCCAACAGAAAATCTTGCGCTCAGCCTCCTGTAACAGTAGTAGAACAGCACTTCGCCAAGGATAAATCCGATCAAAAGTACTGTATATCGAACTGTCATCCCTGCATTTTTGGCGATCGCGCAGTCCAGAACATCGCCTTTGAAGAATTGCAGTACAACCGCAAAAATTGTGCTGATGAGTACAAAAACCAAAGCCCCTGCATAGCAGGCGCCATATGCTTTTTGATATTTTTTCATCCCAGGTATCCTTTCTATTGTTTTGTTTTAACGAAAACGATAGAAGGATAGGTTAATATTTCCTTCTATCGCTTAGAAGGAAATACGATACTTCACCATCACAATTCACCTCGCGCTGCGTTACCCACGGTATCTCGGTTAAAAAAGTGTTTCCGCATATATTCCACTGTTTTGTGGAGCGTGTCCATTTGATAGATCTGCTCCAGATGTCCGGCAAAGTCGAGATGGTAACGGCTCTGCAGAGCGCCCAGCGTTTCTTTTAGTTCTGCGTCCCTGTGCTGCCGGGCATCTGTAAAATAGTCCTCTAAAGTAAGCTGTCGGTTTTCCTCGCCGGACAGATTATAGATGCTTACGCCGATCAGGCGGACAGGCCGTTTTTCTACGCCGTCCAACAGTCTGACGGCCTCCTGCCAGATCGTAACGGCGCAGTCGCAGGCGGAGCTGATCCGGGAGCGGGTGATCGACTGCATGTTAAAATAAGTGAGCTTTAGGGTCACGCCGTTTCCGTACAGGTGATACCGTTGCGCCCTGCGTTCTACGCACAGCGCAAGCAGGAGCAGAACGTCTTTCAGAAGTTCGAAATTATCCACATCCTCCTGGAACGTGACTTCGCGGCCGATAGATTTCGCGTCCTGCGGACGATAGGGAGTGACCTTTCGGTCGTCGATCCCAAAGGCGAGTTTTGTGATCCACTGTCCCTGTTTGCCGAGAAGCCGGACGACCATATCCTGCATTTCCCGGATATCCCGGACAGTACGGATCCCGGAAGCATATAGTTTTTCCGCCGTCATTTCCCCGACGGTGTAAAGCGTTCGCACATCCCGGTCGATCACCAGGTCGACAAAATCTTTTGGCGTGGGTATCTCAAAGTAACCGTCAGGTTTTTTTTCCTCGCTCGCCGTCTTGGCCGCTGTCTTGGAATAAGCGACGCCTACGGAGCAGGTAAGCCCGATCTCCTCCCTGGTGCGCCGCTTGATGGTCATGGCGATTTGGCGCGCCCCTTCCAGATCTTGCGCCTGCTGCGTCACATCGAGATAGGCTTCGTCCAGCGCGATAGCCTCAGCGGCGGAAGCATAGGCGTTCCAAATTTCGTGAAGCTGCCCGGATACAGCTTTATATTTGTCGATATTCGGGTGCATATAGATCCCCTGGGGACACCGTCGGTAGGCCTCTTTGATATTCATGGCGGAGTGGACGCCATATTTTCTTGCTTCATAGCTGCAGGTGGCGACCACGCCCCGTTCCCCCGGAAGAGAGCCGATGATCAGCGGTTTCCCGCGCAGGGCAGGGTTGTCCCGGATTTCCACGGAGGCAAAGAAAGCGTCCATATCCACATGAATGATGATCTGCTCCATGTTTCCCTCCATGCCGGTCTGCCTGCGCTTGCGGCGCAAAACCCGGGATCGCAGACGGGAGCGGCTGCGCCGGTGAACTTCAGTGAAACGGTCAGCTTCTTCCCGAAGCCGCCTGCACCTCTTTTGCTTTCAGTTCGTTTTCTACCTTTTCCCCGGCGAAGAATTTTTGAAGATTTTCTACCGTGGTTTCCGCGATGGCCCTTAAAGCTTCTTCTGTCAGAAAGGCCTGATGGCTGGTGACCAGGACGTTTGGCTGGCTGAGCAGGAGGTTTAACGTGTCGTCGCGCATGACTCTGCCGGACACGTCCTCGTAAAAAACGTCCGCTTCCTCCTCGTAGACGTCCAATCCTGCGGCGCCGACCTTGCCGGATTTGATGTTGTCCAGCAGGGCTTCGGAGTCGATCAGAGCGCCGCGGGAGGTATTGAGGATGATCACCCCATCCTTCATGGAACAAAAGGCATCGCGGCTGAGAAGGTGGTAGGTTGAAGGCGTCAGAGGACAGTGGAGGGATAGGATGTCCGCTCGGCGGATGAGTTCGTCGAACCCCACATACTCTATGCCGGAACCCCAAACCGGTTTCGGGTCATAGGCGCATACCTTCGCCCCCAGGCCTTGGGCTATGGCGGCAAAACGTATGCCCACTTTGCCGGTGCCTATGACGCCCACGTTTTTCCCTTCGATATTTGTCCCCACAAGCCCTTCCAGACTGAAATTCCGTTCCCGCGTTCTCGTAAACGCCCGGTGGGTCTGGCGGGTCAGCGTCAGCAGAAGCGCCAGGGCGTGTTCGGCCACGGAGGCAGGCGAATAGGCCGGGACGCGAAAAACGCGGATGCCGTATTTTTCGGCGGTTTTTAAATCGACGTTGTTGTAACCGGCGCACCGCAGGGCTATGGCCCGGATGCCGTATTCTGCAAGGCGCGGCAGCGTCTCTGGGCCCAGGTCGTCGTTTACGAAGGCGCAGACGGCGGAGGAACCTTGGGCCAGGATGGCGGTGTCCTTTGTGAGTTTGTTTTCCAGATATAGCAGTTCCAGCCCTGCTCCAGGCGCCAGGGCGTCAAAATACGTCCTGTCATAGCTGCGGGCATCAAAAAAGGCAATTTTTTCCATATTCTGTCCTCCAAAGGTTTTCATTGGTGACAGTAGTATGCCCTTTCCTCCTTTTGCCCATGCAAACGCCCGGGAATTCCTTCCCGTTATTGCCAGCCCTTTGGCAGATAAGCCATCGTATTATGGATCATATCCGTTACCAGTGCGCGCACGTCCGTCTCCTTTATATGCTGTCCCCGGATCAGGGGATCGTGCAGGAAGGCTTCCACGACCATTTCCCGGTCGCACAGAAGGGCGGCCTTCAGGATGCGCTCATGGTTTTCCACATGAGGCAGGATCAATGCCCGGATGGATGCCGGAAGAGCGCCTGCGGCCACAGGGTAGATGTGGTCCTTGTCAAACAGGGCGTTGGTCTCCACGACTGCGGAAGCGGGCAGATTGGGGATCTGTCCGGCCGTGTTGGGAATGTTCACATTGCTCACCTGCCGTCCGAGCCCAAGAAGCGCTTTGATCAGCAAAACGCCCTCTTCCCCGCTGGGTTCAAGCGGCAGCGTTTCTTCGCCCTTTGTCAGCCTGACGCTGCGCGCCAGCCGTTTTTGGAGATCTTTCTTGCGCCAGTCCACCGTGGTGAGACCGAATTTCCAGCGCCTTACCGTTTCCGGGTCGTTTAAGTATTCGTCGGAAGGCATAAATTCCGCCAGATGCCGGTCCCCGGCGGCCGCGATATAGCCGAAACGCTTAAAGAGATCCATTTTTACCCGGTGAGCGCAGGCGAAGGAGGAATTCATCCAGTTTTCATCCGGTTTTTCATAGCCGGATTCGTAGTGGGATCCGATAAATTTTTCATAGATGGGAAACAGATCCCGTCCCTGACAGGAAGCGGAGGAAAACCAGGTAAAATGGTTGATCCCCATTACGTTGACATGGATATCGTGCCAGTCCAGCCCGCTGAAACCGCATTCCGCCTCGAAGACGTCCCGCAGGAACTTCTGGGTGCCGAATACTTCGTGGCAGCAGCCAAAGGCCTTGATCTGCGGGAAAACGCAGTACAGGGTTTTTACGCACAAAGACATGGGGTTGGTGTAGTTGATGACCCAGGCGGTTGGGGCAAAATCGCGGATCGCCTGTGCGATGGTCACAAACATGGGGATGGTGCGCAGCGCCCGGATCATGCCGCCGGGGCCCGCCGTATCCCCTACCGATTGGTATACGCCCAGACGTTCCGGCAGATGGACATCGGAGGCCATTTCGTCAAAGGTGCCGGGCAGGATGGAGATGATGACGAAATCCGCGCCGGTGAGGGCCTCCTTCAGAGAGCCGGCAGCCTTATAGCTCCATTTTCCGACGGCATTTTCCATGGCGGATACCCGGTTGCCGATGATGGCGTTATTTTCAGCGGCCTGATGGTCGATGTCATAGAGCGATACAGTGCCGGAAAGCTGGCTTTCCATGGCAAGATCCGTCATCAGGTTCCAGGCCCAGCCCCTGGAGCCGCCGCCGATATAGGCGATCTGTAGATCGGTTACGCTGTGATCCTTGTATTTCATAATTTCCTCCCTGTCGTGCGGACATATCGAAGGCTCAGGGCTTTATCCCTGGCATTTATCCATTATACAACAGACGGTGTGAAAAAGCACGGAAAATGTTTGCGGCCGGGGCGAAACGCCGGAAAAGGGATTGCATATGCCGCCGGGGACGTGATATATTTGAAACAGATACGGGCGCGTCCTTTGAAGGCGGAACGGCGGGAACGTTCCTGCCGCAAAGTCCCGTCCGGGACAGGAGGGAAATTTGTGATGAAAAAGGCTGTGCGGATTTTGTTCATCGTGAGGATAGCGCTGTGGATCACAGCGGCTGCGGCCACTTTTTACTGGATCTACTGGTCTTTTAAGCTGTACGCTATGGGGATCTACGATCCTTACGAATACAGCGGATATCTGCGCCCCATTTTCGGCAGGGGGCTGCTGATCGCTTTTGTGAGCCTTTGCATCAGCGTACTCCTGCGCTGTATAAGCGACAGGATCAAACGCCGTTGAACCGGGGAAAGGCCGGGCCACAGGTCTCTTTCTGACATGGATGGGCAAAAAGGAGATATTTATGGAAAAGAGGAAAATCGAGGTCAAAGAGGGTGACAGCGCCCGGTTCCATAACAATGTGGGGTTCTGCGTCGGGACGGGCAGAATGGGGCTTGCGCTGCAGCAGGCCTATCAGGATCAGCTTAAACTGGTGCAGGAGGAGATCGGTTTTTCCCATATCCGCGGGCACGGCCTCTTTTCCGACGATATGGCTATCTATCAGGAATATGAGGAAAACGGCGTCTGTAAGGCAGAGTATAACTATACATATCTGGATATGGTGATGGACAGCTACCGAAAAGTAGGGCTTGCCCCCTTTTTGGAACTGGGGTTCATGCCCGGGAAACTGGCGTCGGGCAAACAAACGCTGTTTTACTGGAAGGCCAATACCACGCCCCCGAAGGATCACGACCTCTGGGCGGACATGGTACAAAAGCTTTTGCGCCACCTGATGGAGCGCTACGGCGCCGACGAGGTGGTCACCTGGCCCATCGAGGTGTGGAACGAGCCAAATCTGCCGGGCTTTTGGGAAAAGGCGGATCAAGAGGCGTATTTTAAACTGTTTGCCGCAACTTTTTGCGCTGTCAAAGAGGTGGATCCCCGGTTTGGCGTAGGCGGCCCGGCCATCTGCGGCGTACAGGACGAGGTATGGATGCGCGCGTTTTTGGATTTTTGCCGCCGGGAGGGGCTTAGGCCAGATTTTATCACGCGGCATCATTACACCACGGAATTTCCGGAGCCTGCAGGCCATTACGGCTACGCGAAGCTGTCGGATCCCGAACAGGGCTTTGCCAACCTGCAGGCCACCCGGGATATCGTGGACAGTTATCCCGAATTTGCCGGACTGCCGATCCATCTGACGGAGTTTAATACTTCCTATATTCCCAACTGTCCGCTGCACGATACGAACCAGAACGCCGCTTTTTTGGCCCATCAGCTTTCCCGGCTGGGGGACGTGAACGAATCCTATTCTTATTGGACTTTCGGGGATATTTTCGAGGAACAGGGCGTGCCCTTTACGCCCTTTCACGGCGGGTTCGGGTTGGTGGCCAACGGATGTATCCCCAAACCTGTTTTCTGGACCTTTGCTTTCTATAAACGGCTGCAGGAGTTTGGAGGTAGCTGTGTGTATAAAGACGACGCGGCGGTGATCCTGCGCCGGGAGGACGGGAGCTGTCAGGGCGTGGTATGGAACCATCAAAGCGGGGGAGAGGCTCTCTGTCTGGACATCACGCTGCCCGCTTTGGACGGGGACTATACGCTGGTACAAAAGACGGTGGATGAAAGCTGCTGTAATCCGTTAAAGGTCTGGCACGATCTGGGCGAGCCGGCCTGCCCGGACGCAGGGCAGATCAGGCTGCTCAGAGAGAGCGCCAGGCCCCTTGTGACGACAGGACAGCTTTCGGCGCGGGAGGGCCATATCGATCTGCAGCTTGTGGCCGGCCGGTTCGGGGTGATCTGGTTTTCTTTGACAAAGCGCAATTTTACCGGCGACAGGGGATATGATTATAACCGGGTAATGCGGGGATAGAAAAATCAATAAAGGGGGATCGAGGATATGATCAGGACAGCGAAAACAGAAAACGGATGGGTCCGGGGGATCGAAGCAGCCGATCCAAGGATCACGGCATTTAAGGGCGTGCCCTTTGCCGCGCCGCCTATCGGGCAAAACCGATGGCGCGCTCCGCAGCCCTGCGCCGATTGGGAAGGGGTCAGGGAGGCGTTTCGCTTCGCGCCCATTTCGGTACAGGATACGCCGGGCGTCGGCGACGATATTTATTGCCGGGAATGGCATGTGGATCCGGATATCGACATGGGGGAGGACTGCCTCTATCTCAATATCTGGACGGGGGCGAAATCGCCGGAGGAACGGCGGCCTGTGCTGATCTGGTTCTACGGCGGCGGGCTGCAGTGGGGCTATCCTGCGGAGATGGAATTCGACGGGGAGCGTCTGGCGCGTCGCGGCGTAGTGGTGGTGACGGTGAATTACCGGATCAACGTTTTCGGATTTCTGGCCCATCCCCAGCTTTCCAGCCAACAGCCGGACGCGCCGGCCAATTTCGGCAGTCTGGACCAGCAGGCGGGTATCCGCTGGGTGGTCAGAAACATTGCGGCTTTCGGCGGCGATCCGGAAAATATTACCATTGCGGGACAGTCCGCAGGCGGCGGCAGCGTGCTTAGCCAGATGACCTGCCCGGATAATTTCGGGCTGTTTCAGAAGGCCGTGATCATGAGCGGCATGATCCGGGATCCTTACGGCTCCGGGAGCGTGGGCACGCCCTGGTCCCTGGAGGAGGCGGAGGAAAACGGACGGCGCTTTTTCGAGTTTTTGGGCGTATCTACGCTGGAAGAAGCCCGGGAACTGGACGCCTTTTATATTCGGGATCGCTATGCCCGGTATGCGGCTGACCATCCCCGCATGGGGACGGTGCAGGACGGGCGGTTTTGTATCGGCGATCCGCTGACGTTGCTTGCGCAGGGGAAACACGCGCCGGTCGCCATCATGGCGGGCAATACCGGGGATGAATTCCCCAATTTCCTCAGGGCGGATTCCCGGGACGAACTGCGAAAAAAGGCGGAGGCGCTTTTTGGGGAACGGGCGGAAGAATTTCTGAGCCTGCCGCAGATGGCGCGGCCTTTTAAGGAAAATCTGTGGGGGAAGGTCAGCGGTATCGAGTGTACGGTGAAAAGCCTGTTTTTGACCCATGAAAAAAACGGGCTGGCGCAGCCCTGTTATTATTACCGGTTCGACGCGGATATTCCGGGCTGGGATCAGCCCGGCACCTTCCATTCGGTGGATCTGTGGTTTTTCTTCGAGACGCTGGCCAAATGCTGGCGGCCCTTCACAGGCAGGCACTACGATCTGGCGCGGCAGATGTGCAATTACTGGGCCAATTTTATTAAGACCGGAGATCCCAACGGCGCGGACGCGGACGGGACGCCTATGCCCCAGTGGCTCCCTTATACGAAAGAAGAACCATGCGAGATGGTCTTTTCCGGGGAAGGGGCAAAACCGGGGCCGGAGGAGGAGTCCGCATTCCGGCAATTTTTGATGGAGCAGGTGAGCTGTGATGAAAAAACAGGCGTTTAATCCTTATCTTCCCTCCTGGGAATACATTCCGGACGGGGAACCCTATGTGTTCGGGGACCGGGTCTATGTGTACGGTTCTCACGATTTTTTCAACGGCTTTGCTTTTTGTCTGGGCGATTATGTATGCTGGTCGGCGCCGGTGGAGGATCTGGGGAACTGGCGTTACGAGGGCATCATATATCCCCGCAATGCCGATCCGCTCAATCCGGAGGGGAAAATGTGCCTGTTTGCGCCGGATGTGACGGTGGGGCCGGACGGCAGGTATTATCTGTATTATGTGCTGAATGAGGTTTCCATCGTATCCGTGGCGGTGAGCGATACTCCGGCGGGGCGGTATCGGTTTTACGGATATGTGCATTATCCCGACGGCACGCTGCTGGGGCGGCGGGAGGGGGATGAGCCCCAGTTCGATCCGGGCGTTTTGACGGAAGGGGACAGGACCTATCTGTATACGGGCTTCTGCGGCAGAGGAGACAGATCCCGCACCGGGGCGATGGCCACCGTGCTGGGGCCGGATATGCTGACGGTGCAGGAAGGCCCCGTATTTGTGGCTCCGGGCTGCGAATACAGCCAGGGGACGGGCTTTGAGGGACACGAGTTTTTTGAAGCGCCCTCCATCCGCAAAGTGGGGGAGACGTATTATTTCATCTATTCCTCGATCGTCATGCATGAGCTTTGTTACGCTGTCAGCAGGGAACCCACGAAGGGGTTTGTCTATGGCGGCGTGCTGGTGAGCAACTGCGATCTGAATATCTCTTCCTATAAACCGGCAAACCGGCCCATGGCCTACGGGGCGAACAATCATGGCAGCATGGTGCAGATCGGGGAGGACTGGTACATTTTCTACCACCGTCACACCAACGGCACCTGGTACAGCAGGCAGGGCTGCGCGGAAAAACTGACGATCCTGCCGGACGGTTCCATTCCCCAGGCAGAGATCACTTCCTGCGGCCTGAATAACGGCCCGCTTTTGGGAAAAGGGGAATATCCGGCTTATATCGCCTGCCATTTATTCACGGACACGCCCTCGGTCTATGTGGGCGGGGACCGTTTCCCCAGGATTATGCAGGACGGCCGGGACGGCGACCGCGATCCGGCCTATGTGGGCAATATCCAGGATTCGGCCACCATGGGCTATAAGTATTTCGACTGTCATGGCGTGGGCCGGATCCGGCTGACAGTCCGGGGGTACGGGCAGGGCGTTTTTGAAGTGCGCACGGCCTGGAACGGGGCTGTCGTGGGAGAGATCCCGGTAAATTACGCCAGCTATTGGGGAGAGTACAGCGCGCCCGTATCCATTCCGGACGGCGTGCAGGCGATCTATCTGACCTATCGGGGAGACGGGAATAAGGGGCTAAAGTCTTTCGCCCTGCTATAAGAAAAACGCTCTGGAGTGGAGAAATATATGGTAAAACATGAGGAAAAACAGGCATGGATCCTGGCCTATACGCGAAAACCCAAAAAGGAATGTTATCCGGAGGGCCTGGCCAGGAGCGTCCATTTCGCGGTGAGCCGGGACGGCATACATTTCGAGGCGCTGTTTCAAAATTACGGGATGCTGTTTCCCAAAGCGCTGATCGACAGTCAGGACCGGATCGATCCCAGAGGCGCAGCCTGCCCGGCCCTTTGGCAGCTGCGGGACGGCCGTTACTGTGTGACCGCAGAACGGGTGACGGAGGACGGCGGCAGGGATGAAAGCGCGGCCGGCCGGCTGCTCTGTTGGATGACCCGGGATTTTTGCGAGTTTGAAGAGGAAGCGCTCTGGGAGAGGGAAAAGCTTTTGGATCTGCGGCCGGAAGACAAAGGTAGGGAGAAAAGCTGCCGGATCGGCGAAGAATGGGTCACGGGAAGCGCGCTTCCCCTCGATGCTGCCCTGTATGACCGGATCCGCAGGCGTTGGGAGAAGCTGCGCCATGTGGAAAACCGCCTGCGAAGCGGTCCGGCGGTTGTTTCGGCAAAGGACCTGGAGGAGCTGCGCATAGAGGCCGTTTATTCCGACGGTTCCAGCGCCCTGAAAAGAGTGGACTGGGACCGGGATTGTGATCTTACCAGTCCGGGGGAAAAGACGGTGTACGGAAAGATCCGGGCCCAGGGATACGATTTCCCGTTGGCGAAAGGGTATGGGGATCCGGTGCTTTTTTTCTGGGAAGGAAAATGGCATTTCCTCGCCACCAACGACAATTTGAACGACATCGGCCTGTATATCCGGCAGGCGGACACCATAGAAGAGCTGTTTGCCCCGGAAGCGGCAGAGCATCTGATCCTGGGCGTGGAGGAAGAGAAGGGTTTTGTGCAGACATTCTGGGCGCCTGAATTTCATGTGATCGGCAAAGAAGCATATATCCTGTTCGCCGTAGGGCCGAAACAATGGGGCCCCCAGTGCTGGCTGATGAAACTCAAACGCGGTCAAAACCCCATAGATCCTTCCGCCTGGGAGGAGCCGGTACGGATCGTGCGAAAGGACGGGGAACCGCTTTCTACGGACGGGATCACGCTGGATATGACTTATCTGCGTGCGGGAGGGCGTTCCTACATGGTGTGGTCCTACCGCAGACATATCGGTACGCCCCTGGACACCGGCTCCATGCTCTGGATCGCGGCAGTGGAGGAGGAAACGCCCTGGCAGCTTTCCCAGGAACCGGTTCTTTTATCGAGGCCGCTGTACGGCTGGGAAAATGTGAGCGGTACTATCAACAACGAAGGCCCGCACGGATTCGTCCATAATGGCAGGGTTTATCTGACCTATTCCGGCGGGGCGGCCAACGGCTATACCTATGCGCTTGGGTTGCTTACCGCAGACGAAAACGCGGATCTGACGGATCCGTCCGTCTGGACGAAGAGTAAGACGCCGGTGCTTTCCTTTTATTCCGTAAAAGGGCACTATGGGCCGGGGCACAATTCTTTCTTCGAGGATGAAGAGGGACAGCTTTGGATCGCCTATCATGCGGAAGAGAGCATCGATTCCCATCTGCGCTGCGACGCGATCCGCCGGGTGCATTTCGGGGAGCGGGGAATCCCCGTTTTCGACCTGGATCCTGAGCAGGATCCGGCTTCGCAGCTTAGTCGGGTTAAACTGCAGATCACGGTTTAAAGCAGCGTAAAAAGGAGTGCCGCAGATGGAACCACAAGGGCTTCCGGAAGAATTTCTGGACAGGATGAAAAAAATGCTGGGCGAAGAATATCCGGCTTTTTTGGAAAGCTATGCCCATCCAAACCGCCAGTCGCTGCGGGTCAATGTGCTGAAAGGCGAAAAAGAGGATTTTTTGCAAAAAACCGTTTTCGGCCTGACGCCGGTAAAATGGGAGGAGAACGGTTTTTATTATGAGGCCGCAGATCAGCCGGGACGGCATCCCTGGCATGAAGCCGGCGTCTATTACATCCAGGAGGCCAGCGCCATGGCGCCGGCAGTTTATCTGGGCGCAAGGCCGGGAGAGCGCGTGCTGGATCTGTGCGCTGCCCCGGGAGGAAAAAGCGGCCAGATCGCGGCGGCCATGGAGCAGAGGGGGATCCTTATCCTCAATGAGATCCATCCGGGCCGGGCGCGGATTTTGTCCGAAAATGTGGAGCGGATGGGAATCGCCAACGCCATCGTGACAAACGCTGCGCCGAAGGAACTGGCGGATCGCTTTCCGGGATGGTTTGACAGGATCCTGGTGGACGCCCCCTGTTCCGGGGAAGGAATGTTCCGCAAAACGCCGGAGGCCTGCCGGGAATGGAGCGCTCAGAACGTGGAAATGTGCGCGAAACGGCAGGATGGGATTTTGGACAGCGCCGCCCTGATGCTGCGGGCCGGCGGCCGGCTGGTCTATTCTACCTGTACCTTTGCCCCATCGGAAGACGAGGGGAGCGTCCTGCGTTTTTTGTTGAGACATCCGGATTTTGCACTAAAAAAGGTTCCTCTTTCGGAAGGAATGGAAGAGGGCCGTCCCGCCTGGGGGCTGGAGGGCCTTTCCTGCAGCGGGACAGGCGGCCTGACGGAAGGAAAAAAGGCGCCTGACGCGATCACAGAACAGTTATCCTACACAGTCCGCCTCTGGCCCCACAGGTTGGCGGGAGAGGGCCATTATGTGGCCGTGTTTCAAAAAGAGGGGGAGGCGTCCCTGCCCGGGCGGGAAAATATGCGATACGGAGAGGAAAAGGATCTGAAGCCTAGGGAATATGCAGCGTATACGCAGTTTGCCAGGGAGAACCTGCGCTGTCTCCCGGAGGGGATCCATGTGAATTTCGGGGAACAGCTTTACCTGGCCCCTTGGGGCACGCCGGTTCTGAAAGGGCTGAAGGTGCTGCGTCCGGGCCTGCATCTGGGCGCCCAGAAAAAGGGCCGTTTTGAACCCTCCCATGCGCTGGCGCTGTTTTTAAAGCCGAAAGATGTGCTGCGCCGTCTGGACCTTCCGGCAAACGGGACGGAGATAAAAGGCTGGCTGGCAGGGGAGACGCTGCCCGCTTCGGGGGAAAAGGGCTGGTATCTGATCACGGCGGACGGATATAGCGTCGGCTGGGGAAAGCTGGCCGGCGGACAGATGAAAAACCATTATCCTAAAGGACTGCGCAAAAATTACTGAATGTGTTTTCATCCGCCTGAAATTGTGCTATAATGAGCGTTAGCGAGAAGAATGGGCAAGGGTATGTCCATCTGCGAAGTTTGAGGTGACTTATGAAAAGAGCCAGGATCGCAGGCGTTTTGTGCGCCTGTTTCATAGCGGCTGCGGCGGCGGGCTGCGGCAGCGCCGGCAGCGAAAAAACGATGGAAGGGATGCAACTGATCCAGCAGATGGATTATGAAGGAGCCCATGCCAGTTTTGAGGCTGCGGCGGCCAATGGCGAGGATATGCAGATGATCTGCCGCGGTCAGGGGATCGCCTACATGGGACAGACGGACTATGCCAACGCGGTCGAGAACCTGGAGATGGCGCTGACCTACAGCGGCCCTGTGCCGGAGGATCTGGATTACGATATCAATTATTATCTCGCCAGCGCTTATTACCGCAACGGACAGCTTTCGGAGGCGCTGGGCGTCTATGAGGCCATTACTGCGCTGCGCCCCCAGGAGAAGACGGCCTGGTATCTGAAAGGGACCATAGAGCTGGAACAGGGGGCAACGGAAGCGGCGAAAGCGGATTTTGACAAAGCGATAGAGATCGACCGGACGGATTTCGACCAGTATGTGGATATTTACCGCAGTTGCAGCAAGTATGGCCAGGAGACGATGGGAAAAGAATATCTGGAGGCGGTTTTGGCAGACGAATCCCTGCGCCTGTCGGATTATGACAAGGGAAGGATGTATTTCTATCTTGGGGATTACGAGCAGGCCAGGCTGTCGCTGGAAAGCACCAAGGATTCCAGTGGGGCGGAGGCGACGTCCCTTCTGGGCCAGACTTATGAGAACCTGGGCGATTATAATTATGCGGCCAGCGTCTACAGCACTTATCTGGAGACGAGACAGCCGGACGCTTCTATTTACAATCAACTCGGCATCTGCAAACTGAAAGTGGGCGATTATACGGCGGCGCTGGACGCGTTTCAGGCAGGGCTTGCGATCGACGGCAATACGGTGATGCAGTCTTTGCAGTTTAATGAGATCGTAGCCTATGAATATCTGGGACAGTTTGAAAACGCCAAGATCGCCATGAGGCAATATCTGGCCCTTTATCCTGACGATCAGAAAGCCCAGCAGGAATATGTATTTTTGCAGACCAGATGACAGGCTGCCGGGAGGTGGGATAGTTATGAAAAACGGATGGCTCAGAAAAATACCGGCTGTTTTGGCGGCCGCGTTTCTTTTTTTCCTGTCCGCACAGACTGTACAAGCGGCCGGAAATACGGACAAGACACCCGAAATCATGCCTTATGGGGCGGCCATGGAGGCAACGTCGATCGCACGGGTACGATTGGGCCCGTCAGTGGACTTTCCTGTGGCGGGGGCACTGGAGCCCGGACAGGCAGTGAATGTCTGCGGGCGGACTGCAGACGGCTGGTATGAGGTGGTGTTCGGGAATGGGATCGGATATGTGAACGGGAAGCTTTTGATGCCGATACCGGTGGACGAAGCAATGCTGGCGGCGCTGGCGGAACAGGCGGAATGGGTAAAGGCGTATCAGGCCCAGGCGGCGGCTCAGGCCCAGGCAGCAGCTCAAGCGCAGGCAGCAGCGGCCCAGGCGCAGGCGGCGACTCAGACGCCAGCCGGAGGCAACGTGATCTTCGTAGGTGACTCTCGCGTAGGGCAGATGGGCAACGCCGTGGGTGGTTCGGCAGCATGGCCGGGGACGGTTTTTGCCTCCTGTTATGGCGGCGGTGTGGAATGGCTGTCCTCCAGCCAGGCGAAAGCGGATATCGATAAGTTCGTAACGCCGGGGTCCGTGATCATTCTTAATTACGGGGTGAATGACCTGTCCCATCATCAGGAATATATCAATGTGATCAATAAATACAATCAGGATTGGAGAAAGAAGGGCGCGATCGTTTATATCGCGTTTGTCGGTCCAGTGGGAGATCCCAACATTTATGGCAAGACAAACTGGTCGATCGAGTATTTTAACGACCGGCTCAGCGGAGGACTGGACGGAAGCATCGGAAGGATCAACCTGTATTCCTATTTGCAGCTTTCCGGATATGAGACAACTTCGGACGGTATCCACTATACGGCGGATACCTATGCGCGGATATTTCAGTTCCTGATGCAAAGCGTAGGAAGGGGAGGCGTATGACGCAAAGGAATGTCCCTGTGCAGAAAACGACTGCTCTGCCTTCAGAGGGGCGTTTGGATCATGTCCAATTGTTCCGCGTATTGGCTTGCGCAGGTGTGTTTGTTTCTCATTTGGCCCAACGGGTCGGACTGACCGGGCGGGCCTATTCCATAGCAAATTTTGGGGCGTCTGGTGTCTATATCTTTTTTTTGCTCAGCGGTTTTCTTGCCTGCCGAGCCAAGGAATTGCAGCCGGGAAATGATCTTTATGATGTGGCAGTTTATTACTTGAAGCGGTTGTTTCGGATCTTCCCCCTGTACTATGCGGTGATTTGTTTTTACATGGTACTTTATTCCGGCATCCTGCGCGATGCACCGCCGGATCCGGGCGGGCTTTACTGGTTACGTTTTTTTCTGATCACCAATATCTTTGTCCCGGCGGATGGCTACTTCTGGAGCAATCAGGGAGGTACATGGACGATTGGATTATTTATCGCGTTTTATCTGCTGGCGCCATTGCTTGTGCGGGCAGCAAAAAGCCTGTGGCGGGCTTATTTGTTATATGCCAGCGGCATTTTTTTACATTATCTTTGGATCGGGGCCGGACTGGCCGAATACGGTATGCTGATTTTTTACCTCCACTTTTTCCTGTTGGGCATACTGGTATGGCGTCTGGCCGAACGTTTCCCGCCCCTGAAAGCGTCGGCCATTATGGCGTTGACCGCGCTGGCGATACGTCTTGTGATCGCGGTTTTGGGACAGCAGGGGGAGTATTTCATGAACCTGTCGTGGATATATGCGGTATTGATGCTTTTGGCGGGGAATTTTACCTGGAAACGCCGGAAAACAGGCGTCGCGAAAGTGTTCCAGGAGCTGGATCGTTTTTCTTTTGATATTTATCTGGTGCATGGTGCCGTCGTGGAATGCCTGACGCTGCTGCAGGCGAAAGTGACGCTGCATCCTGTGGTCGTCATAATGTTATTGACCGGACTGACGGCAGTTGGCGTCTGGGTAACATATCATCTGATTGAAAGGCCAGCAGATGCTGTTTGTAAGAAATTGGTGGCAAAGGTCCAAAACAGGAGGATCAAAAGCGCCTGATAGGGAGGAAATATGATCGATCAACTGATCGCCAGGATTCAAAAGACCAACGCCCCGATCGTGGTAGGGCTGGATCCAACGATGAAATTTGTGCCGGAGCATATCAAAAAAGCTGTTTTTGCGGAATACGGCCAGACCCTTCGCGGCGCGGCGGAGGCGATATATCTCTTTAACCGGGGGATCGTAGACGCCGTTTGTGATCTGGTGCCTGCAGTCAAGCCGCAGATCGCCATGTATGAACAGTTCGGGACAGAGGGGCTGATCGCGTATCAGAAAACCGTTGCCTACTGCAAACAAAAGGGGCTGATCGTGATCGCCGACGTAAAACGCGGGGATATCGGATCTACCTCGGAAGCGTATGCGGTAGCGCATCTGGGCAGGGTGGCCGTTGGAGAAAAAACCTACGCGCCGTTTGACGCGGATTTCGCTACGGTCAATCCTTATCTGGGGTCCGATGGCGTGAAGCCTTTTCTTAAGGTATGCCAGGAAGAAAAAAAGGGAATTTTTGTCCTGGTCAAAACGTCCAACCCCAGCAGCGGGGAGTTTCAGGACCAACTGGTGGACGGCAGGCCGCTCTATGAGGTCGTAGGCGAAAAGGTGGCCCAGTGGGGCGAGGCCTGTATGGGAGAACGATACAGTTATGTAGGGGCTGTAGTGGGCGCCACTTATCCTGAGCAGGGAAGGATCCTGCGCAGGCTGATGCCCAAGGCGTTTATTCTGGTGCCGGGCTACGGGGCCCAGGGAGGGAAAGGCGCGGATCTGGTTCATTTTTTCAATGAAGACGGACTGGGCGCCATCGTAAATTCCTCCCGGGGCATCATTGCCGCCTATCAACAGGAAAAATACGCGCGTTTTGGAGAAATGAACTATGCGGACGCCTCCCGGCAGGCGGTGCTGGATATGAGAGAGGACATTGCCCAGGCGTTGGACAGGAGGTGAGGAAAGGATGGAAGCTTATAAAAAAGAATTTATCGAATTTATGGTGGAAAGCGACGTGCTTAAGTTTGGGGAGTTTACGTTAAAGAGTGGCCGGAAATCCCCCTTCTTCATGAACGCCGGCGCCTATGTGACCGGGACCCAGCTTCGCCGGCTGGGGGAATATTATGCGAAGGCGATCCACGACGCATACGACCTGGATTTCGATGTGTTGTTCGGGCCGGCCTATAAGGGGATCCCGCTGGCCGTGGCCACCGCTATGGCGATCAGCGAATTATACGGGAAGGATATCCGTTACTGCTCCAACCGCAAGGAGGAGAAGGATCACGGCGATACCGGGATTTTGCTGGGCAGCAGCTTAAAGGACGGCGACAGGGTGGTGATCATCGAGGATGTGACCACTTCCGGCAAGTCCATTGAGGAGACTTTTCCTATTCTGCGGGCGCAGGCGGACGTGCAGATCGTGGGCCTGATGGTTTCCTTAAACCGCATGGAGCGGGGGCGCGCCACCGAAAAGAGCGCGCTGAATGAGATCCGGGAAACCTATGGGTTTGAGGCCAGGGCGATCGTGACGATGGAGGAAGTGACAGAATACCTGTATAACAGGCCCTATAAAGGGAAAGTTTATATCGATGATACTGTCAAGGCCGCGTTGGACGCCTATTATGCGCAGTACGGCGCGAAGGACTGAAGGAGGATAAGATTGAAAAATGAGCTTGATAGCTCATTTTTCAATCGGCAATTTGTGTAGGAGCGTCACAAATTGCCCTGATGGCAGATGAGAAATCGCATTCGCGAATTTCTCATCGCCCCGTCGCGTAAACGCTCCGGAATGGAGAATAAAATGGAAGAAAAAACGTATAAAGTCATGGGCGGTTGCGGCGCAATGGATATCGCCGTGGGCGTGATCGTGCTGTTAAGCGGCGTGGTCTGCGGCGTGCTGCTGATCGTTGGCGGAGCGAAGCTTCTGGCGCGCAGGAGCAAGATCCTGTTCTGAGAAGCGGGACGGAAAGGGGAGCGGATGGCGCGCAGAGGCTATATCTTTACGAACAAAGCGGAGTCAAAGAAGGGGATCATGTCCTCTTTTTTCGGCGTCCTGTCTCTGGTTTCCCTGATCCTGGCCGTCTATCTGGCCTTTTTGAGAGACGGGAACGTTCCTGTGAGATATGGGGTGGCGGGGGGATTGTGTTTGCTCTTTTCCCTGGCCGGCCTGATCCTGGGCGTTTTAGCGAAGCTGGAAGAGGATAAATTCTATTTGTTTGCCTGGCTGGGGATCGTTCTGAACCTGCTCACCCTGCTGGGCATTGCTTTTATTTTATACGCGGGAGTATACGGACTATGACGATCGTGGAGGAACGTTTCGGGCTGGCCTGTCAAAGAATCCAGGAAATTTCTGTTCTGCCGGAAACGCATGAAAAATTTCGACCCTTTTTTACAGAGGTTGCAGGATATCTTGCAGTCATGGCCGAAGAATACGACTGGGTAGCGCAGGGAAAACACAGGGCAGCGGAACTGATGGAACTGGAACGGCACAATGAGATCTGTTTTATCGATCTGGCCGGGAAAAATTATGATACCAACTATGCCAATCCCGTCTGGGCCGTGGAGAAGCTGGGGCAGGAATACGGGCGCCTGCTCTGCGCGCTGAGCGCGGAACTGCACAGCCTGCCGGCGTATGTCTATGAGCAGGATCTGGAAGCGGTGACGATCCGTATGGAACTGTTTCTGGAGATTTACAGCGCCTTTTTTTGCGCATGGCAGGAGGAAAAGGGCATACCGCCTTACGGCCAGCTAAAAGACATTTATTATTGGTTCGCCAGCGATTATATGGAGCCGATTCTGGAACAGTCCGTGTCCCAGGGCGTGGACTGGGAGCAGGATTTTGCGGTCAGGATCCTGGAGGAGAGCGATCTTGCGGATCTGCGTTATCTTTTCTATTACGGGGAATATATTGCGGACGACCAGTGGAGGACGGCGGAGCATCTGAACAGCCTGCCGGAAGAAAAGATTCAAAAGATCGCCGATACGATCGCGGAGGGCTTTTGCAGAGGGTTTGTGCTGGCCGGCAAATCGCTGGATAAAAAGAAGTCTGTGGGCATCCGATATCCCCTGGGTTTTGAACGGGTGGTCAGGGCGCTGATCGGCCGTTTTCGGGGAATGGGGCTGGAACCGGTGATCAGCCGCGCGCCTGCCAGCTTCCTGGCGGGCCGCCGGGTATATAAGAACGGATTTTTTGGAGCGTCTGTAAACCGGCAGTTTGAATACGATCACGAAAATGACCAGGCGTTGTATCTGGACAGAAAATTCATGCACCATAAACTGGAATGCTGCAAAAACGCCTGGGAGGCGTGCCGCGAAAAGGGGTCTGTATACGCGGGGCCGGCGGTCATCGAGTGCTTTGGGGAAACGCCCTTTGCCCCGAAGCATACAGAGCAGCGGCTAACGCTGTCCGATAAGCAGCGGGCTTTGTCGGTGGAATATCAGAGCAGGGCCGGTGTCCTTGCCACAGAGTACATGGATCCCGAAGAGCGCAGCTTTACGATCATCGCTTTTCCCGTACCCGGGATCGGAGAGGCGTATCCGGAGATCTTTGACGAGATCCTGAAGATCAATACCATGGATCAGAAAGCCTATGGGGCGATCCAGCAGCGCCTCATCGACGCCCTGGATAAAGCGGCCTGGGTTCGCGTCCGGGGGATGGGGGAGAACGTGACGGATCTTAAGATCATGCTGCGCAGGCTGGAGGATCCCGAACGGGAAACGAATTTTGAAAACTGCCTGGCCGACGTCAATATTCCCGTCGGGGAAGTTTTCACCTCGCCGCAGCTTGCCGGGACGCAGGGACTGCTGCATGTGTCCAGGGTCTATCTGAATGGCATGGAATATCGGGATCTTAAGATCACCTTCCGGGACGGTATGGTGACGGATTACTCATGCGCCAATTTCGCCTCCAGCCAGGAAGGCCGGGAACTGCTCCGGGAGCAGGTGATGTTTCGCCATGAGACGCTGCCTCTGGGGGAGTTTGCGATCGGCACCAATACCCTGGCCTATGTAACGGCTGAAAAATACGGGATCCAGGACAAAATGCCGATCCTGATCGCAGAGAAAACAGGCCCCCATTTCGCGCTGGGGGATACCTGTTACAGCCATGAGGAGGACAGGATGACCTACAATCCGGACGGCAAGGCCATCGTGGCGCGGGATAATGAAGTGTCCGCGCGGCGGAAGGAGGATCCGGCCGGGGCGTATTTTAACTGTCATACGGACATTACGATCCCTTACGATGAACTGGGGGAGCTGACGGCCGTGGCCGGGGACGAAACGGAGTGCGTCATCATCAAAGACGGGCGTTTTGTGCTGGAGGGGACGGAAGAACTCAACGCAGCGTTTTACCGGGGATAGGAATGTATTTTCCATCGGAGGACGGCGTATTTTTCCCTTGCATTACAGGGCAAAGTTTAGTACACTGTATAATGGTTGGATAAGTTTTTACTGTCATCGGACAGGAGGACAGAAGATATGGCACAGGTCAGCATTGTGATGGGCAGCGATTCCGATATGCCCGTCATGGCGAAAGCGGCGGAGGTACTCGACCAGTTTGGGATCACCTACGAGATGCGTATCATTTCCGCGCATCGCATGCCGGACGTTTTTTTTGAATATGCGAAGACCGCGGAGGAACGCGGTGTAAAAGTCATTATTGCCGGCGCCGGCATGGCGGCCCATTTGCCGGGCATGTGCGCCGCGCTTTTCCCGATGCCTGTGATCGGCATCCCGATGCATACCACATCTCTGGGCGGCAGGGATTCCCTGTATTCCATCGTGCAGATGCCTTCCGGCATCCCCGTGGCTACAGTGGCGATCAACGGCGGGACCAACGCAGGGCTTCTGGCGGCGAAGATCCTGGCGGTTTCCGATCCTGACCTGCTTGAAAAGCTCAAAAGTTACAGCGATGGATTGAAGGAGAGCGTCCTGAAAAAGGATGCGCGGCTTCAGGAGAGCGGCTGGAAAGACTATCAGAAATAATCCGCCCGGCGGATCACAGACAGAATGCGGAGGTACATATGGACTACAAAAGTTCGGGCGTTGACATCGAAGCCGGCTATCGGTCGGTGGAATTGATGAAGCGGCATGTGAAAAACACGATGCGGCCGGAAGTGCTGGGCGGTATCGGCGGTTTTTCCGGCGCTTTTTCCATGGAAAGATATAAGGATATGGAGAAACCCACGCTGGTTTCCGGCACCGACGGCGTCGGCACCAAGCTGAAGCTGGCGTTTTTGATGGATAAGCACGATACCGTAGGCATCGACTGCGTGGCGATGTGCGTCAACGATATCGCCTGTGCCGGCGGAGAACCGCTGTTTTTTTTGGATTATATCGCCTGCGGGAAGAATCATCCGGAAAAGATCGCTTCGATCGTCAAGGGCGTGGCGGACGGCTGCATCCAGGCAGGGGCGGCGCTGATCGGCGGGGAAACGGCTGAAATGCCGGGATTTTATCCGGAAGAGGAATATGATCTGGCCGGTTTTGCGGTGGGCATCGTGGATCAGAAAGATCTGATCACAGGCGAAAACCTGCAGCCGGGAGACGTCCTTTTGGGCATGGCCAGCTCCGGCGTACATTCCAACGGCTTTTCCCTGGTGAGGAAAGTGTTTGAGATGACTAAAAAGAGCCTGGATACCTATTATGACGAACTGGGGAAAACGCTGGGCGAGGCGCTCCTTGCGCCCACCAGGATTTACGTCAGGGCGTTAAAGGCCGTGAAGGACGTCGGCGTGACGGTGAAAGCCTGCAGCCATATCACCGGCGGCGGCTTTTATGAGAACGTGCCGCGCATGCTCCGGGAGGGCACACGGGCGGTGATCCACAAGGACAGCTATGAGGTTCCGGCCATTTTCCGGCTGTTGGCCAGGACAGGAGATATCGAAGAGAAGATCATGTATAATACCTATAATATGGGGATCGGGATGATCCTGGCGGTTTCCGCCCAGGATGCAGAGCGGGCGGCCAGGGCCATCCGTGAGGCGGGCGAGACGCCCTATGTGATCGGTTCTATCGAAGCGGGAGAAAAAGGAGTTACCTTATGTTAAAGCTTCTGGTGTGCGTATCCGGAGGCGGGACGAACCTGCAGGCGATCCTGGACGCTATAGACGCAGGCAGGATCTCAGGCGCCCGGGTGGAATATGTCATCAGCAACAATGCAGGGGCCTACGCCCTGCAGCGGGCGAGGGAAAACGGGATAGAGGCGATCTGCCTTTCGCCGCGGGATTTTGAGAGCAGGGAGGCGTTTAACGACGCATTCGTAGAAAAAGTAAAGGCGCTGGCGCCGGATCTGATCGTGCTGGCGGGTTTTTTGGTGGCGGTTCCCCAGGCGTTGGTGGAGGCGTTCCCGAACCGGATCATCAATATCCATCCGTCGCTGATCCCTTCTTTCTGCGGCGTGGGGTATTATGGGCTTCGGGTGCATGAAGCGGCGCTTGCCCGCGGTGTGAGGGTGACGGGGGCCACCGTGCATTTTGTGGACGGCGGTATGGATACCGGCCCGATCATCCTGCAGAAAGCGGTTGAGGTGAGGCCGGAGGATACGGCTAAGTCCCTGCAGCGCCGGGTGATGGAAGAAGCGGAGTGGCAGATCCTGCCCAGGGCGATCGATTTGATTGCAAACGGCAGAGTATCGGTGGAAGAAGGAAAGGTAAGGATCAAATGAAGGTATTGATCGTGGGAAGCGGCGGCAGGGAACATGCCATCGCGGTCAGTGTGGCCAAAAGCCCCAGGGTGGAGCAGATTTACTGTGCGCCTGGCAACGCGGGCATTGGACAGATCGCCGAATGCGTTCCGATCGGCGCCATGGAGTTTGACAAGATTACGGCGTTTGCAAAGGAAAAATCGGTGGATCTGGTCATTGTGGGCATGGACGATCCCCTGGTAGGGGGGCTGGTAGACGTCCTGGAGGAAGCCGGGATCCGGGCCTTCGGACCTCGGAAGAATGCGGCCATCCTGGAAGGCAGTAAAGCGTTTTCCAAGGATCTGATGAAAAAATACCATATTCCTACGGCGGCCTATGAAACCTTTTCCCAGGCGGAGGACGCGCTGGAATACCTGCACACGCAGGCCAGGTTCCCGGTGGTGCTTAAGGCCGACGGACTGGCCCTGGGGAAAGGGGTGCTGATCTGCAACACGCTGCAGGAAGCGGAAGACGGCGTGTGCGCGATCATGACGGAACGCAAGTTTGGCGCCGCCGGCAGCCGGATGGTGATCGAGGAGTTTTTGACCGGCCGGGAGGTATCGGTACTGTCCTTTGTGGATGGAAAGACCATTCGGATCATGTCCTCAGCGCAGGACCACAAGCGTGCCCAGGACGGGGACAAGGGGCTGAATACAGGCGGTATGGGCAATTTTTCCCCTTCTCCTTTTTATACGAAAGAAGTGGATGATTTCTGCCAAAAATATATTTATCAGGCGACGGTAGACGCGATGGCGGCCGAGGGCAGGCCGTTTAAGGGCGTGATCTTTTTCGGCCTGATGCTCACAAAGGACGGCCCCAGGGTGCTGGAGTACAACGCCCGCTTTGGGGATCCGGAGGCGCAGGTCGTGCTTCCCCGTATGAAAAACGATATTATCGACGTCTGCAACGCCTGCATCGACGGGACGCTGGACCGGATAGACCTGCAGTTTGAGGACAATGCGGCGGTCTGCGTGATCCTGGCTTCCGACGGGTATCCGGTGAAATACGAAAAGGGATTCCCGATCACAGGGCTGGAGAAGTTTGCGGGCAAAGACGACTATTATTGTTTTCACGCGGGTACGAAGCTGGCGGACGACGGCAGGACCGTACTGACAAACGGCGGCCGGGTGCTGGGCGTGACCGCCACGGGCGCGACGTTGAAGGAAGCGAGACAAAAGGCATATGACGCGACCCAGTGGGTGGATTTTGCGAATAAATATATGAGGCATGATATCGGAAAAGCGATAGAGGAAGCGTAAGCGCCCGCCGTATGGAAGGCAGGGCAGAATCTGCAGAAGAGGAAGGGAAAATGAGAAGAGAAAAAGAAATGAAGAGAAACGAAAAAAGACTGACGAAGGCAATTTGCTGCGGGCTGGCAGCGCTCTGTCTTTTCTGGGCGTTTCCGGCCCAGGTAAAGGCTGTCCCCTTAAGCAGCAATCCCAGCGGGACGTCGCTTCCCGCCGGAGGGGATTCCAACGGCGGTGCAGAAGGGGGCGGCGAAGAAGCGCAGCAGGCCGGAGGGGAAGTACAGCAGCCTGACGGTGGCGCGGCCCCAGTGGAGACTGTCACCAGCGCTACGGTGACCGCAAACAGCGTTAACGTGCGCAGCGATGCGGGAACCAATGCCAGCAAGGTGGGCAGCGTTACCCGCGGTATGGAACTGACTGTGACCGGCGAAAAGAACGACGACAGCGGTACGGCCTGGTACGCGATCAGCTATGAGAGCAACGGCGGAACGGTGCAGGGCTATATCCGTTCCGATATGGTGGAGCCTCATATGACCGTGATCGAGCCGGAGCCGGTGGAGACGGTGCCGGTGGAGACACAGGCAGAGACGCAGGAGAGCGAAACGCCTCCGCCTGCGAATGATTATTATGTGTCCTATGAGGACGATGGCAGCGGCAGCAGCGCCTGGTATCTGTACGACAATGTCATGGGAACCAGGTATGGTATCGCAAACCTTTTAGACGCGGAGCAGATCAACAAGAATAACCAAAGCCTGATGGAGGAACAGACCGGAAGGCTTCGCCTCGTCATTATCATCATGGCGGTTGTCATTCTGGTATTGATCGTTGCAGTCACCGTGTTCATCATCAAGCTGAGAGGGGCGTACGACTCGGACGATGATTATGAAGACGATGAGGATGACGACGAAGACGATGAGGAGGAGGATGACGAGGAAGAAGAGGACGAGAGGCCCAGGAGACGTTTCTTCTCCAGAAGAGGCTCCCGCGACGACGAAGACGACGAAGATGATGAGGATGACGAGGACGAGGAAGACGACGAGGAGGACGAGGATGACGACGAAGAGGAACGCAGGCCATCCCGCCGCTCTGCTTCCAGAAAAGTAAAGGCGAAGAAGTCTTCCCGCCGCTCCCGCTATGAGGAGGACGACGACGAGGAAGATGAGGAGGACGAGGAAGAAGAAGAGCGGCCCCGCCGTTCAAAATCTTCCAAATCCAAAGGCGAGAAAAACTGGCAGTCCAAGAATTTTCTGAACGACGATGATCTGGAGTTTGAATTTTTGGATCTGAAATGATCTTGCCGCAGGAAACAGGACAGAGAACATACAAAGACCGGATATGCGTTCAGCAGATGCCGGTCTTTTTTGGTGCCTCCTTTTTCTCCTTGACGCCGTCGGCATTTTTTGTTATATTGATTCTATAACAGGCTTGCTAACGGCCTTTGGACGCAGCCGCGGTAGCGGACATGGGGATGAAAGTATGTTGATAGAGATCGATTTTAACAGTGAAGAAGCGCTGTATATACAGCTTCGCAACCGGATCATTATGGGGATCGCATCCAATGAGCTTCGGGAAGGGGACGTCCTGCCCAGCGTGAGGCAACTGGCGGAATCCATCGGGATCAATATGCATACCGTGAATAAGGCGTATACGGTGCTGAAGCAGGAGGGCTTCGTCAAGGTGGACCGCAGGCGGGGCGCGGTGATCGCCATCGACGAAGGAAGGCTGGAAGATCTGGAAGAAATGCGCAAAGAGCTGCAGGTGATCCTGGCGAAAGCCAGTTGTCGGAATATTTCCCGTCAGGAAGTGCATGCTCTCATAGATGAGATATATGAAAGTTATGGAGGAGTTTGAACGATGCAGTCACAGTTTACGGATAAGGCGAGGACAGCCCTTCTTCTGGCGGGTAAGGCGGCCAGAAGCTTAAACCAGGGTTATACCGGCACGGAGCATATCCTGTATGGGCTGATCCGGGAAGGCACGGGCGTCGCGGCTAGGGTGCTGACGGAAAACGGCGCGTCGGATGAAGCCGTCAGGGAAATGATCAGGGATCTGATCGCGCCGGAGAGGGAAGTCGTGCTGGCCGAGAGAGACGGGTATTCCCCCAGGGCCCAGGAAGTTCTGGAAGAGAGCCACAAGCAGGCGAAACGGGCAGGCAGTATCCTGACAGGGACCGAACACATCCTGTTGGCGCTGCTGGCAGACGGGGACAACGTGGCGGTGCGGATCCTTAATACGCTGTCGGTTCCCATTCAGAAAGTATTTCAGGATACCCTTTTGGCCATTGGGCAGGATCCAGCCGCCCATCGGGAGGAGTTTGGCAAAAAGTCCAGGAAAAAAGGGGGGACTGCGACGCTGGAGCTTTACAGCCGCGACTTGACGAAGCTGGCGGCGGAAGGAAAGCTGGATCCGGTCATCGGCCGGGAAGAGGAGATCCGGCGCGTGATCCAGATTTTAAGCCGCAGGACCAAGAACAATCCGTGTCTGGTAGGGGAACCGGGCGTGGGCAAGACCGCCATCGTGGAGGGGCTTTCCGCCCGCATCGTGGCGGGCGAGGTGCCTGAGACGGTAAAAAATAAGCGGGTACTCATGCTGGATCTGTCCGGTATGATCGCCGGAAGCAAATACAGGGGCGAATTTGAAGAGCGGATCAAGAAAGTGATCCGGGAAGTGATCGAGGATGGGAATATCCTCCTGTTTTTGGATGAGATCCATACGCTGATCGGGGCGGGCGGCGCGGAGGGGGCCATTGACGCTTCCAATATTTTAAAGCCTTCCCTTGCCCGGGGAGAGATCCAGCTCATCGGCGCCACCACCATCGAAGAGTACCGGAAGTATGTGGAGAAGGATGCCGCCCTGGAGCGCCGTTTCCAACCCGTCAACGTGGAGGAACCTTCGGAATCCGAGGCGGTGGAGATCCTGAAGGGCATCGCCCATAAATATGAAGAGCATCATCAGGTGAAGATCCAGCCGGAGGCGCTGGAGGCCGCGGTGAAGCTTTCCAATCGCTATATCAACGACAGAAAGCTGCCGGACAAGGCCATCGACCTGATGGACGAGGCCAGCGCGGCGGTCCGCCTCAAGAAGATGCAGGTGCCAAAGGACGCGGCCGAATTGCTGGCTCAGATCGAAAAGCTGGACGTCCAGATCGAACGCTCCATCCGGATGGAGGTATTCTCCCAGGCGGGAGAACTGAAACGGAAACAGGATGAACTGCTCTCCAGATATGAAAAAGCGCTGCAGCGGCAGCAGAAGCGCCAGGAAAAGAGCAGTCTGTGCGTGACGGAAGACGATATTGCGGAAGTGGTCTCCATCTGGACGAAGATCCCGTTGTCCAAGCTGACCGAAAAAGAAGGGGAACGGCTGATGAAACTGGAATCCATCCTTCACAAACGGGTGGTGGGCCAGACGGAGGCCGTGAGCGCCGTGGCCAAGGCAATGCGGCGCGGGCGCGTGGGGCTGCAGGATCCCAGGCGGCCCATCGGTTCTTTCCTGTTTCTGGGCCCTACGGGGGTAGGAAAGACGGAACTTTCCAAGGCGCTGGCGGAGGCGATGTTCGGCTCGGAAAGCGCGCTGATCCGCGTAGATATGTCGGAATATATGGAAGGACATTCCGTTTCCAAAATGATCGGTTCCCCTCCGGGCTATGTGGGCTTTGACGACGGCGGCCAGCTTTCAGAGAAGGTGCGCCGCAATCCCTATTCTGTCGTGTTGTTTGACGAGGTGGAGAAGGCCCACCCGGACGTGTTCAACATTCTGCTCCAGGTGCTGGACGATGGGCAGATCACCGATTCCAAGGGCCGAAGGGTGAACTTTAAGAATACGGTCATCATTATGACCTCCAACGCCGGGGCGCAGAGGATCGTCGATCCCAAGAACTTAGGGTTTGCGGCAAAAGAGGATGCGCAGAAAAATTACGAAAAGATGAAAAACGGCGTGATGGAAGAAGTCAAGCGCCTGTTCCGTCCGGAGTTTTTGAACCGGATCGATGAGATCATGGTGTTCCATCAGTTGACGAAGGAGGATATGAAGCAGATCATCACGCTGCTTTCCGAAAATCTGATCAAAAGATGCCGGGAACAGATGAACATCCGGCTTTCCCTGACGCCCGCGTTAAAGGAATATATCGTAGAAAAACACAGCGATCTCAAGATGGGGGCCAGGCCTCTGAAACGCGCGATCCAGACTATGGTGGAAGACGCGCTGGCGGAAGAGATCCTGTCCGGCCGGGTAAAGACGGGAGATATGGTGAGCGCCGGGTACCGGGAGGGAAAGGTCACGTTTACGGTAAAGTGACGGAACATTTGAGAAAAAAGACAGGATATCGAAAAGATGGCGAAAGAGAAAACGAAAACTGTATTTTTCTGTCAGGTTTGCGGCCATGAATCCGCCAAATGGATGGGCCAGTGCCCGTCCTGCCGCTCCTGGAACTCCTTTGTGGAGGAAGCGTCTCCGGCTGTCCGGGAGAAAAAGGTGGCCAGGGCCAGGACGGGGGGCGCAGAGAACAAACCAGCCGTATTGCATGAGATCTCTATGGAAGAGGAGCTTCGGACGACGACAGGGATCGGGGAATTGGACCGGGTTTTGGGAGGCGGTATCGTGGCCGGATCCCTGACGCTGGTAGGCGGGGATCCGGGGATCGGCAAGTCTACCCTGCTTTTGCAGATGTGTAAAAATCTGGCTGCGCATAACCGAAGGACGCTCTATGTCTCAGGGGAGGAATCCCTGCGCCAAATCAAGATGCGCGCCCAGCGGATCGGGGAGTTTACCGACGCGCTGATGCTCTACTGTGAGACGGATCTGGAAGAGATCGAAGCGGCCATCGAAAAGCTGAAACCGGAAGTGGTCATCATCGACTCCATTCAGACCATGTTCAGCCAGGAGGTCAGCGCGGCGCCGGGAAGCGTTTCCCAGGTGCGGGAGGCCACGGGCGTGCTGCTGCGGCTGGCAAAGGGAATGGGCGTGTCCGTGTTCATTGTCGGGCACGTGACGAAGGAGGGGACGGTGGCAGGCCCCAGGGTGCTGGAGCATATGGTAGATACCGTCCTGTATTTTGAGGGAGATCGTCACGCCTCCTATCGGATCCTGCGGGGCGTAAAGAATCGCTTCGGTTCCACCAATGAGATCGGTGTGTTTGAAATGCGCCAGGAAGGGCTGGCGGAGGTAAAAAACCCCTCGGAATATATGTTGAACGGAAGGCCCGTGGGGGCCAGCGGGTCCGTGGTTTCCTGTTCCATGGAGGGTACGCGGCCGATCCTGACGGAGATCCAGGCGCTCGTCTGCCAGAGCGGTTTCGGGATCCCGCGCCGCCAGGCTGCGGGAACGGACTTAAACAGGGTCAACCTGCTGATGGCGGTCCTGGAAAAGCGCCTCGGCGTCCAGATCGGAAACTGCGACGCTTACGTCAACATCGCGGGAGGCATCCGGATCACGGAACCGGCCATAGATCTTGGCATTGTGACGGCGATCCTGTCCAGCTTCCGCAACCTTCCGGTAGAGGAGGGCGTCCTCGCTTTCGGTGAGGTGGGGCTTTCCGGAGAGATCCGGGCGGTCAGCATGGCCCAATCCCGCGTCCAGGAAGCGGCGAAGCTGGGATTTTCCACCTGTATTCTGCCGCAGGTGAGTTTAAAACAACTGACGACGGCTTCGGGTATCCGGCTCGTGGGCGTGCGCAGCGTCCGGGATGTGATGGAGTTTTTGCGGTAGAGAAAAAAGATGTACGCAGGGCCTCTGCCGGCCCAATCTCCGGCAAAGACCCTTTGCCCCCTGAAACGCCCGTCAGCCGATAGAAGGCCCGCCGGGAAAACCGGGGAAGTAGTCGGGCGGGATCGCGCCGGGAAAGAAGAGGCTCAAACCGTCGTCCAGGACATTTTTTTCCTCCGGCCTTTCCTCGTCTTTGGAGATCGGATTGACGCCGTCGGCGGACATAACGGTGTCGTCCGCCATGTCGTCGGGTTTTTCTATCTTTTCCATAAGAACCTCCTTTTGACGTACCGCCGCAGATTTTGCGGCTATGGGCGGACTTTTTTGCCCGCCGTCTGTGGCTACAGGGATTAGTTTTTACAAAACAGGATAAAATATGTGCGCAAAAACGTCCCTTTCCCTTGAAGGGGATTTTAAAATCCGCTATACTGAAAGTATCAAAACCGCATAAAAAGGAGGGGACGGCATGGACAGACAGTTGATCATCACCATCGGCAGAAGCTTTGGCAGCGGGGGAAGAGAGATCGGGGAGCGGTTGGCGAAGGCCCTCGGGATCGGGTTTTATGACAGGAATCTGATCGACATGGCGGCCAAGAAGAGCGGACTGGACCGATCCGTAGTGGGCAATGCGGATGAAAAACTGATCGGGCGTTTCCTGGAGCTGGCGCCCAGCATCGATCTGATCCAGGAGAGTACCAATGAGAAGATATACCGTGCGCAGGCGGAAGTGATCCGCTCGATCGTCAAGCGCGGCGAATCCTGCGTTATCGTCGGGCGGGGAGCGGATTATGTGCTGCGCAACCGCAATGAAATACTCAAGGTCTATATCTACGCGCCCTTTGAGCGAAGGACAGAAACGGTGATGGAGCGCTATGGCTTCAAACGGGAAGAGGCGGAAAAGGTCATCCGGCATATGGACAAGACCAGAAGAAATTATTATGAATATTTCACGGATCGCAACTGGGATCAGAAAGAGGGGAAAGATCTTCTGATAGACAGCAGCGAATTCGGCATTCAGGGGTCGGTGAACCTCATTAAAATGGCGGCGAAGCTGAAATTGGAGCGGGATTGGGACGTATGAACAAAGAAGTGCTGACAAAGACAAGGCCCTGCAGGACAGTGTGCCTGACAGAAGAGGAATTCTCCCAGAAAATGCGGGAGGAAGTGGAGCCTTTTTTAAAGAACGTCTGCCGGGACGGAAGGATGAAGACCGAGAGGCTTTCTTCCCAGGAGGCGCAGGGGATGCAGGAAGCGCCTCATGACGGGCTGTATTATGAACTCTATCTGCAGCAGGGGGCAAAAGGGACGATTGTGATCAGCTATGGTTTCACGGAGTCCTGTCTGAAATATCATGAGCTGATCTGGTATTTTTATCGAGAAGGGTATCAGGTGGCCGTGATGGATCACAGGGGCCACGGGAAGTCGATGCGGGAGGTGGAGGATGTCACCATCGTATATATCGATCTGTTTACCCGCTATGTCAAGGATCTGCACAGGTTCGTGCAGACGGTGGTAAAGCCGGTAGCGCAGGAGCGGCCGCTGTATCTGTACGCGCATTCCATGGGCGGCTGCATCGGTGCGTTTTATCTGGAACAGTATCCCAACGACTTTGCGAAGGCCGTGCTGAACGCGCCGATGATGGGGCTGAACCTGGGCGCCTGCCCGCCCTGGGCCGCCCGGATCCTGTGCGACTATAAGGTGGCAAAAGGAGAGGGGAAAGAGCGGCTGTTTACCCAGGCCCCCTTTGATCCGGAAGAATCCTTCGAGGAGGCCAGCGCCACTTCCTGCGCCCGGCACGCCTATTACCAGCAGATCCGCCGGGAAAATGCGGAATACCAGACTTCCTCCGCAAGCTATTACTGGGGCAAGGAGGCGATCAATGCCGGGAATTTCGTGATTAGCACGGCGCAGGCCAGGAAGGTGAAAGCGCCGGTGCTTTTGTTTGAAGCAGAACTGGATACGTTGGTCAGGGCCTCTGCGCAGGAGAAGTTCATCTCCCGGATCGCGGACGGCAGGATCGTTTTGGTGGAAGGGGCAAAGCACGAGATCTATCGTTCCCCTGCCGAGGTGCTGTCGCCCTACCTGGAAGAGATCTTCCGGTTTTACGAGGGAAAAGAATAGCCTGGCGGCTACCTGTGACCGGAAACGGGAAAAAATGGCATAAAAAAACAGGGGCAGTAGGAATCGAACCCACATCGACGGTTTTGGAGACCGCTGTTCTACCTTTGAACTATGCCCCTATCCGGCGGCTTTCTTCAAACCGCCGAACTGTATTATAACATACTTCTTTTCTTGTTTTCAAGACCTAATTTTACTTTTTTGCGGTATGTCTGTGAGAACCGGGGCGGCAGCCGGAGGGGCGACCCTTTGACTGCCGCCCTACGTCCTTTTGGAAGCGCGTTTTCTCGACAGGGACAGCGGCGCAAAAACCGTCTTCCGGCCGAGAAAACCGCCGATCCTGGTGCAGTAAATGCCAAGAAAGATCCCGATGCTGTCGATCCCCACATCCCGAATCGACGGGGAACGCCCGGAAATAAAGGACTGATGGTATTCGTCCAGTCCGGCGAAGGCGACGCAGAACAGGCCGGCCACCAGGACGAGCAAAAAGCCGCGAAGCCGGTATACATACAGGGGAAGGGCAACGGAAACGGCCAGCAGGAAATACTCGGATACATGGGCCAGCTTGCGCACATAAAAGTGGATCGCATCGGCATATGCTGCCAACTGTCCTGCGTTAAGGCCCAGGTCAAAAATGCGGTTGGCTAAAGAGACCAGCTTTGTGCTGATCCAAAGGCTCAGCCGTCCGGACTCCATCCCCGACTGCGCGGAAAAGGTATAGATCAGGTACATCATCCCCAGCGCTGGCAGGAAAGAAAGCGGCTTAAGCAGATACCGCAGCATCTTCTTTATCGTCAGGATAACATATTTCATTGCGAAGCCTTTCTCATAGATCACGTCGATCGTTCGTGTCGGAACTGTTACTCATATTACTCTATTTTTCCCCCTCCTGCAAGAAAGGAAAACGGAAAAATCCTTAAGTTTTCATGAAATCGCGGCAGGCCCCGCCCGAAATTCCTGTTGAAATACGCCGGTCATTAACATATAATATCCTTATCGAGAAGGCCGGCAGGCAAATATACGGATGAGGAATGTTTTTATGGGTGAAAAATCGGAACAGAAAAGACAGATGATCTTAACGACCGCGCGGCATATCTTTGCGCAGAAGGGCTATAAGGATGTCACCATGAAGGATATCGTGGAGGCGTGCGGGATCAGCCGGGGCGGCTTATACCTGTACTTTAGCAGCGTGCGGGAAGTGTTCGAGGCGGTGCTGAAAGAGGAAGAAGCCGAGACGGACGATGTTTTTTCCCGAAGGCTGCAGGAGGACGCCACCGTTGCGGACGTGCTGATGATCTTTTTTAAGGAACAGAAAAAAGAGATCCTGGGCCGGAAGGAAGATCTGACGGTAGCCACTTATGAGTATAATTTCGCCCATGCCCTGTCGGCGGAGGAGAACCCGCAGCGCCGGAAATTTGACGACGCGGTACAGGCCCTTTCCCAGCTTCTGGAGGCCGGCATGGAAAACGGAGAATTTTATGAGCTGGAAAGTAGAGCGGCTGCGGCCAATATCATGTATGCGCTGGAAGGGCTGCGCGTTTTGTCCCGCACGATCGGGATTTCGGAAGAAAGGATAGACGACGAGCTGTTCACCCTGGTAAGCGGCATCGTTCCCGATTGACATCGCAGTTTAAGACAGAATATTTCAGGAGAAAAAGGAGAACTATGGAAAACGTAAAACGGATCTATGTGGAGAAAAAACCGGGATTTGCGGTCAAGGCGCTGGAACTGAAAGAAGATCTGATCAACTATCTGAACATGAAGGCCATCGAGGATGTCCGCATGTTCATCCGGTATGATGTGGAAAACTTAAGCGACGAGGTCTTTGAACAGGCCTGCAGCACCGTGTTCTCGGAACCTCCGGTGGACATCCTCTATCGGGAACGGATCGAGATCCCTGCAAACGGACATGTTTTTTCCGTGGAATTTCTGCCGGGACAGTTCGACCAGCGGGCGGATTCCGCCGTCCAGTGCGTCCAGTTCTTAAAAGCGGACGAACAGCCGGTCATCCGGACCGCCGTGACCTATCTGATCATCGGAGCGCTGACGGATGAGGAGATGGACAGGATCAAAGCCTATTGCATCAACCCCGTGGATTCCAGACAGACCGGGATGGAAAAGCCCTGTACGCTGGTGACGAAATTCGAGGAGCCCGCCGACGTCAGAATCTTCGACGGTTTTACCGCCCTTGACAGGGAGAATCTGAAAGCGCTGTACGAATCCCTGGGGCTGGCCATGACCTTTCAGGATTTTCTGCACATTCAGAATTATTTCGCAACCGAGGAAAAGCGCGATCCGTCCATGACGGAGATCCGCGTACTGGATACCTACTGGTCGGATCACTGTCGTCATACCACTTTTTCTACGGAGCTTAAAAACATCGAATTTGCAGACGGTTATTATCGGACGCCCATGGAAACCACCTATCAGAGCTATCTGGACACCCGGGCGGAGATCTTTGCGGACCGTCCGGACAAGTTTATCTGTCTGATGGATCTGGCCCTGATGGCGATGCGCAAATTAAAACGCGAAGGAAAGCTTAAGGATATGGAACAGTCCGACGAGATCAACGCCTGTTCCGTGGTGGTTCCTGTAGAGATGGATTACGGCGACGGCCCTGTGACGGAGGAATGGCTGGTGTTCTTTAAAAACGAGACCCACAACCATCCCACCGAGATCGAGCCTTTCGGCGGCGCGGCCACCTGTCTGGGTGGCGCGATCCGAGATCCGCTTTCCGGCCGCGGCTATGTCTATCAGGCCATGCGCGTGACAGGGGCGGCAGATCCGACGGTGCCTGTGGCGGACACCTTAAAGGGCAAGCTCTCCCAGAAAAAACTGGTCCGCGGCGCGGCCAGCGGCTATTCTTCCTATGGCAATCAGATCGGTCTGGCGACCGGTTATGTAAAAGAGATCTATCATCCCGCCTATGTGGCAAAGCGCATGGAGATCGGCGCGGTCATGGGGGCGGCTCCCCGCAGGAACGTGATCCGGGAAAATTCCGATCCGGACGATATCATCATCCTTCTGGGAGGGCGCACCGGCCGGGACGGCTGCGGCGGCGCTACGGGATCTTCCAAGGTACACACGGAGAAGAGCATCGAGACCTGCGGCGCGGAGGTACAGAAAGGCAACGCTCCTACGGAGCGCAAGATCCAGCGCCTGTTCCGGCGGGCGGAAGTCTCTCGTCTGATCAAAAAGTGTAACGATTTCGGCGCCGGCGGCGTGTCGGTTGCCATCGGCGAGCTGGCCGACGGGCTGGTGGTGGATCTGGACAGGGTGCCGAAGAAATACGCGGGCCTGGACGGTACGGAGCTGGCCATATCCGAATCCCAGGAGCGGATGGCGGTGGTGGTGTCGCCCGGGGACGTGGAGGAATTTCTGAATTATGCGGCTCAGGAAAATCTGGAGGCGGTGCCGGTAGCGGTGGTGACAGAGGAACCCAGACTGGTCCTGAAATGGCGCGGAAAGAAGATCGTGGATATCGCCCGCGCATTTCTGGACACCAACGGCGCCCATCAGGAGACGGATGTTTTCGTAGACGTCCCTTCTCAGGAAGACAATTATCTGGATCGCTATGCGATCGGGGCGGTGGGCAGCGCCCTGCAGGAGAAAGATATCAGGAAGGCCTGGCTGACGACGCTGTCCGACTTAAACGTCTGCTCCCAGAAGGGGCTGGTGGAGATGTTTGATTCCTCCATCGGGGCCGGCAGCGTGCTTATGCCTTACGGCGGCAGATATCAACTGACCGAGACGCAGGCGATGGTGGCCAAGCTGCCTGTCCTTAAGGGAAAGACGGATACGGTAACGATGATGGCCTATGGTTTCGATCCCTACCTTTCCAGTTGGAGTCCCTACCATGGCGCGATCTATGCGGTGACCCAGTCCATGGCCAGGATCGTGGCGTCAGGCGGTGACTTTAGCAGGATCCGGTTCACCTTCCAGGAATATTTCCGCCGCATGACCGAGGATCCGAAGCGCTGGAGCCAGCCTTTTGCGGCGCTGCTGGGCGCCTACGATGCCCAGATCGGCTACGGCTTGCCCTCCATCGGCGGCAAGGATTCCATGTCGGGCACCTTCAATGAGATCGACGTTCCTCCCACGCTGGTATCCTTTGCAGTGGACGTGGCGAAAGAGGAAGATATTATCACGCCGGAATTAAAGAAGCCCGGCAACAAACTGGTGCGTTTTTCCATTGAAAAGGACGATTATGACCTGCCGGTCTACGAACGTGTCATGGAGCTGTATCGCCGGATCGGCGGTCTGATCAAAGACCGGGTGATCGTTTCCGCCTATGCGCTGGATGGATACGGCGCGGCGGCCGCCCTCTCCAGGATGGCTTTTGGCAATGGGCTGGGCATTGCGGTCTGCGACGCCGTAAATCCGGATTCGCTCTTTAAAAACGGCATGGGGGATATCGTAGCCGAAGTGGACGCGTCCCGCCTGGATCAGATTTCGGGGTCGTACGAATTGCTGGGAGAAGTGATCGCGGAACCGGCCTTTTTAGTCGCCGGCGTTCGGATCTCCTTAAAAGAGGCGCTGGCCGCCTGGAAAGGGACGCTGGAAAAGGTGTTCCCCACCAAGGCTGTGAAAGGGGACGCGCCGGTGGATACCGGCCTTTATCGGGCGGACGGCATCTATGTGTGCAAACACAAAGTCGCCAGGCCGAAGGTGTTCATTCCGGTATTCCCCGGGACGAACTGCGAATACGACAGCGCAAAGGCCTTTGAGCGCGCAGGGGCCGACGTGACCACGAGGGTATTTAAAAACCTGAGCGCGGAGGATATCCGTTCCTCCGTGGATGAGTTTGAAAAAGAGATCGGCCAGGCGCAGATCATCATGTTCCCCGGCGGCTTTTCCGCAGGGGACGAACCGGACGGTTCCGCGAAGTTCTTTGCGACGGCTTTTCAGAATGAGAAGATCAAGGAGGCCGTCATGAAGCTGCTTTCAGAGCGGGACGGCCTGTGCCTGGGGATCTGCAACGGCTTCCAGGCGCTGATCAAGCTGGGACTTGTGCCGTATGGGGAGATCGTCGGACAAAAGGAGGATTCCCCTACGCTGACCTTCAATACTATCAACCGCCATATTTCCAAAATGGTGTATACAAAGGTGGTATCCAATAAGTCGCCCTGGCTGGCCGGCGCGCAGCTTGGAAAAACCTATGTAAACCCGGCCTCCCACGGGGAGGGCCGTTTCGTCGCGCCTGAGGAATGGATCGAAAAGCTTTTTGCCAACGGCCAGGTGGCGACCCAGTATGCGGATCCCGAGGGAAATCTTTCCATGGACGAGGAGTGGAACATCAACGGTTCCTTTGCCGCCATCGAGGGCATCACTTCTCCGGATGGGAGGATCCTGGGCAAGATGGCCCATTCCGAACGCCGGGACAGCGGGGTGGCGATCAATATTTACGGCGACCAGGATTTGAAGATCTTTGAGTCGGGCGTGGCCTACTTTAAATGATGAACGGGCAGAGGGTAAACTATCAGAAAGAACTGGATAACGTACTCGATTCCCTGCCGGACCATCATAGACGTCTGCTTTTGCATAGCTGCTGCGCTCCCTGCAGCAGCTATTGCCTGGAATATCTGCGGCAGTATTTTGAAATCACGGTTTTTTATTACAATCCGAATATCTCCCTGCCTGCGGAATACGGCCTGCGCGTCGCGGAACAAAAGCGTCTGATCGGGGCGCTCAACGCACAGGGAGTCGGGAATCGCATTTCCTTTGTCGAAGGGGACTACGAGCCGGAACGGTTTTTTGGAGCGGTGCAGGGGCTGGAGGACTGCCTGGAGGGCGGCAAACGGTGCATGGTCTGCTTTGAACTGCGGCTGCGGGAGGCCGCGGCCATGGCAAAGGAGGGCGGGTTCGATTATTTTACGACGACGCTGAGCATCAGCCCGCTCAAAAATGCGCAGGCGCTCAATGAGATCGGGCAGAGGATGGGGGCGGCTTTGGGCGTGGCCTATCTGCCGTCCGATTTTAAAAAGCGGGGCGGTTACCAGCGTTCCCTGGAACTGAGCCGGGAATACGGCCTGTACCGGCAGGATTACTGCGGCTGCGTTTTTTCCAAAAGGGAACGGGAAATGGCGAAACGCCGGGACTTGGAGAACGAGGAGTAGGAAATGAAAAAATTTTTGGATCTTATTTCGGAGGAGATGAAGCGGGGCTTTGCGGCGGCCGGGTACGATGCAAATCTGGGCCGGGTCACGGCGTCCAACCGGCCGGATCTGTGCGAGTATCAGTGTAACGGCGCCATGGCTGGGGCCAAAACGTACCATAAGGCGCCCCTGATTATCGCCCAGGAGGTGGCCGGCTGTCTGAAGGACAGCGGGATATTTGCCCAGGTCGGCGTCGCTGCGCCGGGTTTTTTGAATTTGAAACTGAAAGAAAGCTTTGTCAGAGATTATGTAAATGAAATGGCGTGCAGTCCGAAATTCGGTCTGGAAATGCCGGAAAAGCCCAGGAATATCGTGGTGGACTACGGCGGCGCGAACGTGGCCAAGCCGCTTCATGTCGGGCATCTGCGTCCCGCCATCATCGGAGAGAGCATCAAACGGATCTGCCGCTATTGCGGGCACACGGTCACCGGCGACGTGCATCTGGGGGACTGGGGCACGCAGATGGGGCTGATCTGCATGGAGCTTAAAAGGCGGCAGCCGGAGCTGGTTTATTTCGATGAGGATTATCAGGGCGAGTACCCCCAGGAACCGCCCTTTACGGTGGAGCAACTGGGGGAGATCTATCCGGCGGCCAGCAAAAGGGCCAAAGAGGATCCTGCCTTTAAGGAGGCGGCGCTGGAGGCTACGGTCAAGATCCAGAAGGGGGTGCGGGGCTATGACGCGCTGTGGAAGCAGATCATGGCCGTTTCCCTGCCGGATCTGAAGAGAAATTATGCGGATCTGAACATAGAGTTCGACCTGTGGAAAGGGGAATCCGACGCGAAACCCCTGATCCCGGAAATGGTGGAAGAGATGAAAGCTTCCGGGCTCGCCCATGAGAGCGACGGGGCGCTGGTAGTGGACGTCAAAGAGGAAACGGATACCAAGGAGATCCCGCCCTGCCTCATTTTAAAATCCGACGGCGCGGCGCTGTATGCCACCACGGATCTGGCAACCATCAAGGACCGTATGGAAAATCTGCATGCGGACGCCATCATCTATCTGGCGGACAAGCGCCAGGAAATGCATTTCCTGCAGGTGTTTCGGGTGGCCCGTAAGGCCGGGCTTGTAAAGCCCCAGACGCAGCTCGTGCATATCCCATTCGGCACTATGAACGCAAAAGACGGGAAACCGTTCAAGACCAGGGATGGCGGTGTGATGCAGTTGAAATCCTTGCTGGAGGATATCAATGAGGAAATGTACCGCAAGATCGTGGAGAGCCGTCATGAGATGAGCCAGGAGGAAGCGGCCGGGACCGCGAAGGTGGTGGGGCTGTCCGCCCTTAAATACGGGGACCTGTCCAATCAGGCCGGAAAGGATTATATATTCGATATTGACCGGTTTACTTCCTTCGAGGGAGATACGGGCCCTTATATCCTCTATACGATCGTAAGGATCAAGTCCATTTTGGGACGGTATCGGGAATTGGGACATGAGATCGCGCCTCAGGCGATCCGGGAGGCCGAAAACGATCTGGAAAAGGATCTGATGATGCAGCTTGCCGGCTTTAACGCCATGATGGAAGGCGCCTGCGCCGACCTGGCGCCGCATAAAGTGTGCGCATATCTCTACGATCTGGCCAATGCGCTCAACAGGTTTTATCACGATACGAGGATCCTGACGGAAGAAAATGAGAAGAAACAGGCCGGATGGATCAGCCTGCTTTCACTGACGCTGCGGGTGCTGGAAAGCTGTATCGACGTGCTGGGCTTCTCTGCGCCGGAGCGGATGTAACAGGGGAAAAGAAAAAGCGCGCTTCTCTATAGAAGCGCGCTGCCTGAATGAGAAGGCGGATCGCCCAACCCGCTGCTTGCCACCTTCCATCGGCCCTCCTGGGCCTCATACTGTCGGTTGAGCCATTCCACCGCGGCTTTCAGTCCATCGTCGGTCAGGGGAAAACACTGCAGTTGTTTTTCGGAATCCGGCGTTTTGGCAAAACAGAAGGGTTCCGGCCAGAGAATGGTCTCCAGGCAGTCTCCTTCCTCGTTTTTTCCTTTTCTGAGCAGATAGCGCATTCCGCAAAAACTGCCGGTCTGGGGTTCTTTTTTTATGAAATTCAAATGCAGGTCTTTGTTTTCGATCATTGGTTTTCCCTTTCAAAATTAATTTTTAAGGCTGCTGGGGAGTACGCTTTGTTTTTTAGAGAAACAGGGGGATTCCTACCAGCCCGAAATACCCGACAGAGAGGATCCCGGCCAGAAGCAGGGCCGCTTTAAACAGCGGACTGTTCGACAGCACCGGCCTTTTGGAAAACAAATAGGCGGCGATCAGGGGAAGGGGCAGCAGGTAGCGCCCCTGGGCCTGGGAATCGATGAGATAGGAATTGGCGATCGAGGCCAGCACCCCGCCCAGCATCAGAAGGATGCCGATGGCAAATTCCCACCGTTCCCATTTAGAGGGGCTTCGCAGGGCGCTGACGCCTGCGGACAAAAGCAGGACAGCATAGAGCAGCCCCATGAGAATATAATACCAGGATCCCGTCTCCCTGTCCTGGATCAGCCCGCAAAAGCTTTTATAACTCATGGAAAACCACTCCGGATTCTCCGAAAAAAGGTCGGACAGCGAAGCGCCTCTTTCGTACATATGCCAGGAGGAGCCCTGCTCTTCTATGGGCGTGGCAGGGTTTTTGTCATAATCCGCATGGAGGATCGCCATTTCTGTTTTGACTGCCGCCCTCTCCGTCCCATAGTGGGCCACCTCAAAGCCGGCGCGGGCAAGAAAGACCGCCGCGCATACGCCGAGGATGCCAAGATAATTGCGCCAGAGGAGACGGCGCTTTTCCCCCTTCGGCTGCTGCAGGAGCAAAAACAGCAGGACAAAGAAGGTGAGGGCCAGGATGGAAAAATAGTTTGGCTTTCCCAGCGTGATCATGCCGTAGAGAAGCCCCAGCAGCAGGATCCCGGTCGTGCGCCGACGGGAATGGCCCGGCATGCGCACCGTGCGGTAGAGCAGGCTGCTCGGATCGGCCAGTTGGCAGATGGCCAGAAACGACAGGACAAAATCCAGGGCGTCCGCCGTGGTATAGGAAAAAATATACCAGGCCTGGGCACAGATGCCGAAGGCGGCCATCATCCACTTCTTTTGCCGGATGTTCCTAAAAAACAGGACGGCCATCAGCAAAAACAGCAAAAGATTGGGCACCCGATAATAAGGAATGGAGCAAAACAGGGCCTTACAAAGCAGGGAGATCTTGCCTGCCAGAAAGAAATACCAGGTGAAATTTTCCAGCTTGGTATAGCCGTATCCGCTGTAGGTGTTCGCCACCTCCGGATCCCGCATATCAGGCGGGAAAAAATGGGTCATGCCGTAGTCCAGACAGGCTTTCACATCCCATTCGTCCGGATGAAGACCAAGCTCGGAAAACAGGCCGATAAGGGTCACCGACAACAGGGCGCCGGCGATTACCGCGCAGGCTGTCAGGGAAAACCAGTCAAAATGCCCCGTTTCCTCCTTTTTGAAAAAGGAGGAAAAAAAGGCGGACAGCGGCGCAGCAAACCAGACCGCTGTCAGAAGAACAACTGTCAGAAGCAGGGACAGGAAGAACCGTTCCCGGAGCTTGTCCTGGCAAAGCTGCATAGAGGCTTCCATCACGCTCTGATGGAGAGCTTCGCTGTCGATAAAAAGCCCGCTGTCGGCATTTTTGGGCGTCACAATCAATTCCTCTCCGGAAAGGGAGAGAGAGGCGTTGACCGGTACAAAGGAGTCCAAAATCTGCGCCGCGTCCATTTCCAGGAAGGGCTGGCCGTTGAGCAGAAAGCCGAAATGCGTGATGCTATAGACGGCTTCCGTATTGGAAGGATCGACGCGCAGCATTTTCACCTGATCGGGGGCCTGGGGAAGCGAAAATTGGACGATATTGCCCTCCCGGCTTCCGTCCGAGCAGTTTTCGGCGGAAAGCGTCCCGTTTTCTCCCCAGAAAAGCTGGGCCGCTATGCCGGCGTCCGACTGCCGGTAGTACATTTCTACGGTCAGCTCCTGGCGGACGGGCGCACAAAAGACCCAGGACAGGGATATCAGGAAGAGCAAAAGAATGCAGATGACAGGGATCAGCCTGCGCCGTTTCATTTTCATGAGTCCGTTTCCTTCTTTTCATCAGTAAATATAGTATACAACGATATTTGTTTTTTTCCAACCGAAATATTCGCTGTATTCTTGCGTCCGGAGGAAAAGGGGAGTATACTGGGACACAACGGACGGCGCGCTCCCCAACCGGTTTTTCTGTCAGGAAACCGGGCCTGGATGCAGCGTCGGGGAGGTTCCTTTATGAAGAAATTCTTAATCGCCCTGGCGGCGGCCCTGTTTTTTTTGTCGCCCGTCACGGCGCAGGCGGCTCCGCCGTCCTACGGATCGGCGGATGGGGCAAAAGTGGCGGATCAGGCCAGGCTCTTGCAGGTGCGCCAGACGGTCGAAGCCCTGCAGCCGGTGGTTTTGGAAGCGGCGGTACGGACGGCAGGGCACAATGTGCGGGTATACAATTACAGCGACGCAGATCCGCTGGGGCTGATCTATGCCAGTGAAGGCAGCGGTGTGATCGTTGCGATGGACGGAAACATGGTTTATATTGTGACAGCCGCGCATTGTCTGAGACGGGCGCATACGCAGGTGCAGTTTTCGGACGATACGGTGCAGGAAGCTTATGTGGCTTATGTCAATTCGGACAAGGACGTGGGATTTTTGCTGGTGCCCTGCGCCCAGCTTTCGGAACAAACCCTGCGGAGCCTTCTGCCGGCGGCCGGTTCCGATGCTGCGGACATCGGGAAGCAAAAAGGGGATATCCTGTTTGCCGTCAGTTCGGCGGCGGGGCCGAATGCGCTGGTCGAGGCGGGCGTGCTGGACGATGACAGCGTGGCTTATCCCAATCAGCCTTCCCAGCAGGTGCTGCAGTTTTTATCCACCGTTTCCTACGGATCCAGCGGAGGCGGCGTGTACAGCCTGGAGGGCGTCTGGGTCGGGATGGTTTCCGGCGGGGATACCTATGGGATCTGCTGGGCGGTTCCCTATGGGGATATCATGACGGAGTTTCAAAGCTGGCTGGCGGCGCTGGCGCAGCAGCAGGCGGGGCAGCAATGACGCGTCCCGGCAGTTTTTGGGGTTTGAAAAAATTTGAAATATGGCTTGACTTTTGATAGCGTTTTTTGTATACTAATCAAGCAGCCGTAAATTGGCGGCGCAGGATACGGGGTCTTAGCTCAGCTGGGAGAGCATCTGCCTTACAAGCAGAGGGTCACAGGTTCGAGCCCTGTAGGCCCCATATCATCTTCTGGCGAGATAGCTCAGCTGGCTAGAGCACGCGGTTCATACCCGCGGTGTCGAGGGTTCAAGTCCCCCTCTCGCTACGACGTACATGGGAAGCCTGGTCAGTCAGCGCTTCCCTTTTTCTTTAGAAACGGATCGTAACAGGAAAGGCGGAGGAAAATATGCGGATCGGTACAGGATATGACGTACACAGGCTGGTAGAAGGCAGGAGGCTGATCCTGGGCGGTGTGGAGATCCCCTGGGAGAAGGGGCTTTTGGGCCATTCCGACGCGGACGTGCTGCTGCACGCCATCATGGACGCCCTGCTGGGGGCGGCTGCTCTGGGGGATATCGGGAAGCATTTTCCCGACACGGATCCGGCTTATGAAGGGATCAGCTCCTTAAGGCTGCTGGAACGGGTGGGAGACCTGCTTCGGGAAAATCTGTTTCTGATCGAAAATATCGACGCCACCATCATTGCCCAGGCGCCGAAAATGCGGCCGCATATCGAACAGATGCGCTGTAATATCGCGGAGGCTTTACAGCTCCGGGTTTCCCAGGTCAATGTAAAGGCGACGACAGAAGAAGGGCTGGGCTTTACCGGAAACGGGGAAGGGATCTCTTCCCAGGCGGTCTGCCTGCTTACCAGCCCCATGGATCTGTATGACCGGGATGCAGCAGCGGTCCGGGGCTGCGAAGGCTGCAGCGGCTGTCCAAAGGGATGAGAGCCATGGACGGGACGGCTTTTACGGATGTGACCCTGCGCCGTCTGGAAAAAAACGGCTGCCTTGCGGCAGAGGGCCTGTGGCGGGAAGTATTTTCAGAGGATACGGAGGCCTTTACATCCTATTATTTTTCTGAAAAAGCGGCAGAAAACCGGGGCCTGGTGCTGGAAGGGCCGGAAGGGATCCGTTCCATGCTCTACCTGACGCCGGAGCGTATGCGGGTGTTGGGAAAAGAGGTGGCGTCCTCCTATCTGGTGGGCGTGGCCACCCGGGAAGTCTGGCGTCACAGGGGGTATATGGCGGCGCTGTTAAAAGAAGCGATGGCGCTTCTGCGACGGGAAGGGATGCCTTTTTGTTTCCTGATGCCGGCTTCCCCGAAGATCTATGCCCCCTTTGGATTTGCCTATATCTATGACAGGCCCGTCTGGGACGCGTTTTCGCTTCAAAAGGAGCGGCTGAGCCGGCTGAGTGAGCAGGACGCCAAACGGGCGGCGGCTTTTGCCAAGGACTTCCTTTCGGCGCATAAGGGGGTTTACGTCTTTCGGGATCAGGCATATTACAGGCAGCAGGCGGCGGAGCTGGCCGCCCAGAACGGCTGTATTTACGGATATGAAGAGGACGGCGTCCTGCGGGGGCTCTGTATGTATACCTGCGAGGAGGGAAGGCCGGAGATTCTGGAAGTGCTGGCGGAAAAGGAAATCGAGGAACGGTTTGTCCTCCGGCGCAGGGAAAAGCGGCCCCTCATCATGGCCCGGATCCTGCACGTTCCCGCCGCGCTGGCGCTGCTTAAAAGCTGCCAAAGGCGGCGGTTTGCGGTGGAAGTAAAAGATCCCCTTCTTTCGGACAACAACGGGGTGTTTTTCTGCGATGCGGACGGCTCCGGGACAGATGTGGAGACGCTGACGGCCGCGGACGGCTGGAAACGGACGGAGGATGGGCTGTCCCTGGAGCGCGGAGGGGAAAGGATCCCGCTGCTTTCGGCGGATCCTGCCCGGCTGACGGAATGGCTTTTCGGTTATCGGCCGCTGCCGGAAGAGATCAAGGATGCAGTCCGGCCTCTCGCGCCGGTCTGGATCAACGAAACCGTGTAGGCGGAATCATGAGAAAATCCCATAAAGAAGTTGACAAAAGCGGGAAAGTTCTCTATCCTTTATGCTGGAATCGGATACATACGGGGGTGTGGGCGTGGGTTTTTTGAAATATGTCAGAGAGGAGATCCGGATCATCCGGGAACGGGATCCGGCGATCCATTCCGCCTGGGAGGTCTTTTTATATCCGAGCTTTTGCGTCATGATGCACTATCGCGTGGCGCACAGGCTGTATTTGTCAGGGCACTATTTCTGGGCCCGTTATATTTCCCAGAGAGGCGCCCGCAAGACGGGCATTGAGATCCATCCTGGCGCCAGGATCGGCAGCGGTTTCTTCGTAGATCACGGCAACGGGGTGATCATCGGCGAGACTGCAGTGATCGGCAACAATGTTACGCTCTATCAGGGCGTGACCCTGGGAGGAACGGGCAAGGAGCAGGGAAAACGGCATCCCACGATCGAAGACAATGTGATGATCAGCGCGGGGGCCAAGGTCCTGGGTTCCTTTACCGTAGGGGAAAATTCCAAGATCGGAGCGGGAAGCGTGGTGCTGTCCGCCGTGCCGCCCAATTCTACGGTGGTGGGCGTGCCGGGACGCGTCGTGCGCAGGGACAACCAGCCGCTGCCCCGGGAGACGATGGATCAGAATCTGCCCGATCCGGTGAAAGAGGATATCATGGATCTGCAGAAGGCCAACAGCGAACTGATCAACCGGGTGCTGGAACTGGAGGAGCAGATGAAGCGGATCCAAAAGAAAGAAAAGGAGACCCTATGAAAATATATAATACCCTGACAAAGAAAAAGGAAGAATTTGTGCCGATCGAGCCGGGAAAGGTGCGGATGTATGTCTGTGGCCCCACGGTCTATAACCTGATTCATATCGGCAACGCCAGGCCCATGATCGTATTCGATACGGTGCGGCGCTATATGGAGCATAAAGGCTATCGCGTCAACTACGTCAGCAACTTTACGGATGTGGACGATAAGATCATCAAAAAGGCCGCCGAGGAGGGCGTGGACGCCAGCGTGATCTCCGAACGCTATATCGCAGAGTGCAAAAAGGATATGGCCTCGCTGAATGTGCGCCCCGCCACGACGCATCCGCTGGCCACGCAGGAGATCGACGGCATGGAGGAGATGATCCGCACGCTGATCGAAAAGGGCCATGCGTATGTGGCCAAGGACGGCACCGTGTATTTCAGGGTCAATAGCTTTGCGGAATACGGCAAGCTGTCCCATAAGAATCTGGATGAGCTGGAGGGCGGTAAGCGTTCCCTGCTGGTTTCCGGCATGGATCAGAAGGAGGATCCGCTGGATTTCGTACTCTGGAAGCCCAAAAAGGAGGGAGAGCCGTTTTGGGAATCCCCCTGGTGCGACGGCAGGCCCGGCTGGCATATTGAGTGTTCCGTCATGAGCAAACGGTATCTGGGAGAGGAGATCGATATCCATGCCGGCGGGGAGGATCTGATCTTTCCCCATCACGAGAACGAGATCGCCCAGTCGGAGGCGGCTAACGGCAAACCCTTCGCCCATTACTGGATGCATAACGCCTTTTTGAATATCGACAACCGTAAGATGAGCAAATCCGCCGGGAACTTCTTCACCGTGCGGGACATTCTGGAAAAATACGATCCCATGGTGCTTCGCTTTTTCATGCTGTCGGCCCATTACAGAAGCCCGCTGAATTTCAGCGCGGAACTGATGGAAGCGGCGAAGAACGGGCTGGAGCGCATCCGCACGGCGGTTTCCAATCTGCAGTTTTTGTTGGCCAACGCCAAAGAAGGCCCTGTGGAGGAGGCGGAGCAGGGGTTACTCTGCCAGGCCGGGGAGTATGTGAAAAAATTCGATGAGGCGATGGATGACGATTTCAATACCGCCGACGCCCTTTCCGCCGTCTTTGAACTGGTGAAATTCATCAACACCAATACCGGAGACGGACATACCCGGGCGTTTTTGCAGGCTTTGCTGGAAGAATTGACGTCTCTGACGGATATCTGCGGCCTGACTGTAGAGACAAAGGAACAGCTTTTGGATGCAGAGGTGGAGGAACTGATCGCCCAGAGGCAGGCGGCGCGCAAGGCGAAGGATTTTGCCCGGGCTGACGAGATCCGCAGCAGGCTTCTTGAAATGGGTATCGTCCTGGAGGATACCCGCGAGGGGGTAAAATGGAAGAGGGCTTAAGCCTGCTGGAAGAGATCCGGGCGCAGTTTGACTGTCAAAGGCCGGACGTCAGGACGTACTCGCCGCTGACGCTGGCGTTTATCGGCGACTGTATTTACGATCTCCTGGTTCGGACGGTGGTAGTGGAAAGGATGCAGGCGCCGGCGCATTCCCTGCATAAAAGGAAAAGCGAGGTGGTCTGTGCCACAGCCCAAGCTGCCTGCGCCACGGCGCTGCTCCCGGAGCTGACCCAGGAGGAGCTGGCGATCTATAAGCGAGGACGCAACGCCCACTCCCATACGGTGGCCAAAAACGCCTCCGTGGCAGACTATCGGAAGGCCACGGGGCTGGAGGCGCTGTACGGCTTTCTCTATCTGACGGGCCGGACGGATAGGCTGCTTGCGCTGGTGAAGAGAAGCTTTGAACTGACGGACATATCTCTGTGAAAGGCGGTAGAGATGCGATATCAGGAATATACCATTGAAGGGCGCAACGCCGTTCTGGAGGCATATCGGGCGGATCAGCCCATAGACAGGCTTTTTCTGCTGGACGGCTGTCAGGACGGGCCGGTCGCGACGATCCGCCGGGAAGCCCGGAAAAAGGGTACGCCGGTCAGGTTCGTGACGAGGGAACGGCTGGATCAGCTTTCCGAAACAGGAAAGCATCAGGGGGTCATCGCCTATGCGGCGGCCTATGAATACGCCGAGGTAGAGGAAATCCTGGATGCAGCCAGACAAAAGGGGGAAGCCCCTTTTTTGTTCCTGCTGGATAATATCGAAGATCCCCATAATCTGGGCGCGATCATTCGGACAGCCAATCTGGCGGGCGCCCACGGAGTGATCATTCCCAAAAACAGGGCGGTTGGCCTGACCGCTGCAGCGGCTAAGGCGTCGGCAGGGGCGGTTTATCATACGCCGGTGGCGCGGGTGACCAATCTGGTCAATACGATGGAAACGCTGAAAAAAGAAGGACTCTGGTTCGTCTGCGCGGATATGAAGGGAACCGTTATGTACGACTTGGATCTAAAGGGCCCCATCGGACTGGTGATCGGCAATGAGGGCAGCGGCGTGGGGCGCCTGGTCAGGGAAAAATGCGATATGGCAGCGTCCATCCCGATGAAGGGGGATATCGATTCTCTCAATGCGTCTGTCGCGGCGGGAATCCTGGCCTATGAAGCCGTCCGCCAGCGCAGGGCGGCAGGCGTTTTCTAAGAGGACATTCGCGCTGCTCTGCTTACGATTCGGGCCATGGAGGAAAAGATGAAAGGAAAATCTGGTATGCCGTTACGGCGGATCCTTTGCTGGGCGCTGTTGGCGGTGGGGTTGTTGGCTGCCTGTGGGCCGGAAGGAGATTTTGTTTTACCAACGTCGGAAACGGTCGTGCAGGAAACTTTGCCGGAGGATGGCAGCTACACCACAAAGGAAGATGTAGCGCTTTATCTTCATTTATACGGGCATTTGCCGGAAAATTATCTGACCAAATCCGAAGCCCGCGATCTGGGGTGGGATTCCTATGCAGGTAACCTGTGGGAGGTGGCCCCGGGAATGAGTATCGGCGGCGACCGCTTCGGCAACTATGAAGGACTGCTGCCGGAAGAAGAGGGCAGAACGTATTTTGAATGCGACATCGACTATGAGGGAGGCCGCCGCAACGCCAGGCGGATTATTTTTTCCAATGACGGCCTGATCTTTTACACGGAAGACCATTATGAGACTTTTGAGCAGTTGTATGGGGAAGGAGGCCGGGACGAATGATCTTTGAACTGGATCTTTCCGCCTTTCAGACGAGAAAGGAACTGCACGCTTTCTTAAAGGAGCAATGGGACCTGCCGGAATATTACGGCAAAAATCTGGACGCCCTCCATGACGTTTTGCTGGAACGCAGCGAACCGATCCAAATTCGGGTAAAGGGTACGGCGGTTATGAATGAACGCCTGAACGGATACGGGGACAGGCTGTTGCAGGTCCTGAGGAGTGCAGAGCAGAAAATCGAGGGGATGCGCGTGGAGGAGTTGGATGCCAGGGCGCCGGAAGAAACCGGGGAGCTGCGAGCCGAAGAAAAAGAAACTGAAGGATAATCAAAAACGGGAGCCGCGAATATGCGTAGCTCCCGTTTTCCTTTTACCCGCAGCGTTTACAGGGTTCCTTGCCCATGTCCAACGCCTCCTGCAGCGTGATCTGCGTCGCATTTTCCATGCCGCTGCAGTCCGGCCTGGTGTGATATTTTTTGCCGGAACCGGAGATCCATACGGTAGAAGAGGCGTCTGTAGAAGCGCTCGAGGCATTCGAGCCGGAGAGCGCCGCATTTTGGGGAACGGACGCATCGGGTGCAGCGTCGTTCGACTGGGTGATAGAGGATACCGCATTGAGGATCGGATTATCGGAAGCCTTTCCCTTGTCTAAGGCGTTTTTGACGGCGCCGATCACACAGATGACCGCGATGACCGCGATGGCGATGCCCAGCCATTTCTGAAAAGTGGCCTTGGGCGTTTCCTTTTGCTTGCCGCCTTTTTTCTTCCCGCCCGAGGTAGTAGAGTAGGAAAGCCCCGTGCCGGGAAGCCCCACGCTGGCGGTGCGCTTGCCGGAGGTATTGACGGTATAATGAAGGCCCTTGGTGCCCAGGGTGACGCCGGCGCTTTTTTTGTTCAGATTGACTTTCACGCCGGGCAGGATGTTAAAACTTTTACGAAATCTCAGTCCCATGCTCTTTCCCTTTCTGATTGCCGTATTACGGATTGAAGAAAAATTCACTTATATTATCCCATATTTTTGAGCGCGATTCAAGGGCGGGATTACTTGAGTTTCCGTAGTTTTATCCACAGTCTCCCTGTTTTACTGATCCTTTTATGACCGGATTTAAAAAATTCCCCAA